>CAZDPU010000009.1:22237-34550 GCA_964507645.1 uncultured bacterium
GTTGCTGGTTCTTTTTTCTTTTCCGGTGTTGTTTTCGTGTCTGGGGTAGGTTTTGTTGCTGGGGTTGGTTCCGGTGCTGGTGTTGGTTCCGGTGCTGGTGATTTTTTTGGATTAAGTTTTTCTATATCTCCCTTTGACAAGCTTTCGCCTTCTTTTTGTATCACAGCAATTGTTTGTCCGACAGGAACAACATCTCCGGGTTGGGCAAAAACGGCAACAAGGATTCCATCTTTAAATGCTGTTATAGGGGTTGTTATCTTGTCTGTTTCTAGAATGCCTATCTCTTCATCTCTCTTTACAGCATCTCCTATGTTTTTTTTCCACTCAGAAACCTTTGCCTCAATAACACTGACTCCTAGATCTGGTACTGGGACCTTGATTGGCATTATCCGTCTCCCAAAGCCCTTTTGCAGGAGTTTACAATTTCCTCTTTTGATGGCAGATAGGCTGCTTCCATTCCAGCCTCAAAAGGAAAAGGTGTGTCTGGCCCTGCAATAGTTCTTATTGGGGTTACAAGATTCCAGAAAGCCCCTTCTTGCACACGCGCAGCAACCTCGCTTGTAAAACCGTAAGCAGCATGAGACTCGGCAACAACAACACACCTTCCCGTCTTGCAAACAGATTCAATCATGATTTCTTCGTCCATTGGCCACAGTGTTCTTGGGTCTATAACTTCAATACTTGCACCTTCTTTTTCCAGTGTTTTGATTGCATCTAAGCACTTGTGCAACATTGCTCCGTAAGAGATTATTGTTAGGTCTTTGCCTTTCTGCACAACCTTTCCTTTTCCCAGCTCTACAGTAAAGTTTGGATCATTTGGAACATCTCCAGTAATGGCCCTGTACAACCCTTTATGTTCTATGTAAACACATGGATCATCAGACCTTATGCAAGACCTTAAAAGACCTGCTGCATCTCTTGGATTACTTGGCGCAGTAACAACAAGCCCTCCAGCATGACAGAACCACGCTTCATTGCTTTGGCTATGTGTCATTCCTCCCCCTATGCCCCCTCCATATGGAACCCTTATCGTTAAAGGACAGCACCAGGAACCGTTGGTTTTGAATGATATTGTTCCCGCCTGGTTAACTATATGGCCCATTGCACAATCTATAAAATCCATAAATTGGATTTCTGCAATTGGCCTATATCCCGAAAGGGCGGCTCCAACAGCCCCTCCAATAATCAGGTTTTCTGCAAGGGGTGCGTCTAAAACCCTAAGGGGGCCAAATTCGTCATACATTTTTTTTGTTAAATCTGGCTTTCCGTCATCTTGAGACCTCCAAGCAGTTGCCTTGAAAACACCTCCGTACCTTCCTGAATCCTGTCCTAAAACAAAAACAGTTTCATCTATCTCCATTTCAGACCACATTGTGTCTGTTATTGCCTGAATATAACTTATATTTTTGTTAGACATTTTTTCTCTTCTCCCATCTTCTTCTTATTGCTTCATTGAATTTTGGATTCCTAAAGGTGACATCTATAAACTGGTCTGGTTTTGGCCTGGTTGACTCTTCTTCAACCCAGTCAATTGCCTTTTCTATTTCATTGTTTATGTTTTTTTCAGTTTCTTTGGCTAATTTTTCACTCCAAATTCCATCCTTTTTGGCTATCTCTTTAAAAACCTTTAAGGGGTCCCTTTTTTTCCACTCCTCAACTTCTTCATCAGTTCTGTAGTCGGCCGGATCTATCATTGAGTGCCCATGGTAACGATATGTTAAACACTCTATTAAAGTTGGGCCTCCCCCGGTTCGAGCTCGATTTACGGCTTCCCCAACCGCTGAATACACTTCAAATACATTTTGCCCGTCAACCGTAACCCCCGGCATTCCATATGCAGCAGCTCTCTCGCTAATCCTCTCAACAGGAACGTTTTCTGTAACATGGACAGACTCAGCCCATATGTTATTTTCAGCCATGTAAATAACTGGAAGCTTGTGTACTCCTGCAAAATTCATGGACTCGTGAAAGTCTCCTTTTGCAGTAGCTCCATCACCAAAAAAAGAAAATGCGCAATTTAAACTTGTACCTTTTTTAAGCGTCCAGTTTCCAGCCCAGACTATTCCATCTTTATCCCAGTTAAGTTTCACCTTCCCGTCTCGATATGCATCGAGAAGGTAGGCATATGCAGCCCCTGCTGCCAAAACAACCTGTATAGCAACATGTCCAGTTGGGCTCACGATATCCAATTCCGGATCCCCAAAATGACATGGGTGTTGTTGCGCTCCGTCTGGAGATTCTGCCGTTGAGTAAACTTGGGCCAATACCCTTTTTGCAGTTATCCCCCTGGCAACCATTGCACCAAGTTGTCTATGGGATGGTGCGAGAATGTCTCCTTCAATCATGTGAACCCCCGCTCCAACATTTGTTGCCTCCTGTCCACAACCGCTAAAGTATGTTCCTCCAAAACGACCTTGATTAAAGAGCTTTACCATCCTCTCGTCCAATAGTCTCGCTTTTAGAAGGGGGTGGTAAAGAACCTTAAATGCAGTTTCCTGATCGACACCAAATGATCCATTGTTTTTTGCTTTTTTTGCTTTTTTTGAATTCATAACTGACAATTATATTCGATTTTTTGAAATATTGTTTTTATACCCTATGGGGGTATTATTTATACAAGGTTTCTGCCATGTAGCTTGACCTGACAAGTGGTCCGCATTTTGACTTTATCCCCATTGATTGAGCTTTTTTCTCAACCATTTCAAACCAAGATGGGGATCTGTGTTTGATAACTGGAACCTGGCTTTGTGAAGGTCTTAGATACTGTCCTGAGGTAAATATTCCAACCCCTGCAATCTTTATATCCTGAAGAAGAGAAAAAACCTCCCCCGTTGTTTCTCCCATCCCCGCAATTAGGCTTGTTTTTGTTTGTATTCCAAGGCTGGCTGCTGTGTTTAGAACCTTTAAAGCTCTTTTGTATCTCCCTTGTGGCCTGAGTCTTGGGTAAAGCCTCTTGACTGTTTCTATGTTGTGGGAAAAGACATCAATTTCTGCAGTGGCAACTTCTTGAATTAGGTTGGGGTCTCCATTTAAATCTCCAACCAAAAGTTCAATTTTTGTATTGGGGTTTATTTTTTTGATTTCATAAACAGTTTCTAAGATGTGCTCAACACCGGCATCCTTTAGATCATCCCTGTCAACCATTGTTAAAACTATGTATTTGGCCTTCATTTTCTTTATGGTTTCAGCAAGATCTCTAGGTTCATTTTTGTCGGGTTTTTCAGGTTTTCCTTTATTGACAGAACAATACCTACAACCCCTTGTACAAACATCTCCAAGAAGCATAAAGGTTGCCGTTCCGCGTCCCCAGCATTCTGAAAGATTTGGACAGCATGCTTCTTCGCAAATTGTTGTTATTTTTTTTGCCTGTGTTGTTTCGGAAAAAAGGCTTATGAGCGACTTTGTTGACCCTGGCTGTATTTTGATCTTGGTCCAGGTTGGATGTTGTGTCATAGTGTTCTCGATAAGTTTTTTTTGATTTCCATAGCAACCAATTGTATGTTTATTGGCCTCTTCGTTTCTTTTTCAATTGTTGACATTGTTTTTGGAGACTTTCCGCATGGTTTTATTTCCTGAAAACCTGTTTGGGTGTTGTTGATGTTTATGGAAACTCCATGCAGGGTGATTCCCTTTTTTATTGTCATGCCAAAAGATACTATCTTTTTGTTTTTTATGTAAAGTCCCGGATTTTTGAGATCCAAATGTGTTTCAACCCCTATCCCAAACAGTGCTTTTTGTATTGTTTTTAGGATTTTTTCAACTAATTTTGGGGCTTGAATTTTTCTTTTTTTGATATTTAAAACCGGATAAACAACCAATTGACCTCCTCCATGCCATGTTGCCTCTCCTCCCCTGCTTGCTTGAAAAACCCCTATTCCGCTTTTTCTGGTTTTGCTTGTTTTTGGAATATCTTTCTTTTTTGATGACGTGCCTAGTGTAATAACGCTTTCGTGTTCAAAAAAAAATACGTGTTCTTTGTTTTTTTTGGCATCATCAACTGCCTTTAGCTGTTTGTAATATCCCTCTATCCAGCTAATTTTTTTCAGGGGGTGAAAAACTGTTTTCAATTACGGAGCTGCTATATACCCTTTCAATGCTGAGTGCGCTGCAACAAGTGGGGAACAAAGGTAAACCAGTGAATCTGGATGCCCCATCCTTCCGTGAAAATTTCTATTGCTGGTTGAGAGGCAGACCTCGTCAGCAGCCATTACCCCGGAATGCCCTCCCAAACATGGTCCACATGTTGGGGTTGAGAACACACAACCTCTTGATATACACTCTGTAGCTATCCCCTCTTCAACAGCGGTTAGGTATGTTTTTTGGTCCCCTGGGATAACCACAACTCTTGGAACTTGGCTTTGTTTGTCGGGGTTGTTTTTAAAAACTTTGTGAACCTCTCTCAAATCACCAATTCGGGCGTTTGTGCAGGAGCCTATGAACACTTGATCTATTTTTATCTTTTTCTTCTCAACCTCCCTGACGGTTGTCACGTTGTCGGGGCTGAACGGCATTGCAACAAGTGGTTCTAGGTTTGTTGTATCAATGATGATTTCTTGGTCATAAGAGGCGTTTTCATCTGGTTTGACCATTTGCCAATTATTATGTCTTGCTCTTTCCTTGATGAAGGTTTCTGTTGTCTTGTCGGGAACGAAAATTCCCGCTTTCGCTCCCCACTCTATAGCCATATTGGATATTGTTAGCCTTCCCTCCATGTTTATCCCCGTTTCCGTTTGGTCATGAAGTTCCAAAACCTTATAGTTCCCTCCACTAACAGTCAATATCTTCCCCAAGGCCAAAGACATGTCTTTTGGTGTCACTTCGGGTGCTGGTGTTCCTTTGAAAACAACCTTTATTGTTTTGGGAACCCTTAACCAAACCTTACCAGTTGCAAGAACTGCTGCAAGGTCTGTGTGTCCAACCCCTGTTGCCAAGCAACCAACAGCGCCGTTTGTACATGTGTGGCTGTCTGCGCCTATGACAATTTCTCCTGGGGCAACAAGCCCTTCCTCAGGCATGACGACATGACATATGCCACCCTTTCCTTCTCCAAAATAGTGTCCAACCTCATACTCTTCCGCAAAAATTCTTAATTCTTTCCCTAGTTTCGCTGCAGCAAGATCTTTTGCAGGGACAAAATGATCGGCAACCAAGACAACCTTGTCTTTGTCCCAAACTTGGTCAATTCCAGCATCTCGTAAAAGTGCGGCGGCGGCTGGACCTGTGATGTCGTGACCCATTGCCCTGTCAACAGAAGCCATTACTATCTCTCCAACATTGACCTCTTTTTTGTTTGATTTTTCAGCTATTATTTTTTGAACAAGTGTTTGTTTCATTTTCTTTAATTGTATTTGTAGAAGCCCTCTCCTGTTTTTCTTCCAAGTTTGTTTTCTTTCACTTTTTGGGTGAGCAATGGTGATGGTTTGTATTTTTTGTCACCAAATCCATTGTGTAAAACATTCATGATTGCAAGACAGGTGTCAAGACCTATGAGGTCTGCAAGCTTGAGTGGTCCCAATGGGTGCCTCATTCCAAGCTCCATGACAGTGTCTATGTCTTCTTTTGTCCCTGTTTTGCTTGCTAGGGTTTCTATTGCCTCATTGATCATGGGCATGAGTATCTTGTTGCTTATGAAACCTGGATTGTCTTTGCTTTTTGCTGGTTTCTTGTTTATTTTTCTTACAAAGTCCATTGTTTCTTTTGTTGTTTTTTTCGAAGTTTCATCCCCTTCTATGACCTCAACAAGGGGCATCACTGGCACGGGGTTCATGAAATGTATACCAATGAAGTTTTTTGGCATTCCGCTGGACTTGGCAAGATTTGAAATAGATATAGATGATGTGTTAGATCCGATTATTGCCTCTTTTGAAGCTGTTTTTCCAACTTTTGAAAAAATTTCTTTTTTTATTTTTTCATTTTCAGAAACAGCTTCTATTATGAATTTAAAATCACTATATTCTTTCTCATCAAACATACTAAGTTGTTTTTTAAAACTTGCAACCTCCCCTTTTTCTATTTTTCCTTTTTCTTGCGCCCTCTCCCAGCGATCGTGGATGTTTTTTATTGCTTTTTCAACAAGTGAAGAATTGATGTCTTCAATCTTTACGTTGTAACCATTTTCAGCTGCAACCTGTGCAATCCCGGCTCCCATTTGGCCTGCACCAATTACTAAAAAGTTTTTGTCTTTGCTTGTTTCTGTGTCTTCCATTTTTCTAAAAAAAATGATAAACGATATTTATCGTTTTTGTCTTTGAATAGTGTTGGTTAGGTTTTCTTTTTTTTATCTTTTGTGATTCAAATCTTCTTCTTTTTTTGCTGTTTAAAATTATCCTTCATGCAGTTTTCAAAAGACAAAGACCTGAAAGAAAAAATTATTAAAAAAATTGCTGAAGAAAAAAACTACCTTCCCCTAAAAACCCTTCTCAACACTTCAAAAATCACACTGTCAGAAGATGGTATTGTAACCCTTTTGCCCTCTGGAAACTACAATTTTAAAATAGCTGAAAAAAACTTTAATCTTTTGTCCAAGATCGTGGTGGGGTTTAGTTATAAAAGATTTGAGCTTGCAGAGCCACACCTCTCAGTAGGGGTCCCAAAAAACGTCCCCATTGCACCTCCTTCTGTTAGAAAAATAAAACGCGATGTTTTTGAAACCTTTTACCCTCATGTAGGTGTAAAAAATGCATTTCGTGCCATAGGCTCTGTTGCTAAAAAAGATGGTGTTAGTGGCTTGTTCCCAATACTTCTCTACGGTCCGCCGGGTGTTGGAAAAACGCATCTGTTAAATCTTGCTGCACGTGATTTTGGAGAGCGTGTTGTTGGTTCTGATCAGTTTACGGAAGGTTTGGTAAATTCCGTTGAGAAACGGAATCTGAATGGTTTTAAATCTTCATTTTTTTCAAGACCCTGCTTGTTGATTGATGATATACAAAAGTTTGTTGGAAGAAAGAGAACCTTACAGGTTTTTTTCGACGTCTTTGATTCTTTTTTGGTTAAATCAAGACCTATTGTTGTTGTTTCCGACAGGCATCCGAGGGCTATAGAAAAGTTCAACCCCAGGCTGATTAGTCGTTTGACTTCTGGGCTTGTTATCAAAATGTCTCCACCAGAAGAGGATGAAAGAAAAGAATTGTTGGAAAAGTTCCTTTTAAAAAAATCTCCAGGGGTTATTCCTGAAAACCTTTTCAGCAATCTTCCTCCTGATGTTAGGGGGATAAAGGGTATTGCTGGTCGTTTTCTGTGGTCTCAATCTGTTGGAAACCCTGAAGGCTATTCTGTTTCGTTTGCCTTGTCCCAAGATACGTCTATGCCCGGATCTTCTCTTGTTGATGATGTTTGTCGTGTTTTTAATGTTAGAAAATCATCCGTTCTCTCTGGATCTCGGCTGAGAGAGGTTGTGCTTGCTCGTCGAGCTGCTGTTTTGCTGCTGTGCTGTCGTCCAAATGGTTGTAGAGCCTCTTCCTCTCGGGTTTTAAATGTAAAAAAATCAGCTATCACCTATTCGTTAAAAAAAGGTAAAGAAAACCTTAAAGAAAACACCTCTTTCAAAAACTCGGTCAACTCAATTGCTGTTAATCATGGTTTTTCTTTGAACAATTTAACCACACATGAAAACCCGGAAAAAGACGGTAATTTAACTCTTTTTTAACTACAGTAGTGGTAGTAGTTTAGATTTACAATATTAAAATACATTATATGGCTATAAAAATTTCTTCAAAATTGCTTCACGAAAGTCTTTCAACAGTATCGTCTTGTGCAGGAGACGCTCTTCTTGGTCTTAGGGGTGTTGCACATATAGGCCTAAGATATGAAAGTAAAAAGCTATTTTTAGAAACTTTTAACAATGTATCAGGATGCTCTCTTGCAATAGAGGACAAAAGCATAACAGAAAGTACAAAAACAAGATTTTATCCAATTTCAGAAATGAGGGAACTTTTTAGAAGGATGACTGGCACGGTTTTGATGGACATGGATGAAGATGGTTCATTGCACCTCAAAGGATCTGGTTCAAGATACACCCTTAAGTCGATAGTTCCCCAAACTCATACAAACTTTCCTTTTGAGGAAAAAGAATCAAACGAAGTTTTTGAAATGAAAAACGAGGATTTTGTCAGATTGCTTGAAAAGGTTTTGGTTGTTGCAAGACATGGAGGAACTCAAGGTTACTCAAGTGGAACACTTCTTGATTTTAGAGGACACGAGCTAAGAATAGTAAACACAGACGGTTTTAGGATGGCGATAACAAGCAAGGAAGACCATAGTGGCGTTGAAAGAAAAATACAAGTGGATACAGATGCTTTGAAGAGTATATTAAAAAGCCTTTCTGGAAAAACAGGAACCCTAGAAGGAAAGATTCGAGACGATCATGTTATGTTTGTTCATGAGGGTGTCAAACTTTTTGCAACAACGCTAACACCAACCTATCCTGATTATGAGAAAATACTAGAAAGGGAACATACAAAAAACATCATCCTCGACAAGGTTGAAATAACAAATGCTCTTGAAAGACTACAACAGTTCGGAAAATACCAAGAACTCAACAATGCAGCACTTATAAAGATAGAAAACAATGAAGTAGTGATATCAATAGACGAAACACCAAGGGGACAAGGGGAAGAGGTTCTTTTTTTTGAAAAGGGTAGCGATGTAGATTTTCTGGTTTGTTTAAACAGTGCATTTATGCTTGATTTTTTGAAAACCATAAAAGGAAACAAGGTAAAGATAAACTTTGAAGACCCACACTCCTCATGCCTATTTTGCGATCCTGAAGATGAAACCTACAAATACTTCTTAATGACTTTGAAACATCCAAAAATAGAGGCCCAATAAAATTTCAAAAAAAGAAACAAAATCTAAAAAAACAATCGACCTCCTTTTACAGGAAATTGATCCAGCCTTAAAATCGTTTCTAAAAATCAAACAATTTTGGATGGCGGAGATTGAACCAAGATACAAAAGAACAAAAGTTATTTCCGCAACAAAAAAAACCCTTTTTATAAACTCAAAAGAAAGTCATCCAATTGTCAAGAAGAAAATACAAAAAAACAAAAAAGAAATAATACAAACAATCAACAAAACACTAAACGAAGCGTTGACGGACCTTGTTGAGGAACCCAATTTTTAGAAATGAAAAGAAAGGACAATTATTTTTATGGAAGGTGGGGGCGCGAAATGACAGCCGAATCCGCGCTAAAGCAAATCAAAAAAACAATAGACTTGACAGAAAGCTACCTTGTTGTTGAAGACGGTTCTAGGTTTATGGGTGCAAGGTTGAAAGAGGAGATTTCCAAAAGCCTTTTGCTGTGGGGTGTTGATGTAAAAACATCAAAAGAACCCCTACCCACACCAATAGCTGTTTTGGAGGGAAGGGAGAGGGGGTTGGGGATTGTTGTTGTCACTGCAGGGTCTTCACCCAACATGATTTCCGGGTTCAAAATTTTTAACAAGAGTGGAGAACCCCACACTGAGAACAAAACAAAACCCCCAGTTGAAAAAATGGAAAAGGCCGGAAAACTAACAACCATTAAGGAAAAACAAACCAGCAACCTTTTTTTAAAAAGAAAAAGACAAAAGCCAAAAAAAATAATCATCGGCACAACAAATGAAACAATCAAAAAGATATCAGAAAAGCTTTTTGACATGCATACGGTTGTTTTTAAAAAAATAGAAAAATCAGAACCATATAAACAAAGAGTCCACTCTGTTCAAAAGGCAGTAATGAGTGAAAACTCAGATGCAGGATTCCTTCTCGACGACAGCGGAGAGAGGTTTTTTGTCATAGATGACACCGGGGTTGTTTGGCCTGGTGAGTGGATTCAGACAATGGTTTATCAGTCTGAACTCAACAAAAGAGAGGGAACAATAGTCTGCGCAGTCAACACAAGCAATGTTTTTTTGAAGTTCGCAAAAGAGCAAAAGAAAAAAGTGGTCTTTACAACAACAAGAGAAAAAGATCTTCTAAATGCTTTAAAAAAAACAAAAGGAATCATTGCCGTGAAAAGGGGAAACATAACAATACCATTTCTACACAACACAGTTCCAGACGCTCTTTATTGCATAGTTTCCTTCCTAAACCACCTCCAAAAAAACTCCCAACCCCTGTCAAAAACAAGAGATGACCTAATCTCAAGGTATGGGGAAGGCACAAAAAGAACATTAACGTTACAACTCGAAAACTCAGAACACAGCAGGCTGAAGAATTTTTTTAGAGAAGAACCCGTAATGAATCTTGCTGGATCCCCCCTTGTTAGCGTAAGGGACCTTCAAGGAATTAGGACAGATTATGAAAATGGTGCATGGTTTTGGGCAAACACCGAGGAAGAGGGACAAATTGAAATCACCATGGAAGCAGACACGAAAGCAATATTACAAGAGATGGAACAAGACCTTTTAGAACAGGTAAAAAAATAAAAAACCAAGATGGAAACAGTAGAATTAAAAACGTGGTAAAAAACAACTACACTTCCGAACAGATAACAGTTTTAGAAGGGCTTGAGGCTGTAAGAAAAAGACCCGCTATGTATATCGGAGACACCGCTGAAGCAGGACTCCATCACCTAGTTTGGGAAGTTGTAGACAACTCAATTGACGAGGCTATGGCTGGAGAGTGCACTGAAATATCAGTGATTTTGCTCGAGGATGGATCTTGTGAGGTTCGAGATGACGGCAGGGGGATTCCGATCGACATGCATAAAATAAAAAAGGTTCCAGCCATAGAGCTTGTTTTGGGCACACTGCATGCCGGCGGTAAGTTTGACGATAAAACCTACAAGGTTTCAGGTGGTCTGCACGGAGTTGGTGTTTCTTGTGTGAATGCCTTGGCTGAAAAACTTCAGGCAAATGTTTATAGGGATGGAAAAGAGCACGAAATACACTATTCAAGAGGTTCACTTACACAACCTCTGAAACAAATTGGATCTACCAAAAAAAGAGGAACCAGGATTCGATTCTACCCAGACGAAAAAATCTTCAAAGAAGGAATTATCTTCAACATAAAAACACTAAAAAGACGCTTAAAAGAACTTGCTTACCTTAACCCAGGCCTAAAAATAAAACTTGAAGACCAGAGAGACGTTGAGGTTTTCAAAGAGGAGTTTTTGTTTGAAGGAGGTATTCGCGAATACATAGAAAACCTAACCGAAAATGACACAACCTTGCTAATGCAGCCATTCTTTTGTGCAAAAGAGGTCAAGGTCAAGAATGGACCAACTGTTCATGTGGAACTCGCACTTCAATTCCTGACACAAAAAAGAGGAGAAACGCTTTCTTTTGTCAACAACATCAGGACACAAGGGGGCGGAACACACGTTACAGGATTAAACACAGGTGTCACAAGGACTATTCTGAAATACATGAAGGACTACAAACTTGAAGACAAGGACACATCTGTTGACGGAGAGTCGATAAGGTATGGGATGCAAGCTATTGTTACCGTTAGGTTGCACGAGCCACAATTTGAAGGACAAACAAAAGGGAAATTGGGAAGCACTGTTGCAAAAGGGGCTGTTCACTCAACGGTTTCCGGAGATTTTTATAGGTGGTTGGAGCAAAACCCACAAGAGTCTCGAAAGATTGTTTTGTTGGCCCTGACAATAGCAAAAGCAAGCCAACGTGCAAAAAAAGCTTTTGATCTTGAGAGGAGCAAAGAAAACCTCGGTAGCGGCATCCTTCCAGGGAAACTCACTGACTGCATCTCAAAAGACAGAACAAGAACAGAGCTGTTTGTTGTTGAGGGAGATTCTGCTGGGGGAAACTCAAAACAAGCAAGAGATCCACACTTCCAAGCAGTTTTGCCACTTAGGGGAAAAATTTTAAATGTTGAAAAAGCAAACACAGAATCAAGATGGCTGAATAATGCAGAGATTAAAGCCTTGATTCAAGCGATTGGAATCGGCTTTATCCCAAGAACCGAATATATGGATGATGATGAGTTTGAAAAAGAATTCCCAGACCCAGAGATGCAGGAAGGGGCCAAAACGGTAAGAAGGATATTCCCACTTAGCGAAAGGGAAAATATAGCCCAGGCTGGTGCAAACCTCCAAAAACTAAGGTACAACAAAATCATATTCATGACAGATGCTGATGTTGATGGGGCTCACATCAAAACACTGTTGTTAACTTTTTTCTACAGACACATGCCAGCACTTATAGAAAATGGGCATGTTTATGCTGCAAGACCCCCTCTTTACAAGGTTAGAGCAGGGAAGGATGAAAAATATGTTGTAGACGAGAGAGAAAAAGAGGCCTTGATGGAAAAGTGGCAGGGAAGAAATCCCACCATTATGCGGTTTAAAGGTCTTGGAGAGATGGACGCAGA
>CAZDPU010000010.1:0-34309 GCA_964507645.1 uncultured bacterium
ATTTCAGAACATCAGAGAAAGACCAAAATCTCCATAGGTTCAAAACACAATACAAGCTTTATGAAGAATTGAAAAAAGATTCTAAAAAGTATCAAAAAATAATATATTCAATTTAGCCTTTCTTTGAAAAATTTTATGTCTGAACCTTTTGAGTAAATAAAAATTATCGTTACCGATTAAAAACCTTATTAGCTTCACTGCTCAGTTTTTTTTGTTGAAAAAATCTTTCAACTCGCTAAAACCACTTTTTGTTATCGTGAATGAAACAAACAAAAAAACCGACAAACCACCAAATAAAAACCAAATCCAAAAACTTTTCCACTCCATCATCTCACTCCTTCAATATGATTTTTTTTGTCCGGAAAAATAAGAGAACCAAAAATCAACAATAAAACAGAAAGTGCGATGGTGAATAGCCCTAGCTCTGCTGAACTTAAGGAATTGATTTTCGGACCCAGGTTTTCTTTAATAGGGCCAAGTCCGGACATTGCCGACAAGCCACCAATAATTGCTAGATATGCTCCAACAGTGCTTGCCTTTTTCCAATACAACCCCACGCCCAGCAGTGCAAAAGCTCCGGTAAAGTATATAGCTCCCGATATCGCCATATAGTCCCAAAGATCTTGTCCCAAAGGATACCATAAACTCCAAATTAACAAAAATACACCTATCAAAAAGATGATTATTCGAGTTATCTTCAATCTGGTCTGATCTTTTAACTTCCCTCCATAAAGAGGATTGATAACATCTTCGGTTAAAACAGAACTCCAACACAAAAGATAACTATCATGAGTTGACATGAAAGCTGCCAACATGCCTGCAACGACAAGGCCTAAAACTCCGGTTGGCAAAATTGCTCCTAAAAATTGAGGGAATGCTTCTAGGGTGTTTTCAGGTATTGGTATTAAGTTGTTTGTAAAATAAACAACAGCACATATCCCTAAAAAATTAGGTATTAAAAATCTTGCCAAAAAACCAACTGAAGACCATTTATAAATCTTTTTTACTGTTTCCGTGTCTTTTGCAGCACATGCTCTCATGACTGCAGTTTGCCAAACGGCACAAGATATAAGCCCCATAAAAGCCATCCATACCACATAGTCAATACCGAAACCGTCAGAATGGAATGGATTAAAACCTGCTGCACCATAATGATTTTCAGCTGTTTCTAAAATACTATCCCAAGTCAATGTTTTGATAGATATAAATGTTGCAATAAGCAAACCTATAGACAAAACCACAAATTGAATAAAGTCAGTTATAACAATAGAGAACATTCCTCCCAGCATTGTGTAAAAAAGAACCAATACCAAGAGTATGCTCATTACTATTTTTAAATGAAAATCCGAATCCATTCCCGTAACACCGACAATGAAGGTTCCTCCGGCATTCAAAAACATACCCATGTTTAAAATGCCTGACAAAGCCAATATCGCCCCTCCAAGAATTCGAACCCCTCTTGAAAATCTTTTTTCATAAAACTCAGGAATCGTCATTACTCCTAATTTTCTCAAAGGCACAACAATGTATCCAGTCCACCCGACAAGAAGACAAACAAGGCCAGCAAGCAAGGCTATATGGAAAGATGCAAAACCTCCAGTTAATCCCTTTTGAGCTGCATACATGACAGTAATTAGACCCAGTTCAGACCCAATCATTGTTGCAACACCCAACCCCTTCCCCAGAGACCTTCCTGCAACAACAAAGTCGGACATATTCTTTATGTATTTTCTAGATTGATACCCTATAAAAACAGATCCTGAAAGATAAAGGAAAACAATAGCCCAGTCTAATAATCCAAAATTTGTCATTTTAATTTCACTAAAAACATAAAAGATTTAAATTAATCGTATTACCATAATGACGTTTTGTATAAAAAAATCTTATTTTTTCTATTTTTTATATGCTTGAATAGCTGTTCAAGAGAATTAAAGGTCTGTAATTTTGAAAAAACACCTGAAAATTGTGTCTTGATGGTCGGTTTCGTACCAAGCCAACAAGCAGAAACACTAAAAGATGACATTAAACCACTTGAAGGGTATCTTGAAAAAAGTCTTCAAAAAAAATACCCTGGAATAAAAGTTGAAAGTTTTGTTGCTGTTAAATACATGGGGCTGATAGCTGGAATGAAAGCTGGCAAGGTTGATGTAGGTTTTTTAGCTCCATTTTCATACCTTTTATCTTATAGAGACACAAAACAAACAAATAAAACAACACAACCTCTATTAAAGACAATAAGATTTGGCAAGACAAGTTACAAGTCACAAATAGTTGTCTCAAAAAAAAGCGGCATAAAGGAGATTTCAGAAATCAAAAATAAACTATTCGCGTTCACAGATCCCGCTTCAACAAGTGGTTTTTTGTATCCCCAAATTACACTTCTTTCTGAGGGAATCGACTATCGTTTGGATTTAAAAAATTATGCGATGCTCGGAAGTCATGACAATGTAATCCAAGCAATATACAGAGGAGACTGGGATGCTGGAGCAACTTTTGAAGATGCACGAAGAAATTTCGTAAAAGATTTTCCTGACATTGCTCCAGGGGCGAAAGTAAGAATAACATTTTTACCTCAAGACGAAAATGACGAGTCTCAAATATCTAACAAAAATGAAGAATTCAATTGGTGTCCCGACAAGTTTCAAGGAGAAAAAGAAAAAGAAGCAATATTTTGGAATATCTTGATGAGATATACCCCCTCAAGCTTAGACAAACTAGCTCATGAAATCAATCCATTTTTAAAATTAATGGAGAAAGGTGAAAAAAAAATTGTTCAAACCGCTTGTGGGAAATTGAATCTTGAAATTATTAACCAATGGGAAGGAGAGGTTATCCAGATTGCCCTCACAGCCCCAATACCAAATGACATCATTGCAGCAAGAGGAGATCTTGGATCAGAAATAATCGAAGAAATAAAAAAAGCATTTTTGGATCTTCCTGAAAAAAATTCAAAAATCTTCCAGATACTACAAGATATCTACGATATTGAAGGTTTTGAAACAGCAAGCCATGAAGATTTCTTGGAACTTGAAAAACTCGCAGAAAACAGTGGTCTTTTATGAAAAATTTATTAACAGTTAGGAACCTGAGTAAAAAATATTCAAATTCATTAAAACCCGCATTGACAAAAGTAAATTTTAAAATTTCTGAAGGGGAGATGGTTGCAGTTGTTGGACCAAGTGGTGCAGGAAAATCAACACTTTTAAGATGTATCAATAGACTTATTGAACCTTCAGAAGGAAGTGTCTCATTCCAGGATAAAAATATCAGCTTAATCCATGGATATGAATTAAGAAAATATAGAACCCAAATAGGTTTTATTTTTCAAAATTACAACCTGCAGAATCGTCTCTCGGTTTTGGATAATGTCCTAACGGGTCTTTTGGGGCAAAGGCCCAGCATTACAACAACATTGGGGTTGTGGCCTAAAAAAGACATCCTTACAGCAAAAAACATTTTGAAAGACCTTGGCCTTGAAGCCTATTTGTACAAAAGAGCGGATATGCTTTCAGGGGGGGAACAACAAAGAGTCTCAATAGCAAGGGCACGTATTCAAAATCCAAAATTAATTCTTGCTGATGAACCAGTCGCAAGCCTAGATCCCCCAACAGCAAAGAAGGTACTTGAAGACTTGAAGAAAATCTGCAAAAAGGAGAATATTGCAATTCTCATAAATTTACATGATGTTGATATGGCTCTCAAATATGCCGACAGAATCCTTGGCTTAAGTTCAGGGAAAAAGGTTTGGGATGAAAAAGTTGGAAAAACAACAAAAAAATCCTTTGAAAAAATCTATCTAAAAAAATGAAAAAATATCTAAACATAACTATATTTTTTTTAATTTTTTCTTGGGCACTAATTGAAACAGAGGTATCTCTAGGAAGGTTTGTAAAAGGTTTAGCTGACATTAAATTTTTCTTGGTTGAAATGTGGCCTCCAGATTTTTCTGAAGTAAGCGCAGTTTTACCAGATTTTTTAATTTCTTTAAAAATGGCTTTTTTCGCAACCTTGCTTGGATCAGTTATTGCTTATCCTTTTGCAATGTTTTCAGCTAAAACTATTACGAAAAACATCTTTTTGACCACTTTGTTTAGACTAATCCTCAATGTAATTAGAACAATTCCCGATCTTCTCCTAGCAGCACTTTGTGTTGCCTTGTTTGGAGCAAATCCTTTTGCTGGAGCTATTGCATTAACATTTTTTTCATTTGGGATAATAACCAAGCTTCTTTATGAAAGCCTTGATTCGATAAATGAAGAACCCTTAAGAGCAATAAGTTCAGTTGGAGGGTCGTGGATATCCAGGATTAAATATGGAGCATCTCCAATCATCCTGCCACAATTTCTATCTTATTGCCTTTATGTCTTTGAAATAAATATAAGAGCTGCAACCATTGTAGGGCTTGTTGGAGCAGGGGGGATTGGGGTATGGTTTAATGTCAATTTTGACCTTGGGCAATATTCAAAAATATCGTCTTTATTGTTGGTTATGTTCGCTATCGTCACAACAGTTGACTATCTTTCTGAAAAAATAAGAAAAAAACTAACAAAAACATGAGTAAAAAAAATTGGATATTTTGGATAGTTGGACTTGTCTCTTTTTTTTACATCACTATTGAGATTTGGCCTCAAGATAACAAAAAAGGCATAGAGATGTTCTCTAAAGTTTTTTCAGGGGAGAATGGACTCTTGAATCCAGACTGGGGAATAATGCCATCAATTTCATCAGGACTTATTGAGAGTTTTCAAATTGCAATAATTGGAACGACTTTTGCTGGATTTTTTGCATTGATTTTTGGATTTTTAGGATCTGAAAACATTTCCCCAAAGCCAATATCAATTTTTTGCAAATTGCTAATGAATGCAATAAGAACAATTCCAGAAATACTGATGGCCATTATTTTTATAGTTGGTGTTGGACCAGGAGCATTTGCTGGAATTTTAGCCCTAGGATTCCATTCAATAGGAACATTGTCAAAACTAACTGCTGAGATTATTGAATCTTTAGATCCAAAACCGATGGAGGCTGTTCTTGCAGTCGGAGGATCCAGAATATCCACTTTCAGGTATTCTGCATGGCCACAAATCTTACCTGAATTTTTATCAATATTAATCTACAGACTTGAAATCAATATAAGGGCTGCAAGTGTTCTTGGTATGGTTGGAGCGGGGGGAATAGGAAAAACCTTATTCTTTGCTCTTATGTCTAGAAATTGGAACAATGTTGGAGCAATCATCCTGGGGATTATTGTTGTTGTAACAATTGTTGATTTCCTCAGTTCAAGAATAAGGGCTAAACTGGTTTAATCCAATTGGTTAATTGTCTTTTTTTCGCCGATACTCATTGCCCAGAAAAACAATCCAATATTAATCACAATTCCTATAAGAGGTGATATAGGTGGCATTTCAGCTCTTGACATTGCGAGGTAATTTGCAACTGCACTTAACGCCATTCCTGCCAAGAAGAACATGATTCCAACTTTCTTAAACCTCCAAACAAATATTAGCCCCACAATAACTGCGAGCCCTGACATTATTCCCATGTTTATTATGTCTGGAGATTGCATAACTTCTGAAAGGATATCAAAATTCTCAGCCTCTTCATACATTTCTGCAGCTCTCATTTGTGCAGCTGCCATCTGCATCTCTTCAACTTGTTTCCCTGAGAGAAGTTGAACAAGGTTCCATGCTGTACCCAAAACACCAAAAATAATGAAGGCGGTAACACATCCATGCCTTTCCTTTTTGGATTCAGATTCTAGGTTTTCAAAATCTGATGAATCCATATTCATATCGTCTTCGCTCATTGTGTAACCTCCAAAAGATCTTCAATTATGAAGTCTACATCTTCTTTGGATTTAATTTCGTTCAAAGGAACAACAATGCTTCTTTTTCCCTTGCCTGAAGCAAATTCCAGAGCAAACCATTCTTCGGCCAGAAAATCCAGGGTGTTTGCAAGCCTTTGGTTCTTCCAAAGCTTTCTTTCTGGGCTTGGAGCCTGTATGAAGAAATGAGAATTTCGATCAATCCTAAAAGAAAGGCTGGCAACCTTGAACCAAGCCTCTTCATCATTTATTAAGAGATAGAAGAAAACACCTTTTTTGGTTTTTTTTAATTCAGTTTTCCTGCCAACAAAAGTCCATGTTTTATCCCATCTTTTTACAATTTCTTCTGCAAGTTTTTTTTCTTTTTCTTTAATCCTTAACCCATGATTTTTAATAAGTAGTTTAATCGTTGAAAAATACTTGCTTTCAGCCATCTTGCTTTGGTCTTAGCATAGGAAAAACAATCACATCCCTTATTGAATCTTTGTCCAAGAGCATCATTAATAATCTTTCTACACCAAAACCTATCCCTCCTGCAGAAGGCATGCCGAACTCAAGAGCTTCTATATAAGAGTCATCTATTGGCTGTGCTTCAAAATCACCTGAATCTTTTGCACTTTCTTGGTTTTTCATTCTTTTTTTCTGCTCGTCGGGATCATGTAATTCTCCAAAAGCATTTGCAACCTCGCAGCCAGCAATAACAAGCTCGAACCTCTCTGTCCACTTCTCATTCCCAGGTATCTTTTTTGCCAAAGGGCTCATCTCTTCCGGATACCCAGTCACAAAGGTTGGATTTTTAACCTTAGATTCGATAAATTCACTATAAAGCTTATCTTGAGCCCTGCCAATGGTCATGCCATCTCCCCAACTTAAATTATGTTCTTTGAAAACGGCTCTGTAATCTTTAATAGAACCTAATCCATCAAGATCAACACCTATTGAATCAATAAGCGCTTTTCGAAAATCAACTCTTTTAAAGTCTTCTTTTATTGAAATCTCTACCCCCTGCCAAGAAAAAGAACTTTTCCCCAATAACCCTTTACAAAGAAAACGTATAAACTCCTCGGTTCTATCCATCATTTTGTCTAAACTTCCCCATGCCTCGTAAGCTTCAAGTCCAAAAAATTCAGGATTGTGTTTTTTTGAGATTCCTTCATTTCTGAAATTTCTCCCAATTTCAAAAACTTTTGGACAGCCTCCAACCAATAGCTTTTTAAGATAAAGTTCAGGCGCTATTCTTAAATACAGAGGCAAATCCAGTGCATTATGATGAGTTTTGAAAGGCCTTGCATATGCTCCTCCAGGAATTTGATGAAGCATCGGTGTAAAAACCTCAAGAAAACCTTCAGACTGCC
Source organism: uncultured bacterium (assembly GCA_964507645.1). Lineage (GTDB taxonomy): Bacteria > UBP7 > UBA6624 > UBA6624 > UBA6624 > UBA6624. Next base: position 7,180 of record CAZDPU010000010.1, read on the forward strand.
AATACTCTCTTGCTTTTTGGAAAAACTTTGATATGAAAATAATATCTTTAGATATCTCTCCACCAGAAGACATGTCCACCCAACGTTTCCTTTGTCTTGTTTCTGGGTCTGAAATTCCATGCATTTTGTCAGGAAGCTCATGTCTGCCTTTTGAAACAAGAGAAAAATTTGACACAAAAATACTAATTTCTCCAACTTTGGTTTTCATAACCTTGCCTTTCGTGAAAATAATATCGCCTAAATCTAAAAGTTCAATATCTTCAAAATTTTCTAAATCATTTTTTCTAATAAAAAGCTGGATCCTTCCTGTAATGTCCCCAATATCTATAAAAGCCAACTTGCCCTGTTTCCTAAATGCAAGAATCCTTCCCCCTGAAGAAACCTCTTTGTTTTCTAGTTTTTCGAAGTCTTTTTTTACCTCTCCAGGAGAATGAGTGATTGAAAACGAAGTCTCATAGGGGTCCCCATGTCTCTCTATCCATTTTTTCAACTTTTCTTCTCTAAACTGTCTTTTTTCGTTCAATCGTTTAACCTCTCAAAATTTCCAGAAAAATCCAACTCCCTCGAAAGCCTTTCATAATCTTCGGATGAAAGTTTATCACTAGTTTCGAGAGCAAAAAAGAATGCTTCAATAACATTTGTCCCAAAACTTCTCCCTTCCAAGCGTGGAGTAGTGGTTATTAGCCATTTTAAACCTCTTTGTTGCAGCATCTCTACATCATCTTGTGTCGTTGTGTTTGTGATAATTGTTTTTCCTTTCAAGCTGTTTGGGATATTTCTCCTAATGTAATGAAAATCTCCCGCAATAACATCTCTGCCTTTAAACCATTTAGATTCTTTTCCTGTGTTTTCTTCCTGTTTTTCACCTGTTGGATAAAGCCACTTAAAAGGGAGTTTTGTAACAATTGGCAATATCGCACGTCCAACTTTTGCCAATTTCTTCAAATGATTAATTGGGATTGGGACTCCAAGACCAAAAATCAAGTCTCCATAAAGAACATCACATCCTTCATCATGAAAGGCTTTTGCCATCCCCCAGCGGTCAAGACCTGAAACCATCAGGATTTTACTTTTTTTGTTAAGTATTTCCCCTTTTTCAAAAATCTCTTTTACAAGTTTTGATTCAATAAAATGCTTAAGCCCTGAACCATCTGCCGTATAAGTCTTTAAACCTTTAACAAGATTTGCTGCATCTTTGAATTCATATTTCGATTCCCCTACCCATAACCACCTATCTATTCCTCCCATGCCGAAAGATTGAACCTCTCCGTCCAGTTCCAGGTATCTTTCCCTGCATTTTTCAAGATCTCCATCACACCCGATTCTAGAAATCGTCCAATCTTCTCCTTTGGCATTTAAGACAACCTTGTGATTCCTCGAAGAAGAGCCTAAAGAAACAGAAACAACTTTTTTCATAATTTAGAAATTAAAACCTCCATCCCTTTCCAAAGTAAATCAGGTTCATATTCATATTGATCTTGAATATGTTCTTTAACATAATCGTACTCTCCACCCGTAACAGCCCAATGTATTTTATTAATTTTTGAATCATAATAATCTCGTAAATTCTGGATCATCGCAACCCAACCCATGTCAATACCACACCTTAAAGATGAAATAGATGTTGATCCTGCTCCAAATGACATATGGTTTTTTGGTTCAATTTCTGCTAAACTGGTAACCCTTCCTAAAGTCTGATAAATAGAACTTCTTCCGGGAAACAAATGTCCTCCGCAAAAAACCCCTTTACTCCAAACACTAAATGTAGAGACTGTTCCAAGTGACACAACACCAAAATTTAAGTTCTTAAACATATTGTTTAAAGCGAGAAAATACAATCGTCTATCTTCTCCAAAAGAAGGTTCACCATAATTCTGAATACCAGCATCTTCTTCAGAAAAAACGTCTGAAACTTTTACTATTTTTTTATTCAGACTCAATCCTCCAAGAAGTGCGTTTGTGGTTCCTTCTGACTTTGAAGAAGATAATAAAATTGAATTAAAACTATCTTTGAGGTTCTCCGGAAGAGGTTCGGTAAAACTAATCTTGCCTATTTTTTTCTGAAGTTTCCCATTGTTAAATATAGCTGCTTTTAAATTTGTACTTCCAAAATCCAAGCCAAGCCAAGACATTAGGCACGTTCAATATAGGAATATTTTTCGGTATCTACTTTAATTTTATCTCCAGCATTTACGAATAAAGGAGCTTGAACTTTCACATCCCCTTCAAGAAAAATTTCTTTAGTTGCTCCTGTAGCTGTATTACCTTTAACTGCAGGTGGAGCTTCAATAACCTTTCTTACAACATGCGCTGGAGGAGAGATTGAAATTATCTTGCCGTCAAGTTTTATCAAAACAACCTTCTCTCCTTCAAGCAACCAATCCAAACCTTGAGCGTTCTCAGAATGGACCCTTTCCTCCTCCCACGTCTCTTCATCTAACACTACAAGCATATCTCCATCCTTGTAAGAAAGATTGCTTTGAACCTCCTGATAATGGCATTTCTCAACCTTCTCTCCTCCATTGAATCTTTTTGAAATCGTTGCACCTGAGCTTAGATTTTTCATTTTTGCTTGCAAAAAACCACTCTGTCTTCCCATTTTCATATGCTCTGTAGAAATAATTTTTAAATTTTGCCCCTTGTAGTCAATTACCATTCCGGGCTTTAAATCATTAACATTAATTTTCATATCAACTAATCAATATAATCTGAAAGTTTTTCTGCATCTGGAGAATTTCTAAGTTTTTTAATTGCCCTATTCTCAATCTGCCTCACTCTCTCCCTGGTTACATTTAATCTTCTGCCAACCTCCTCAAGAGTTAGTGCTGTTGAGTCTGTAAGGCCGTACCTTAATGCTAAAACCTCGTATTCTCGTTCGTCCAATAGGTTTGAAAGGATTCTATTTAAATCTCTCTTTAAAAAATCCTGTCCAACTTCATAATCTGGAAGAGGGATTTTTTTATCTTCAATATAATCTTTTAGCAAAGCATCTTCATCATCCCCAATTGGAAGCTCTAAAGACAAAATTCCTTGAGCGTACCTCTGTATCTCCAATATCCTAGCAACAGCTCTTCCCCATTCATCAAGATTTTTTTTGAAATCTCGCAATGTTGTTCTATCTTCTTGGCTCATTCTGTTTTCAGGAGCCCAACCAACGCCATGAACAGACCTTGGAGGAACGGGGATACTGCAGCGTTGTGCTATCTCGTAAAGATCTCCTCTTTCTTTTTTCCATGAAGGAGGACGTCTGAATTTTGTTTTAAAATCTTGTTCTGCTGTTCTATATATAGCAAGAGTATCCATTACCTCTTCCTCTTTGTCGGGGCTAATCAAGCCTAAGGCATAAGCCATCTCTTCCATGTCTGGCTTCCTGCCTTGCTCTTGCTCAAATTGACTTTCTATTTTCCTATAACGATTAATTGTTTCCACCATGTGAACAGGTCTTCTAACAATATTTCCCTGATCAGCTAGTGCCCTTGTGATAGCCTGTCTAATCCACCAAGTTGCATAAGTTGAAAATTTAAAACCTTTGGAATGGTCAAATTTTTGAATTGCTCTCATCAAGCCAGAAACACCCTCTTGAATTAGGTCGACAAAAGAAAGACCCCTTCCTGAATATTTTCTTGCAATTGAAACAACCAATCTGAAATTACTAGATGCCAGCCTTTCGACAGCATCCTCATCTCCAGCATCCTTCCCCTGAGCTAAAGATCTCTCTTCATCTCTTGAAAGAAGATAGTCATGGCTTATTTCTTTTAAAAAATATTTAACAGTGTCGGATATGAAATGATCTTCTTCCCTTCTGCGCCTTCTGTCTTTGACCTTTTTTGAACCCTTTGTAAGTTCTTCTTCTGTAAAAACCTGCACACCATCCTCTTCCAATCTTCCCCATAAACCATTTATAGTTTCCGGATCCAAATCTCTTTCTTCAATAAATCGCTGAACCTCATCAGTTGTTAAATAACCTTTTGCAACACTGAGGTCAATTAGTTCTTGTACCAAGTCTTGATGAACTGCAAAATCAATGCCGCTTTCAACATCTTCGACAGATGCATCTTCATCCCCATAAGATGAAATCTCTCGCTCTAATTCATCATGTATACCATCAGTTGGATAATCTGTCAAAACAACCTCCAAATAAATATTTATTTAACAACCTAAAGAGTATACTCAATTCTAAATAGAAAAAATGAATAAAACCATCACTTGGAGAGGTCCTAGATATAAATCGTGGATCAAAAACTCACTGCTTCTAGTGGGTATTATTTTTGGGGGGATCAATACAGGAGAGCCAATAATATCTAACTCATCAATCCTTATTGAGGTTCTTTGTGGAATTTTTTTATTCTGCCTTACCTCAACAATAGGTTATGCATTTAATGATATTGTTGATCAAAAAAGAGACTTGAAAAACCCTGTACATGCTCAAAAAAGATACCCGATTAATAGCGTTTGGTATTTCTTCATAACGCTCAATGTTGTCATTTTCCTGGGTTTGGAAAATGGATTTATAAGAAAGGAAATGATGTTTGTTCTTTTCATATACTTCTTGATGACATGTTTTTATTCCAAGTTTTTAAAAAATATACCAATTGTTGAAATCATTGTTCTTTCTCTCCATTTTTTATTACGAATACTTGCAGGAACATGGGCTGTAGGCATATATGTCAGTGAATGGCTTGTTGTGGCTGGTTTCATGATGGCATTACTGTTGTCTTTTGGAAAAAGATGCATTGAATTCAGATTGGCAAAGAATGACTTTTCTTTTAGGCCTGTTCTTTCTGAATATAAACTTGAATATTTGATTGGAATTTCTAAATCTCTTGCCTTGATAAATCTTCTTATCTATTGTTTATATAGTATCAATACCCCTGAAAGAGGATTATTTTTTCTTGTTTCAACCTTGCCCTTTGTAACATATGGGCTATTGAGGTATTTGCTTTTACTAGATCGAGAAAACGTTACAAAAACCCCTGAAGAAATGCTTCTTGGGGACAAAAATTCAATTTTGAATCTTGGAATATGGCTTTTAATAGTGGTATATACGCAGGGTTAATAAAACTATGAATGCATCAAAAAGATTTGCGGTAATGATAGAAGATAAAAATTCAAATATATGGACAGTTAGTATAAGGGATAGAGAAAAAAATACAATTACTCCAATTTTCATTACGGATAAAATAGATAATGCAAATAAAAAGAAAATAATCATTCTTGACGATCTTCTAATAATGGAACCACTTGGTTTCCAGGAAAAATGGCTAAGAGGAGGTTGGGAAAATTTCTAGAAAAAAAATTCACGAATTCTCTATGCAGGTCCTGATGATGCATAATATTTCCGACAAAGGGCTTTTGGATTGTTTGGATGGCCTAATCTCTGTTTCTGAAAAAAATCCTAAAAAAGAAATACTTCTTCACAAGAGGAAGATACAGAAATCTCTGAAAAGCATTGAAAAAAATATTGAGCAAATTGATACATACATCACATTGGCTCTGCAAGAAAAAAACAAAGATTTTAAAACATTAGGAAACCCTGAAAAATCAGCAATCAGATATGGGTTTTGGCTTCTTTTGGGGCCCAGGAAGCTTGATCCACCTTTGTGTTCGAAAATTACAGCCGACCTTGTTGATGTCTTTGCAGAATCAAGTGCAAGATCTTTGGTTCAAGGCTGTATCAGCTGGGCCTCTAAGAATCAGAGAGACTCAACATTGCTTTTCTAATTATTTTGTAATTTTTTTCTATAAAATCTACAGGATTTAGCTCTTCGTTGAAGTCAGAAGGGAAAAGATTAATTACCGCTGTTGCAAATCCATTATCCTCAAACATTCTTACAATATCAGGATCAGCATAATTTGTAAAGATGATCAACTCTGGAGGAAAATCATCCTCAGCCAACATTGATACCTCTTGTGGAAAAACTAAATCAGAAGGAGAATTAACAATCTTCATATATGGTGCTAAGCTCATATAGCCTAACAATTCATAACCAAATGATGAATAAATAGCAACTCTTAACCCGCTCGGAAGTTTTAATTCGGGGGTTTTTACAACTCTAATCTTGATTGTAAATTCATTTATTTCCTCACTAAGGATTTCTGCTCTTTTGAAATATTCCTCATTTTTTGAAGGATTCATCTGAGATAGGAAAGATGCTGTTTCGTAAAGATACTCAGTTAAATAAGCACCATGCAGCCATGGAGAGCCAGAAGTACAATCAATATCAATTCTTGGATCCCTCATTGATATAAATGACTTGGGTCTTTTTTCATTAGCAAGCCTGACTGCTTTAATTTCCCATTGTTGACACATCGTCACAAAAGAAATAAAATTACCTTCCTCCAAAGGATTCGGATTATTCCTGAAAGGATCGTTTGTCTCTTGATATATTGGAACAACATCGTACTCATTCTCAGAAATCCAGAATATAAAATCTTTTAGTAAGTGATGTGTAACTAATATCTTTTTATTTTCTCCAGGAACAAAAGAACTTTTACAAGAAGGGAGCGTTATCAAAATAAAAATTGCCAAAAATAAAAACTTCAATAAGGGAAATTTGTTCATACTGTGCCTTTATCTCTTTCGAGATTAATTGCAAATGCTCTTTTTCCAGGTTTGTTTGGATCCATGTCATTAATCACGTATCTGGGCCCTCTTTCTATCCCCATTACAAGTCTGTCAAAAGGTATATTGTGTTTTTCCAGCTCTAATAATGTATGGTCTTTCAATTCTGTGGGTCTCGCAGTTGTCAAAATAATCATATGTCCTTCTTTTTTTTTCTGATACAAAAAATCAACTGTTGGCTGAATCGGTTCTGCTTCGGTTTTTTTATAGGTTTCGAATTTTCGATATTTAAAAATAGTACCATCAACATCAACAAAATAAGTATTAAATTTTTGCATTTTCATTGTCTCCAATTCTCTAAATCTTCTTTTGTTTTTCCAAGAATATTTAATTCTTTTCCAACTTTCTCAAAAGAAGAAATAGCTTTTTGAATTTGTTTTGAAGAGTGGGCAGCAGATATCTGAACTCTTATACGTGCTTTTCCTTCAGGAACAACAGGAAAAGAAAAACCGATGACATATATCCCCTCTTGAAGCAATTTATCAGCAAATACATTTGCTAATTTTGCGTTGTAAAGCATTACTGGGACAATTGGATGTGATCCCCTCCTGACTAACAAACCGGTAGACTCTAAACCTTTTCTAAATTTGTCTGTATTGTGATTTAAATTACCTAGGGGGGAATCTCTGCCTTCAAGTAAATCTAAAACAGCAATAGATGTAGCTGCAACAACTGGGGCAACTGTATTGCTGAAAAGATATGGACGACTCCTTTGCCTAAGCATTGAAATTATTTCTTTATTGCTGCTTATAAAACCTCCATTAGCCCCACCCAAAGCCTTTCCTAGCGTAGAAGCTATTATGTCAACTTCCCCATGAACCCCACAAAACTCAGGGGTCCCTTTGCCGCTAGGTCCGACAAAACCTGTTGCATGGCTGTCATCAACAAGAAGAATTGCATTATTTGGTTTTGTGATACTTAAAATCTGATCAACTTTAGCTATGTCACCATCCATTGAAAAAACACCATCTGTTGCAACAAGAATCCTTCTTGCCCCAACGTCTTTTGCTTGTTTTATCTTTATTTCAAGATCTCTAAGGTCGTCATGTTTGTATATATACCTCTTTGCCTTTGAAAGCCTTATCCCATCAATAATTGAAGCATGGTTTAATGAAGCAGTAACAATTGCATCTTCCTTTCCCAAAAGTGGCTCAAAAACACCCCCATTGGCATCAAAACATGCAACATACAAAATCGTATCCTCGGTTCCCAAGAAAGAAGAGAGTCTTTTTTCTAAATCAATATGTATTTTTTGGGTTCCGCAAATAAACCTGACACTTGACATGCCGTATCCCCATTCATCTATAGCTTTTTTTGCAGCGTTAATTACCTTTGGATGATTTGCTAAACCTAGATAATTGTTGGCACAAAAATTTAATACTTTTTTTCCTGAAACACTTATCTCTGTTCCCTGTCTACCTTCTAATACTCTTTCACCCTTCCATGTTCCAGAATTTTTTATATTCTCAAGTTCTTTTGATATTGAATTAATTATTTCATCCATATTTAATTTGGGAAGAGTGCAATCTTTCCAGAAACTCCTTTTTTCATAAGTTCAAATGCCTCTTCATATTCTTCAATTTTGAAACTATGAGTTAATAAATCTTTTGGATTGAAACCTTTGGTGTAAATCAAATCATCAACCTGTTTCCAGGTTTCCCAAATCAATCTCCCCGTTATGCCTTTTAGCTTCAATCCCTTAAATACAATATTTTCGTTTAAGGCCACTTTTACATCGCCTGGAAACAACCCCAAGAGCGCGACGTCTCCACCATGTGAGATAGACCCTAAACCTTGGTTTAAAGCCTCATTTGATCCTGAAATCTCAAGAAGAACATCAAACATTTCCCCTCTCGTTCTTTCCTCTATAACTGAATGTAAGTTTTCTTTTAGAGGGTTGATTGCATAACTTGCACCAAGATGAATTGCCTTTTCTCTTCTTTCTTTTTGTATCTCGCTAACAAATATATCTTTTGCACCAAAAGCCCTGGCTGCCGCCACCGTCATTAAACCCAAGGGTCCTGCTCCAGTAATTAAAATATTTTTTTCCTGTATTGGCTGCGCCATTACGGTTTGAACAGCATTTCCTAAAGGCTCTTTTAGGCTAATTGTGACCGGATCCGTTCCCTCTCTTGCTTTCCAACAATTTTCTACAGGAATCGTTACCCATTCCGAAAATGATCCATCTTTATGAAAGCCTAAAATCTCCCCTAGGGAGCAAAGATGTTTTTTGTTTTTTTTACAAGACTTGCAATTACCACAAAACAAATGTGTTTCAACAGAAACCAAATCCCCAACTTTTAAATTAAACTTTTTCAAATCAACATCAGTACCAAAATCTATGATTTCCCCACAAGTTTCATGTCCAACACCTAATGGAATCCTCGGAACAAAATCATTTGCCCAATTATTCCATTCCCAAAGATGAAGATCGGATCCGCAAATAGTTGCCACCTTGACTTTCAAAAGAACCTCATTGCTTTTTGGTTCAGGAATGTCTTTATCCATGAGTTCAAAACCTAAACTTCTGGATGTTTTGACTAAACTTTTCATTAAATTAATTCTATTTTACAAAAGGGATTTAAAGTTAGCCAGCGGAGGGATTCGAACCCCCGACCTACGGTTTACAAAACCGCAGCTCTACCACTGAGCTACGCTGGCAAAATTGAAATTTTTTCTATGGTGAATAAACTGATAAAAGGCCTGAAGAATCAACAAGGAAGATGTAACCGCCCACAATTATAGGTGAAGCAAAAATAGGATGTCCGGTTTGGATAGTTCCCGCTAACCTAAAACCACTATCTTTTTCATACCTAAACAAATTTCCATCATCTCCACCAATGTAAATAACACCGTGTTCTTCGTCCAAAGCTAAAGAAGACCTGACAAAATCATTAGATGAATTGTTCCATGGGTCCAAGCTTGTTCCAGAAAATTCCCAAATGTTATTGTTCATTATGAAAGGTTGTGCAGCCAATCTTCCATTTTCTATAGGTGCAAAAATAAAACCTTCATTGTTGTTTTCATTAAAAGAAATACTAACTGAATTAGTAATTCCTCCAAAACCTAACTGGATACTCTTATCAAAACCGGCTTCTGATTCAAGGTTCAAAACCCATAAAGACCCATTTTCAGTTCCAATAACAACCCTATTTTCAATAAATGTTGGAACCCCGCTAGGAGTTTCGTCATTTCCTAGGAGCACAGGACCTCCCCATAATGGAATTGGGGTTGAAGGATCTGAAACATCCCAAGCAGTTACCCTTCCGGTTCCCCCTGAATAATAACCGCCGACTAAATAAGTTTTACCGCCGTGAGAATGGATTCCTAAGCTTGTTGTAAAGAATGTACCTTGCTCTATACTTAACCCAACTTCAATTTTATTAAGTGAAATATTGTTTAAATTACCTACATCCAATTGTCCAATCATTAAATCATCGGTACTTTCCATCTCTAGACCATCGCTCCAATGAACCCCGTCACAAAGCCTAAAAGCATTTCCTTCGAAGGAGCAATTGTTGATCATTGGTATATAGATAACCCTATTAACACTGTCATAAGCGGAGGTGTTTGAACTGAGCACCCTTGAGAGAGCTACGCTGTCATTTGAAAACCTATTTTCCCATCTGTCCTTAAGCATGACACTTAGTCGACCGATTTCTTCCAGCTGGTCTCCATTTTCCTTCAAAAGATATCCCATACCAGTTAGGCTTGTTGCCCATACAAGTCCATTATCCATAAGTATTGGGGTTGTTAGTATTTCGTTCCCACCAATACTATAAGAGAATCTATACATTCCATCCGCTGCTCTTAATCCAATAAGGTTTCCGTCTAGGTCACCAAGCCATAATGTTCCATTTGAAATAGAAGGAGATGCAGAAACTCCTGCAGGCATTTGATAACTCCATTTTTCTTGAACGGAACCCATTCCAGGCCCAGATCCATAAAAACCAGTTGATTGAGAATTGCCCCTTTTGCTTGACCAAACCAAAGGAGAATCTCCAAAGTCAAAAGAAGGTTCTTGACCGAGTGCGTATATTGAACCATCTTGAGCAGTAAAAAAGACCTTTCCTCCCATTACTGAAGGAGAGGATATTATCGGATCTGAAGTACTACTCTGCCCAGCATTGAATTGATCTGTACCAATAGGATACCTTTCCAGTTCTTCAATTTGTCCAGTTGAATCATTTCGAGAAAGCATCAACAAAAGACCTCTTGGTATCCCAAAAGTAAAAGGGTCCGGTTCAACAATGATTTCAAAACAAGTCATATAAAGGTATGGGTACATTGTTGAACTGGCAGCAACAGCAGGAGTATTTAAACAGGTTAAATTCTCAGCATCAGGGCTTGCGGCTGGCAGAAAAGTACTTTCTATAAGAGATTCGGATCCAGGATCAACTGCAATGATCCTGCTATCTCTTAAAAAGAAATAAAGATCACCCTCAAAATAAACAGGGGATGTTACAACAGGTGAGTTTGTTGAGAAAAATGGGTTCAATGAAGTTGAATCCTCAAAAGGTTCAACTGCATCCCACATCCAAACATCTCCACCCTCTGTTGCAACTGCTACAGTCGGATCTGCTCCCAATAAGAAGACAGCAGGTGTTGTAGTTATTGGGTCTGAAGTATTCCATGTATGTAAAACAGATCCATCTGAAACCCTAACTGCGTACAGGTAACCTGCATCCGTTCCAATAAAAGCCGTTGAATCATTTAGGTTGGAAAGAGATGGACTCCCTCCAATTATTCCATCAAATACCGACACACCTCCAACGATTTTTCCTTGAAGATCAGTCTCCCAAAGAATTCTGTTTGTACCACAACTCAAACACGAGTTTGATGTTAACCCAACAAGCTTTCCAGAAAGAGTCCCTACGATAAGCACCCCATATGCATAAGCTGGTGTTCCAGAAATAGAACTTCCAATATTTGTTCCCCAAAGATAATTTCCAGTTGCTAAATCTAAAGCTTTTATAGTTCCTGTTTGAGAAGCAACCATAATCGTTCCATCTCCAACAATTGGATTCCCTATCATATTTTCGGACAGCTGTTCTGCCCAGAGCTGATTTCCACTATTTGCATCAAATGCACGAGTCAAACCTTCAGCTTCAGAAATAACAACTCTTCCTCCAGCTCCCTCAGAAGACAATGCAGGAGAAACAGGGCCTGGGTTATCTCCTTCAAGTTTCCAAACTTGATTCAAGTCTGATGGAGGAGGTCCAAGATCTCCACTTGAAGCTCTTCCTGAATTCTCAGAAGAACCTTGGTAGGAAATCCAGTCAGAAGTGTAGTTAGGTCTTGTATTTACTGTATCAAATCCTGAATAACTCATAGATGGGCTTGTCCCATCTGCTCTAATAATACAGTTGTGATTTGTGCTATTTGGAACCTTCATCCAAACTATGTTTGATGTTGAATTCTCCTCATTCAACATCAAACCACTGTCGTTTGGATAAAATTCAACATCAATACAGCTGCTTGTCCACTCGTAATCAATATTGTCTATTGCATTGGGAACAGCCTTAAGGAAGATTATTGCACCTGGGTTTGGATCTCCTGTAGAAGAAATGACCACCAAATCTGAACTTGAAACTCCTCCGCCACCAGTACCGCCGCCAATTCCAGAATTTCCTCCACCAGAAGAGCCTCCTGTTGTACCTGAGGTATCCCCTCCATCACAACTGGAGAAACAAAAAACTAAAAACGCGATGTAGATTAACTTGCTTAACTTCATTTTTAAAACCTTACCATTATATGAGGAAATGTCAAATTCTGTTTGTTTTTCTCTGAATTTTCAACCCAAACAAAGGTCTTAAGAAGCTAATTCTTCGAATACATTCATAAGAAAGCAAGCACCCTGCAAAAGTTAGAAAAACAATCAAGAAAAATTTATAAAAGGAGTTCATGTTTGATGGAAGCAATAAAAGACATGAAATGTTCATAAATAACATGTGGGTAATATAAATAGGGTAAGAAGCAGGTGCCAAATACAAAAAAATCTTATTTTTTTTATTTAAATAAGAATAAGAATATCCGAAAATAGAAAACATCCACATGCATGACTCAATGGCCATTAGCCAAGGAGGGTTTACGAATTCATTCCCCAACCTTGAAAAATACAAAAAAAGAGCAAGGATCAACATAACCCCTTTGAATGATTTTGCAATTTTCCAAAACCCCTTTCCAGAAAAAACAAAAGAAAATCCGGCTAAAAAACAAAGGAGGCCCATAGAAAAACCGTGAATGCTGAAAGCATAACTTTCAAAAGAAGCTTTGCCAAACTTCCAAGAGCCTACAAATACTTCTGCCTCCAGGGCAAAAAATCCAATCAAAACAACCAGTCCAAAAACACTAGAGGAAATAAATTTTAAAACCTTCGCAGTAAACGATTCAGGATTCTTTTTTAGATAAAAAAATAGAGGGGCACAAAAAATTATATAAATAAATATATTACCAAGAAACCACAAATGAGCCGGATTTGGAGAGTAGGAAGAAAAAAACTCATGACCTCCAAGCCTCATAGCCCAAACTTCCATTTGCAAAGGTACGAGAATAGCACTTCCAAAAATCAATGGTAAGAGTATACGTAGAGATCTTTCTGAAAAAAACTCAATTAAATTTCTTTTTCTCATTGAAAATGCAACCCCCATACCTGAAATCAGAAAAAGTATAGGAATTCTCCAAACATTAATCAAACCTGAAAAAAACCACAACCACTCAATTGAATTTTCGTTTTGAAAAAACCCCGGAATCAAAGATCCCCAAGGCTGAAAGACAATAGTGATGTGATAAACAACCAACAAAGCAATAGCGATGACCCTGACCGAGTCGATATCATGTCGCCTTTCTTGGACCTCTCCCTTAGAAATCACTTGCCCAAAACTGTCCATGGAGCAAGAATCTCCAAAAGTTCAAAAGTGTTTTTCTTCAAAGGCATTCCATCAAAAAAATCACATGCTTCGAGAACATAAGATTTTCCCGATTTTTTTATTGGTATAGATATTAAAGATTTCCCCTTTACCCAAAGACCCTCTTTTACATTTATAGAACAATTTTCAATATCAAAAATCCTGATTTTTCCAATTACATTTGTAGACCCTGCAATCTCTTTCCCAATCCTCAATGGTTTTAAATCAACTTTTTTCCCAGACCCACATTGAAAAACAGGATTCATTGTGTCTCCACACTCTTCCCATAAAACCAAATATTTCAACCTCAAGAAGGAAGCTAGTTCTGAAAGAGTGTCTTCTTTTTCTAAATCTTCATTTAGCAAACTCGAGCACCACAAACTTATAAAACCAAGAGCTTTAGACATTTCTTTGTACTTTGAATTTTCTGTCTTTAATCTGAAAATTTCTTCTTGCAGTTCTGTAATCTTATGCGGGGTTTTGTTAAGCTTGTTTTGAATCCTGTCTATAGGATCTTGAAAATCATCGTTAGAGATCCCCACATTAATGGCTACAAACCACCAGTATAGGTGTTTTTAGCCTTCCTGACCCCAGAAGCCTTTTGAAGAAGTATCTTGAAATCATGAGGGCTTGTTGCTGCAGCAAGTGCTATATCATGTTCAATCTTTTTCTGTGTATAAAGTTCTAACAAATGCTGATCGAATGTTTGCATTCCGTCTAACTCATCTTCTTCCATGATTGTGTTTAGCATTGATAATTCAGGTTCTTCAGAAATCTTCTCTGAAACCCTCGCGTTGCAAATTAAGATCTCACAAGAAGGAACTCTTCCTCCTCCGATTCTTGGCAAAAGTCTTTGAGAAATTATCGCTTGTAAAGTTGTTCCTAGCATTATTTTTATTTGCTGTTGAAAATCTGCAGGGAAATACTCAATAATCCTGTTGATGGTTTGAACAACATTTAATGTATGTAATGTAGAGAAAACAAGATGCCCTGTAATCCCCGCTTTTAAAGCAGCTGAAATGGTTTCCTGGTCTCTCATTTCTCCAATCAAGATAACATCTGGATCTTCACGCATTGCAACTTTCAAACCAGAACCAAAATTATCTGTATCAAGCCCAATTTCTCTTTGGTTAACAATAGATTTTCTATCAAATAAACTATATTCAATAGGGTCTTCAAGGGTCAAAATATGATCACTCCTCTCTTCATTTATTTTTGACAAAAGAGCTGCAAGAGTGGTTGATTTACCCGAACCGGTGGTTCCTGTAACAATAGCTATGCCTCGTTTAAGGTTCCATAAATTTGCTATAGCATGAGGAAGTTTTAATTCATCAAAAGAAGGAACTTCTGGCTTAATGAAACGAATCGCAAAAGCAGGAGTCCCTTTCTGTCTGAAGAAATTGACACGAAATCTCCCTTCAGCATTTGGCAACTGGTAAGAAAAATCATATTCATCATGTTCCTCTAAGACATGCTCTCTTTTTGCTGTAAGAAGTTCTCTTCCCAACTTAAGGACATCTGCTTCTGTTAATATGGGTAATTCTGTTGGTCTTAAAGAACCATCTATTCTCATGTATGGAGGACGCTCTGTCCCTATATGCAAATCAGAAGCATCCCTATCAACTGTCATCTGAAGTAAATCATTCGCTGAAATCACCATAACAAAAAACCTCCGGAGTAATTATATACAAGTAAAAAAAATCACTAATCAATACCGACTGATTGATCAACACCGGATGCAAAGTAAATCAACAAACCGTCTGTCTGTCCATCAGCATTCGTAGGCGCATGATTTGCTCCAGAGGTTAATGATGCATCTGATTCTGCAAAAACAACGTTAGGAACCGTATCTGAATACCCATCACCATCAACATCCCCAGTACCGTAGTGTGGTTCAAATCTAGCTAATAACTCTGGGTTATAACCTCTCCCCTTGACACAACTGTGTCCTGGTTCTCCAGGATACATAGAAAAACCGTTACCCCCTGCGCGAATCGTTGTGTCAAGGCAGTGAAGATAATCTTTTCCAGTAGACCTTTCTGAACCGTAAGCTGACAAGACATAGGATTCATACATACTTGGTAAAACAACCTGACCATTTCCAACTCTGTCAGCCCATTGCCTTAAGTCACCTGCGCTAGAGCCCAAACTCCTATACAAAAAAGACCCTGGAATAAAATCCTTTGTTTTTGGATCTCCATCACCTATTAAATAATATGGCATTGAGCCTCCGGGGGTCCAATTTGGGCTCCAGGTTCCAAGATCTCCGCCAAAATTTAAATTTTCAGGAAGTCCGGGTCCTTGAAAATTTGGATCTGACAAAACATTTGCCATCACATTTCCACTATCAGCTATAGCCGTGGTCAAAGGATTGGCAGCATTTTGGTCCGGAACACAACCAAACCTGGGATCACTTCCCGTTAAATCGCAAATTGATTTTCCAATTCTTATAAACGGATTCCTAGGATAAATAGATAGGTATCCATCATTGATCAAGGTCTCTGGAACACCGTAATAATGCTGAGCATTATGGTGAGCTTGACTCATTCTGTGAGCACAACCATGCCCAAATGAACATCTCCAAGAAAGCAAAGATCCGCCATAGATATATGCCGGATACATTCCGTCATTGTCAGTAGCATATCTCTCAAGTGAGATCTGTATGCTGTGCAGGTTGCTCTTCACTTCCGCCTCCAAAGCCTTGTCTTTCGCTTTGATGAAGTTTGGAAGTGCCAAGGCAACAAGAATCCCGATGATTGTTATAACCACCAAGAGTTCAATAAGAGTAAAACCTCTTTTCATAAGGTATGCTGATTGTATATGAGACAAAAAAAAAGGGGGGAGCCGAAACTCCCCCCAATGGTAATCAAACTAAACTAAAAATTAGTCAATACCAACTGACTGGTCAACACCGGATGCGAAGTAAATCAACAAACCGTCTGTCTGTCCGTCAGCATTTGTAGGTGCATAGTTACCACCGACAACCAATGAAGCTTCGCCTTCTGCGAATACTACGTTTGGAATTGAGTCAGCATCACCGTCACCGTCAAGGTCGCCAACACCATATCCTGGCTCATTAGCTGAGATAGTCGCCATGTCATAAGCCTGGCATGCCTGGTCTTCTGGTCTTGAAGAGAAACCATTTCCGCCACCAAAACCGCCATCGTAGCAGTGCATGTAGTCTCTACCTGCTGACCTTTCTGAACCGTAGCCAGCTAGAACATAAGACTCATAAACATTTGCCATGAGAGGACCGCCACCAGTATTTCTACCAGCCCATTGCCTCAAGTCACCTGCGCTAGAACCGAAAGTCCTGTAAACGAAGTCGCCTGGCAAGAAGTCCTTTGACTTTGGATCGCCGTCACCGATGAAGTAGTAAGGGTTGTTTCCTGGATCATTTGTTCCAAAAACACCGCTTTGACCTAAATCAGGGGCCTGATGGTTTGGGTCTGACAAAACGTTTGCCATGTTTCCACCAGAAGTAGCTATCCAGCTGTTTCCACCATCTGGGACACAACCAAATCTTGGGTCGCCGCCAGAAAGTTGACATTTGGAACCACCAGTCTTAACGAATGGGTTTCTTGGGTAAGTACCAAGGAAACCGTATCTCATCATTGGCTCTTGTAAGTTGATGATTGCGTAATTGCAGTCACCCTGTGAACAGCGCCATGAAGAAAGACTTCCCCCGAAAATGTAACCAGGGTAAGTTCCGTCATTGTCAGTAGCATATCTCTCAAGTGAGATCTGTATGCTGTGTAGGTTGCTCTTTACTTCCGCTTCTAAAGCTTTGTCTTTCGCTTTGATGAAGTTTGGAAGTGCCAAGGCAACAAGAATCCCGATGATTGTTATAACCACCAAGAGTTCAATAAGAGTAAAACCTCTTTTCATAATATATAACCTCCTAAAAATTTATAAATATAAAGATATCCCTTCGCATCTTTAAATAACGAAAGGACGGGAAATGAAATTCCCATTTTTTCGTTATTGTCTATTTTCATTTTCATCATTTTTAATTTTTGAGTGGGGGGCGAACCCCCCACTCTTGTTGTCTTAGTTGATTAGTTACCTCTCTTAACCCTGGCGTCTAAACCAGATGCTAAAGTAGTAGCTAAGAAGTCAGTAATTCCGTCAGGACCAGAACCATTTGGATTCTCGTCGCCTGGAGGAAGTGCATTAACTACCCAAGTACCACCTGGACCATTAGAAGCCGCAGGACTTGCCCTTGGATCAGGTTCGAAGCTGAAGTATCCAGTTGGATGCCACATTGCTCCTCCCCAGCCATTCCACCAATAGAAATCACACTCTGTACCATAAACACTGTTACCAGTCTGCCAACCACATGGAGTCATGTGCGTTACATCTTCACCTGGGCTAGTAAGACCAGAAAGTAGTGAAAGTGTGTAACCAGCAACTGCGTGACCAACGATTTGTTGCGCAGGGGATGAACCAGGTTCACCTAAAGCGAATCTGTGGTTCAATGCTGACATAGTGTCCATGAAAATTGGGTGATAATAGAAGTGTCCAGGCATCTGATTCTGCATGTAAATGCTGAAATCAGAGTTGGTGTCTTCGTTTGCCCATGTACTTACCCATGGCCAATCACCACGCGTGTTAGAAACATCCATCATCAAGTTACCACCAATACCCATCCAGCTAAAATAATTGCCGCATGTGTGGCCTTGACCATAACAAGACTGTTTTGAGAACTTCTTGAATGGGTTTTCTGGATACTGTGAAAGATATCCATTAACCATTAAAGCGTCCATACAAACAGGCAAATTGCCATAGTCGTCACCAGCAGCTGGTAGCAAACTGTCAGTACAAAAACCTGGATCAGGTTGATTGTCCTGTACACCTGCTTGACCTGTGCTGTTTTGAATGTTGTCTGCAAACGCGCCTTCTACGTCCATGTAGGACCAGTAGAAGTTACCCGGTGCCATTCTTACTACATTGTAAGAAGAGTCACCACCACCAAGGAACCAAGGGTAAAGACCATTCCAGTCAGTACCATATCTTTCCAAAGCAACCTGAATTACACGTAATGCAGATTTTGCTTGAGCTTCCTTAGCCTTATCTTTTACCTTAATGAAATTAGGTAAAGCCATCGCTACGAGAATACCGATGATAACGATAACTACCAAAAGTTCGATTAATGTAAATCCACGATTTTTAATATTATTCATCATATTACCTCCGTTACTCGTGCATACCCTGTAGATCAGCATTGTCCATAGGGACTCTTGCGTCTACACCACTTGAGATTACTGTAATAACTCCATCAAACTGACCATCAGGACCATTATTAAGGTGTGATGCGTTTCTGTCTTTACAGTCAAGTCTCATATCTCCATCTGTGTCACCTGCGTACGGAGAGTCTCCTTCACAGAAATAAGTGTTCTCTCTGAAGTCTCCATAACCATCATAGACATCGTGCCCTTTGTTTCCAGGAGCTCCATATACTGAAACGTGGTAACCTAATGGGGCTTCACCCATCCACCACTGTCCGTACATTTTTTCTCCACCAAAGATTGGGTAATAGTAAAAGTTACCCGCCATAAATGGTCGGTGATACATTTTTGCAGTCTGACAAAGTTGAATGCCACAGTTTATACTGCCGTCATTTGCAGGTAATGGCGGAGGCGGAGGATGTCCGTTCCAACCACGAGATCGGCCAGGACCACCAGCTATACTTGGTGCTATACATCCATAACCTCCCTCTGTTACTTCCCACATTGCGTCCCCTGAAGGACCACCAACACGTCGACCACCTAAACTACCAGCATTGCCAGTAGCAGATCCGGTAGGACTGCTTGCACAGTCACCACCACCCCAAGCTGCGTCATCCCATTCAAAATACGGGCTAGTAGAGCCATCTGAGTAAGCCCAAGTCATACCTGGGATTGAGAAATTATGGCCACCACCGCCTGCAGCGAATGGGTTCTTGGGATAAATGGAAAGATATCCAAAAGTCAAAAGCGCATCGCCGTCACCACAGCGAGCAGCACTTTGACAATACTGGTTGAAATAAGGAGAGAGTGGCGAAGCATTTGGATCTGTCGCATCTCCTCCCATTAGCCAGTAAGGATATTTTCCGTCATGTTCAGTTGCATATCTTTCAAGAGCAACTTGGATAACCCTAAGGTTACTCTTTACCTGGGATTCCATAGCTTTCTCTTTAACTCTAATAAAGTTAGGTAAAGCAATTGCTATAAGAATACCGATGATAACGATAACAACTAACAACTCGATTAGGGTAAAACCCTTGTTTCGATTCATCGAAATACCTCCTAAAAATTGTAATTTAATCCTGTCTGATGAAACAGCAGGAATAAGACATTTAGAACAATCCTCTTTCGAGGATAAAAAATTAAAAAATTTACTAATCATCATCAGAACAAATCCACAATACTAAATACAGGTAAGTAAAGAGCTACAACAATAACTCCAACAATAATCCCGATAACCATAATCATAATCGGTTCTATGAGACTTGCCAACTGTTCAACCGTTGCATCAATTTCTTCATCATAAAAATCAGCAACTTTGTGAAGCATTGACTCGAGGTTTCCAGCCTCCTCTCCAACAGCAACCATGTTGTATACCATTGCTGGAAAAACATTTGTTCTTCTCATTGGTATGCTGATTGCCTCCCCCTCTCTGACTCTGTCTCTAATGTAATCGACACTTTTTTCGATAACATGGTTATCTGCAGTTGTCTTTGTAACTTCCAAAGACTCCATTAATGTTACACCTGACTGTATTAGTGTCCCCAGGGTTCTAGTGAACCTAGAGACACCAACCATCCTAGAAAGTTTTCCAAATATAGGCATCCTCATGATTAGCCCATCTAATAAAAGATGTCCCCATTTTGTCTTTCTGAAAAGATAAAAAAGCCAAATAGCGATTAATGGCAATGGTATCAATAGAGGATTTGCTATTATCCAATCTGAAGCATCCATCATTGTCTGCGTTAACGCAGGCAATGGCGTCTGCCCTTCAGAAATCTCTTCGAAGAAAGAGGCGAATTGAGGAACTATAAATAACAAAATTCCCATCGTAATCAAGAAAGCAGCAACAATAACAAACAGAGGATAAGACATGGCTGCTTTAATTTTGTGCCTGAGTTTTAGTTCTTTCTCAAAGAAAGTTGCCATCCTTTCCAAAACATCTTCAAGGACACCACCAATCTCACCAGCTCTTACCATAGATCTAAAGAATGGGGAAAAAGCTCTTTTGTGCAAACCCATTGAATGATGTAAAGTTTCTCCAGCTTGAATCTTTTTTCTAAGGTCTGCAAGGATATCACTGAAATAAGGAAACTCTGCCTGTTCCTCAAGGGTGGATAAAGCTCTAGCTAAAGTTAAACCTGCGGAAACAAGCAATGCAAACTGTCTACTGAATATCGTTAAAACCTTCAGACTAACGGGTTGAGCACTACGTAATTTCTTTAAGAATTTGCTTTCCTTCTGTTCTTTTATCCTGATTACGGTCAAACTCTCAGACTGAAGGGCATCAATTACGGTTTGAGCGGTATCTGCAGTTAGCGATCTGGTGATCGTCTTTCCAGACGAATCGCGCGCAGTAAACAAAAATTTAGGCATAAACTAAATGCTAAGAACCTTGGCGCAAAAGAGACTCAGCCTCATGATTATACTCAAAATAATCAAAAAAACCAATTTACCCTACGTAGTAGGGACTATTGAGGAATGAATTCTGCAGTTGGTTCACTATCAGTATCTGACTCTTCCCCAGTAGCTTCTTCTAGCTCTGCTTCTTTTGCAGCTATTAAATTTCTTAGCTCCTTTGGGCTATGGCATCTTGACATTGCAGTTTCTAAGGTTATCAAGTTGGCAAAATAGTAATCTCTCAGACATTGGTCCATCGTTTGCATCCCTTCTTTTTTATGGGTCATCATAGTTGATTGAATCTGATAAATCTTACCCTCTCTTATGAGGTTTCTCACGGCAGGAATACCTACCATCATTTCGAAAGCTGCCAAACGACCATCTCTATCCGCCCTTTTCAAAAGGGTCTGAGACATAATGACTTGAAGACAATTTGCAAGCTGAGCTCGAACCATCTCCTGCTGTTCCGCAGGGAAAACATCAATGATTCTGTCTATAGACATAGGAGCATTGATGGTGTGGATTGTAGCAAAAACCAAATGTCCAGTTTCAGCTGCCGTAATTGCTGCACCAATTGTTTCTAAATCTCTCATTTCCCCAACAAGAATAATGTCTGGATCTTGTCTTAAAACCCTTTTCATGGATTCTGCAAATGAAAAAGAATCTGTTCCAATCTCTCTTTGATTCACAATTGATTTTTTATGTTTGTGAGAAAACTCAATAGGGTCTTCGAGGGTAACAATGTGCTTGGGGCTTACTTCATTGATGTGATTTAACATAGCTGCTAAACTTGTTGTCTTCCCTGACCCTGTTGGACCCGTAACCAAGACAAGACCCCTTGGTTCAAAGATTTTTTTCTTTATTACTTCTGGCAAAAGAATTTCTTCCATTGTTGGAATTCTCAAAGGGAGAGCCCTTATTGCAAAAGCAACTGATTCTCTTTGGAAGAAAAAATTGCACCTGAACCTTCCAAGTCCCTCTTGTTCATATCCAAAATCTAACTCTTTTTCATTTTCAAATTTTTTCCTTTGTTCCTCTCGGATCATCGAGTAGGCCAAAGTTCTAGTATCTTCACTTGTCAAAACAGGGAATTCCTCAAATTGTTTAACCTCTCCAAAAACCCTACAAGAAGGTTTGGCTCCTACTGACACATGCAAATCACTCCCGTTTTCTTCATGAAGCCTAACCAAAAGCTCAAGAATTGTTTCTTTTATTGCCATAAAAACCTCCCATTAATCCTTAACAAATGGAGCAAGCATTTTTGGAGCTTCAGCAAGCTCTGGTACTTTCTTTTTGGTTGTTTCTGTACCTGCTCCCTCTTCAGACCCTTCGTACTCCCCGCCAATTTCAATTGCAAGCTCTTCCGGAGGACAAACTCTGAAGAGTTCATCTAAAGAAACCTGTCCGTCAAGAACTCTCATAAGTCCTGACTGGAATAATGTATCCATTCCGTCACCAATTGCTTGTATCTTAACTTCCTTCTCGCTGGCTCCCCTCAAGCACATATTTCTTATATTGTTTGTCATTACCATCATCTCGAAGATCGCAGACCTTCCTTTGGAACCTGACCCATTACAAAATTTGCACCCACTAGCATTGTGTACAAGCGGGGGAGTGTCTTTTTCATATCCAACCTTCTTCAATATAGGACGAAGCCTGTCAAATTCTTCTAATGACATCTCCTCATGCTCTTTGCAATGATCACAAAGTTTTCTAACCAGCCTTTGAGCAACCGCACCTGCTAAAGTTGCATTAACAAGGAAAGGTTCTATTCCCATGTTTGTCAACCGTGTAATTGAAGATGCAGCATCGTTCGTGTGTAACGTAGAAAAAACCAAATGACCAGTAAGGGAAGCCTGAATAGCCATTTCCCCAACCTCAAAATCACGAATCTCACCAACCATCATTACATCTGGATCTTGCCTTAAGAAACTTCTTAAAGCAGACTGAAAAGTTAATCCAACTTTGTTATTTACCTGAACCTGGTTTATTTTGTTTATTTGATACTCAACAGGATCTTCAATAGTTGTAACATTTATGTCATCACTTGCAATTCTTGACAAGCTTGCGTTCAATGTTGTTGTTTTTCCAGATCCTGTTGGTCCTGTCAGCAAGATAATCCCATGTGGCTTCTTTAATAATTCAACCCATATACTCTGTTCTTTTTTGGTAAAACCCAAATCTTCAAGAGTTAACATTGATGCAGACCTGTCAAGAACACGGGCTACAACCTTCTCACCATTGACTGTAGGAATCGTAGATACACGAAAGTCAATTTTCTTCCCGTTTATTTCTTTAGCTATCTTTCCATCCAAAGGCTTTCGTCTTTCTGAGGTGTCTAAATTTGAAAGAATCTTGAAACGTGCAACAACTGCAGATAGTGCTGTCCTTGGAATATCCATCATTTTTTGAAGTATTCCATCGACCCTAAACCTAACTTGAAGTTTTGTTTCTTTTGGCTCCAGGTGAATATCACTCACCCTCATCTCTACAGCACTTGTAAGCAAGCTCTCGACAAGTTTGATTATCGGAGCATCATCGACATCCATTGCCTTGCTCATTTTTTCAAGTTCTTCAGAAAGCATTCCGTCAGCACGTCTTTGATCTTCGAATTCCTTTACGGCTTTTTCAGCCTCATGAGCCTTGCCAAAATACTCATCAAACGCACTCTTGTAAGATTCTTCGCTCGTGATCAACGGCTTAACAGCCTTCCCAGTTGAAATTCTTATATCATCAATTGCAATTACGTTCAATGGGTCCACCATCGCAACCAACAAAGTCCCGTCAACTTCTTTTATTGGAATTGCTTTGAACTGTTGGATTTTTTCAACAGAAAGCAATCGGGCAATTTTCAAATCTATTTCCTCTTCGTAAAGGTCGATCTTTTGAATTCCCATCTGCCTGGATAATGCATCTAATATTTCATCTGGAGTCGAAATCCCCATATCAATGATTGTTTGTCCAAGTCTTTTCCCTGTTTTTTGTTGGCTGCCTAAAGCTTCTTTAAGCTGGTCTGAAGTAACCAAACCCTCATCAACCAATATGTCACCAAGTCTTTTCATAAAATTCCTCCAACTGTAATAAGAATTATAAGTTTAAAAAAAAGAACTTTTTCCATATAAAAGATACTCATAACTTTCCAAATCATCGATTATGGACATTTTTTTAGATTTTGAGTACCATCTAAGTGCAAATTCTCTCAAGGTTTCATTTTTAGATTTAACAATTCCATCCTTTCGTGCAGACAGTATCCAATTTTTAATTTTTCGAATTATTATTGATTTTCTTGAAAAAATATTTTTATTTTTTACAAAAACAAAAAACAAGTAAAGACAAACAAGAACAAAAATCCCAATCAAATATTTTTTTGCGCTTGCCCAAAGAAAATCTAGCTGATTGCTCCAAGTTAAAAATTCAAGATTTTCAACCAAGCCATCCACTACTTTTTTAACCTGGCTAAAAGTGCCGAGTTCCTCATTCCCGATTTGGCTATTTTCGAAAAGTAAAGTACTTTCAGGGGTTGGGTCTATAGCCCTCCATCCATAATCAGGAGACCAAAACTCAACCCATGTATGTGCATCCTTGTCACGAATTAAATAACCTGCTTTCCCAGCTATCTTTTCTCCCTGCTGGTAACCTCCAATAACTCTTGTTTTTATATTTAAAATCCTTCCCATTACTGCAAGTGAAGAAGCAAACATTTCACACCATCCTTCCTGAGATTCAAAAACAAACCAATCTGTAGATTCTTCCCCTTCGGGCAAAGGAGTTGTTTCTAATGTGTATTCCATATTTTCTTTTAAATAAGTGGATATTTTGAGCATTTTTTGCCTTTCGTCACCATCGCCAGAAATGGAAAAAACCAACCCTTTAAGCCTCTCGGATAATTCTGGCAATGAAGAATAATCCATTTGATTGTTTTGTATATTTGACCTGTCCTGGCCAAAAGGATCGACAAGCCCACTTGAGTTCAATATGATCCCATAATTTTGTTCTACTTCATACTTTTCTTGGGGTTTAATCTTTAACTTTTCGCTTTCTATTAAAACATTTTCAACCTGGTAAGAAAAACCTTCCTGTGTTTCAAAAGGAGTTAAAACTGAACCAGTAGGAGATTGGTTTAAATGCACATTTGAAATTGTTAAAAAGTTATTAATCGGACCAAAAGAAATTCTCTTTGGAATCCAGGGGGTAAATAAAAAATTACCATGGCTTTTTAAAAAAGTTACAGACCTGCTGAGCTTAATCCACTGCTCATCTTCTTTTTCAAAATCAAAATATCTATATTCCTGTGGAGTTAATTCAAAACCATTGATTGAAGGGTTTGAATGAATTGGTTTTGTAGACATTCTTGAAACCTCCCAGGAGCTTCCAGTATATTTATCAAAAACAATACCACGCCAATAAGTTGGAGGCCCTACGACTTCCATAGCGGGATCTTCACTCAGATGAACAGCCTGTTTTGCCTTCAGGCTCAAATAAGGGGAAAAACCGGAGTAAGAGCTTCGTGGAACAATGTCAGAAGAAAAATTTGTATATCTATATGGTGTTATATTCTCTATTCCAACTTGAACATTACCCCCAAGATTTCTAATTATTTTCGAAGGAGCAATTGCCTCTGAAAGTAGGGTAAGACCAAAAACAACAAAAAATAAACGGAAAACATACCTCTTAAAAATAGAGGACCATTCTTTCTGGATGTTTTTATCATCTCCAATTCTTGAAAGCATGGGACATCCAGTAATAAGCCCGATAATAACCAAAGATAAAACTATTGCATTTAGAGAAAATAGAGAAGATGGAGAAACTCCTGCAACAAAAACAGCAACACTGAATGGTATGAGTGTAAAAAATTTAATATCTCTAGAATTAACAAGCTTAAATGTATACAAGATTAAAAACAAGGGCAATAAATCTGAGAGAAAGTCATAAATAGATATTGCACTTTTTATCCCCTGGGATATTTTCAAGTAAAACAAAATCGCAGCACATACCTCGACTAACCAACCAGCAAGTTTTGCCCATTTTGTTGTAGAGATAAATCTTGAAAACAACAATCCCAAGATACAAGGTCCTAAAATTCTCGACAAAGACATCCCCAATCCATAAGATTGTGAAAAAATTATTGATGTAGTTAAAATTGAAAAAATTAGAAGAACCTCTAAAGAAAGCCTTCTGTTGCGAGCTTGAACAAAAAATCTATTCATTTTGTTTTTCAGGAATCCAATATTTTTCACTCTTTTTCCAAAGAAAAGAGGGAGATTCTTTTGGTATCTTCTCCTTCGGAACAAGTATCCCCAGCGAATTTGATGGAATCTTTGTTTTTGAGGGGAGAATGAATAAAGAATTTCCAATATTCTTTTTTATCTTCAAACTTTTCTTTGAAAAGTCTTTTGGCAAAACTGCCAAGTTGTAAAAGATCTTTTCCAAAACAGCTTCACCTTGGGCCGGAGGGATTCTTAAAACATCCTCTCCTTCATAAAAAAACCCAATTGGAAATTTTTTTGAAGACCAAAATGAGGCCCATGATGCAGCAATTGCTATAGCATTTTCCCAATGAAGAGAAGATTGCCAGCCTCGATTGCTTAACCTTATATAAGCACCCACGCCTTCATGATGATGAAACTTTTTAACCATCAAATTGCCAGTTTTTTCTGAACTGGTTCTATCTATTTTTTTTAAAGAATCTCCAAAAACATATTTTCTAATTCCAAAAAAATCCTGACTTGTCCCTTCTCTATCTACAGCGCTTCCGTCCTCTCCGCTAAAAGGAAGACCAAATCCCACTGGCGTTCTTTTGTCTATATTTATTTTAATTTTTTGAGGATAAATTATTATTTTTTCTGGCTTTTGAAAAGATAGTTTTCTGCTCACGAGCCCAAAACAATCTTTCCACACTAAATCAATATCTAAACCCTTACAAATTCCTCTTTTTTCCCTGGTGAAGCTTCCAAGGACTCCTTCTTTTCTAACAG
>CAZDPU010000011.1:0-31553 GCA_964507645.1 uncultured bacterium
TATGGAGAGGTATGCTCCCTCGATAAAAGATTTGGCGCCTAGGGATATAGTTAGCAGATCAATCTATGAAGAAATCAAAGCGGGAAGAGGGATAGGCGGAAAGGATTTTGTTTATTTAGATTTGACTCATCTTGGGAGAAAGTTATTAGATAAAAAATTACCAGATGTAACAGGTTTTGCTCGAACATATTTAAATATTGAACCATCTAGTGAGCCTATTCCAGTTAAACCAACAACTCATTATGCAATGGGGGGAATCCCGACCGATATTGATGGAAGAGTTGTTGTTGACTCTGAAGGAAATGTTATGAATGGTCTTTTTGCATGTGGAGAGTGCGCCTGTGTTTCTGTTCATGGTGCCAACAGGCTTGGAACAAATTCCCTTTTAGATTTAGTAGTCTTTGGAAAAAGGGCTGGCCAAAGTGCATCCTTACATGCTGACTCTATGAAGATGACTGAGCTACCAAGTGATTCTGGAGATGAGTCAGAGTCTTTGCTTCAAAACATAAGGTCAAATACAAGGGGTCCAAAAGTTTATGAGGTAAGAAACAAAATGCAAGAAATAATGATGGATTATTGTTCTGTTTTTAGAAACAAAAAAGGAATGGAAAAATGTGTCTCTTTGCTTGCTGAACTCAAGGATGACTTTAAGAAGATTACAATTTCGGATAAATCTAATTTTTACAATTATGAAATGATGGCCGCTTTTGAATTGTCCTGCATGCTTGATGTTAGTGAAGCAACATTGCATGGAGCAATGTTAAGAGAGGAGAGTAGAGGGGCTCATAGTCGAGAGGATTACCCTGATAGAGACGATAGTAATTGGCTTAAACACACACTGTGTTACAAAAAAGAAAATGGTAATCCAAAATTTGATTTCAAATCCGTTAATCTTGGAAAATTCGAGGTAAAGGAAAGGGTTTATTGAATGTTAAGAATTTTTAGAATACAAAGATTCCATCCGGAAAAGAGCCCAAAATCCTGGATTGATGAATATACGCTTGATGTTGATGAAAATGACAAGATTCTTGATGTTTTGTTGAAGATCAGAGATGAAATTGATACGACTCTTGGCTTTCGGTCATCTTGTGCCCATGGTGTATGTGGTAGCGATGGGATGATGATTGATGGTATTAACAAGCTTGCCTGCCAAACTTTTGTTGGTGACATACCAGGAAAAAAGCCAATCAATATAGCTCCTTTGAAAGGGGTTCCTGTAGAAAAGGATTTAATTGTTGAGATGGATCCGTTGCTGGACAAGGTTAAGTCTGTGAATCCATGGGTTGTGGCAAAGGAGCATAAAACTGGTGAAAAAGAACTCTTGATGTCTCCGGAAGATTTTGAGAAAATAGAAGACATGACAAAATGTATTTGGTGCTCATGTTGTACAACTTCCTGCCCATCTCTTTGGTCTGATTCTGACTATCTGGGGCCACAGGCTTTAGTTATGGCAGCAAGGTTCATTTTAGACAGCAGGAATGAAGAGGCTGAAAAAATAATAAATAAAGTGGGCGGTCATGATGGTGTTTTCAGATGTCACACAATTGGAAATTGTACTGATGCATGTCCTAGGGACATAGATGTTACTGGGGCCATAGCAGCAGTCAAGAAAGTTATTTTGCAGGGCATTGAAAACAATGACAGTAATGGCTCTATAATTTGGGAGAACGATGAAAATGAAAAATAAATCTAATATCCTTTTTTTGCTGCTTTGTGTGGTTGGGTATTTCCTTATTGTTGCTCCTGCAGCTCAAGGTTCTATTTTGACAAACAAAGATAACCAAAAAAACATATTCCCAGATGATGGCTTGGATTTAGTTTTAAGTGTAGATGATTCTGAAAAGAGTTGGAATTGGGATTTGTCAATTGGATTTGGCCCCATTCAGGACCAGCAAGATCTTATTGCTGATATGAGCCTTTCAGCTGAATTTTTGACAAAAATTAAAAAAGATGAAGATGATTTCCAATTTGCTATTTTTGTAGAGGATTCGAATTTGGAAGTGAGTTTTGAAGACAACCAGACTGAAGAGCCAGTCGATGCTCTTTCCCTAGCAAGGATATTTGGCTATCCCATTGATGAAACTTTAGAAATGCTAGACGGCTATATAGGAACAATGCTTTTGGATGGAAAGGGCGCTTTGTTAACATTTGATATAGGAAACGAGAGGGAAAAGGAGATGGGGGAGAGTGAATATCTTTATTGGGTTGATTACAGGGATAAGATTGAATCTAGCAGATATGAAATGTTGGATTCCGGCATTGAAGATGTTGTTCCTTGGATGTTTGGATACATTCCTTTAGACAGGATAAATTCTGATTATTCAAAAGAATGGAATATTGCCAACATAATGAAGGTATTTGATTTTTGGTACGAGCAAGAAAAAGAATGGAATGAAGATGTTCCCTCTGAAGAAGAGTATGTTTATATTAAAGATTTTCTTGAATCCATAATTCCTGAAATGGGGCTAAGGCAGGCATTGGTTGGAGTTGAAGGCAATGATCTTGTTTTTTCGCTAGATGCTTTTGGTACGTTAAGTTTAGAGGATTTATGCTTAGCAATGGAAAGCATGCAGGAGGTTGAAGAAGGGTTTTCAACAGACGATTATCTAGGAGAGGGAAATTGTTCTGATTATGACATGAGGATAATCTTGTCTGGAGACGGAGAACTTGTTATAAACAGCGAGAATGGTATGCTTGTTTCAAGATCTATGGATTTAATGCTAGAGATGAAAGGTTATCTTCCTTCTGACATTTCGCCTTCCGGAGTTGAGATGAAATTAGATTTTCCTCTTTTTATTTCTGAAACATTAAATTGACAGAAGAAAAAAATCTAAGTCCAATACATGTAGAGAATGCTCTAAGGCATTTTGGTAAAATAAAAGCTCTTGATGATTTTTCATTAACTGTAAATCCAGGAGAATTTGTTGGATTAATCGGCCCTAACGGAGCAGGCAAAAGCACCCTTATAGGATCTTTGCTTGACTTAGTTAAACTCCAAGGTGGAGAGGCTAGGGTATTTGGACATAACCCAGGAGAAACACAAGGGAAAGAAAAGATTGGTTATTTGCCAGAGTTTTTCTTTTGTCCTGATTATCTGACTCCTAAATCATATTTAAGGGAAATTGGGAACTTGCACGGGATGAAGGCTTCAGAGGTTCTTGAATATTCAAAAAGCTTAGTTTCATTATTGGGACTTGGTGCTCACATGGATAGACTTTCAGGAAAGCTTTCAAAAGGGCTTCTTAGAAGAGTGGGGATTGTTAGAAGTCTTTTTCATAATCCTGACTTAATCATCTTTGATGAGCCAGCATGGGGGCTTGATCCCTTTGGGAGAAAGGCTTTAAATGAAATTTTGCTTGATTTGAAAAAAAAGGGAAAGACTCTTCTTTTATGTAGTCACAATATGGAAATGGTTGAAAGCATTTGTGACAGATTTGTTTTTATAGAAAATGGAAAAGTTCAGGGTGAGGGCAGTAATAAGGATCTTTCAATCCAGGATGAAGTAAAAATAATTTACAAAAACAACAAAAAGATTATCCCTAAAAGCAAAAAGGTAAATAGCTCATGGGTTGTCCTTGTGAGTGAGAAGGATAGGGAAAAACAAATTCAAAAGTTGATTGATTCAGGCTCAAAGATAATAAATGTATCCGAAAGCAGGACTGACTTAATTGACTGGGTTGTTTCAAAAAGCGCGAAATAAGATGAAATTTAAAAATATATTAACGATTGGAAAAATGACTTTTCAGTCTGTTGTTGGAAACAGAAAAGCTCTCAGGATGGTTTTTATAGGTGCTCTTCTATTTGGCCTTTCAACATATGCTTTATCCCAGAGCCAAGATGCAACCGTGGTTACGTTTACATGGACGGGGATAGGTTTTTTGTTTTTAGTCATCTCTTACCAAGCCGCTGATCTTCTGAGGGAAGATCTAAGGAAAAAAACACTTACTCCGATAATTACAGCTCCAATAAGCAGGCTTGAATATAGCTTAGGAAGGTTCTTCGGGCTTTTTGTTCCTGGCTGGGTGATACTTTCTGGGCTTTATTGGCTCTTGTTTGAGTATGGTGTTGTCAGGACTGAAGGTTATGAGATTGTGAAGAATGTTGCTTTTTTGACTCGTCAACTTCCAGATTTTGATATACCTCTCGGTCTTCCGGCTGCAAAAGAGCTTGCAACTGTTTTCTGGACCTTGCTTTCATCATTCATGTTTGTTGTCATGTCAGCCCTTTATTTCCTTTCTGCAAAATTCAACCAGAAGGCAGCAATTGCCTTGGCTTTTTGTTGTTGGCCCCTTATAAGCTGGTTTTGGAGACTCCCTATAAAAATTGAGAATGAAGTTTTTACATCCCTTGTTACGATGGGTGGTTTAAAGGAGGGGTGGCCTGCTTTGCCTACGATGGGTTTATGGGTTCCGATTATTGTTTCTGGCAAGGATGCAATAGATATTGCTTCAATCTACGCAATGCAATCAATCGCCTGGTCAGTCATTTTCATATTCCTGGGTTACAGGTTATTCAAGAACATTGACCTTTCAAGGCCTCAATAGTTTTTTTACTTTGTTTTTCTAAGAGCTATAGCTAAATACCCTATACCAACTCCAATAAGCAATGCACTTATAAGGTTTCCTGTAGCAAAACCTATTCCTAAACCTATACACACACAAGCTGTAAACAAATAGTTTTGTTGTTTTCCCATGTCGGCTATTTTAAGTTCTTAAGTAAGGATTTGATTGCTGCATCAAGTTGAGGGTCATTTCCGCTTATTTCGTCTTCTGGAGTTATCTCAACGATGATGTCTGGTATTGCAGGTCCGTTCTCTTGGTTCTTCCCGAGTTTGTCTCCATCTGCAACAAACCAGCCCCTGAAAGGATACCTCATTGAAGATCCGTCTATAAGCCCTTTTGAACCTGTTGATATCACTGCTCCTCTTGTAGGCACTCCAACCACTTTTCCTCTGCCCAGTGTTTTGATTGCATGTGAAAATATCTCTGCATTGCTGTATGAATTTTGATTGCACAATACGATGATTGGCTTTGTCCAAGAGTACATCGATAGCCTATTTTGAGGGTATCCGAAACTTCCTTCGCTTGCGCCTCTTGGAATCGTGTAGGCATGTCTTTCAACCATCAGGATCTGAAGCAGCATGTCTGTTGTCCACCCTCCGCCATTGTCTCTGACATCAATAACCAGTCCTTCTTTTCCATGACCAACAGAATAAAGTTCTGCTTCAAATCTTTCCAAGCTTGGCTGGCTCATTCCTTGAATATGAACATATCCAAGTTTCCCATCAGAATCTTTTTCAGTTTTTTCTCTGTTTTCTTTCACCCACTGCTCATAAAGCGCGCTTCTTATTGAATATGAGGAAACCGGCTCTATTTCGATTATTTTTTCTTCAACTTCACCCAAAACTTCCACCTCTATCGTTGATGAAAAATCAGGACCCAGGGACTCTTGTTTTGAATTTGTTGCTTGGAGTATTAATGTGTGTTTTCCAGGATCTAAGTTGAGTATTGTTGTTTCAACTTCCTTGCCAAAGTGAAGATGATTGATGTCATGAGGAACGATTTCTCCTTTTTCAATATTTTCGCCATTGATTACCAAAGAAAGATAAACATCCACTGGATCAACCCCATGGTCAAATGAAATTTTTTCTTTAACCCCATGGTCATGGTTATGTCCATCATGCATTCCTTCATCTGCCATGCCTCCATGATCCATGTGTTCGTCACAATGCTCACATCCTTTGCCATCGCACATAGAACATACCATTTCATCATTTCCATTGTCCATTTGTGCCCCATGTTCTGAATGGTCATGGTTATGCCCATCTTTCATTGGGTCTGCTGGAACATTTAATGGAAGGTCTAGAACAGTGCTGAAAGAAACCTCAAAGGCGCCCTTGAAAACGGATTTGTCTTTTGGGTAGGTGAAGAAGACTTTTGGAAGCATTTCTTCTTTTTCCATCACTTCGATTGTTATTGTTTTGTAAAGGTCGTCATCAATGATTTCATGCAGGCCATCTGCAAGTTGAATCGTTAGTGTATGTTCTCCCGGTTCAAGTTCAACATACCCATATTTTTCACCCAACATGTAATGGATATGTGTTTCATCAGCCGGTATTATTGAGCCTTTTTTTGATGGAGCATCATCGATTATCAGATGAAAGTGACCTTTTTTCTCTGTCCTTAATCCAGCCATTTCAATTTCAAAACCAGAAACTCCAAAACCTACAAAAAGAGGAGAGGATACCTTGTCCCCATCTTTTATATTAGAGAACCAAACTTCGTTCTTTATTTCTTGATCCTCCGTTTTTCTTTCAATGGTCAAGGGTATTTCATTCGAAGATGTATCAATTAATAAATTATGTATGTTTTCTCCGTCTATATTGACTTTATTTACCTTTGTTACTATGTCACCTTTTTTCAAATCGATATTGTGTTTGTCAGCAGGTGTGTTTTCTATTATTGATTTGACCATAAGGCCTTTCCCTTCGTGCTCCCAATCAAAAAGAACGCCTAATGACCCTGTATATTCCCTGCTTTCATCTAAAGAAGGTATTCTTCCGTAGTATCCAAGATGGCTTCCGTTTAGCTCTCCAAGCATTGAATCGATTATGTAGTCAAAATCTCTTGGGTGCGCTGCATTGACAGCCCATGGAAGGTATCTGTCATGGATATCTTCCCAGTTTGCCCCATGTAGATTTGGATCATAAAAACCTCTGTACATTGTGGCCCAGGCTTCTTCGAAAACAACTTTTCTTTGCTGGACTCTGTCCAATTTGTATCTTGCCCTAAATGTTTTTTGTGAAACAGAATTTTTTGTTGGTGATGTTGAATAAATTGTCCCTCCAGACTTAAGGTAGTATATTTTTTTCCCATCATTGCTCCATCTTATATTGCTTGGAGAATGTCCTGATGTTACCTTGGTTGCTGCTGATCCAAAAAATCCAAAATCATTCATTGACATGGAATAGAGGTCGCTTCCGTCATGAGTGCCTCTGAATATGATTCTTGAACCTTCTTCATTTAGAAGAACTTCGGTTTCACTCCCATCAAAAGAGGTTGCTCTTCTTAACCTAAATTCAATATCTTCCAAGTCAATCTCGACCCATTTTGAGTCTTCACCTCTTTCTTCTTCTTCTTTTTCCCACAGCTCTTCTCTTTCTTGCTGGCTAAGGTCTTCGTCATTTTCTCTTAAGAAAACATACCAGATATCTGAATATGTCGAGCTTCCTCTAGGGCTAAAGCTTGTCCTTGTACTTGAGAAAGCCAAAACACGTCCATTTTCACTCCATGTTGGGTACATATCCATATCGGGGTGAGATGATACGTTTTTTGGACTTGTTGATCCATCTGCTTTTGCAATCCATATGTCAGAATTATGTTCTATATCTTCAACATTCCAAGATATCCATTCTGAATCTGGACTCCATGATATCAAGGGCCAATCCCAACCATCCCTCAGTTCAATTTCATTTGTGATAACTTCCTCTTTGTTTTCTGAAGATGGGTCATAATCTGCAACAATAAGTTTCCCATAGTTTCTTACAAACGCAATCTTTTCCCCATTTGGAGAAACCTTTGGACGGTGTGTTGGGTTTAGGCCACTTGTTATTTGGTAGGTTTTCCATTCTTCCACTTCTCTAATTTCTTCTTTTTCTTCAGAAGGTTCAGCTATCCATATTTGTTCTGTATTACATATTTCTTTTTCAGAGTCTTCAGGACATGAACTTGAGGTAAAAAGAATCTTTTCTCCATCATCTGTCCATTGAACATAGATTTCCTGCTCAGCTGTAAATGTCACTCTATGGGATTCTTCTTTTTCTAAATCTTGTAGCCAGATGTCTCCATCAAGAACAACAAGCAATGCATCAGGGTCACTAGGGGAAATTGAAAAAGATGATGCTCCAGAAGTTACTGTTTTCCATTCAAAATCATTAGACAGAGAATCTCCAGTTACTTCAATTTTTAGTTCTTTTAATTTTTGAGGTCCTGTTTCAAAGAGAAGAATTCCTCCTCCAACCTCCATTGATATTAATGTTCCATCAGAGGATATAGATGCATTTCTAGGACCATCTTTTTCAAAATCTGTATGTCGTTTTGTTTTCCCTTTGAGATTTGTTGAGTGAAGGTTGTAAGTTCCATCTTTTTCTGATATGTACCAGATTGTTTTTCCATCAGGAGCCCACATTGGAGAATGATCAGCCCCTTCAAAATTTGTTATTAACTTTGCATCTTCTCCTGTTTCTTTTATCCATATGTCCGCATCTCCAGACCCTCTATATCCTTTTCTTCTTGTGCTTTCAGAACCTCTCATGTAGGCAAGAATCTTTCCATCAGGAGAGTAGGCTGGTTGATAACCCAGGTACTCTGTAAAGCGAACAGGGGTATCTTTTTCATTTATATTTATTTTGTACATTTCAGGATTTCTATAGTTTGTTTCATATCTCATGCTCGTAAAGATGATGCTTGTTCCATCATTTGAGAAGCCTGATATAAGGTCAGATCCTGACCAGTATGTAAGCCGTTCTGGTTTTCCACCATTTTTTGATGTTATGTAGATGTCATCATTGCCCCATCTATCAGAAACAAAACCAATTTGAGATCCATCAGGAGACCAGATTGGGGAATGGTCGTATGCTGGATGTATTGTCAATCTCTTTGCCTCTCCACCACTGCTCGAGACGGTCCATATGTCTCCTTGCCAACTGAAGGCAATTTGAGATCCATCAGGAGATGGAGAGGGGTGTCTTGGGAGAATTGCTTCTTCTCCATGTAAATTGAATTTAAATAGTATTAAAAATATTAGTGATAATGTTTTTTTCATCGTATATATTTCTCCTTTTTTAGGCTCAAGGAATTATCATACATCTGATTGAAAAATGAGAATAAATAAGTATCTTTCATTATGTGGGCTGGGTTCGAGGAGAAAGGTCGAAGAATTTATAAAAGAAGAAAGAGTCCAGGTTAGGAAAAAATCTGAAGAAATAACAGTTGTTAAAGAGCTTTTTTTTACTGTGGGAGAAACAGACGAAGTTTTTTTTGATGGTGAAAAAATCAAGCCAAAAATTTACAAATATATATTATTGAACAAGCCAAGAGGGTACCTCACAACAAAAAGTGACCCATTGAAAAGAAAAAACATCATGGATCTTATACCCAAAAATTTACAGCATCTTTCTCCAGTTGGACGTCTTGACAAGGACACTGAAGGTCTTATCATCCTGACGAATGACGGTACTCTCTACCAGAAAATATCCCATCCAAAGTACAAGTTTGTTAAACACTATCTTGTTGAGGCAAAAGGGAAGGTTTCTTCAGAGAAGGTTTCATTGATGGCAAAAGGAATGAATTATGGAAAAGAAAGACTAAAAGCTCATTCGGCAAAAGTTATGGCTTCTCAGCAGGGAAGAACTATTGTTTCAATAAAATTGACTGAAGGCAAGAACAGGGAGATAAGAAAGATGTTTGTCTTGATAAAAAAGGTAATAATATCTCTCCAAAGAGTTGCTATAGGTCCTATTTCTGACAAAAAACTTCAAAAAGGAAAGTGGAGAAACCTCAGCAATGAAGAAGTTTTGAAACTTAAGAAAAAATTAGGAATTGTGAAATGAAAAGCCTTTATGTGGGCTCTCCATTATCTGTTTGGAACTCTCTTTGGGACTTTGTTGAACTCTATAAAAAAGAAAACCCTTTAGAGGCTTTAAAGATACTGGTTCCAACAAATCATGAAAAGAGATTAGTCAATGAAGAAGCTTTGAAGAGGGGTGTTTCAGGATTGTCACCTGTTTCATTTAGTGAAATTGTAGAAGAGAGACTTTCCTTCAATAGGTTTTTTAAGATAGAGCCACCAGCCTTTATTGACAGAGCTGTTCTTGTTGACGCAATAAAAAAAGGAAAAAATCTAGGTTTTGATGAGTTCCTGGAAGATGAATCGAATCTTTCTTTGGAAGAGCTAAGAAAAGCTGTTAATAGGATTTGTGAATACCTCCCTTTCGGTTTGGAGCTAGATGAAGAAGAGTCTCCTCTTGTTTGTCTGACTTTGGTTTGGAAAAGTATATGGATTCAAAAAAAGTCAAAATATTTACCTATTTCAATAAAAACAAACCTTTTAGCAGATGAAAAAAAATTCAAAATAGACAAGAGTGATTCATTGATTGCATGCTGGGGGATTTCTAATTTAAATACATCCCAAGAAGAGCTTTTAAGACCTCTAAAAGACAAAATGAATTGGTATGTTCCTGGTCCTGATGTTGAGCTGAATCTTGATTCGTCTAGGTATATAAAAAGATTGAATTCGTATTTAGGGAAGAATGTTGTAGATCTCGGTTCTTCTGAGACAAAAATAAAAACTATAAAATGTGGAGATTTGCTCAATTCTTTTTACAAGGCAAAGGGTGATGGATATAGGAATTTAAGCTGTCCTGAGGTGATTTTAGATGATTTAGTTTTGATGAATTCTCTTTTGAGCAATCTCGATAATGAAGACATCCTTTTTGAAAGGCCACTTTCGGCATCTCCTGCTGGAAGGGTTTTGAATTTCTACAAATGCAAAAGCGGTCAAGATTTCATATCTCAAAATGATTTCATTTTCAATTTGAACTCATTAAAAGTTTTTAATGGACTAAAAGAACTCTATGATTTTGATTTTGATTTATCCAAATATGGTTTAGTGGATTTTGAAAAAGATTTAAAAAGGTTGAAGAAAGCAGTTTCGAGCAAGATAAGACCTCCTAAAAATATAGATATTAAAAAATTAAAGAAATGGATTGATTTTTGTGATAAGAAAATTAAAAATCGCCTTAAAGAACAAACACTTTCAGGAGTTTGTGACACGAATTCAAAAGCTTTTATAGAAAAACTCATGAAGGAAAGTGGTTTTTCTTTGAATGATTTGATTTTTGAAAAAGATCCTGATGTTTATACAAGAATGAAATCAAGGAATATTACAAATATGAAAAATGGAGTTATCAATCCCAATCCTGTTGCATTTATAGGGTTGGTTGACAATAGGTTTCCTGGAAAGCTTGATTTACCTGATTGGCAAGAAAACAAAGAAAATAAAATTGGCCTTGAGGCAATAGGGCTTCCAGATGTTGAGATGCGTATAGAAGAAGAGTCATGGAGATCTTGGTGTTTGCAAAATAGAGGTGATTCAGGATGTTCTATTTATTGGGACAATATTGATAATCGTGGTGAAAAACAATTCTTAAGTTCTTTGTTGGATTCAGGCAGGGTCAAGGAATCTGAATGTATTGAGGTCCAGGATTCTTGTTTGTCTGTTAACAGCTCGAGGTTTAAGAGACAGATAGAGCTCTCTTTTTTCGAGTCAGTTGGTGATTTTGATGCTTATGAGGATTGGAAGGTTGGTGAGATGGATGAAAAAATATCTTTTAACGTTAGTGCTTTCAACAAGAAGAAGCCTCCTTGCCTGTTTGCATATTATGTATCCCAAGGAGGGGTTATTCGAACTCGAGACAAAAGAGATCCTGTTTATCCAGGCTCTTTAAACACGGGAACATTCATTCATGATTGCTTAGACAACCTAGGAAAAAGATTCAATGAAGGTGAAAATTATGAGACCTTAGTTTCAAGCGTAATGGCTGATGTTTCTTTGTGGCATCCATTTAACGAAGAGATTGTCAGGAGGGGTCTTTTCAAGAAATGGAAAATGTTTCTCGTAGAAGAGTTGGGGCGTTGGGAGGAATCAGGCTTTGAAAAATCAGAACAGGAGTATTCTTCTTCTTCTAAATTTTTTATGTCAAAAATTCCAGTTGTTAATGAGTTTTATGAAGATCTTCAAAATATTGAAATGAGGGGGAGGATTGACAGGCTCGAGCATTATGTTTCAGAATCTGGAAAAGTCAACACAACAATAATTGATTACAAAACTGGAAAGAAAAACCCAGATTGGACTCAGGCATTTTTTTATCCTTATCTATTGGAGAAAAATTGGAATTTTAAGGATTTTATTTACAGGTATATTTTTGAGGAAGTTGATAAGGATTCCAGTTGGGCTCATCAACAGGAATGGAGAAGAAAAAAGATTTCTGAGGGAATTTTGGAAAACATGAGAGCTTGGAAAAAAGACTGGACCCGCGGAAGGATTATTCCTTGCTGGGCAAAAGGTGAAGAGACGTGTTATTGGTGTAAAGAGTTTGGAAGGGGAAGGTTTTGGAAAATATGAAATTATGAACAACATTCCAGAGTTTATTAATGCTAGTGCTGGAACAGGGAAGACAACAAGACTTGTAGTCTATTTTTTATATAAATTATTACAAGCCAAAGATCCAAGAAAAGTCATTGCTTGTACTTTCACCATTGCAGCAACCAATGAATTTAAAAGTAGGGTAGTTGATTATCTTAAAAAAACGGATAAGGAATTACTACAAATATTTAATAATTTTGATTTAAAGCCAATAGAGATACGTGGAAACAAAGAAAAGTTAATACCAATACTAGAGATAAAAACCCTAGATAGTTTTTTCTTAAGCCTGTTTTCAAGAAATTCAAATAATACTTTTTATCGAATCATGAATGATTTCGATTCGGAAAGAATTTATCAAGAATCTTACACTCGTTGGATAAAAAAAACTGAAGGTTTCGAGGATCAGAGATGGAGAGAGAAACTTAATTCTGTTGTCAAAAAACTAGAGCCTTATGACATTGAGGAATCCAAAGCTCTTTTTGATTCGTGCAGATTTAAAAATTTAAATTCATTTTTAAAAATCAAACAAGATGAAATCAAGGATTTATTTTCAGAAATTAAAAAAAATCTGCCTTCGGAATTTAAACCTACCTCAAGAAGCAATGACTATGTTAAATTAATAGAAAATGCATATTTTGCATTAGATTTTTCAAACCTTAAAACCAATCGAATAAAGCAAGAATTGGAAAAAATTGAAGAATTTATAGGTTCAAGAGATTTCTTGGATGTTGAAATCATGACAAAAATAACAAAATTCAAACAATTGATTAAAAATTATGAAAATTATGAATTTGAAAACCATGGA
This sequence comes from uncultured bacterium, assembly GCA_964507645.1. Classification (GTDB taxonomy): domain Bacteria; phylum UBP7; class UBA6624; order UBA6624; family UBA6624; genus UBA6624. The sequence continues at coordinate 13,010 of CAZDPU010000011.1, forward strand.
GACAGTCACTTTTTTAAAAAAATACTTGAGCTTATTTTGATTTTTAAATCAAACATCAAAAAAGAAAGATTTTTTTCAAGCCCTTTTATATTGAGAAGCTTGTTAAAAAGATTGAATTCAGGCTTGTTTGATTTTGAGTGTGATCATCTTTTTGTTGACGAGTTTCAGGATACAAATCGTTTCCAAGGTCGGATTTTAAGGATGTTGAAAGGACATTTTAATTTTAATATTACATTTGTTGGTGATTCAAAGCAAGCGATATATAAATTCAGAGATGCAAGCTCGGCAGCATTTTTTGAAGTTGACAGAAGGGTTAAGGATGAAAACAAGAAGGTAATAAATAGGTCTTTTAGGTCAAATAGACCAATCTTGGCCTTAACGAATTGGATTTTTGAAAGGTTTTACGGAGCATCTAAAGACTGGCGACTTTTTTCAACTGATGACTCAAATGCATTTTTAGATTCTGAAAAATACCCTTTAACTATTTGGTCCTGCAAGATTCCAGAAATAAAAAATGCAAATCGTGGAACATGGATGAAGTCAGGTAGCACCTTGCAAAACCTTGAGCAAAGGGCAGTTGATTGTGTGAGCTGGATAAGGGCTGAAAATCCAGATGAAAGCATTCTTGTTTTAGCAAAGAATTGGAAAAGTCTAGGAGGTATTGCAAAAGGGCTTAGCTCTATTGGCGTGAATGCAGTTATAGCGGGAAGTCCAAACCTTATGAACAAAGATGATATTGACCAGGACATAATCCATATAAAACAAATTTTCAGATGCTTAATAAACCCTAGTGACAAGGCTATTTTGAATTCTGTGTTAATTGGAAATTCTTTTGCCCACAATTTAAAAGATATAAAGAATGAAAAAAATATAAAAAAATCTCTAGAAATCATTAACAAATATTCTTCAAGGCTTTACAAGGGAGACTCTATAAGTTCTACTCTTGTAGATTTTTTGAATGAAACTGGTTATATTTATGGAATCAAGGGTGACACAAGGTCTCATGAGAGGACATTGAAGATATTTGAATTTTTAAGGAATATCACATTGCATGAAAAAAGTGGTCACTTTAAAGGCTTTGAGGATTTTCTTTATTGGGCAGATTCAGGATTTCGAACCCATTCTCCACCGCCAGGTCTTGAAAAGCCTGAGCCTGTCTTTTTAAGAACTTCCTATGGGGCAAAAGGGCTATCTGCTGACCATGTTGTGATTGTTAGCCCTGATGAACAATCTAAAAAAACATGTTTTGAAGATTTGGAATTTGAAAAAATGCTACCAACTACACATCCTTTAAGGCCTAATCCAATTGAAATAAGTTTGAAGGAAAATGGAGATTTGGAATCAATGTGGTTTTTCTTTGATGAATTTAAGAATCCAAAGAAAGTTTGGACAAGTGAATCGTTTCTTAAGTCATGGAAAAAAACTTCAGAAGAGTTTTATCAAGAACAAATTAATGTAAATTATGTTTCAATGACTAGGGCCAAGAAAACATTGCATGTTGTCTCAAATGGCTTCTATCATCCCCATAAGTTAAGAAAGGGTGATTTTTTATCGGCTATTTACAAACCCCTTTTAGGTAATTTCAAAAATTCTTTTGAAAGCTTCTCGAGATGTTCTTTTGACGAGATTGATATCCCAATCCCAAAGGAGCATTTAGACGATCAAGGTTATTCTGAAGAATCTTTTGTAAAGTATTTGCTTCCTGAAGCAAGAAGAATTAAGCATGCGAAAAGGATGATTGATGAGAGTTTGTTAAATGAAATTGCAAAAGAGCGTTTTTCAAAAAAAAGGGCAGAAGATATTGGAGAGTCGGACAATGGTGAATCCAATGAAGTTGCTAGAGGCAATTCTTTTCATAAAGTTATTGAAGTATTTGGACCCCCAGTGAACAAGGAAGTTTGGGTTAAGGATGTTTTGGATAGTGGCATTGAAGAAATACTTGAATTAAATTCAAATAAATTTCAAGATTTTGTATTTTCTTTTTCAGAGAGAATAAACCAAGATCAAATATGGAAATCCATAAAAAAAGACCTAATTACATTTTGGACCGAATATCAGATAAAAGGTTCAGAAAAGAAAGAGTTTCAAAAGATAGATTTGCTCATAGAGAAGAAGGATAGATTCATCATAATAGATTGGAAAACCGGAAAGAGGACTAAAGGCAAAAAGGATAAATACTCAGAGCAGGTTGCTCATTACAGGGACGTTCTTTCGGTTTTCTTAAGCCAAAACAAGATAGACAAAGGTGTGGAATGTTATATAGCATGGGTGGATGAAAAAAATAAAATCATGGAGAGGGTCTAAAAATGTTTAGAGATCATTTATGTTTAGGTTTCAACGGAACTGAAATGACCGGGACATTAAAAGATTTTTTAATGCATTTTAAGGCTGGATCTTTGATAGTCTTTTCTAGGAATTGGGAATCTCCAGAACAGTTTAAAGGTCTAACAGATGAAATTAGACTTCTTTACAAAAAAAACAAACTCAAACCTCCACTCATAGCTGTTGACCAGGAGGGGGGGCAGGTTCAAAGGTTTAAATCTGGCTTTATGGATTTTCCTTCATTTTTTGAACTGGGAGAAAAGTACAAAAAGGATGGAGACTTAAATTACATTTACAATTTTGCAAAAAAGAAAGGCTTGATGCTGAAGAGCCTCGGAATAGATATTAATTTTTCACCAGTCTTAGATGTTGCAAGAAATAAAGAAAATCCAATAATCTACAAAACAAAAAGATCTTTTTCAAACAGAGAAAGGACTGTCTCCATGTTGGGTTTATCTTATTCAGAAGGATTATTAAGTTCTGGAGTAATTCCTTGTGGCAAGCATTTTCCTGGGCATGGTGGAACTGACAAGGATAGCCATTTGGAATTGCCTATTGTTTTGGATTATCCTGAAAATATGTTTCTTGACCTTGTTCCTTTTGCAGCCTTTATAAAACATGGATTCAAAATGCTAATGTCTTCTCATGTTTTGTATAAGGGTATTGACTCTGAGAATCCTGCGACTTTAAGCAAGATAATAAATAAGAGTTTACTAAGGAACGGATTGGGTTTTGAGGGTGTTTTGGTTAGTGATGATTTATGTATGAGGGCTTTATATAGTGAGAAATTAAAAAAAGAAAATGATGTGAATAGTTTGTTTTTTGAAGCTTTAGAAGCTGGGAATGATATGGTTCTTGTTTGTCACGAAGAATATATAAAAAAATTGGACTTTTCTTATTTGGAAAAACAAATAGGAGACAAGTTTAAAAAATCCCAAGAGAGAATTAAAAATCTTAAAAGTTAATTATTGGTCTATTTCTTGTTTTTTAGGAACTTCTCTAACTAGCCTAAAGCCAATCAGTATGTGTTTTGAGTTTTCATTCCATTCTCTAAAAAATGCGGTTCGACAAGTTTCACGAATTGAGTACCAGGAGCATCCTTTTGTGATTGATTTTTCAGGTGTATTTTTGTCATTTGTTTCTGTTGTCGTTGATGTCCATTCCATAACATTCCCCATTGCATCTATAAGCCCATAGGGGCTTTTGTCTTTTTCATATTTCCCAACTTCACTACTTTTTCGTTCTTTGTTTTCTGCATTAAGGTTATTTGAGTCCCATGTATTTCCCCAAGGGTAGGTACGACCATCTTTTCCTCGTGATGCTTTTTCCCACTCATCAGCAGTTGGCAAGCGATAAATACATCCATGCTGGGATGAAAGCCATTCAGCATATCTTTCTGCATCTTTTTTGCTTATCAGGACAACAGGGTGGTTTGCAAGACCTTCAGGATATCTTGTTCCATTCCATATAAAGTTTTCAATTAGATCAAATGTGAATGAAGGAGGTGTTGCAAAATCAAAATCTTTTTTTTGAAATTCCCAATCTTTTAAAGTGATTGAGGGAGATCTGTGGCCAGTCCATCTTACAAAGAGCCTGAATTCGCTTTGGGTAACAAGTTTCTTGCTTATTTCAAATTCTTCAAGGTTTTTTTCATGGATGCCTGGTTCCCTTTCTTCCAAGTTTGGAATTATTAAAGCTGCTTCTTTTTCTTCTTTTGAAGATCCGGAAATAAATTTTCCAGATGGTATCTTTACATAATTCTTATCTAAAACAGGACAAACGGGATCTTTTTTTTCAAAACTGTCATCTGCGAAGGTTTTAAAAGTGAGCAATGAGATAAAAAGGAAGAAGATAGCAATTTTTTTCATGGCTATAAAATGATACATTATTTTTTTCTATTATCTACTCGGAAATATCGTCAAAGATGCCATCTTTAACTAGTCTTGAAAAAAGCATCACAAGCTCTGAGTCCAATTTTCCAGATTGAGCTTCTTCTTGCAGTATTCTTATAGCAGTTTCGGGACTCATTGATTTTTTGTAACTTCTCGTTGTTGTTAGTGCATCATATATGTCAGCAATAGCCATTATCCTTGATTCTTTTGTTATCTCATCTCCCTTTAACTTGTCAGGATATCCAGTTCCATCAAGTTTTTCATGGTGGTGGAGAACAATATCCACAACAGTTTTCAATGATTTAAGGTCTTTTAAGATGTCTGCACCTATTGAAGGATGAAGCAGTATGTGCTTCCATTCTTCTTCAGAAAGTTTTCCTTCTTTATTTAAAACAGCATCAGGAACTGCAATTTTCCCTAAGTCATGGAGAAGGGCACCTCTTTTTAGGTTTCTTAAGTCCCATTGCTCTAAGCCAGCAGCTTCGCCAAGCTTGACTGCATAAGTTGTAACTCTTTCAACATGTCCTTCTGTATATTTGTCTTTTGCTTCTATTATTTTTGCCGTCATTGCTATAACAGCATCTACGCTTTCAAGCTCATCCAGTAGATTTTTTCCTCTCAAGAGATTCCTAACTCTTGCCATTAATAAGGATTTGTTGAATGGTTTTGTTATAAAGTCATCTGCACCTAATTCAATCCCTTTTACATTGCTGTCTATGTCTGAAAGGGCAGTTAAAAGTATTATTGGTATTAGTTCAGTTTCTTTTTTTGATTTCATTTGTTCAAGAACTTGAAATCCATCGATTTTAGGCATCATGATGTCCAGCAGTATTAAATCTGGGTGTTTTTTTTCAACTTCATCAAGAGCTTCAGATCCATCTCTTGCAACCCTGACTAAATGACCCCTGCTTAAAAGAAGTGCCTCAAGAACCCTGACATTCATTTCGTTGTCGTCAACAACAAGAATATCAGCTTTTGGCATTGGCATACTTTCATTCTAATCATTGGATTAGGATAGGGGGAGACATGTCAATAAGAGCACGTTTGTTACTCCTTTTCCCATTGCTATTTGTCTTGGTTATAGGTGTATCTGGAGGTATAGCTTTAGATAAGATAGAGAGGCAGCAGTTTAGGTCTCAAGAGACAACCATCAATGCTCAAACACTGTTGCTTCAGAGGTTTTTTAGAAATTATGGACTCAAAACAAAAGATTCTTCAAGAACTCTTGCAGCAGACATAGGCCAATCAGACAGCCCTTTAGAGAGGTGGGGAAGACTAAGGACAAAAACAATTCAAGATTCCTTTGATCTGATAATTTTTGAAGATTTGTCAAATGAAAGCACTGCTTGGTGGGCAAAAAACAACTGGTTGGATTTTGACAATGAAGAAAAAAGCTTTTTGCTTTCTCTAAGAGCTCAATATGGTTGGGATTATTTCATTCTTGGTGAAGAGCCTATTGCTATCGGATATGCTCCAGTTTTCAACCTTCCAAGTGATATCCCAAAGGATGATTATGAATCTTGGGTTTTGGAAAATTCAAATGATTTAGAAATGATAGGAACACTTGCTCTGGGTGTGAGGGTTGAAAAGACAGTCATTCCTGACGCTCGTAAGTATCTGAGCGCTGAGGACATACTCTATTTTAGCGATACTAAATCTCCTGACAAGTTCAGCTCTATTGAAGTAGAAGAATTAATGGCTACCGTGAAAAGAACCAAAGGAGAAACTAAATCAACTGGAGATTGGGTCAGGGAAGAGATTGTAGAAAAGGGTATATGGGCTATCAAATTTCAATCTCCTTATGCGATCCAGGGTTTTCCTTTGGTTGGTCCAAACAGTGGACAAAACAAGGGAGCAGTTGTTGTTATAAGCAACATGTCTCAAGACATCTCTATTGGAGAGGAGCTTTCTGCAGGAATGGAGGTCTTATTAGTAATTACTGTTTTAATTGCTGTTGTTATTGCCATCATTCTTGGAAGATCTATTTCAAGGCCAATAAGAAGTTTGGCTGATGCAGTTGAAGATCTTGAGCCGGGAAGAGAGGTGAAGATTAAAGTTAAAAAAGAAGCAAAAGACGAAGTCTCCATCCTGGGGCGTTCTATTTTTTCAATGCATAAAAGAATCGAAAACCAAGTAAACGAACTAGAAACATTAAATGACCAGGTTTCTTCTGCCTATGAGTCTAAATCCAGGTTCTTGTCAACAATGAGCCATGAATTGAGAACACCGCTTAATGCGATTATAGGATTTGCAGAAATTTTAAAAGAAAAGAGTTTTGGAAAACTTTCAGAAAGGCAAGATGAATTTGTCCAAAACATAAAGGAAAGTGCGAATCATTTACTTGCATTGATTAATGATATTTTGGACTTATCAAGAGCTGAAGTTGGAAAAACAAAAGCGAACCCAGAGAGGGTTGAATTAAGAGAGATTTTTGAAAGCATATTAAAGGAGCTTGAGATAATAGCTGATAGCCAAAAAATTTCTATCTCTTTAGAGATTGAAGGACCTGCACAATCATGGATTGATCCACGACATGCGAGGCAGATCTTAACTAACTTAATTAGCAATGCGGTTAAATACAATGAAGAAAATGGAAGTGTCAAAATAAAAGTTTATCCAAATGAAGATCCGCGATTCCTGATGATAAGTATTTTGGATACTGGGCTAGGAATTCCTGAAGATGAGCAGTCTTTTATATTTGATGCCTTTACTAGAGCAAAATCAACTGATAGGTCTGCAGTTTCAGGTACGGGTTTAGGTTTGGCTCTGGTCAAACAGTTAACTGAATTAAATGAAGGAGACGTTTATTTGAATTTTTCTTCTGAAGAAGGTACTGAATTTCATTTGACACTTCCTATTCTCGACATAAAAAAGGAAAAATGAAATTATGAAAGATCATGACGAGGTATATTCAAGAATTATTAAAAAGCTAGATGAAAAATTTTTGTGTGGGGATTTAGACAATATTGAATCAGCATTACATCTTCTTTTACACAATGTTAGAGATGTGCCTGACAGGCCTTGGAAAAATATAATAGAATTTTTGGAAAGAGAGTATTTCTCTGATGAAAGCTAAATTTTTTTTATTAATTTTTTCTTCATTTTTTTTGGGTTTTTTGGATTCGGTTGCAATTAACCCTTGTTCTTTAAACCTGAATCCAAAAGAAATTCTTGAGTTTTTTGACCAAGATAGCAGTTTTGAAGAAAGAGAAAAACTTTGGGAAGATCTTGTGGGGCAAGATTCTTATGAAGGTTCTTCATCCCAGAATTACAGGTTATCAAGGTCTATTCTTGGAAATATTGAATATTTAAATTTTAAAAAACCTGAGTCAGTTGTAGCTTTTTTAGATCTTATAAATATTGAATCCAGTTTCTCGCATAGGTCAAGACTTTATTCACTTTATGTGCATAAGCGTGATCTCTACATGGGGGAGAAAAATCAAAATAAAGAACTTCTTGATCGAATCCTTAAGGCTATTATTGAAATAAGAGCAGTTAAAAAAGATGTTCAGGTTGAAGCTTACAAAAAAGGCGTTCAACTTCCAGATGACAATTCGCTTCTTGAAACTCTTTGGAAAAGAAATGAACCAGGAGGAGAAAATGACAAGTGGGATAAGGAAAATGATAAGCAGAAAGAGGTATTAAAAAATTTCCTTTCGGAAAGGCTGATAGGTGGAAATTTTGATTTTTCAAAACTGAAAGACGTTATGAACTACCTGGGCTTTTCTCTTAATGACATCAACAAGAGGGTATTATGGGATGAAGTTAAAAGGTATTATCCCAGATATAAAAACAAATCTTACAAGGGAAAAAAAGATGATAACAACCTGAGAGATTTCCTAAATGAGCAATATCTTCTTACAGGGGAAAAACCCTCTTTGTTTTTTGAAGTTTTAATGACTGCCTACAACCCCCTGCCAGAGCAGACTGACTCAACGCCATTTGAGTCTGCTTCAGGGAAATTGGTAAAAGAGGGTTATGTTGCCATAAGTAAAGATCTTGAGGAAAGGTTTCCTTTAGGCTCTTTTATAGACCTGGTGATTGTTTGTGAAATAGACTCGAAAGGTAATTGCCTTGAATCTGGAGCATCTCAAGTTGGGGATTTGTTTAGATTGAAAATTGAGGACAGAATGCATTCAAGAAAAAAGAATCAAATTGATATTTTTTTAATGTGTAAAGAAGACGCAATAAGGTTCGGAAGAAGGAAAGCTCTTCTTTTATCTAAGTAAGTCTAAATCCCTTTCTTCTTTCTCTATAGATAAAACTATGCTTGTGTTCGTGCTTTCGATATTTTTGTCGTTTAAAAGTTCTTTTATTTTTTTGTTCATCGTTTCCCTATTCTTAAATTTTCCCATTGCAGCTATATCGTATTCCCCAGTTATTTCATAAACAGACTCAAGAGACCTGTCTTTTTTGAGAGATTTAACTATTCTCCTTATGTGAGGTCCATTTGCTTTGATTAAAAAGAGTGCAATTAAATCAAATCCCAATTTTTCTAAGTTTATATTTGCTCTATAGCCTTTTATTATCTTGTTTTTCTCCATATCTTTGATCGTCTTGTGAACAACGCTTGTTGAAAGACCTATTTTCTTTCCTATCTCTTGATGTGTTGCCTTGCCGTCAGTTTGAAGAATTGAGAGTATTTTTAATTGATTTCTTTTCATAAATAGCGATCTTTCACTTCTCTTATTTTTAAAGGTAGAGAAAATCTTAATTCCCCCAGATTGTAACGATAAATTAACAAGTCAACACTATTTGGATATTCAAGACTATCTACCACTTCAAAAGCCTCATTTCTAGAATTGATTTTATTTTGGTTTATTTGAAGGATGATGTCATTTTTTTTGATTATTCCAATTAGGCTTGGAGAGGTATCAATAACTCTAAGCACTCTGTTTTTGGAATTAGCATCTTGATTTAAATAATATTCTTCTACCTCTATTCCAATCATCGGGTGAAAAGCTCGTTCTTCTATGATTTTTTTAGACCAATGAATTATCTTTTTTATAGGTATTGAAAAGCTAATATTTTCAACCTCCCCTGAAAGCTTTCCCACAGTCATTCCGATGATTTCTCCTTGATTATCAAAAAGAGGACCTCCAGAGTTTCCTGGATTGATTGCAAGGTCTGTTTGTATTAATCCCCATTTCATGTGACTCTTTGTATCCAAGAATCTGTTTGTTGCGCTAATTATTCCTTTTGATGCAGATGACGAAAGACCAAAGGGATTCCCGATGGAAAGAACTTCTTCCCCTGGCATAAGTTTTCTTTTATTTAGATTTCTGAACCCCAAAGGTTTTTTCCAGAATTGATTTGGAATTTTGAGTATTGCAATATCTAAAATTGGATCAGTACCTATGATTTCCGCAGCGCAAACTGTTCCATCATTCAGGGAAACGAAAACTTCTTCCGAACCCTCAACTAAATGACTGTTTGTGATTATCGAACCTTCTATCTCAAACATGAATCCTGAGCCTTCGGAATGACTATTTTCCCAAGGGTTTTCAGGGTCGTCTTTTTTAAATGAAACAATATGAACAACTGTTTTTTCAGCTTGTTTTATTAATTCTGTCCATTCAATTTTGACACTAAGCATTAACATGAAAATCATTTCAAGCATATATAAATTCTAAAAGGATAGGATATTGATTATGTCTAAAAACCTTGCTGATTCAGGGCATCCACCTTTTATAAGGGGCATTCATGAAGAGATGTATAAGAAAAAACCTTGGACAATGAGGCAATATTCAGGTTTTAGCACAGCAGAGGAAACAAATAAGAGGTTTAGAAAGTTGTTGAAGAATGGCCAAACAGGTCTTTCTGTTGCATTCGACCTTCCAACTCAAATGGGTTTAGATAGCGATAGCGCATTGTCTATAGGAGAGGTGGGGAGAGCTGGTGTTGCCATAGACACAATTGAAGACATGGCAATACTTTTACAAGAAATCCCTTTAGAGAAGGTAAGTATATCAATGACTATAAATGCTTCAGCATCAATAATCTGGGCTATGCTTTTATCTGTTGCAGAAGAAAAAAAAATACCATGGAACAAAATTAGAGGAACGATACAGAATGACATATTGAAAGAGTACGTTGCAAGGGGTACATATATATTTCCACCAAAAAACAGTATGGGGCTCATAAGGGATACTTTTGAAATGGTCGAAAAGGTTCCTAACTTCAACCCTATTAGCATTTCCGGATATCACATTAGAGAGGCTGGTGCTGATGCTGTTCTTGAATTAGGCATAACTTTTGCTCATGCAATTTCATATTTAAACATAGCAAAAAGTACAAATTTAGATTTTGATAAGACTGTTAAAAGGTTTTCTTTCTTTTTTGGTTGCCACAATGATATTTTTGAAGAGGTGTCAAAATTTAGAGCAGCCAGGTGGATTTGGAACGATATCTTAAAGGGTTATGGGGTTGACGATCCTGATGTAAGAAAACTTAGATTTCACACTCAGACTTGCGGGTCTACGTTGACAAGGAACCAACCTCTTCTAAATATATCAAGAGTTGCATTACAGGCTTTAGCAGCGACTCTTGGAGGGACGCAGTCCCTTCATACAAATGCATACGATGAGGCAATAGGGCTTCCAACTGAAGAATCTGCTTTGATTGCATTGAGAACACAACAAGTTCTTTATCATGAAAGTGGACTTTCAAGGGAGGTTGATCCTTTTGGCGGCTCCGATTTTATTGAAAAGGAAACTTCAAGAATCAAAGAAGAAGCTGAAAAGGTTATTGATTTAATTAACAATGCTGGAGGAGGCATTAGCTCAATAGAAAGTGGCTTAACACCTTCTTTAATCCATGAAGCAAGTCACAGGTACCAAAGGGAAATTGAAGAAAAAAGAAGAATCATTGTGGGTGTTAATTCATTTGAAGAAAATTTTTCAGAAATTCCAGATCCTCAAATTGTTCCAGAGCAAACAAGAAAAAACCAAATTAAAAAATTAGAGGAAGTTAAAAAAAATAGATCTAAAAAAGAGGCGAAAGAAGCTCTTTCTTTCTTGAGAAAAGACCAACATGAGGGTAAAAATTTAATGCCAGGAATACTCAATGCTGTTAAAAAAAGATGTACTGTTGGTGAAATTTGCGAGGAACTCAAGTCTCTTTGGGGTTCACATTCGCAAATATCATCATAAAATCTACCTTATGCCAATTCCAATAGCTGATCCAAACAAGATACTAAATCTAATTAATGACTTGGTTGAGATACAAAGTCCAACAGGATCTTATGGAGAGGATGATGTTCTTGACTTCATAGAGTCTTATGTGGGCAGGAAATCAAACGGCTCTATTGATGTTTTGTCATATGAATACCCAGTTGAAAAAATTGATAATTTTCCTGAGAACAAAAGGTCAATAGCATTGGTTAAAAAGGGTAAAAACAAAAATGCTTTACTTTTTGTTGGAAATGTTGACACTGTCGGAACTTCAGATTATTCTTACTTGGAACCAGTTTCAACTAATCCAGAAAAACTTATAAAGAGTTTGAATATCGAAATCAAAGAATCTAAAAAAGCTGGACAGATGGACAACAGAGACCCTTTGTCAAAATTGGCTACAAAGCATGCGAAAACAAAAGATTGGATATGGGGGAGGGGGGCTTCAGACATGAAAGGGAGCCTTGCCGTCCTTATCGAAACTTTGCTTGCTTGGGAGGATGAAGATGCAAGTTTGATTCTTCTCATATCTCCTGATAAACATGGTGATTCCGAAGGCATAAAGAGTGCATTGCCAAAATTAGGACAAGAGATTAGAAAAAGAAAAATGAGTATCATTGGCATGGTTGGTGTTGAACCATGGGAACCTTCTGATGAGAATCAAAAAAGAGAAGTTCATATGTCTATGCTTGGAAAAGCTTTGGTTTGTGTTTATTATCGAGGTCCTACAGGGACAGTCTCATCAAATGAAGGTTTTCCTTCAGCTCTTGCAATAGGGTCAGGGATTGTTAGCGAGTTAGATTCAGCTGATTACCTTGTCGAGGAAAAAGGTGGTGAAAAAACTCCAAACTCTTTATTCCTTTCAGCTAGGGATTTGAAGGATTCTTACAATACGCAAATTCCAGGAGAATTTTGGGGTTTCTTGCATGTTCCAACTTTCAAAAAACCGAAAGAGGTTTTGGGAGTGATTAAAGAGAAAGTTTCTGAGTCTATTCAGAAAACTATTGCCGATAGAGCGAAAAAGTTTGGATTTAAAAAAACAGATGTTTTGATGCTTGATCCACTTGAATTAGTTGAAAAGCCTTATATTGTCCCTCCTGGGCAAAACTTAAGAAAGTTATGTAGAGAAAAATTTCTTGCAAGCGCTCTTTACAAAAGAGTTAAGTCTCCTTGGTGTATAGTCAGTATGATTCCTCCTTTTTACCCAAGCTATTCCTGGACAACTTCAAAGAAGAGCAATTTTGAAAAGTGTTTGGATAAGGCATTGAAGAAAGCTGATAAGAAATTTGAAGTTGAATTTGAGAAGAAACCTTTTTATGAAAATGTTTCTGATCTGTGTTTGATCCCAGCGAATAGAGAATACTGGATAGAGTTCACGCCACAGCAACCTTTGAAGCTTTCATCCTCAAAAGGGTTAGGCACTTCCAAAGTACCTTATGTAAATATTGGTCCTTTAAGCTATGGCTCTGCAACACACGAAGAGAGAGTCCTAAGGTCAGACATACTTGAAAGGGTTCCTTTTACGTTATCTAGCTTTATTAAAGAATTATCTAGTTCTTAGTTCCCCATTTGTTCATTCGGAGTAAAAAATACTCTTTGTCTTTTTTTTGGAATGAAATTTACTCTAAATGCTATTTTTGGAGTAAAATATATCCTATTATGTCTTTAAAAAAGATATTCGGATCAAAGCTAAGAGCTGACATTCTCCTCGAGATATTTTCAAATCCTAATCAGGATTATCATGTTAGGAAACTCTCAGCTATTGTTAATGGTCATAGTACAAATGTTTCTAGAGAATTGAGGATGCTAGAAGAGATTGGCATAATTGTTCACAAGAGAGTTGGAAGGAAGGTCGTTGTTAGCCTTAAGCAAAACGACCCCTTGATAGATCTTTTTGGAGAGTGGGTGAGGGAGTGGAAAAACCCAATAAGCAGAATAAGAAGGTATGCCTCAGGCAATGGCTTGATATTAAGGTCTGTTGATCCACAGGATTCTGAAGGTAAAAAGGTTCTCGTTATACTCGAAGGAAATGAGGCCCCCTCTGACCTTGATGAACAGGTGACAATGATTAACTCTGATAAACAAAAGCCATTTTTAAAAGTGCTTTATGTTTGGAAGCCTCTATAAGCTGATCTATTTAAAAAAATAACCACTCATGGCTATTCCTTCAGCTCCATGCTCTTTTGCCTCTTCCAGGTCATTCATCTTCAAGCCTCCTAATGCGTATGCAGGAACCTTTGTTTTTTGTGCTATGGATTTGAATCCACTCCATCCCAGAGGTTTAAAGTTGGTTTTTTTTGAAATTGGGTTTTTTATTTGAGAAATTAGTATTGCATTGAATTCAAGTGTTTCTATCCTTTTTAACGACTCTAAATCATGAACTGAAGTTGAGAGGAATAATCTTTTGTTTTTTTTATAGCTTTCAAGCCATTCCTGCGAGGGGTTTTTATCTGGGAGATGAACTCCATCAAAGCCAATATCAGAAGCGATTAACGGCGGACCATTAAGTATTAGAAATAAATTTGGAAATTCCTTTCTTATATTTTTTGAAATTTTGACAACTTGATTTGTTTCTAGCATTTTGTCTCTTACCTGAAGGCATCTCATTCCTTTAAGGTATGCACTTTCTATTTTTTTAAAGCTGATTTTGTCTAGGGGGGGAGTGATTCCAATTACTTTAAAAGTTTTCAACTTCCAGGGACGCCTTTTGTAGGACTTGAAGGGTCAGCAGCGAATTTTTTTGGCATCCTTCCTGCTTTGAATGCAATTTCTCCAGCCATTACCGAGTATTTCATCGCTTCAGCCATACGAACGGGATCCTTGGCTTCTGCTATCGCAGTATTCATAAGAACTCCATCTGCACCTAACTCCATTGCAACGGCTGCATCGCTTGCTGTTCCAACCCCTGCATCAACAATCATTGGGACCTTTGTTATTGCCTTCCTCACTATTGAGAGAGTTTCTCTATCCTGTATCCCTAAGCCGCTTCCAATCGGTGATGCTAGAGGCATGACCGCATGGCATCCCATCTCCTGAAGCTTTTTTGCGCCTACTGGGTCAGGGCCACAATAAGGCATTACAACAAAACCTTCATCGATTAGCATTTTTGCTGCCTCTAGTGTTTGCTCCATATCTGGCCATAGACTGAATTTATCTCCAATTACCTCTAATTTTATTAAGTTTGTATTTAGCGCTTCTCTAGCAAGTCTTGCTGTCAGCATTGCATCTTCCACATTGAAGCATCCTGCAGTATTTGGCAAAAGTTTATATTTGTTTAAGTCTAAAAAATCCAACAACCCTTTCCCTTGAGGGGCATTCATGTCAATCCTTCTTATCGCAACAGTCACCAAGTCAGTACCACTTACCTCCAAGGCTTCTTTCATGATTTCAAAACTTTCATATTTTCCTGTTCCAAGAACTAGTTTTGATTTGAATTTAAATGGTCCTACTTCTAGCATTTATCCTCCTGGTGCAGCTTTTACAAGTTCCAAAATATCTCCATCTTCAAGGTCTATCGAGTCTCTTTCGTGACGATGTACTATCTTCCTGTTTAAAGCAACTGCAACAAAGTCTGGAGATATCTTCATTTGTCGCAACAGTTCATTCACCGTTCCTCCGTGGAAGTCTTGGAATTCTCCATTAACCTTTATTTTCATAGGTTGTTTTTGAACCAGTTTATAAGGAGTCTTAATCTTTCCATTTTCCTGTTTGGTGACCCTGATCTCGATAATTCATGTGTTTCATTTGGAAAACGTGCAAATGAAACTTTTTGTCCAAGCATTTTCAGGGCAATAAATAGTTGTTCTGCCTGTTCTATCGGGCATCTTAGGTCCTGTTCACTATGTATGATCAGGGTTGAAGCTTTCATATTCTTGACGTATGTTATAGGGCTTTTTTCTATATATGCTTGAGGGTTTTCCCAAGGGGTTTTCCCTATTTGCTCAGCTCCAAAAAAATAACCGATATCACTGGTTCCAAAAAATGATGAAAAATTAGATATTCCTCTCTGTGTGACTGCGGCTTTGAACATGTCGGTATGTCCTATTATCCAATTTGTCATAAAACCACCATAGGAACCTCCACAAACCCCGAGCCTCTTTCTGTCAATTTGTTTATATTGTTTTAAACTTTCTTCAACTGACTCAATAAGGTCTTCGTAGTCTCTCTCTCCATAATTGCCAAAGACATTGTGAGCCCAATCAACACCATATCCGTCAGACCCTCTAGGGTTGCCGTATATTACAGCAAAGCCTTCTCCAGCAAGCATTTGGAATTCAAGCATTAGGGCGTTTCCATAAACTGTTTTTGGACCCCCATGTATTTCCAATATTGCCGGAACTTTTTTCTTGTGTGTTAGCCTTGGCTTAATCACCCAAGCATCAACCAGGGTTTTATCAGATGCCTTAAAGGTCATTTTTTCTGGTTTGAAAAATCTTCTTTTGCTTACAAGAGAGTCGTTATAGTTTGTTATTTTTACTGCTTTCTTTTCATCTTGGACAAGCCACAATTCGGGAAATGAGGTGGGGGAGGTTCTAAGTTCAACTCGAGCTTTCCCGTCTTTTGATTCAGAATATCCAATTATTGAATATGCTGAATCGGAAATGTATTTCCAGGAGTTTTTCTTAATGTCAAATTCAACAAGCCTTATGGAATCTTTGACGGTTGCAGCAAATCTTGCTTTCTCTGATTTTTCAGAAATCCAAATATCACTCTCAGAGGGAAATTTTGTATCGCAATTCATCGAATCTCCTATTCCAAATTCAAAGCCGGTTGTTATTTTTTTGAGTTTTTTGTCCTTTTGAACTTTATACAATCCGTCATTCGAGGCCCATGATTTTTTCATGTCATTTGCAAGTACGTAAATTTCATTTTTTACAGAAACAGGATGATAGACACTTTTGCCAAATGATGTAAGCTTGGTTTCTTTTCCACCCTGGATGGGTACTGAATAAAGTTCTGAACGCATTGCTTGACCCATATTGCTTTCTGGATTTGGAGTTCGTGAATAAAGTATTGTGTCATTTTGTGCATTCCAAGAACCAACACTCCAACTTCCAGAAGTTATTTTTTTTGATTTTTTTCCCTTGATTTTCTGCACGAAAAGGTGGTTTCTTTTTCTCAAGAATGAGCCTTGTCCGTTAAGTCTCCAAAAAGCTGTTTCGATTACTTCCACATCTTCCGCAAAAGATTCTTTGTATTTTGATTTTTCAGGATCGTGAGAAGAAGTAAAGACAACCGATTTCCCATCTGGAGAAAAATCAAAAGAGTTTACACCATTTTTTTCTTTTGTAAATCTCTGTGCTTCACCTCCGCTCATATCCAAAAAATAAATTTGATATTTTTTGTCTTTTGTCCTTTTTGAGAGAAATGCGAGAGTTTTCCCATCGGGAGACCATTTTGGAGAAAAAGCATCAAAATCCTTAGAAGAAACTGTTTTATTCTTGAATGTACTTAAGTCCGTTATTTTTATCTCAGAATCCCAAGAGTTTTTCTTTGTTTTTTTGTTTGCTTTTTTCAAAACATAACAGACAGTTTCCTTGTTTGGGTTTATTACGGGGTTTGATACATGGATTATTTTCTTTACGTCTTTTGGAGAAAAGTTTTTTAGATTTTTTTTAGCCATTACCAAGCTCTTGAGAATAATGCTTTTATTTTTGTTTTCGAACCGTCTGCTGCGATTGACTCATCTGATTTTTTGAAACATCTTATTGTTGCTTTCGTTTTTTCTTTTATCTCTGCTTCAAGTTCTTTGTTTTCTGGATTCCAGGGAATCCATATTGCTAGTTTGGAATCAATTGCATTTTTGATTTCATCAATCTTGTCTCCCTCTGTAATCCTGCTGTCCATTTTCTTTTTTGCATTTTCCAAAAGACATTTTTGGATATCTTCTATCAGGAATTTGCAAACCTCAAAAACATCTTCAGTATTGATCTTTTTTTTGCTTCCATCATCCCTTCTTGCTATGACACATGAGTTTTCCTCAACATCTCTTGGTCCGATTTCAATCCTTATAGGGACACCTTTTAGTTCCCAGTCATTAAACTTGAAACCAGGCCTTAAGTTCTCCCTATTGTCATAAGTTGTTCTGAAGCCTTTCTTGGAAAGTGTTTTGAATAGCTCTTCGCCTGTCTCATTTACTTTCTCATTTTTGTCTGCAGCAATTGGAATGATTACTATTTGGACAGGTGAGACTTTTGGAGGGAGTATTAGGCCTTTGTCATCTCCATGAGTTAAAACAAGCCCCCCAATCAACCTTGTTGAGACACCCCAGGATGTTTGATGGGGATGTTTTCTTTTTTCATCCTTGTCCTGGAACCATATGTCAAAGGCTTTTGCAAAATTGGTTCCTAGATAATGGCTCGTTCCCATTTGCAAGGCTTGTCCATCTGGAAGTAATGTTTCGATAGTGTGTGTTTCGACAGCCCCTGCAAATTTTTCTGATTCTGATTTTTTTCCATAAACCAAAGGCACTGCCAAAAGACCCTCAACTGTACTTCTGTATATTTCAAGTATTGATAGCGTTTCTTCCATGGCTTCTTCTTTTGTAGCGTGAACAGTATGTCCTTCCTGCCATAAAAATTCTGTAGTCCTCAAAAAAGGCCTTGTTGTTTTTTCCCACCTCATAACATTTGCCCATTGGTTTATCAAGACGGGAAGATCTCTGTAGCCATTGATCCATTTTGAATACATATGGCAAATTATTGCTTCGCTTGTTGGCCTGATTGCAAGCCTCTCTTCGAGTTTTTCACTTCCGGCAGTTTCAACCCAGGCAACCTCAGGAGCAAACCCTTCAACATGTTCTGCTTCTTTTTTTAAGAAGGATTCTGGAATGAGCACAGGGAAGTATGCATTTTGATGGCCTGTTTCTTTAAATCTTTTATCTAACTCTTTTTGTATCTCTTCCCATATAGCGTAACCATGAGGTTTGATAACCATTGACCCTCTTACGGGGGCATAGTCAACAAGGCCTGCTTTCAGGACTGTATCTGTATACCATTGAGATAAATTTTCTTCTCTTGAAGAAACTCCGAGATTCTTTGATTTACTCATATTTTTATATCGTACTATTTATTGAACAATCTATTCCCCAAGAATCCATAAAAGACACTGTTTCTTTAACATCATGTACTCGTAGTAAAGTTGTTCCATTTAAAACGC
>CAZDPU010000012.1:0-30143 GCA_964507645.1 uncultured bacterium
AATTTAAACCTCAATGAAGACAAGGAGTGGCTTGATGTTGGGTCTGGAAACGGGTTAAATGCAATTCCCTTAGCTATTATGTTCCCAGGATGGAGGGGAGTTTTTGTAGAGAAGAATCAAAAAAAAGCCTCCTGGCTTAATGAAACTCTTGAAACTTTGAATATGAAATATAAAGTTTTAAATTCAGGTGTTGAAGACCTGATTAGAAAGCCAAAAAAATATGACATAATTACTGCCAGGGCATTATTCCCCCCTCAAAAATCTTTTGATGTTTTTAAGAAATTACTGAAACAAGGGGGTTCTATGATTTTATTTTGTGGAAAAGATGCAGACATAAATCTGGTCCTAAAAAAGGTAAATACAAGAAATGCACCAAAAGACGCAGACGCAGACGTTAAAAAATTTAAAATTCACATGCATGAATATCAAATTGAAACTTTTCGTGAGGATAGGAAATTAATTATCGCCACTAAGCTTTAATAAAAAATAGAATTTTAATAATGATTTTTGGTTTCAAAAGTAGCCCTAAAAAAAGAATACTCAATTTTTTTAGAAAAAACAAAAAGAAAGAGGCAGTAGATCTTTTTATTTCATCCTGGGAAGAACTCAAGGTGATCGAAAGGTTTGAGTTATTGAATTTGTGGGCAGATAACCTTGATGAAAAATCTGATAAAAAAATATGGATTTCTTATGTTGAAAAGCATATTCAAGAGGGTGGAGAACTTGAAGATTTTGAAGACACCTTAAAGAAAAATATTGATTATGAATATATTTTTGACTATAAAACTTGGATAGATTTTTACAAAGTTGACAAAAGGGATTTTTGGCTTGTTTTAGCATCTGCAAACAAAATCTTTCCGATAGAAAAATATTCTTTATTCCTCAAGAAAAAAATTGATCCGTTAGTTTTTGTTTTTTTGTCTAGAAGATTAGAGAGCGAAAAGGAGCTTCTTGAAGAGCATTTACCATTTCTGAAGGGATTGGTGAAAGAGGACAAGGATGATTTTGTTAAATTCCTATATGTCGAATATCTTTTTAAGAAAAAAATATGGGAAACAAAAAACCTTTCTTTGTTTTATGCTTATCTTTCTAAAAAACCTCTCAGTTCTGATATTTCTGATTGGGTTTGTTCAAAATTAAAACCACCACTTTCAGACAAGTGGTTTGATCTTGTCAAAAAAATAACTAAAGAAGATCCATGTGAATCAAATAAAAAACTTTTAACACGCTGCTGTGTTGAAAAAGGAGTTTATTTAGATTTTTTAGAGGATCAGATTGCTGAGCTTGGCTTGAAAAACAAAAGAAACAGATCAGCTATTGCCAAAATTCTTCTTTCTTCAAAAAAACCAAAAAAAACAACCATAAAACTTTTTTGCTTAGCTGCATCTGAAGGTTTTAATGATGAGGCTTTGCTTGCTTTGATTGTTCAATTTCTAGAGAGTGAGTCTTTGCTGAACTCTCTAATCTCTGAAAAAGATTTAAATGAGGATTTGATCAAGCTCTTGTTTTGCAGGTGGGAAAAAGTTAAACCTACTCATTTTAAGTTGATTTTAAAGGTCATAAAAAAGATGATTTTGATAAAATTCAACTTTTCAAAAAAAGATTTCAAACTACTTTCTTCAATTGCTAATGAGGAAGTTGCTTATTGGGCATCCTTTCTCGCCATTTCTTTACAGCGCTATGAGTTGTTAGAAATGATAATGCAAAATTTGAATAAAAAATCTAAGGTTTATTTTGATTACAAATTGAATTTACATTTCCAAAATAAAAAATATGATTTTTCAAAAAAGGTTTTTGATTTCGATTGGGCAAAAATTGATTCAGCTGTACATTTGGAGAGTGTTTCGGATGTTGATTCAGCTCAAGAAATTTATGAAAAAATATCTGATAAAAAAACTTATGCAGGGGTTTTTTCAAAAGTTAAGAGAGCCTTAAGCCTTAAAGCCTGTATTTCTAATTCTGATTTTAAAAAATTGGAAAAAATAACAAATGAACCTTTGGGAGAGTTGCTTTTTTTAAACGGTATTTTTTATTCCCTGGAAGGCAATTGGGCGAAGTGTGAAGAATTTTTCAAAAAAGGTTACCAAGAGACGAATGACTCTAGGTTTTTGACCAGTTTGATTGAGGTTTATTTTAGGTGGTCATCAAAACTTCTTCAAGATGGTAGGTTTTCTCAAGCAGAGAAGGTTGTGGAAAAATCCTTGATGCTCCAGGATGATATAAGAATATTGAAGAATTGGATCTTGACAATTCCAAAAGCCTCTTCATGGAACAAGCTCAAGAATCTAAATATGGATGATTTGGATGAATCGTTTTTCTCAGAATATTTCTGGCTTGCATGGCGTGCTGGGGATTATGAAAAAAGTGATTTGATTCTAAAGAAGTGCCTCTCTTCGTCAGATTCAGAATTGTTTATAAAAAGGATAGCCAGATATTATTTGGAGTTACCAATGCCTGAGGAAGAAGGTTTAAAAAGTAAAATTTGGCAAAAGCTACACAGTTTAAATAGGCCTTGGTTGACTACAGCAATAGCAATATCGCAAGAGGAAGAAGCACCTTATCCAAGAGATGTCCCAAAAGGGATAGAAAAACTTCTAACAGGTTGGAGTCTTTTGAAAAATCGCCAATTTGAAACTGCACAATTTCATTTTTTAAATTTGCTTAATGGTCCACCAAGAAATCTCGGAACAGGAATCAAGAGAGGGAGAGCTCACGTGGTTTTAGGATATTGTTTATTATGCTGTGGCGATTTTAAAAGTGCTGAAGAGGCATGGCAAAGAAGTAGCCATTTTGGAATAAGCAATTCACTAATCAATACACTGAAGTTTGTTCTTGAGCTTGAAAAGGGTGTTGACAAGTCAAGAAACAAAAGGAACCCTTTAAAGAATTATGTGAAAGCTTTAAATCACCCTCTTACAAAAGACTCGGCTCAAAAAAATCTTGCAATCCATTTTACTTTTGAAGGTGATTTTATTAATGCTGGTAAATATTGGGATAGTCTTTTGGAGAATTTTTCTGGAAAAAAGAATAGGCAGGAGAAGGTTTGGTTGGACATCAGTACACAAATGTCAAATTATTGCCACAAGGCAAAACAAGGCGGTGATTTGAATTTAATCGAAATCGCAGCCCTTGAAGACGAGGTTGAAAATATAAAAAAACAATTGAAAAGCTATAGAGATTTAGGGGTTGATCCAGGAGTTACTGAAGAGGAGTTGGAGGTTGCTTATTTCAAGAGAATCAAAAATTTTACTCCAGAAAAAAACCCACAAGAGTTTAGGAGGATTGAGGAGGCAAGGCAGTTTATTGCAGATCCAGACCTAAGACTCAGGACTGAACTTTTTACACAATCAGGTTTAGATAGGGATAAATTGTCAAAGTTTCTTTCATTTTATGAATCTAATCCACTTGATTTTTTTGTTGACCTGCCAGCAGGTATTGATTGTGAGTTGAGTCCAGGGTTTTTTGAAGGTTCAATAAAGAAATTTCCAAAATGCAAAAACATGTTGGTAGAGAGTATTTTGAAAAAATGTCGAATATACGAACCTTTTGAAGTTGAGGATAATCTGATTTGACATCTGGTTTAATGAAAAAAAAAAATTTCTCATGGACATTTTGTCTGATTTCTGAAGATTATCCAAAATCAATTATCCCAATAGCTGTTTCTTGCTTTATAGCTTTTTTTGTTGGTTTGTGGGGTTTTGGGCTTATTGGAGCATTTTTTTGGACATTTATGATGCTTGTTTCTATGATTAACTGTTTTTTGAAATTTGATTATCTTATAGAGGAGAATTGTCTCAAGATAGGCTATTTGAAAAACATTGTTAAGAAAGACTTGACTTTATTTAAGGCTGCACATATTCATCCAAAAGGTCTTTACTTGTCTCCAACCGAAAAAAGAAGTTTTTACGGTAGCATGAAAGGTATTTGGATATATTTGCCATCTTCACAAGAAGATAGGAAAGCTGTCATAAAGCTAATTTCTGAAAAATTAAATTAGGATTGTGTTTACATAATTATGCTCAGGAAGATTTTTTCTAGTAAAAGTTGGAAGGGGGACAGTGATGAAGAATTTGCTGCGAACCTTGTCGACAATGGACTGGGGGTTCCGTCTGTGTTTTTGTTAGAGGCTGTAAAACCTCTAAACACGGTTACTTCTTCTGCATTCACAGTACTTTCTCCTTTTGGACATTTGCTTTTCAATCCAGAGAAATATGATTTAATCCCAGATTTTTTTAGCGATAGGGGAAGGATTGAAGAAATGATTACCTCCATAGAAAAAGAGTTGACAAATCATGAAGCATAAAAATTTTATTGCTACAGATTGTGGTTCAACCACAACCAAGGCTATCTACATAGAAAAAAAGAAAGATGGTTACAGGTTGGAAAAAAGAGGAGAAGCTCCAACAACAGTTGAAGCCCCTTTTGAGGACGTTACAGCAGGGGTTGTGAATTCTGTTGAAGAATTAGAAGAATTATCAAAGAAAACATTTTTACTTAAGGATGGCAAGGGTGTTATTAGGCCCAACAAAGCAGACAAAGGAGTAGATGCTTATGTTTCCACATCTTCTGCAGGCGGAGGTTTGCAGATGCTGGTTGCAGGTGTTGTTAAAGAAATGACAGCCGAAAGCGCTAATAGAGCAGCATTGGGGGCTGGATCTATTGTGATGGATGCTCTTGCTATCAATGATGGTAGAAAAACATGGGAAAGGATCGAATTGATTAGAAATTTGAGGCCTGACATGATTTTATTATCCGGAGGAACAGATGGTGGAGATGTTAATCATGTTGTTGAAATGGCTGAGGTTATCAAAGAGGCTAAACCAACATCTAGGTTAGGTTCTGCCAAGTTGCCAGTAATTTATGCTGGAAATATCGATGCGAGAAAAACAATAAAAGAGATTCTTGGAGAAGTTTGTGATCTTTTCATAGTTGACAATTTGAGACCCAGCTTAGAGTCGGAAAATTTGGGTCCCGCCAGAGAAAAAATCCATGAGCTTTTCATGGAACATGTTATGCAGCAAGCACCTGGTTACCCAAAGCTAATATCATGGACTGATGCTCCAATTATGCCGACTCCTGGAGCTGTTGGATCTCTTATTGAAAGAATAGCTGAGAAAGAGGAAATTCAAGTTGTAGGTGTTGATATAGGTGGTGCAACAACAGACATCTTTAGTGTTTTTTCAGAAATTTTTAATAGAACTGTTTCTGCAAACCTCGGAATGTCTTATTCAATTTCTCAAGTTATGGCTGAGGCAGGATGGGAAAATGTTATGCGTTGGGTTCCGTTTGAAATGGATGAACAGGATTTGAGAAACAGGATAAAGAACAAAATGATTCGCCCTACAACCATTCCGCAAACCTTGGAAGAGTTGATTATCGAACAGGCCTTGGCTAGAGAGGCTCTTTCTTTGTCTTTTGAACATCATAAATCTTTAGCCGTTGGACTAAAGGGGGTTCAGCAACAAAGAACAATTGCGGATGCTTTTGCACAAAAGTCAGGAGGAGAGTCTTTGATAAAAATGTCTGATTTGGATCTTCTCATAGGTTCTGGAGGTGTTTTATCCCATGCTCCTAGGAGGGTCCAGTCAATGTCTATGCTTATTGATTCTTTCCAGCCTGAAGGAATAACCGAATTAGCAGTTGATAGTATTTTCATGATGCCTCATCTTGGAGTTCTTTCAACTATTAATTCTGATGCAGCTGTAGAGGTTTTTGATAAGGATTGTTTAGTTAGGCTCGGAACATGCGTTGCCCCAAAGGGAGATGTTAAAAAAGGGGAAGTTGTTTTAAAGGTTGAGTTGTCTAATAATGATTCTTTTGAAATGAAATTTGGTGAACTGAAATTAGTTCCACTTGGAGTTGGTGAAAAGCTAGGAGCAAAAATAACACCTGCAAAGAAGGTTGATTTGGGGGAAGGTTTTGGAAAAGAGGTTGAGGCCGAATTAGTTGGAGGGCAAGTAGGGGTTATTTTCGACACTAGAGGTAGACCATTGTCTATTTCTTCAAATGAAAAGGAGAGGATTGAAAGTTTAAGACGTTGGCATGGTAGTCTTGAGCTTTATCCAGAAAAATAATATGGCACAAGCATTTACTCCAGGATTAACTAGAGCAGCTGGTTTAAAAGTTGTAAAAACAAGAAGACTGCCTTTGCTAGGGGAAACTTTATTCAAAGTTGGGGATGAAATTTCTGCTGAAGATGTTGTTGCAAGAACTGAGTTACCAGGGCCTGTTTCAGTGCTTAAGATATCCCATCGACTAGGGTGTCAGCCAAGCGAATTAAAAGATTTCATGTCTGTAAAGGAAGGAGATTCGATTTCTGATGGTCAGGTGATTGCACAAAGTAAAGGTTTCATGGGTTTTTTCAAATCAGAATTTAAATCAAACACGAATGGAACAATCGAGAGTATTTCTAAAGTGAATGGCCAGGTCTATGTTCGTGGAGAACCTGTTCCAGTGGAAATGAAAGGTTATGTAGATGGGAAGATAACTGAGGTCATGAAAGATGAAGGTGTCAAAGTTGAAACTGTTGCAACAATGGTTCAAGGTATTTTTGGAGTTGGTGGAGAGACAGGAGGAACATTGGTTTTTGGAGTTAAGTCTCCAGAAGAGATTCTTTCTCCTTCAGAAATCACTTCCGAAATGAAAGACAAAATTGTTGTTGCTGGTGCTTGCCTTAGCCAAGAGACTATAAAAAAAGCAAAAGAGGTTGGTGTTAGAGGCTTGGTTGGAGGTGCTCTTCACGACAAGGATCTAAGATCTTTTCTCGGTTACGACATAGGTGTTGCAATTACAGGCAATGAGAATATAGGCATAACCCTTATCACAACGGAGGGTTTTGGAGAGTTGCAAATGGACTCAAACACTTGGGCTTTATTGAAGTCTTGTGATGGAAAAAGAGCTAGCATTAATGGAGCCACTCAAATTAGAGCTGGTGTTTTGAGGCCTGAGATTATTATTCCTACTCCTGAAGTTAAATCTGAAAAATCTGATAGCGGAGCAGGATCTCTTGAGAACGGAACAAAGATTGTTGTGATAAGGAATCCTTATTTTGGAATGACTGGAACTGTTTCTGAATTGATTGTTGAGCCACAAAGGCTAGAATCAGAAGCAAAGGTGAGGGTTCTAAAAGTTAAATTAGAAGATGGGAAAGAAGCTATTGTCCCAAGGGCTAACA
The DNA here is from genome assembly GCA_964507645.1 of uncultured bacterium. Classification (GTDB taxonomy): domain Bacteria; phylum UBP7; class UBA6624; order UBA6624; family UBA6624; genus UBA6624. The sequence continues at coordinate 7,175 of CAZDPU010000012.1, forward strand.
TAGAGAGGTTAGCATCTTGATCTTGAATACACTTTTTATTTCTTCATTCTTTAAACCAGATCAAGAAACTACGCTTTGGGCATGTCTTCTCTTCATTACGGCAATTTTAGTTACATTATCAAAAGCCAGAAAGGGGGCTGATCTTTATGTAAGGTCTATTCCTGGGCTGGATGCAGTAAATGAAGCAATTGGAAGGGCTACGGAGATGGGTAAACCAATTCTTTTTTGTCCGGGGCTTTCAAGTGCTGCCGATGTTGCAACTTTGGCAAGTTTGAATATTTTAGGAAGAGTTGCACAAAGAGTTGCAAATTATGAAAGTCGATTGATAGTTCCACACAGAGATCCCATCGTGATGAGTGTTGCAAAAGAGACTTTAAGGGATGCCTATCTTCAGGCAGGAAAACCCGAAATACTAAATGAAGAAGATAATTTTTTTATAACTGAAGATCAGTTTGGCTACACTGCTGCAGTTAATGGGATCATGGTAAGAGAAAGGCCAGCAACTATATTTTTACAAGGTATGTTTTATGCTGAATCATTACTTTTGGCTGAGACAGGAAATTCAATTGGAGCTATCCAGATTGCTGGGACGGATGCAATACATCAATTACCATTCTTTATTACTTCTTGTGATTACACATTGATTGGGGAAGAACTGTATGCGGCAGGAGCATATCTTTCAAAATCACCTGACCTAATGTCTTCATTGAAGGCAGCAGATTACCTAAAAGCTTTATTATGTATTTTGATACTTGTTGGCTTGGTTATGACATTTCTTGGCAACCCTTTAATTTTCGAGGTTTTTGGTAAATGAAAACAAAACTTCCTTTAGCTGTAGCTTTCCTAACTGGCATATTTATGGCTTTTTCTTATTTTGTAGAAAGGGATAATGTTGATTGGGTAAGGATCATTTATGAAGAATTGAATCAAAACAACATAGTTATTGGAGTTTTTGTATTGTATTTAGGGGTAGCAACACTAATAATAAAGCACGCTAAAAACATAAGAGACAAAGATTCTGATTCAATTTATTCTTGGATAGTTATAGCTTCGGCTCTTGTAGTTTCTTGGATAGGTTTAGCTCAAACTGAAGGCGACAGCATTGGGACAAATGACAATTTCCAATGGGTATTCAATAATTTCCAGGTCCCTCTTTCAGCGACAATGTTTTCTCTTTTGGCTTTTTTCGTTGCAAGCGCAGCTTACAGAGCTTTCAGGGCTAGGAATACTGAAGCTACCTTGCTGCTAATTGCTGCAGCAATAGTGATGATAGGGAGAGTCCCTATTGGTGCTGTTATTTCTGATGCTTTAAATCTAACTGGATCTTTTTCATTACCTGCAATAGCTGAATGGATTATGGACATTCCAAACACTGCTGCAAAAAGAGCTATAACGATTGGAGTTGGTTTAGGTATGACGGCAACAGCGATAAAGATAATCTTTGGTATTGAAAGAACTTATATGGGAAGTGGAAAATGAACATTTGGCAAAAATTATCCTCTATTGACAGAAGATGGGTTTTTCTTGCAATGGCTCTTTTTGTAGCATTTCCAGTATTGAAACCTCTTGGTCTTCCTGTAACTACAACAAAAGAAGTTGAAGACATACATTCTTTTATAGAAAATTTAGATGGTACAAAACCAATTATTTTAGGTCTTGATTTCGGTCCTTCTACAGCTCCTGAATTAACACCTATGGCAAAAGCTTTGATAAGGCATTCTTTGTCAAAGGGCGTTCCGGTTTTGGGAGTTAGTTTGGCTCCAGATGCTCCAGGTGTTGCTAATGACATTATGAAATGGGCAGAATCTGAACTCAACGCTGTTATGGGCAAAGATATAGCTTACCTTGGCTATAAAGTTGGAACTCTTAATGTTATTCTTCAGATGGGTCAAGGGATTTCAAAACCCTTCCCAAAAGATTATTACGGAAAAAATACTGACGATTTACCTATTATGGAAGGGGTTGAAACTTTAGAGGATTGTGCCATGGTTGTTGGGCTTGAGGCAACTGCAATTTCAGATCTTTGGATTCAATATGCTGGTGACCAAATGGGGGTTCCTATTGGAATAGGTATGACTGCCGTTTCTGCTCCAGAAGCTTATGTTTTTTATCAATCAGGGCAGATAGTTGGTTTGATGGGTGGAATGAAAGGTGCTGCTGAGTATGAGCTTTTGGTTAATGCTCCTGGTGCCGCTGTCCAAGGTATGGATGCCCAATCTTTAGGGCATATTGTTATTCTTATTTTCATAATTTTAGGTAATTTAGGGTATTTCTTTGGAGCAAAAGGCCAGGAAGTTTCAAGATTGAAATCTTTGAGAGATGGTGAGAAATGATATTTAATTTAATTGCTCCATTTAATACACCTGAGGGTTTGGGCATTTGGATTGCTGCTTTTTTAACTTTGTGTATTTTTTCTTTTCTTTACAAAGATAATCCTTTTTATAAATTTGCTGAACACTTGTTTGTAGGAGTTTCCACTGGTTATTACATATCCATTTACTATTGGAATACATTAAAGCCAAATTTGATTGATGAACTGAGAAAAGGTTTCTCAGCACTTGGAGAAGGAAATGTACAAAAGGCTTTTGGTCTTGATGAGAATGGCTCTATTATTGCTGAGCCACACTTAAGAATGATTGTTCCTTTAATGTTAGGTATTTTCATATTCCTTATATTCATTTCTAGGAAAAATGCTTGGCTTTCAAGGATATCTTTTGCTTGGTATATTGGTGTTGCAAGTGGTATTGCTATTCCTGCTTCAATGGCTACAAGGGTTTTGATCCAGGCACAAGGTTCAGTTAGAGATTTTTGTATCTTCAATGCAAGTTGTGCTAATGCAGCTGGCCTAGATCCACAAACTGCAACTACATCACTTTGGGTAAATTCCGCTTTATTACTTATAGGAACGCTCTGTGCTGTTGCATATTTTTTCTTTAGCCTTCCATCGAAAGGTGTTTTAAAGGCTATGAATAAAGTCGGGATATACTTTTTAATGATTTCTTTTGGTGCATCTTTTGGTTACACAGTCATGGCTCGTATTAGTCTTTTGATTGGAAGATTTCAATTTCTTTTTTATGATTGGCTCGGTATAAACATTTAAATGATTTTTAATTTTTTAAACTTAATTTTTCAAATTCAAATAAAAGAGGGCAAGGGACCTGTTTTTCTTGTTCTTGTTTTGTTTATTTGTGCTCTTGTTTTCTTTTTAGACAAGGCAAGAAAGGGAGCAAGTTTCAAGATTAGAAAAATTGCTGGTCTTGATGCTGTTAATGAAGCCATAGGGCGAGCCACTGAAATGGGTAAATCAATCCTTTATACAACCGGTCTTGAAACTGCAAGTCATATAGCAACAATTGCTTCATTAACTATTTTGTCTAGAGTTGCTAAAAGAGCTGCAAGGTATGGAACAAGATTGCAGGTCCCATCATTTGATCCAATTGTTATGACATTAAGCCAGGAGATTGTTAGAGAATCCTATCTTGAAGAAGGGATGATTGATAGTTTTAGAAAAGATGACATCTTTTATCTCACACAAGAGCAGTTTGCATATACTGCAGCTGTTGAAGGTGTTTTGATAAGAGAAAAACCAGCAACTGTTTTCTTAATGGGTTATTTTTATGCAGAATCATTACTTTTAGCTGAGACAGGAAATTCAATTGGAGCTATTCAAATTGCAGGAACGGATGCAGTTACACAGCTTCCATTTTTTATTGTTTCTTGTGATTACACACTGATTGGAGAAGAGTTGTATGCAGCAAGTGCTTATCTTTCAGAAGATTCAAGCATTATCTCTTCACTCAAGGCTCAAGATTTTGGAAAGGCCTTATTGTGGATATTTTTATTTATAGGAAGTATTTTTACCTTTTTCGGATCTGCTAAATTTCTTTCAATAATAGGAGGTTCAAGTTGAGCAACAGAGGACCTCTTGCAGTTGCATTTATTGCCGGAATGTTGATGATAGGAGATTATTTCCTTGAGTGGGGTCCATTGAATAGTTATGCTGAATGGGTTCAAAAATATTACATCATTATCGCTGCATTTGCAATTGTTTTAGGTGTTGCAAGTTTATTTAAACTTCATTTAGGGAAACTTAAAAGAAAAGAAGATGGTTGGAGGTATTCGATAGTTACTTTCTTTGGATTTTTTGCAATGATTGTTACGGGATTATTTATGACAAGTGGTGATTTGGTTGGAACCAAGCATCCATGGAATGCTTGGCTATATAACAATGTTCAGCTTCCGCTTGGAGCGACAATGTTTTCTCTTTTGGCTTTCTTTATCGCAAGTGCAGCTTATAGAGCATTCAGAGCAAGGTCTTTAGAAGCAACTCTTTTACTTGTTGCAGCATGTTTGGTGATGCTTGGTCAAGTCCCAATTCTTACAGGAGGAGTTTTTGAAAGTCTTCCTGAAATAAAACAATGGATATTAGATATTCCAAACATGGCCAGCAAAAGGGCAATCATGATTGGTGTCGGTTTGGGAATGATGTCAACAGCATTAAAAATTATTTTTGGAATTGAAAGAACATATTTGGGTGGAAGTGAAGAATGAACATTTGGGATAAATTGCAATCTATAGATAGAAGATGGATTTTTTTGGTCATGTTCATTGTTATCATTATCCCTTTGATGAATCCAAAAAGTTTGGATATAAACGTGAGTGAACCAACAAGAAAAGCTTTTCAGAGGATTGAAAATGTTCCTAGCGGTAGCAATGTTTTAATATCTTGGGACTTTGATCCAGGAAGCCAGGCTGAGTTGCTTCCTACTGCAAAGGCTATGCTTCATCAGCTGTTTGAAAAGAATGTAAATATCGTTGTTATAACCTTATGGCCTGCAGCTCCAACCTTAGCAGATACAACTCTTAATGAAATTTCATCTCTTTACAACAAGGAGGAAGGGGTTGACTGGGTGAATCTTGGTTTTAAACCTGGATTAGATATTGTTGTAAAAAGTATGGGTAGTGACATTTATGAAATTTTTCCTGCAGATGACAAAGGAAGAAGAGTTGAAAATATTCCTCTTATGAAAGGTATAAGAAATTATGATGATTTCAATTTAGTTATTGATTTAAGTGCAGGTTCGAGTGTTGACTTTTATGTGGAGCAGGCTCATGGCGCTTATGGCGCTGATCTTGTTGCTGCAGCAACTGGAGTCATGATTGGAGATTTTTACCCCTACCTAGAAGCCAACCAGTTGCAAGGTTTGGTTGGTGCTCTTGTAGGTGCTGCTGAATATGAAAAACTTATGGAGAAGGCTTATGGCTTGGAACCAGACAAAGCTACTGCTGGAATGCAGGCTCAAGCAAAAGCTCACTTAGCAATTATCATCTTTATAGTTCTTGGAAATATTGGATTTTTTGCAAAAAGAAAAAAAACTTCACCAAAATTGGAGAGTTTGAATAAATGATTTTCAATCTTCTTATTGCTGACCCTTTGAGTTCAGAAGGTATTGGGGTTTGGATTGCAGCCATATTGACGATAGGGATTTTTTCTTTCCTTTACAAGGATAATCCTTTATTTAAATTTGTTGAGCATCTTTATGTTGGTGTCGGTGCTGGTTATATTGTTGTGGTTGCTTGGCATAATGATATTGCAACAAATGTCATCCAGCCACTTAAGGATGGATTGCTTGCGATTCAGAATAATGACCCAAGTGGTTGGGCAGATGTAATCAATCCGATTATGGCATGTTTAATTGGAAGTTTTTTATTTTTTCCTGTGATTGCTCCAAGGCTTAGATGGCTTACAAAATATGCATTTGCTTTCATACTTGGTGCTTTTTCTGGTGTTAAGGTCGGGCCTGTTATCAGTGAAAAGCTAATTACCCAAGTCTCCTCTACATTAAATCGTATTTGTGCAACCTCTAGTGAATGTGCAGCACAATCAGCCTCCATAAATTACACACCTGAATCATCAGCACTTTTCAATGCAATTTTTATATTGATTGGTGTTTTGTGCGGATTGATTTATTTTTTCTTTTCTCTGGAGCACAAAGGAGCAACTAGAGTTGCAGCCAAAACCGGTATATTGATTTTGATGATTGGTTTTGGTGCGAGTTTTGGCCTTACGGTAATGGGGCGTGTTTCTTTACTAATCGACAGAATCCAATTCCTTTTAGTGGATTGGTTGGGCTTGATTGGTTGATCCTATAAATTAATGATTGAAGAACAAATTTCTATACCTTTAAAAGATTCCAATGAAGCTTTGAGAATTTTGGGAATTGGCGATAAGAATGCCAGGGAATTAAGAAGAAAGTTTGGAGTAAGGCTTTCTTTTGACAATAATGAATTACTAATTCAAGGAAATACCATTAATACGGAATTAGTTAAAACGCGTTTAAATCAGGTTGTTTCAAAAATAAGAAAAAAAGATGATTTAAATCCAGGTGTTGTTGAGGGTATTTTGATGGGTGGTAAATTTAATACAGAGAAATTTGAAATAAATGGAGAAATCATTGAACCAAAAAGCAATGGACAGGCATTACTTATTAAGAATATTCTTCAGAATCCTCTTGTTTTAGTTTCAGGGCCGCCAGGTACTGGAAAAACATTTTTAACAGTTGCTTGTGCTTGTAAGTTATTGCAAGACAAGGTCATAGAGAGGATTGTTCTATGTCGCCCTGTTGTTGAAGCTGGTGAAAGTTTAGGTTTTTTACCTGGGGATATTGATTCAAAAGTCTTTCCTTACTTCAGGCCTCTACACGATTCCCTTGTTAAGCTTTTGGGGTTTCCTGCAACAAAGAGAATGTTTGATTCTGGAATTATAGAGATGGCTCCTTTGGCTTACATGAGGGGTAGAACGTTGGAAAATTCTTTTCTCATATTGGATGAAGCTCAAAACACAACAATCTCTCAAATGAAAATGTTTTTAACAAGGATGGGAAAGGGTTCAAAGATTGTTGTTACGGGAGACCCAACTCAATGCGACCTCCCCAAGAGAAGAAAAAGCGGTTTGATCTACTCTTTAAAGGTTTTATCTAAAATCAAAAATATAAGTGCGATTGAACTCAAGGGTAAGGATATGGTCAGGCATCCTTTGGTTGAAAAAATAGACAAAGCATTTGGGGTTAATGCTTAATGAAATTCAAAATCAATAAGAAATCCTTTTCGCTTGTTATTTTTTTCGTTTTTTTAGCATGTTTTGTTTCACGTAGCTTGCATGTTTTTTATGGGACTGTTGTCTTGAATGAAGACCAACTTGTAGAAAGGAATATTTATGCAAAAAGCTCATTTTCTTTAGAGGGTGGAGTTGATTACGATACGGGAGATTTAATAATTGCTGAAGGAGGATTTGCAGAAAAAGAAATAATTGATGCTTTAGAGGCTGATGGACAACTCAGAAGTCCTGATTGGTCTTTCAAGCTTTTGTCAGATTCTCTTTATTGTTTACTGTTACTCTCTCTTGTCTGGATAGCTGTTGAAAAAATTGGATATCCGATAAGCAATTTTTCACATAATTTAAATTTTTTAGCATTTTTAGCCAGTGCCTTGCTTATTGCTACTTCTTTATTTTCCTTATTGAATCCAGGATTCAATCCAACTTTTCAATTGGCTATCCCAATTAGTACCTGTTTGTTAACTTTGATAATACTGTACCCATTTCGTTTTGCCTTAATCTATTCCTTATTACTGCTTTATCTTTTAGTGCCAATACTTCCTGATTTGGAAATTAGAAATTTAGTAGGAATATTTTCTGCTTTAGCAGCAATAGTCGGAATAAAAGATAGGAGCAAAATCAAATTATTTGAATCGACTTCTTTTTTGGTCTTGTTTTTATGGCTTCTAGATTCATTAATGAATTTTTCAAAATATGGAACTTCAACTTCAATTACAGAAGTGGTTTTGAAGGAAAGTTTACCCGGTTCGCTTCTTACAGGGGTTCTTGTTTTTGCACTTGTAACATTATTCTTAAAAATTGCAAAAAAAGTATTTTTGTTATCAACTCCAGAAGCGCTAGTTGAACTATCTGCTCCAGACCATCCTTTATTGGCCCAGTTAGCAGAAAAAGCTCCTGGAACTATGGCTCATGTTCATGCTGTTCAAGAGATTGCAGAAGCTGGATCTGCAGCAATTTCTTCAATGGCAAGCTCTTCGACCTCTCCCGTGAATCCCTGGCTGGTTAGAGCAGGTGCTCTATTCCATGATATCGGAAAGATTGAAAGACCTCATTTTTTTAGCGAAAACCAAAAAGATGGAGACAACCCTCATGAAGATCTTTCTCCTCAGATGAGTGCAAGATTATTAATTAGCCACGTTAAGAGTGGTGTTGAAATTGCAAAAAATTCCAAACTTCCAGATAGGGTTATTTCGATTATAAAAAGCCACCATGGAGAAACTCTAGCAGGTCATTTTTACACCTTGGCAAAAGAGCAAGCAGAAGCGGTAGGAGCTACTCCTCCTAATGATAAGGATTTTAGATATCCTGGCCCAAAGCCAAAGGCTATTGAGGAGGTTATTGTTTCTCTTGCTGATGCAGTTGAGGCTATCAGCAGATCATTGAGAGATCTTCCATCAGAAGAACTTTTGAAAATACTGAATGAAGAAATTAGTGCAAGAGAGATTGAAGGACATTTTTCTGATTCTGAAATCACAACAGCTCAATTTGCAGTATTGAAAAAAGCTGTTTTGGATGAGGCTGTATTAAGGCATCATAGAAGAATAGGGTACATAAAAGAATCTTGAGTATTTTGATATCAAATTTAGACTTAGAAATAAAGCGTGAAGTTCATGCGTTGTATTCAAAGATTACAAATGACCGTATGGAGAGAGGCAAATCCTCTAAAGGAGATGTTTCATTAGTTTTTGTTGATAAAGAACATATGCAAGCTTTGAATTCAAAATACAGAGAAAAAGATTTTCCAACAGATGTTTTAACTTTTGTACTAAACGGAGATTCTTTTGATGGAGAAATTTATATATGTATTGATGTATGTAAAGAAAATAATATTAAAAAATGGGTTTTAAATAGGGTTATTCATGGATTGCTCCATTTAGATGATTGTCATCATGATTCAGAGGAAGAAGTAAAAATAAATGAAGACAGGCATAAATTACTTTTTGCGGAAGTTTTTTCATGATTTTATTTTTTCTTCAGCAATCTTTTTCTTTTCAGTGGGAAATATTGATACCAATTTCTCTTCTAGCATTTTCAGCATTTTTTTCATTTGCTGAAGCTGCAGTTTTTGCAATATCAAGCACAGAACTTTCATCAAAGGATTCTTCTTCTGCAAAGATTTTAAGAAAAATTGTTTCCGATCCTGAGCAATTGTCAATGTGTTTGATGATTGGTTACAACTTGGCAAATATAAGTTTAGCATTATTGACTACACAATTTGTTATTTCTTTTACTTCAGGATTCAGTAATCAAAAAATCATTTTAGCTTCAGTTGCATTGTTGAATTTTTTTCTTGTTACAACTTTTGCAGAAATTATTCCTAGGTTGTTAGCAATTAAAAATCCTTACAGCTTCGCTTTGCGAATTGCGCATTTTTTATATTTTTTTACACTGATACTTAAGATTCCTGCATTTTTAATAAAAAAAATCAATCATCTTTTTTTATTTGTGATAAAGGTTCCTGAACTTAGTGAAGGAGAAACAATTGAAAGGGAAGTTCAGTCATTAGCAAGTGATGAAGTTTTTGCAGAAAGTGTTGAGGAGGATGAAGTTGAAATGATCCAAGGAGTTCTGAATTTAGAAGATTTGAAAGTCAAGGATGTTATGGTTCCTAGAATTGAAGTTGATGCTATAGAGAAATCATTGAAACTTTCAGATGTATTTCAGTTTGTTTCTGAAAAATTTAGAAGCAGGTACCCTGTGTACAACGAAAGAATAGACAATATTGTTGGAGTCCTTCATGTAAAGGACATATTGGGAGAAGACCTGTCTAATCCAATAGAGTCCTACATTAAAGAACCCTTAATGCTTCCTCCTGATGTACCTTTGGACAATGCTTTCAAGTCCATGAGAAACAACAGAAAACATTTAGCAATAATCTTAGATGAGTATGGAGGCATGGATGGAATCGTTACTGTCGAAGATTTACTAGAAGAGGTTGTTGGTCAAATAGAGGATGAGTACCAATTAGAAGATCCAGATTTAGTTGAGGCAAATGAGGATTTGCTCATTGTTAGACCTGCACTTAGGGTTGCAGAAGTTATGGATGCATTGAATTTAACATGCATTGATCCCCCTGCGGACCAGGTGGGACCTCTTGTTTACAAGATATTAGGCAAGGTTCCAAAAGAAAAAGATTCAATTGAATGGGGAGGGTTGATTTTCAAGGTTGTTGATATGGAAGGAACTCAAATTAAAAGGTTGGAAGTCATGAAGAGTAATAAGGATTTGTTATGACAATTACGCTAACGATTATTTTCATATTAATTTCCGGTTGGTTTACTGGTCTTGAGATTGCTTTGCTTCAAACTGACAAAGTTGAATTGTCAAATAATGCAAAAAATGAGGACTCTGTTTCAAAAGGCCTATCAAAATGGATGTCAAATTCTTCAAAACTTTTTACAACAATATTGTTAAGTATTAATTTTTCAAATCAAATTGCAGCAGCAATTTTTTCATATTGGATTTACCAAAATTTAATGGATCAAAATCGAACTTTTCTTAATGTTGTTTTCACCTTGACAATTTTTATTTTTGCTGAAGGATTGCCAAAGATGTGGGCTATCAGAAGTTCTAAATTTTTTACCAATGGAGCAAATTTAAGTTTAAAAATTGCAGGTTATATACTAGCTCCTTTTGTGAGCTTTTTTTCTCTTCTCCCTAAAAAAATGAAAATGGATTCAAAAGGTTTGATTAGAGTTTACAAGATACAAAGAAAAGAAATTATAAAAATAACCGATAGGGCAATGGAAGAGGAGGTGATGACTGATGAAGCTAAAAGGATAAGGGGGGTTCTTCTTCTTGGAGAAAAAACAGTTAAATCATGTATTGTTCCAAGTAAGGATATTGTTGTTTTGGGTCCAGAGATGAAGATTGATGATGTAATTAACGTGGTAAAAAAAACAGGGCATAGCAGGATACCTTTTTGTTTCGAAAATCTCGATGATTCTAGAACATACCTACATGCCAAATCATTGTTTAAGCTTAAGGATGGAGAGGATTGGAAAACCGTTCTGAAACCGCTTGTTAGGCTTGAAAGTAATACTTATTTAGATGACGCAATGGACTCTATGAAAAAGGGTGGTGGAATTGCAATTGTTGAAAATAGGGACAAAACACTTGGAGTAGTATTTTTAGAAGATATATTGGAATTTGCTCTTGGAAAAACTGCTGATGAGTATGATGAAAAGTTAAATTGAAAAAAAAGATTATCATCCATGCTGGAGCAGGGAAGCACAGATCCTTATTGAGTGATGTGGATAAGGTTTTGAATCTCGCAATCAAAGAATCAATAAAAAAAGAAGGAAGAGGTGCTTTAGAAATGGCTGTTAGGGCTGTTGAGGTTATGGAAAACTCTGGTTTTTTAAATTCAGGATCTGGCAGCGTTAGACAAAGTGATGGAAAGGTAAGAATGGATGGATCCATTGCGCTTAGTAATGGTTTTTTTTCTTCTGTCGTAGGGCTTCCAGGCTGCTGGAATGTTTCAAGAATTTGCCAGGTTCTTCTTGATTCAAAAAATCCAATGATGTGTGGAAAAGAGCTTGAAATAAAGATGAAAAATCTGGGTTTTTCTAAATTAAAACCAGATCCAGATGCTTATTATGAATGGACCCAATCCGGACAAAATTCACCTGGAACAGTTGGAGCAGTTTCTTTTGATGGAAAGAATTTGTGTTCTGTTACAACAACAGGAGGGAGATCTGGTGTGGATGCTGGAAGGGTTGGAGATAGTGGCATGGCTGGCTGTGGGTCTTCAGCTAATAGAATTGGAGCTGTTTCCTGTACTGGAATTGGTGAAGCAATAGTTAGGTCTAGATTAGCTGATTACACTTTGAATATTATGAAAAAATTAAACCCCATGGATGCATGTAAAAAGGCTATAAAAGAATTAGAAAAAGATATTTTGTCACAAGGTTTGGGAGGCTTGATTGCAATAAACAATAAAGGAGAGGTTGGTTGGGCATTCAATACTGAAGAAATGCCCATATGCATTCAATAGAATTTGGTAATGGACTTATTTAGTATCATTTTTTTATACATATTTGCATGTATAGGGAGTTTTTTAAATGTTGTTATCCATAGATACTATTCAAAAGAGAGTGTTGTTTTTGGCTCTTCTTATTGTCCATCATGCAAGGAAAAAATAAAATGGTTTGACAATATGCCCATTATTTCTTGGATTTTGTTGAAGGGTAAATGCAGATCATGTAAAAAAAAGATTTCGGTATCTTATTTACTTGTAGAGCTAGCCGCAGTTTACATTGGGTATTATTTGTTTTTCATAAATGATAATTTTTTTATTTCCAATACAGAAAATGACATGCAATTATCTTTGGGAATATTAAGTTTTATTTTATTTTGTTTATTTTTAGTAATTACAGTCATTGATTTAAGGTCCAAAATAATTCCAGATAGGTTTTTGCTACTTTCAGGATCGCTAGTTTTTTTTATGCATTTTTTTACAGAAAGCCCAAGTGAATCTTTGTATGTTGGGTTAATTGGAATGGTTTTCCTTGCCACATCCCTAGCGGCAGTTTTGTGGATCGGTAGTTTTATTTTAAAAAGAGATGCAATGGGTTGGGGTGACGTAAAAATGGCTTTAGTCATAGGTTTCCTTTTAGGTTTTGATTATGGATTTTTTGCAGTTTCTCTAGCAATATTTTCAGGTGCAATTTTTGGATTAATGATGATGTTGTACAAAAGAATAAGAAATGAAAATTATAGAAATCTAGAAATGCCATTTGGACCATTTTTAGCAATTGGGACATGTGTGACTTTTCTACATGGAGTTTTGGATGTTTCTTTTTTAACTAAATTCCTTTCTGGTTCTTGATTTTTTTATAAAAGTATCAATTTTTTCTTTAAATACTTAAGTATTTAAAAATATTCCTTTTTCAAAATATGCTTTATACTCTATAGGTTTGAATGAATTTGTTCGTATTGTAAAAAAAATGAAAAAGCTTCATCATGAAGCTTCAAGAGGCTTTACTCTTGCAGAAATGTTGGTTGTTCTTGCAATCGTTGGAATACTGATAACAATAAGCTTGCCATCAATTTCCCAAGGAAACCACAGGAGAAAATTTGATTCCTATTCAACAAAAATATTGGGTGATCTGAGATGGGCTTTTTCTGAATCTAGCTCAAAGGGGGAAGAGTTGGTCATAGAGGTAATTGGTTTTTATCACAACCAACAGAATACTGGACATCCTTTTCCCTTGGAGGATACTATAAGAGTTTGGAAGAAAAAAGATTGGAAAAAGTATTTAGATATGTCTAGTCACAAGGCTCCAAACAATTTTTCTCTTGAGTTTTCCCCACCATATCTTGTTTATGACCTTTCTGAGGGTTCGACATTGAATGAGAATAGTTGCATCTTGGATGGCTCAGACCAGTCTTCAAGCCTTGTTGATTGTGATTATGTGATTGGAGAGGATGAATTGCCAGTTCCTTTAAGGGAGTATGTAAGAGAAGATTACAAGGATCCCCCTGCGCTTCTTGAAACTCCAGAATATCAAGCAGTCTTATCAAGCAAGAAGTTTAAAAGGATAAGGAATATACCCAGAGAAATTGATTTGATTGCACCATATGTTGACCAATCCCTTTATGACGGAAGTGGTTTGGTAAATTATGAAAATTTGATTTCTTATGCTGTTATAAGACCTGAAGGCAATTCCGAAAACTCTACAGGGGTTTTGACGTTTGCTTTTATGTTGAAGCCTGAATATTTTTCAGAAAGAATTTTAAATCTTTCAAACAAAATGGTTGATAACGCGTCCCGTTTCAAGTGTGCAATGGAGGCAAATTTACAGAGTAGATCAAATGGAAGAACCGTCCAATTGATGCTTGCTAGTGGTGGTGTTAGGGTTACAGAATCTGCTCCTTCAGATTACATGGACCCCAATAGGCAGTCTTCATGCAGTGTTCAAAATGTTGATGCTCAATGGTCTTTGGAGTTTGATAGAGGTCCGGGATGGAGATGAGAATTAAAAAATTGGGTTTCACTCTTGTTGAATTACTTGTGGGTATAAGTATTTTGATTCTTGTTTTGCTTCCAATTTTGACAGCTATAGGGAAAACAGTAAACAGAAGCGAACAGAGCCAATCCATGAATCAAGCATTAAATCTAGCTGAAGAACGTATGAGTGCTTTGGAAAACCACTTAGGTACACAGGATTTTTATCCTGGGGGAATTCCTTTTGACTTTGAGGGAGGAAGCAGATTGACAGATGACCAAGTCGACATTTCTAATGACCCTGAGTTGAGTAATTATTTATCAGGAGTTTGGTATAGAGGTCAATCTGGGGAAACAGCTTCATACATGAACCCTTCTCGTTATGGTTGTGATAACCAAAATGCAATTGGTTCTGAGGCTGAGGATGGTTATCTAAATGACAACATGCATGTTTGTATTGATCCACATAATCCTAATAATTTAGTTGATATGCAGGGTCTTGACTTATCTGATGAAAAATACAGGGTTGCAATGGCAATGTTTGCAGCAAGAATGGATCCCATAGATGCATTGGCAATTTACATGCCGGAGTTACATCCTGAATCTTTTAGATTTAACAACATGAACACATGTAATACAAATTTTGAAGGAGATTGTCCAAGGATTGATGGAATTGAAGATTTTGGAGAAATTGTTGACAAAGCCTATTTTGAAGAATCTTCTGACTTTACTTGTTTTGGAGCCATTGATTCGCATGTTGGAAGAAATTGGCTTGATTTTGGTTATTTGGCGAGCCCATTTGACAACGAAACATACTCTGACAACATTGCTTGGCCGGGCTATGGCCAATACTGGAGAATGATTGCTGCAAGTGGTGTGAGCAGAGCTAATCCTGATCCTACGGATGATAACAGAAATGAATGTGCGTTGAATCCAAACAAGTCAACAACATCTATCTCGTCTAAGATTTCAAGTTCTTTAGATACTTTTCAGAAATTTAGACGAGAAACACAGGTTGCAACTGTTTATTTTCCAGGTGGAGGTAGAGATTTAACAGAATTAATTGATCCTCAGGATGCAAGGTATTACAGATCTTCTGAAGGGGTTTTGGGACGCTTGGTTAGAGTCTCTGTTGTTTGGAGAGCTGGGGAAGGATGCTCTTCAAATAACGATCCTGCAACCCAAGGGGTATTTTCAAGATGTTCTGATCCAATTGCAAGCATACGTAAACAATTGAGTTCAGGTGATTCAAATATTAATTTGAGAAATAAAGTTTCCTTAAATAAAGGTATTGAACTAAGGAGGTTTATCCCTGACCCAGACCAAGATCCATGTGATTTAATGGTACAAGTGCTTGATCAAGCAAAAACAAGTAAGCTATCTTGGTCTTTGCATGATGGGGATCCAACAAATACTTCAAATATTTTTGAAGAATGTTGGTTTAAGGATTCGTAATATGGAGGTTTTAAAAATGAAGAGAGGTTTTACATTGACTGAACTATTGGTAGTCATAGTCATAATCGGAATATTGATTACACTGGTTGTTCCAAGTGTTACAAAAGCAAGAAACAAGGCAAAGGAAGCTCAGGTGAAAGCAGGCGTTCATGACATAGAGATTGCATTGAGTTCTTTTTCTGCTGGAAACTCTGGATGGTATCCAGGAGTTGCTTATGACCCTAGTGGAACACAATCACTGCAAGCAAATATGCTTGGGATCTCAGGAAGGTCTGGAGTTTCTGTTCCAGATGGCAATGAGGTTGTTTCAAGTGGTGTTGTTGGAGGGAGAATGGATTGCATGGTTGATCCAAGAAAATGCGGAGACGCCACTCCAACTCAAGACAAGTATCTTGATGACTACTGGAGGTGGGATAGGCTGTATTTAGAAGGAGTTTTGGATGAATATCCAACAAATCCTTTTAGCAGCGCAAAAGCTGGAAATTCAAGTGTTAAGAGAGGAATGCATAATATATTTGTAGTTGCAATATTGCCTGTTTCTGGTACAGGTGGTCCAGATTTCATAGGAACATGTTTATCAAAACCTGCTGGTGATGCTGAATCTTTTGCCGGTGGAGGAACTTGGTACAGTTATGAAAGTTACAACACCGTTGATGGAAGACTTTCTTATGGATGGGATGACCCAAGCACTTCAACTCCAGCTGTTTGTGATGCTCTTACTGGAGATGATAATAACTCCTGGGAAGAAAGTCCAGACCTTTATCCAAGAGGTGATTTTTCATATATTCCACTAGATCCTGTTGACAGAAGAGCTTATACAGATGCAAGTGGAAATCTAGCAAATGGAGAATATATGGCTTTTGTTGAGAATTATTGGATTATTGGATACGGATCAGAATCTGCATGGAAGTCTGATATCTTTGATGTAGAAGCGTTGTCTTCAGGAAATAATTGTGGTTTGAAGTTTCAACAACCTTTAGGGAGAATTGACCCTGCATCAACTGCATCTTTTCTTAACTGTAATCCGACTGAATATGAAAATAGAGCTTTGGAAAGTCTTAGAGGGGGGATTCTTTTAGAAGGAACTGCTTATACGGAGCAAGCGTTTAGCGAATAGATTTTCAATGAAATTAAAAAGCACAAGAGCTGGTTTCACAATGACTGAATTGTTAGTATCTATAGCGATACTAGCTGTTGTTATGACTCTTCTGCTGACTGTAATTGAATCAACTTTTAAAACTTTAAGAGTTGTTACCGGACAGGCAAACTCATCGAATCGTGCAAGGATTGCAATGGATCAAGTTGTTTCTGAGCTAAGCAATGTTGCAGATTTAGGTTTTGTTGATTTTCATATCCCAAGAATAAAAAAATCAAGAGCTCAATATCTAAGTGGTTTAAATAGTGCGGCTTCTGCAGGATGTGATATCTATTTGGAACTTAATCCATCAGATCAAAATTTTTCAAATGCCCCACATCCAAATTCAAAATTATTTAATCAGGATTTGAATTTCAATTGTTATATAGAGCCTTGGGAGGTTCTGGATCCAGATCCAACCTGGACAAGAAGGTTTTCTGAAGGCTCAGGAAGCACTGATGCTCCAGCTTCTTGCAACCAGTATATTGCTGAAGGGGTTTTGTCGATGCCAAATGAATTTTCATCCATATCTTGCAATGGATCAAATTGTCCAATTGGTTTAAATGACAGAAATTTAAACCCTGATGATCGAATGGCAGAAAGTGATCCTTTTGAATCATGGAGAATTGAAGCCGAAGGCCTCAAACCTTCTTGGAGTGATCTTTTTGGGGAAATGTGTCCTGAGGATTCTTCTGGTGGTTTCACGAGCGCCTACAGGCTAACTCCTTACATTACCTCTAGAGAGGATTTGGATGGTGATGGTACTGTTTCAGGACAAGAGGCATTTTTGAGAACTCTTGTTTTTAAGACGAAAAGCCCAAAATATTCTTCTGACGAATCTTCAAACACTCCTAATTTAAACGGTTCTTTGAATGCGAATGCAAATATTGAACAATTGAAACATAGGGTAATAACTTTTGCTCACACCTGGAAGGAAAAGGCATTTGCCATACCTTTAAGTGAAAGTTTTGATGGTGGATGCGATCCATCTAACTATTCCCACCTTTCTTCAGATTTTGTTCTTTATAAGAGGGAATCTAGATTTTATTCTGATCCTATTTTAAATATGGACCTTGACCGTGATGGGAATCCAAGTGAAGAAATTGAAGATGAGTGCCTTAGAACAATTGAAACTCCTGTTTCTGATGGTATTGTGGATATAAGATTCAAACTTTTTAATGGTGCAAATGAAATCAATGCTGGCAACCAATATTATTATTGGTTTGACAGGGATCCAAGCGACAACAACCCTATTAGTCCTCCAATAACAGCCTTAGATAGTGTTGATGCTATTGAAGTGTACATAATGACAGCAAGTGATGACATTATTTCAGTTTTGAGAGGCTCTATGGAAGATGGTAAATTATTTAGCATAACATCGGGAAAACCTGGAGAATTGGCAAGATTGAATTTTTTAAGAATTCAGAGTTTAAATCCTGAAATTTACAATCCTAGCAATTTTGTTCAATTAAGACAGAGGGTTAATTTGTATGAGTAGAAACAAAGGTGTCGCATTAGTTACAGTGCTTATTTTTCTTGCTTTGGTTTTGCCTGCTCTTGTTATCATTCTTAGCTTTGCAAGAAACGAAATAGAGTTTGGGTCTTTGGATTGGGAAAGAAAACAATCAGAAGAAATGGCTGAGTCAGGATTGGATATTGCTGAAACAATTCTAGGATTCGGTTTTGCTTCAAGTCAAAGTGGCTCCTTTAGACATGAAATGTTCAGATTTCCAATGGATAAAGACGGAAATGGAACGCTTGATGATGCTGATGGCGATTTGACTTTGGATGAGTGGGGTTATGCTTTTCCATTTTCCACAATAGATCACCTTTCTTCACCATGGATTAAATATCCTGTTTTATCAAATGAAACTTGGTTTTCTAGGGATTTGGTTAGTCATTCTGGTTTTTCCACAGCGCAATTGAACCGTCCATCTGGGAGCCTTCCAATCTATCCTTTATTTAAGGATGATAACAATACAGGATTGGTTGATTACTCCTCGTATGAGCACTCTGAGTATGATTATTTTGATCCATCATTTGGATGTGCACAAAATACAACATCTGCATGGGAACCTCATCCTTGTCTTGTAATGCCTTTTTTACCTTTTGGGAAAAAGGAGCAAGTTTCCCCGGTTTCTTCTTCTCCCTTAGAGCTTGTTAATGCTGATTTGATGTGGAATGGGTCTCCTTACAATTCAAACAATTCCTATAATCCTTCTCAATTAAGAAACAATGATTTCATTTCTAATTGGAGTTACAGTTATTCAGTAACTGGAGACCGTGACAAAGCAACTGCCCACATTCCAAGCAATTTCCCATCATTAGGAGCGGAACTTTTCAATCCTTATGCTGACAGGCTTAAACCCCAAACCACAACATGCAATCCAAGTCAAGATGAATTTTTTGTTCGTGATCTTTTTTTAAGTTCATCCGGATTAACCTATCCTCTTCAGTTAGACAAATCTTATGAAAATGAAACTGAATCTAGGATGAATTTTGGTTTACCTAGCATGCCTGACTCATATGTCATGTTTGACCCAAGAACATGTATGCCAATTTACTCTTCGCAAAATGCAGAAGCTAATGGAGGGTATGAGGTTGTTGTTTCTGATGAGGGTGCAAGATTCCCAATTTACGGTTTTTTACACAATCCAGATGATCCAATGTTTAATAACCCAATGCTTTTAGAATCTTTAGGTAACCTGGGAACGAATTTCCAGGTTGCTCCTGAAACTACCTTTATACCAAGGATAACAGGTTCCAATACGAGCCAAAGAGGAGAATTTTCTCATCTTTCACAAAGAGGAATAATTTCATTATTGGCTCCATTCAACAGGAACGACTACAACACAGGACATGCCGCAGCTATTATTTCCTACATAGGTTTTAACGATGTTGGAGACATTTCTTCTCTTCCAGGGTCTATTTGCCCTAAAGGAAACTGTCCTGATGGTGAAAGGTTTGGTTTGGGTTTTGAGATACCAACTAAATGGCCAACAACTCTTAAAGACATTCTTGATGTTGACTTGATAAAGATGAAAAGTGATTCAAATGAATCCTTTAAGATTGATGATGAAAATTGGAAAGATTTACAGAGTCGAATTTCTTTACATTCTGTCCCAGCGGAGACAAGCACCCTTGGAGAAACATTAACTGTTGACACAGATCCAAGATATTTTTTAAGACCTGCACTGCCATCTAACTCTTACCCTTCTCCAGAGATAAAAGACCCTGTTATCAAATGTGTTCACAATGGTGCTTCTGGTGATGAATTTTGTCGTGGTGAAGCTTACAAGATTGATTTATGGCAGACCCCAAAAGAATGGCCAACTGGATCTCCATCAGATCCGATTACAAACCTTATAAGCTCTGTTGTCAATATGGATTCTGCTGATTGGGTTTCTTCAGGATGTTCTACAAAATTCCCAACAATAGACGATATAGAAAATTATTTTTCTGTTTTAGGTAGAGAAAATGCTCCTTCAGGGTTTTCTTCAAACGATTTGCGCGATTCAATGTGGCCCGAAGAGTTCTATTGGTTTGTTAACTGTTTTTGGAGCGGCAATGTTAAGTCTGAACTGGAAGAAAAGAAGGGGGTTTTGGAAGATGCATTTAGAGACTTTTTTTATGACAGTGGTTCTTTAAAAAACATTTGGAGAACTGAAGTTGAAAGTGATTTTCCTGAATTAATTTCTCAAAAGGTTATTGGTCATTGGGCCGCATGGCAATATTTTTACAGATATTTTGATGATGAAGATGATTGTAGAGACATTTCTCCAGAGTTTTATCTTGATGATTCTTCGGCAATTACAAATCCTCAGGTGATGCTGTCAGAAAGACATGCAAGATATCATGGTCCAGCTGATTTGGGAATGCCTATCGGGAATGTTAAGAGCATGCTCGGATCTCTTCTTATTCCTTACCCAGAGCTAGTAGGTCCTTTTTGGGATCCTGGAGATGTTGGATCTAACGCAAGTCCAAGCTGTGGTCTTTCTTCTCTTGATGGAGATGAATTTCCTGACTTGGTAACCAGTATTTTTGTACAGCGATCAGGGGAAAGCAATAGAAATATTGATTTGAGTATCGAGAAAATGAATGTCATGCCTGCTGTTTGGATTCCAAATAACAGGCCTGCTTTTTATAGTGAAGATCCGCCTTATGATGATTTTGATTTTGGGGCCACCATGCCTATTTCTGGTTGGCCAATCTATGATCCATTGGGAATAGACAGCAAAAATCAAGGTTTAGGAACATCAACCCAGTCCTTTATTGACAGAAGAGACGACTCCCTTATCCTTCATTTGATTAGTTCTATTGCGTTTTTTGATAGTCCTTACTCTACTTATTTTGATGACCCTCATATCAATGAACCATGCTTGATTTCAGATGATTTCTTTGATCCTGTTGTTGGATCCTCAAATGGAACTACAGACCCTTGGGACAATGTTGTTGGAAGTGGGTCTTTAGATGCATTGGATCTAGGTTCTAATTTTGGAGGTTGGTGGGAGGCAGATGGAAGAAACAATGGAGGCTACGATATTGCGGATTGTACGATTTCCGACCCATCTACAGAAGTTGGAATTAGTCCTTTGGAATGGAGGCCTTTAAGACTTAGAGGTAGGGTTAATTTAAACACAGCAGCATTTGATGTCCTTCACGCATCTTTTGCAAAAGGATGTGATTTCCAAAGTGGAATGGGAAACGATATTTTTAATGGATCCTGTAGCTCTCTACCTTCAGCAATAGCTTCAATACTTGCCTATAGAGAATATTACCATTCAGACCCCAATGAACCTTTTTCAGATACATCTTCACATGGGACATTGTTTTCATGGTTGCCGAATGGTGTTGATTTGCATGGAGGAAGTTTTGTAGAGCAATTTTTTAATGACATTCAACTTTATTCAACTGGAGACTGTAGAAATGGGGCTTCTTCAGGAAGCTGCGCTTTACAAAACACAGAGGATATATTGTGGGATTGGCATACCGGGGAATGGAGCAATAATGGTTTAAATAAGATTCCTTTTAGAACAGTCACACAATTATTGGATATTTCAAATTCAATAGATCCTAGAGATTTGAACGCAAGTTCTCTCCGTTTACTTTCAGTAAACAATGTTTCAAACAACAACAAAGGTGCAATTGCCGTTTTGGCAAGAATTGATCAAGATTTATCTGTTTCAAGTCAAGGCTACAGGTTTGAAGGTCGTGGAGTTTATGGCCGAGCAAATAGCACTTTGTTTAAAGTTATTGGACTGAATGGAAGATTAGTGCCTTCAATTTTTGAAGAAGAAAAGTCTGGTGGATCGAACGATACCTTTGGTTTGTTTTTTGGAGAATATTACAAATGAAAAAAGTTGACTTTTCATTACTAAAAAGGTAGGATTGATGGGTTGTAATTTATTTGATATGAAAGGAATTTTTACGAAAAAAATATTCTTCGCCAATTAAGGGGGCAATTTTTATGAAAAATAAACTATTTTTATTATCTTTGATTTTTTCAATTTTCACTTCAGCGCTTAATGCTTTTTATGTAGAGGATGAGACAGCTGTTCGTTGGACTATATCTGAAGACGAAACTTTTATCACACTGTTTCTTGACACTCCAGTTGCTGTTACTCACAAGAATGAGGTTTATCCAACAAGACTTGTGTTTAATATTCCTGGTGGTTACATGGCTGATGAAGAAGATGAAAAAACGATCCAGTGGAATGGTGCTGACAAAAGCTTTGTTAAAGAGATAAAAGCCGTTTCTATAGATCCAAAATTCGAAGATTCTTTCTTGAGGCTCGTCTTTACGTTTGGGATTAGGGTACCTATCAGCACTGAGCTTGGTGAAGATTACCAGTATTACAGAATGTCTCCTACAAGGTATGCTTTTGTTTTAAACAAGAACCGTTTAACTTGCAAGCATGACAATTATTTAGCAGAACAGCAAGACAGGGCGAATGATGTTACTGAGTGTGAATTAGTTGTTTTTCCTGAATCTCCTAACGAGGCAAGAGAGTTCGTGAGAATATGGACTGATGTATCAGGTTCTCCACAGGATGTCATGAACGATATTGCAGACAAAGCAGGATTGAAGATAGATTTTTCTGCATCTTTTGATGATTCAGGAAACTGGACTCTTTCAGCTGAAGGAGGAACATTAGGAGAGCTTTTGTCTTCACTTGAAGAAGCTGAAGGTATTTCATGGAATATATCAGAAGGCGTTTTAACAATTTCTGACAATTCTGAATTACTTATGGCTCAAGCGGAAGCTGCAAGGATCGCTGCAGAGGAAGAGGCAGCACGAATCGCTGCTGAAGAG
>CAZDPU010000013.1:0-29671 GCA_964507645.1 uncultured bacterium
AGAGAGAGCCAAAATATCATCAATAGATACACCCTGAGAAGAAGTCATAATCGAAGGACTCATATAAGAGCTCAATGATCCAAAGTCGCCAAAAGAAGATGCTCCTCCAGAAAAACCTGGCAAACCTAAGCCAACAAACCATAATTTATATTTTTCAAAAAATGCCTTCATTTAATTTCAAACCTTGGAAATTCTTTGTAAAGTTTCTTTGAAAACCCTTTTGACAAATTTCCCCTGATGATTTCAATTGTATCCCCGTTGAGGTAGATTACGGGAGAGGGTTCTCCTTTGAGAACACGATGATACTTATTTAAGCCCTTGATAAAATAATCTTCAAAATCTCCTGGGTGCTCATTGTCTTCATTCTCAATAAAAAAATCTTCGAGGTTATAAAAACCTACTACTTTTGATAAAATTTCTAAATCAATCTCTTCAATCATCTTTGGAGATTTTTTCCCTGAAATATTTGCACTTGTCAAAAGATAAGGCCCTACAAGATGAGCAAGTTGATTTAATCCAAAGTTTCCAAACCTTATTCCAATACCCATTTTTGATGATCCTGGTGAAGCACACTCTTTTATTTTTGGATCCCCTGGAACAACCGCTGTCAAAGGGTCTTTTATATGGAAAAAATAATTAACAAGCTCTCTGTGAAGCGGTGATTTACAAACCCAGCAATCATCAAATGTCTTGTGCCTATCCGTTCTTCGAGCATCAACGAAAGTTGGTTCAGGAGGGAAGACCCAAGAGATTGCTTTTGTTTCGTTTCTTGACTTGATTTTAAAAAGATCATTTATTTTTTCAGGGATTGCAGCAAGCCCAAAAACAGTTTCTGTTTCAAGGAGCAGCACTCCGTATTTAATGTACATTGCAGCGTCAAAAAGTGGATTCCTTGGAGGATGTATGACCGTCATGAAGGGCTCCATTGAGCTTCTAGATAAAATTCTTTTTCAGATCTTGGAGCCCCCCAAGGTTTGCGTTTTTTAACATTGATCCATTCTGAAGAAAACAAAGAAACAGGATCTTCCTTTTGGAAAAATCCGAACTCTAAAATCAACCATCCACCCTTGTGAAGATACTTAGGGCATTCTTTTACAATCTTTTTACATGTGGACAAACCATCCTCCCCGCAAAATAGAGATTTTTCAGGATCAAAGTTAAGAACCTCTGGTGGAAGGTTTTTTATTTCATTTGTTGAGATGTAAGGAGGGTTAGAGACTATAAGGTCAAATTTACCTTCGATATTACTGAAAAGATTACTTTTTACAACCTTGATTTTTGACCCTGGAACAAGTCTTTTTATTTCGCTCTCACAATGCTTTACTGCATAATCATCTATATCGCATAAAACTCCACTACACTGTCTTTCATTGGCTATGCTGATCCCAATGCATCCAGTTCCGCAACAAAGATCTAAGAAGTTCCCACCTGTAGGAATTCTCTCGAGTGCCCTGCTTAGAACTTCTTCAGTTTCATACCTGGGAGAAAAGACATCTGGCTTAAGAACAAAATCCAATTTCCTGAACCTCTTTTTTCCCAAGATGCGGTCCACAGGTTCTCTTTTAACCCTTCTTGAAACAACCTCTGCCCATTTTTCTTCATGTTTGGAGGGGAAAGATTCATGCCCCCTTGTTAAAACTTCCTCTCGTTTGAATTTAATGACATCAGCCAAAAGCAATTCTGCATCTAGCCATGCGGAATCAATGCCCTGCATCTCGAACTCATCTCTTGCTATTTTGATGGTTTCATTGATGTTTTTTCCAATCAACAACTTAAATATCTTCCAGTTCCAATTTTCGTAAAGCTAAGTTTACTTGTTTGAAAAAATCTGGAACCTCCCCCATCATCAAGGAACTCAACTGATGGTTGCTGACTGAAACACGGTGGTCAGTAACTCTGTTTTGGGGATAGTTGTAAGTTCTTATTTTCTCTGATCTGTCACCTTTTCCAACAGCTGACTTTCTTTTCTTTGCCCCCTCTTGTTCCTGTTTGTCTATCTCCAATTGGTAAAGTTTTGTTTTCAACATGTTTAAACATGTGTCTTTATTTTGATGTTGGCTTCTGCCATCTTGGCACTGAACAACAATCCCTGTCGGGTTATGAGTTATCCTGACGGCAGAATCTGTTTTATTCACATGTTGTCCACCAGCTCCTGATGCCCTATATGTATCAATTGTCAAATCTTTTGTATCAATATTGATATTCACATCAGAATCTGCCTCAGGCAAAACATACACACTTGCAGCAGAAGTGTGAAGCCTTCCCTGGCTCTCGGTTTGAGGAACTCTCTGAACTCTGTGAATTCCGCTTTCTGAGGACAAGAATCCGTATGCTCCACGTCCTTTAATCTGGCATATCAGCTCCTTAACCCCCCCCATTTCGGCCTGGGATTTATTTAAAACCCTTACACCGAAACCCTCTGCGGCAAGAGCCCTTTGGTACATGTTGAAAATATCCCCTGCCCATATCGCAGCTTCATCGCCGCCTGTTCCAGCTCTTATTTCCAATAAAGCATTTCGATGGGCGTCTGGGTTTGGAGGCAAAAGGGCATTTTCTAAATCCTCTCTTGTAGTTGAATATTTTTCCTCTGCAGGCTCAATCTCCAACTCAGCCATTTGAACCAACTCTTCATCATCGTCTCCAAGTGCTTCCTTGAGCTCATTGAGATATTTTTCAGCTTGGAAATATTTTTTTGCAATATCTAAAAGTTCTTCAAGGTAATTTCGTCTCAATCCAAGCTCCTTTAACTTGGAAGGGATTGCTATAACAGCTGGATCAGAAAGTTGGCTATCGACATCTTCAATCTCTTTTTGAAATGGAGCCACTGACTCCCTTAGTTTTGACATGGGTTAAAGAGCTTCAGATTTTTCTGAAGGAGATTCTTTTGATTTTTTCTTCTTCACAATATCTGATAAGGAAGATTGCCCGAACTTCGCATTGAACCTGTCTATACGCCCTGCAGTATCAATGAACTTCTGCTTCTTTGTAAAAAATGGATGACAAGCAGAACATATCTCAACCTTCAAGGAAGAAACAGTAGAGCCAACAGTAAAGCTGTTTCCACAATCACACGAAACTTTACATTCGTGCCACTTAGGATGTAAATCTTTTTTCATAATGGGTTTAATATTATATCTCAACTAGCCGGTGGACCGATCCACTCAGCAATGAACAGGTTAGTTTCACCTTCAACCAAACCATTCCTGTTGCTAGCAAAAACAACCCACTTTCCATTTGGGGAAAAGATCGGGAAACCATCAAAGCCCTCAAAAAAAGTAACCTTTTGGGTCTTAGGTTTGAAACCTGACAGCTGATGCATGTAGATATCAAAATCCCTGCCTTGTGGATCGTCTACATTCGATACATAAAAAATAAAATTGTCGTTTGGTGCAATTGAAGGTCCAAAGTTCGCAGCTCCATTATTTGTTATTTGCATCCTGTGTGTTCCGTCAGCCCTCATTATCCAGATGTCTAATTGCGAAGGTCTGACTAGGTCATCAGCCAGCAACTCCTTAAAATCTCTTATCTCCTCTTCGGTGTTGGCTGAGGTTCTCCTCCAAACAATATACTCTCCTGAATATCCTGGAATGCTTCCCCCATCGTATCCAGGTTCATAAGTTAACCTTTTAACGCTCCTGTCCCCGTCAATTTCCATGGAATACAAATCAAGATCTCCATCCCTGCTGCTGGTGAAAATCATGGTGTTGTTTTTATCCCACATTACCCCCTCTCCCTCTGCATCATATCCATCTGAATCTGTTAGTTTTTCTAACTGTTTGGTTTCTGTGTCCATAAGATAAATCTCATAAGAAGAGTGGACTGGCCAAACATACCCTTTTGAATAGTCAGGCGGAGGAGGATCCCCGGGCATTTCCTCATGAGTCGAAGCAAAAACAATCCTTCTGCTGTCAGAAAGCCACCAGGCACAAGTGGTCACGCCCTTGCCGCTTGACAATTTCTCAACAGAAAGATCAACCAAGTCAAAAAGGTATATTGAATCAACATTGGCCCCATCTCTCCTTGATTGGAAAACGAGTTTTGTGCCGTCAGGAGACCAATAAGCTTCTGCGTTCTGCCCGCCAAAGGTCAACTGTCTCAAATCTGAAAAAAAGGCTTCTCCCTCATAAAGGCTTGGCTCTCCATAAAGCTCTGGTTGCTGATATCCTTTTTCAGCTCTCTCATATTCAAACGATGATATGTCTGGGCTTGAAGCTTGGCTCAAAAAAAACAGAAAAAACAGATTCATAAAAGGCATCATAATCAAGAAAACAGCCATACTGATGCCATTAGCAAGATAGCGCCTAAAGCTCTGTTCATCATAACTTTGTTGAACTTTTTGCTACCATGGAGAGATCCGAGCCACCCTCCAAAACCAACAACCAGGAACAAAACTGACTGTGAAATCAAAGCAGTAATTATGAGCCACCAAGTCATTTCAAGCTCTTGAAGCACTAAAGGAACCCCCAATGCTGAGTTTGCCAAAACAAAAATTGAACTTATGGCCGCTGTTTTTTTTGGATCTGCCCATCCGAAAAAAATCAAGAGGGGCGAAAGGAAAATTCCCCCTCCTATACCGATGAAACCAGCCAGGCCACCAATGCAAAAACCCAACAAAACGAGCATCCATGTTTTTGGGTTTTTTTTCAGTTTGTATTTTTTTTTGTGATGGGAATCAAAAAGCCTTAATGCAGAAAACAAAAGCAACAAACCTACAATTTGATTGTAAAAATCCTCACTGGGTACAGTTTTTACGAAAATACAAAAGGCAGGCAGGGATCCGATAAGCAATGGAAATGCCAATGAGGAATCAAATAACCCGGCTTTCCTAAAATTCAAAAATGCCAAATACGAAACAAGAACATTTAGAGACAAAGCAAAGAGCTTGGCTTCCATGGGGAGAAATCCGAAAATCAAAAAAAGTGCCAAATACCCGCTCCCCCCTCCATGCCCAGTAGCAGAAAAAAGGTAAGCAATTAAAAAAAGAACAAGGATGCCAAGAACAAATTCCATAACATAAAAAACTGGCCGGGAAGGATTCGAACCTCCACTCACGGATCCAAAGTCCGTTGTACTGCCCTTATACGACCGGCCAAAAAGACCCCCTTATCGTACTATCTAAAAATCTTTTGAATAAATGATTCCCTGAATATGCTTCCCTTTAACATTTCTTGAAAAAGGATATTCAGGCAGGTTCTTCAAGGGTTCAACGTCCGGTTCGTGGAAATGAATCACCGCTGACGGTTTCTCGGGTAGCCTGAGGAATATTTCATTTGACTGGGTTTCTTTGAGAAGCTCAAAACTGCTCCTGTCAAAAAATCCTGATCCATCAATTATGCACTTATCTGAATGATGCCTGAGATATCCAAAATACCAATAAGCAAGAGTACAACCCTCTTCAGGCATCAGCTTAACCATTTCAGAAGATACATGATAATGATCTGCCCATTTTTGGTAAGTTTTGCTAAACTGGGGGAAGGTCAACAGGGATGCCAAGCAGCATGTAATAAAAATATGTTTTTTGAAAAAGAAATCAAAATACTTACTGGAACCAAAAATAAAAGAAATCAAAATAAGAAAACCTAACATTGGATATGCATTTCCTGGAGATATACCAGCAATTGCCCAAGACAAACTCAATGCAATTCCAGCAAAAACTGCCCTTCTGTCAATCTCTTTAAAAATCAAAGCAATGCAAACCGAGGCAAGAAGCCATTGAATGTGATCTGGAACTTGGAAATTCAACATAAACAATCTGTTGTACATAAGTTTTTTTGACAAAAGAGTGTGTGGCATAAAGGTTCCCCAGAAGATAAAATTCAAGATCAAAACTGGCACAAAAACAAAAATTGACCTAATGCACCAAGCAACATCTTTCTCTTTGTATTTCTGGAAAAATACATAAATCCAGTAAAGCGCAAAATCAAATCGAGTTGCAGCTGCCAGAGATATCCAAATAGCACTCCCTTTCCTGTAGTCAACCAAATAAAGCAAGAAAAAAAGAACGAACAACCCGTTTCCAGCACCGATGAGCAAATGGTACCACAATGAAAAAAAACAGATTACAGCCAAAAGAGCAGTATTCCCTTTTTCCTTTTTTACCAATGAAAAAATAAGGAAAATAGCTAAGGAATTCACAATGTGCATAGAGGTAACTGGGTTTACCCCAAGAAAAATCAACAACCCCACAATGTAGAGGTACAAAGGATCTGTTATCCCCAGCAAAGTTTCAGTATTGTTGTTTGGAAAACCCTGGCCATTCACAAAAGCATCAGCGAAATATGCCGTCAGGTAAGCATCGTCCGAAAAAACAGGCAACATGTCAAACAAAAACATAATCAAAGTTCATTAATATTTAGTTTAATTTTTTTATTTGTATTTTTTAATCATTTAGAGTAAACAAAGTGAGAAAAATCTTAATTACTGGAGCATCTACGGGAATTGGGAGATCAATTGCGCTTGCCTTGGCTCAAGAAGGCTGGCAGGTCTTTGCCGGTGTAAGAAGCCAAAAAGATGGAAAATCCTTGAAGAACGAAAACCCTGGGGATATTATTCCTATCATTCTTGACATAACAAAAAAAGACCAGATAAAAAAGGCTGTTAAACAAATTGGCGATTCTCTAGATGGACTAGTGAATAATGCTGGAATAGTTTATCCTGGCCCGCTTGAGCTCATGCCAATTGAAGATATCAGAGAACAGCTAGATGTAAATGTAGTTTCTCAAATCTCAATAACGCAATCCTTCCTTCCTGCTCTTAGAAACTCTCAGGGAAGAATCATTTTTATGAGTTCAGTTAGCGGAATGATGGTTTTTCCCCTTCTGGGAGCATATGCAGCCAGCAAACATGCCCTCGAGGCAATAGGCGATGGCTTTAGGAGAGAATTGAAAAAATGGGGTATTAAGGTTTCCATAATTGAACCAGGCTCAATGAAAACACCAATATGGAAAAAAACGCTAGAAAGAGGCAATAATCAAATAAAGGACATCCCTAAAGAAAAACTAGAACTTTACCAGGATGAAATAAACTCACTTCTCAAAGGAGCTTCTGAAGCGGAAAAAAAAGCACTTGATGCTCAGTATGTTGTTGATGCAGTGCTTGACGCCCTGGAATCATCTCACCCCAAAACAAGATACATTGTTGGACCAATCCACAAATTAAAAACAATAATTGCAAGGTTTTTACCAGATTCTTTTTTAGATAGTCAATTTTAAGATTTTAGACTCAGGTCAGAAGCCCCAATCAGCCCAGCATCTTTCCCAAGAACAGCTTCAGCAATTTCAACCCTGTACATACTCCCCTCTTCGGACATCTTCTCTCTAAGCATCCCTATATAACCGTCAGCCAAGCCAACGCTCCCTCCGATTACGGCAACCTCAATGTCCAACATGCTTTTTGCATTGGAGATTGCTATCGTTAAAAGTGAAGCTGAGGTGTCAAGAATATCTTTTGCCCACTTTTCTCCTTTTTTTGCTTGGATAAAAACATCTTTTGTCGTTGCATTCTCACAATAAGCCTGCCCAGAAAAAGCAATTCCCTCTCCAGAAACATATGTTTGCAAGCACCCTTTTCGGCCACATGTACACTTAAGACCATAGGGGTCAATCTGAATATGCCCTATATGCCCGGCCAAGCCTGTCTTGCCTTGAATCAATCTCCCGCCTGAAACAAGCCCCCCACCAACGCCCGTCGAAACAGTCACAAAAAGCATGTCTTTTTCTTGCCCTGCTCCAAACCTATATTCTCCCCAAGCTGCTGCTTGAGCATCATTCACAAGGGTGACATCCTTGTTCAGTAAACTGTAAATCTTTTCTGCCAAAGGAAAATTTTTTCCATCCTTCAGGCCCAATGTTGGAGCACTCCAAAGTGCCCCTTGGACAAGCCCCAAGGTCGCAACTGAAATATTTTTTGCTTTATCAACCCAGGGTTTTCCCATTTTTGAAATCTGTGCTACAAAGTCTTCTGCTGTATCTGTTTTAACTGTCTTTTCTTCACTTTTGTCAAGAATTTTTCCACCTGAAACCAAAGCGCAGGAAGTCTTGGTGCCTCCAAGATCGAATGCCAAAACAACTGAACTCATAATGAAAGTCTATTACAGGCAAGTGCTTATAATGAAATTATTTAAATTTACAGGAGAAAGATAATGTTGATTTTTTTATTAAGTTTATTTATCCCAGAGTGTGATGGCTCTATCGAGAAGCGTCTTCACTCTGGAAAAATATTAAGAAACAATGAGGGGGTTTACCAAGAAGAAAGTTCTGAAGTTAAACAATCATGGGGAATGTCTTTTGACTATGTTCTTGAAGGCAGTCTCAACGAAGCGTTGAATGAAGCAAAAAAATCTAATTACGAATTGTGCGTAAACAAAAAAAATAAAACCTATCAATGGGCTCCTTTAACAAAAGGTTTACCTTGGATTTTTTTTAGAGAAGGGGGATTGAATCTGATATTGGAAACTCCTCATCCAATATTTGATGGAACCTTAAAAGAAAGCATAAAAATATTTGAAGAATCAAATGCGAAAATTTTAATTGTCAGTGGAACACACAGATGCACAAACAAAGAATTTTCTGGATGTTCTGGAACAACCACAGCATGCTCAAAATCAGAAAGAAAACCCTATGGGATTTCAGATCCTGCACATAACGACAGGACACTTTTTCACACAATGCACCTAAGAGCAAATAAGGCCTTTCCAGATTCAATAACAATAAGTATCCATGGGATGGCTGCAAGTGGAGTTAGCCTTTCTGATGGAACATCCTCAGAAACCACAAAAAAAAGTTTTGTTGCTCGATTGGCTGAAAACTTATCAAAAACCCTAAATGGGGAAAATATAACTACGTGTAATGATTATGAAGGTGCAACAAGAAAGCTTCACTTATGCGGAGGTACAAATGTTCAAGGTAGAGATCTGAATAATGTTTTGGAACCCTGTACCGTTTCTGCAACAGCGTCAACTGGGAAATTCATTCACATGGAGCAAGGTAGAGCAGTTAGAGCAAGAGGGGAGGATGTTGCAAAAGCAATTGTCGACACACTTGTTATGGATGACAATTGGAAAGATGATGAACGCCTTATTGCTGCTTCATTCGTGCTGCCAACAAAGAAAATACCCGTTGTTGAAAACATTCACGGAGTTGAGATTACAGACAACTACAGATGGTTAGAAGATGGGGAATCTGACGAGGTCCTTAAATGGTCTGACAGTCAAGACACAATAACAAGAACCTATTTGCACAATCTAAAAAATCATGAAAAATTAAAAACCAGTTTTGAAAAACTTATGAGCAACGATAGCGTCGGTGCCCCTACTTTTTTTGGGAATCGCATGTTTTGGTCAGAGAGAAAGGCTGGACAAAATCACTCAATACTCTTTTGGAAAGATTACCCAGCATCAAATAGGCACCCCATTCAGGAAAAACTCAAGCCAAATGAGGGATCTGGGAAAATTCTGCTTAACCCAAACTCGTGGAGTGAAGACGGAACATTAAGCCTTGATTGGTTTAGCATTTCCCCAGATGGAAGTCATATAGCTTATGGAATTAGCGAAAATGGAGATGAAAGATCAACAACCCACGTTATGAGGATTGGCGATGGCTATAAATACGAGGATCAAATCCCATATACGCGTTGGGCAAGCCCAGCATGGCTGCCAGACAATTCAGGATTTTTTTACGGAAGATGGCCTATCCCAGGTTCTGTTCCTGATGGTGATGAGGAATATTTTAGAAAAATATATTTTCACAAAATAGGTGATGCCTGGGAAGATGACAAGTATGTTTTTGGCGAAGGGAGAAAAAAAGAAGAGTGGCCAGTGGCTCTGGTAAGTGATGATGCTGAATGGCTGATCATAAATGCATGGAATGGCTGGGATACGAGTCAAGTTTTTGTTATGGAACTAAAAGAATCGGGAGAACCGATCCCTGTTACTGAATTGAATCACAAAACCTATTATGGACAAATGCTGTTCAAGGACGATATTTTTTATATCAGCGAAACAAGTGAGGAGCATCCAAACGGGATGCTTTGGGGAATCAAACTTGACAATACAAAACTCAAAAGAGATCATTGGGAACTGATTGTTGAAGAAGGAGAATACATTTTTGATTCCTGGTGGACAGGTGGAAAGATAATTTTGAGGTATATGGAGAAAGCACACCATGTAATTAAATTACTTGACCCTGAAACAAAAGAAATATCCAATGCCCCCTTGCCCGGAATCGGAAGCGTTGGAATGTTTAGTGCAAGAAAAGAAAAAGGTCCTTATTACTATTCCTATACTTCATTCAACTCTCCAACAACAATCTACAGATGGGATGATAAAAAAAACAAGACAATAGTTTGGGAAGAAAGTAAATCCAATGCAAATACGGATGGAATAAATGTTCAACAAGTTGAATACAGCTCAAAAGATGGGACGACTGTCACAATGTTCATTGTCCATAAAGAAGGTATCGTTCTTGATGGAAGCAATCCAACATTTCTTCATGGATATGGAGGATTTGCAATACCC
Source organism: uncultured bacterium (assembly GCA_964507645.1). Classification (GTDB taxonomy): domain Bacteria; phylum UBP7; class UBA6624; order UBA6624; family UBA6624; genus UBA6624. The sequence goes on from CAZDPU010000013.1 coordinate 10,514, forward strand.
CAAACCCCTGGATTTAGGTCAAGCATATTGCCTTTCTTAGAAAGTGGTGGGGTATTTGCCCTTCCTAACCTGAGAGGCGGAAATGAATATGGTGCTGCATGGCATAACGATGGCATGTTAGAAAACAAACAAAATACTTTTGATGACTTTATTGCAGCTGCTGAATGGTTGATAGAAAACAAATACACAAATTCAAACAAGATAGTAACTTCTGGAGGAAGCAATGGTGGTTTACTGGTTGGCGCAACAATGACACAAAGACCCGAACTGTTTAAGGCTGTGGTTTGTGATGTTCCATTGTTGGATATGGTTAGATTCCCCAAGTTTTTAATTGCAAGCTTATGGAGGGCAGAATATGGAGACCCTGATGTCAAAGAGGACTTTGAATGGTTGCATGCCTACAGCCCTTACCACAATGTTCCCTTGACTCAAGATTGGCCTAACCTTCTTCTGAAAACTGCTGACCACGACACAAGGGTGGATCCCTTACACGCAAGGAAGTTTGCTGCACTTGTTCAGGAGATGCATCCGAAATCATTAACGCTTTTGAGGGTTGAGAAAAATGCTGGACATGGAGCTGGCAAACCATTACATAAAGTAATTGATGAACTGGCAGACACCTGGGCTTTTGTTTTTGATCAACTTGGTATTGAATTTAATCCCTAGCCCATTTAAGCCACACATAAACAAAAGCCACAAAGTATGCGATTCCGGCTATTATCTTCATAAGAATCCCCCCAAATGACTGATCTTCCAAAGGGGTTATGTTCAAGCTCCCCTCTAACCTCAATGCTTCCCCATAAAACGGGTACCATAAATCTTGTGCAAAGGTCAGAAGGATAAACAGAGGGATCTGGAATGTTGCAACTACAAAAAGGTAAAGGAGCAATGTTGAGCTAGGTTGCTTTTCCCAACTTTTAACAGGTCTGATAATTGGCCACCACATTATGAGGGCTGCTAAAACAAAAGTCAAATGCTCTAGGTCATGAACTGATTTATTGACCAAGGCCAATTCATAAAAATACGGGATGTGCCAAAATACAAAAACACCATTGAAAATCAACCCCGCAAAAAAGGGGTGAGTTATTTTTTCCAATCTTGAATTTTTAGAAAAAATCCGCTCCCCCATCCATGGTGGAATTGCCAACAAACAAAAAAGAGGGGTGACGAAAATTAAAATGATGTGTTGAATCATGTGCACTGAGAAAAGATGTTTTTCACCAATGTAATCTATCGGTGAAGCGATGGCGACATAAAGGAAAACAATCCCTAAAACCCAATTGAAAAATTCTTTCTTTGGGAAAGGGCTATCCTTGACCCAGTCTTTTCTCCTTGGTCCAACAATGACAAAATAAGCCAATAGCAAACCAAGAATCAGGGCAATTATTTCGGGTGAATTATTCCAAAGGTATAAATTTTCTTCACCCACATGGCTTTCACTTGGATGAAGAAAAAAATTAATTAAAACCAATTTCTATTCAACTGTGAAAGAACCTTTCATAAAAACATAATGCCCTGGAAAAGTACATAGGAATTCATATTCCCCAACTGGGGGGCTGTCAAAGGTGAAAGTCTCCGTAACATTTGGCTTTACAAGAGCTCCTCCAAAAAGGACTTCGTCCATTTCTGGAACATAGTTGTTCAATGGCCCAGCGCTAACTGAAGCAACTCCCACTTCATTGCTCTTCCCTTCCTCAATTAGAACAAAATTATGTTCCATATTTGAATTGTTTATAAGGGTCAAAGTCACTGTGGAGCAAGATGGGACAATAAAGCTATCTTTGTCAAAGTTCATGGGATCTGAAGCAGTAATCTCCAAGTTGAAGGGAGTCCTCTCAAGGCATTCTTCTAAACCTGGTTCCTCTTCTCCTCCGTCTCCTGAATGAGAATCGCCTCCATCATGACTCGCGGATTGAATCACTACCGAAGGTTGAGTAAAGTCTCTTTCGTAAATCTTCATCAGTGCAGAAATTGTCCCAATTGCTAAAAATAAACCGAAAAACAAGAGGACTGTAAAGAATTTATTGTCATATTTCAAATGCATAAAAACCTGTACAACATAGTTGAATTTAACTATAGCCAGGACCAAAAGGCCAAAAGTAAATACCCATTGCATTGGCCAATTTGGCATATCTACTTCAAGCCAGGTTATTAAACCCAATATAACTGCTACTCGTGTGTATTGTTTTACAGATGCATGATCTTTGTTATCTGACATAAATCAACCTCCAATTGGAATCTCCAATAAATAAATAACGGAAAAAATTACAATCCAAACCACATCAACAAAATGCCAGTAAAGACCTGCAATTTCAACCTCTAAAGCTCTTTTCTTCGTTATTCCTCCCCAGAAAGAATATATAAACATTCCTAATAGCCACAAAACCCCTATTGCAACATGCACCCCATGTGTCCCTGTTAGAAGATAGAAAGTGCTTCCGAACAAGTTGGTCTTCAACCTTAAGCCTTCATGGATGAAATGATTGAATTCATAAACCTGGAAATACAAAAATGTAGCCCCACATAAAAACGTTGAAAAACACCATATTCTAAATTTCTTCAAATTACCTTCTTGTATCCCGGTTAAAGTTAAAACCATAAAGAAACTACTTAACAAGAGAATAAATGTGCTGATTGTTGTAAGTTGCATATCGAATACTTCCATAGGGTAAGGGGGGGCGAGACTTTGTCCTTTGTAGATTAAATATGCTGTTATTAAAGAACCAAAAAACATGCAGTCTGAAGCTAAAAAAACCCACCAAAACAACTTGATATTTGGCTCTCCGGTGTAAGTATCGACATGTCCTTCATCTTCGTGAGCATCATCTTTCCCCGCTACACTGTGGGCCTTTTTCCCTTTTGGGAAACTTTTGAAAAGGTTCACTAAAGCGTAATAGGTCAAAAGTATACAGACAAAAATACCGAAAACAACAAAAGCATTAAAAAGAGGTTGTAGGTTCAAGTTATTTCTTCCTTTCCTTTGGATATGGGAGATAATATTCAGCTTCTCCCTCTAGGGACCATCCATAAAAACCTAACAAGAAAATCCCTAGTCCTATAAATCGCAAATCAGATGCATAAATCGCTCCAAAAGAAGCGATCATCAATCCAAAAGATGTGATCAAGGGCATCCAGGATTTGCCGGGCATATGGATACCATGTGGATCTCTCGGTAGAAATTTTATTTTTTTTCCAGAGATTTTACTTTCCCAAAATTCATCCAACTTGCTAACTATTGGTAAATCTGCAAAATTATATACAGGTGGAGGAGAGGGGATGCTCCATTCAAGAGTTCTGGCATCCCATGGATCGGATTTTGCTTTCTGCTTACTTTTAACTGCTTTCACCATCTCTATAAAGAAAATCAAAAGCGATACCCCTAGGACAAAAGAAGCAAGAGTTATAAATCCATTCAATGCTGTCCATTCCATGTCTTTTGAATAGGTGTAAATCCTTCGGGGCATTCCTGCAGTTCCTAAAAAATGCATTGGGAAAAAAGTTAAGTTGAAACTGAAAAAAATCCACCAAAACAACTTTTTCCCAAATTTTTCATCCATCATTTTCCCAAAAAACTTTGGCAACCAATAAACCGTCCCTGCTAAGAAGCCAAAAAGCCCCCCTCCAAGGATTGTGTAGTGAAAATGAGCAACAACAAAATAAGTGTCGTGTTGCTGAAAGTCAGAAGCAGCAACGCCATGCATAAGCCCTGAAAACCCTCCTATCATGAATAAGAATACCAAAGCTGTTGCATACATCATCGGTACAGTGAATTTGATTTTTCCGTTCCATAAAGTCAAAATCCAGTTAAATATTTTTACCCCTGTCGGAATTGCTATGGCTGCAGTTGTTATGGAAAAGGCAGAGTTAACAAGCGGCCCCATTCCAACAGCAAACATATGATGGCTCCATACAGTAAAACCCATAAAACCTATTGCAGCTCCTGATAAAACAACTAATGAATATCCGAATAAGGGTTTTTTTGAAAAAACTGGAATTATCTCTGAAACAATACCAAATGCTGGCAAAACAATAATATAAACTTCAGGATGGCCAAAAACCCAGAATAAATGCTGCCATAATATTGGATCCCCTCCAGCAGTTGCTTCAAAAAAGACTGTTCCATAATTGCGATCCATGAACAAAATAACCAAAGCAATTGTTATTACAGGAAGAGCAAAAGCAAGCAAAAACGCTGTTACAAAAGCCATCCATGAAAAAACAGGCATTTTCATGAGAGTCATCCCTTTGGCCCTCATGTTGATTATTGTTACTATGAAGTTTATTGCTGCAACTGTTGAAGAAATTCCAGTCAAAATTAACCCTAATATCCAAAAATCCACACCATGCCCTGGACTGTATGTTGACGAAGTTAATGGGGCATAAGCAAACCATCCTGCTCCTGAAGCCCCTCCCATAAACCACGACGCATTTAGAACAATCCCTCCAGCCAAATACATAAAGTAAGAAAAGGCATTTAGTCTAGGGAATGCAACATCTCGAGCTCCAATTTGGAGTGGAATTATAAAATTAAAAAAAGCCGCGGCCAGTGGCATGATTGCAAGAAATATCATTGTTGTAGCATGCATTGTTACAAGCTGGTTGTATGTTGATCCGACAAAAATCTCTAAGTCATTCGCTGAGAGTTGCGTTCTCACAAAAAGAGCTTCAATCCCCCCAACAAAGAGGAAGAAGAAGGATGTGTAAAGATACAAGATTCCTATTCTCTTGTGGTCCACCGTTGTCAGCCAACTGATTAATCCTTCTTCTTTGGTAGGTCTCTTCTTTAGGAAAGAAAGAAATTTTGGCAAAGCTAATTTTTCACTATGTCCCGACATCAATAAAGCTCCCTAAGATATGCGACAATTTTTCTTATCTCTTCTTGTGAAAGCGCATTGTTCTCATTCATATACATGGGGCCCTGCAAGCTCATTATGTTATCTGGTTTGAACTTGGAAGGATCTTCCATCCATGCCTCTAAGTTTTCCTCTGTATTTTCCATCCAGGTCCCAGCCAATAATTTTCGACTTGCAAAATGAGATAAATTAGGCCCTATGATTCCTATAGCCCCTTGATAACCCTTAACTGTATGACATGTAATGCACATCTTTGTCAAAAAGAGAGCTTTCCCCTCTTCGGCAAATTCTGTTGTTGGAAGATTCGCAGGGGAGGCTTCTTTTTCAACCCATTTTAAAAATTCCTCATTTTCAACAGCATAAACTTGGAATTTCATCTTTGCATGAGAGGATCCACAAAGTTCTGCACATTGCCCGAAATACAAACCCTCTTCATCTGCCTGGAACCATAAATAGTTATCATGTCCAGGAACAGCATCAACCTTCCCGCCGAGCCTAGGAACCCAAAAACTGTGTATAACGTCAACTGAACTAACATTAAATTCAATTGCTCTGTTGGTGGGGATAGTTAGTTCATTCGCTGTAATTACATCATATTCAGGAATCTCAAACTCCCACCAATACTGATGCCCTATTACATTTATCTGCAATGGGTTTGAACCCCTTGGCGGTTCAGCCAGCTTGTATAAAAGTTTCACATTCGGAATTGCGATAATAGCTAACACAATTGTCGAAACAACCATCAATCCAATCTCCAGCTTAACACTTCCGTGTTCCTGCTCGGGGATCTCATTGTCTCCAGGAGCTGCTTTAAATTTGATTATTGAATAGAGCATAAAACCCCCGACAATAATAAAGATTGCTAGGCAGATGTAAAGAGTGAATAGGAATAGGTCTTTTTGGTCTGATGCAACAGGCCCTGCAGGGTTCAGCCAATCTTGAGGAGACCCAATATTTAGAAGAAAATTTAAAATCCTAATCAAGGGGATATTGTACAACTTTATTAAAAGGCTAAAAGAGAAAATTCAACCAATAACAAAATCATAAAAAGAGACATGAACAAAACAGATGTTTTAAATAATTTTTTTCCCATAGAGCTTTTTGTTTTTGGAGAGCAGAGAGCTATTGTTTGTTGTAAATAAAATGCTGTTGCTGCTAGCAGCAAGAAACTAATGCTGGTGAGGTTGATTTTTTCTATAACTAAAACAAGAGTGCACAAAACCATCAAAACTGTGTAAATGATAATTTGTTTTTTTGTGCTTGCTTCATCGCTGAGTGCTGGAAGCATTTTGAAAACTGTTTTTTTGTAATCATCCTTGTACATCAATGCCAAAGCCCAAAAATGAGGAGGTTGCCAAAAAAACATAACATAAAAAATTAATAAAGCCACTCCTGTTGTTGCCCCTAAGCTGTTGACTGCTGCTGCGTACCCAACCAAAGGCGGTAAAGCTCCTGGGACACCCCCTAAAACAGTACAGAACGAAGTTTTTCTTTTTAGTATCAATGTGTAAATAACGACATAAAGAAAAACTGCTAAAAATACCAGCCATGCAGAAAGAGGGTTGCAGTAATGGTAAAGAATAAAAAAACCCGAAAACAAAAGAAAACATCCATAAAATAAAGCATCTTGAACTTTGATTTTTCTTTTTGGCATAGCCCTTTCTTTTGTTCTCTCCATCAAAACATCCATGTCTCTATCTAAAATGTTATTAAAAACACTTCCCGCAGCAGAGGCTAGACCAGTCCCTAGAAGTAAGAATAAAAATCTTGGCCAGAATTCTGAAAGACCACCAAGAATTTCCAAAGATCCAGATTCCTGGGCCGCAAAAAGAGTTTCTAAATATGTTTTTGAAAAAGGGTTTGAATTCCAGTCAGCAACACCTGCAAAAAACCCTACGGCTGTGCTTAAAAGAACCAAAAAAGTTATTCTTGGTTTTGTGATTTCTAGATAAGGATTATCCTTTTTCAACCTTCTGCCCTAGAAAAGATGTGGAGGAATTTAAAACATGTATATACCAAACCACTGCAGCAATGACCAAATGCCCTGTTATGTATATTGGATAATTTTCAGCAGCAAGAGACAGGAAAACAAGAGCCCCCAGTACAAGTTGGGTTACTGACAGGTATGCAGCCCATGTAGATCTTTTTCCAATAAAAGGTTTCTGGTTTGTCCTTCTTGCCCTCGCCATTGCGCTCATCGACAAGCCTGTCACCAAGAATCCGAGAATGATATGGGTTATCAAAACATGGGGAGACCCTTTAGCCAAATGAACATGAGCTGCTCCAACAAGTATTTGCATAAAGGTAACCAGTGCACAAACCTTCGAAAGGTTTGCAAAAGAGGCTGTATCTTTGTTTTCTTCTTGTGGCGAAAGAGCATTTCTCCATAACGCTAAACTGCCAAGGAAAATCATGCTTATTGAAAGGTGCACAAATATCAAAATTGGCTCCTCTAGTTCAGTTTTCACAGCAAAAGCTCCCAATGCGCCCTGCAACAAAAGCAGCGTAAGTGAACACCAAGCAATTCCCATGATTTTTTCTTTCTTGAAGGATTTGAAAAATGCAAAAAGAGTAAAAACTCCAACAATTGCTGCCCCCAACCTATGTAACCATTCTGTAAATTGTTCTGCATTATTGAAATCTGGCAACCAACCACTGTCACACAATGGGTAAACATCTGAACAGCCCATCCCCGAGCCACTGGAGGTTGTATAACCACCAAGAGCAATCAAAAAAATTGTTGCGACAATAGTAACGTTTAGGTGTTTTTCTGCCATAAAGTAATGTTGAATTCTAAACTTTAAAAATAAAATTAACCATAATGTTTAAGATTCCAAAAAATTACACAGAAGCAAAAAAATGGATTCGACCAATGGTGTTGACCATGGCATTGCTTCCAATTGCTTTTCTGTATGTTGCGAATTACTCGAAAAAAACCTCTTTGCCAAAGCTTTTTGAGGTACCTGCCTTTGAGCTTGTCGATCAAGGGGGTAACAAATTTCTATCGCAAGACATGCTAGGGGATCTATGGATGGTCAATTTCTTTTTTACAAAATGCACAAGCGTTTGCCCAATTCAAACATCAAAATTAAAAACATTCAAGGATGGGCATCCTGAATTTGAAGTCCAAACAATAAGCATTACAGTCGATCCAAAAAACGACAATGTTGAAGCTCTTGCAGAATACAGTCGTGGACTCGCGATAGATTCGAAAAGTTGGAAGCTACTCACGGGCACTGAAGAAGCCGTAAGGGAAGTTGTTGTAGGAGGGTTTAAAAGCGGAATGGAAATCATTGAAGATGGGTCCCTGTTTGACATTGCGCATGCTAACTACATACTCATGGTTGATAGGGATGGTTTTGTAAGAGCGATAGTTAGGTTTGATGAAAAAGATTTTGAAGAAAAAATTATTGCCGTTTACGAAAGCCTGTAAAAGTCATTATGAGTGGTTCCATATCCAAATTGATTTGACTTTCTTTAGAGAGTTGAAAAGTTGAACAAGGTTTAATATAGTGTCGTATTTAGCTATTTCTGAAACATCAAAAAAAATATGAGTTTCGTTTTTGGTGTTTATTGACTTAGCAAGACGAATTGCATGGCTTGCGAAAATGGATTTACTGAAATCTTCAACACTGATTTCATAAGATGCATTTCCTTCAACATGGATCCCTTTTTTGTCCACTTTCATTTTCAAGTCACGATCTGAAATTTTCAATTCCTCCCATTTTTCTACCATTTGCATGATTGAGGATGATTTTTTGACCCGCCAAACTCGATACCCCGAACCTGTTACACGTTTTGCCCTAAATCCTGGGTGAGACGAAGAAAAAAAATCAACCAAAAATGCGGAACTTAAATTAGACATATGGTCTTCGGATTCAAGCATTTTTTAAAATTAAATAATTGCCAAATCAGCAACTTCATCACCAGGTTTCAAGGTAATCACAATAACCCCTCGACTTGATCTTTTTTGCTGTGATATTTCATCAATTTGTGTTTTGTAAACCTTGCCATCAATAGTTGCGATTGCAACTTCTTTTTCATTTCCAATCGCACGACATCTGGCAAGATGCCCCACACCTTTTCTCTTGGAGCCTTTCGGAGTTTTGATTGAATAAATCTTAACCCCTTTAGATCCTCTATGAGTTTTACGTACAAGGTGGGCATCCATCAATTTCCCTAATCCTTTGTCGGTAATAAATAAAACCCTGTCTCCAAAAGTCAAAGTATCTCCTTGCAAAATAATCGTTTCTTTCTTTTTCGACATCTTAACCCCAAGAGACATTTGTTTAGGCACCTTGTGCTCTACGGGTTTTCTGTATTTTGCAGGAAGGTCAACTATTTCTTCAAAAGCTTTAACTTTTGCTCCTATTTCAACTAGCAGTTTACTTCTAGCTGGGAAATGAAGCTTCCTTTCAGGGAAAGGTGCCAATCCAGTGTCTATTCTGACAGTGTATTCTTCCTTACTCCCAACCGCTTCGATAATTTTTCCTGCAAACTTTGAAACTCCTTTAGGCTCTATTGTCACAATCTTTGAGCCATCATCTTTTTCTTCAATAGAACCGAGCTTACCTGAAACCTTGGCTTCCAATCCAACAATACCAGCATCAACAATCTTGTCAATCAGCTTTCCTCGTTTCGTAGTTTCTAAAGTCATGGCTTTAACCCCTCCAGCCGCCCTTCCCATAACCCTTATCTCAGATGCTGGGAGATGTGAGGCTTTCCCATTTGCGGTGACTGTTAAAACCCTGTCGTTTCCATCAACCCACAAAGCATTCACGATCCTGTCTCCCTTGTTAATCCTCATTACCTTTTTCCCAGGTTTCATTATTTTTGCCACGTCTTTCTGAGCAAGACGCTTTACCCTGCCTTGCTCAGTCAAGATCAAGAGACTTTCTTTCTCTTTTTTTCTAGCTCTTATACAAACAACTTTTTCTTTTTGCAATTCTTTTCTGTAGTTTTGCACAGGGATACCACGGGCACCTCTGCCGCCTTCAATAACGTCATAAACTGGAATCGAATAAATCTTTCCTTTATCCGTGAACATAAAGAGCTCATCTGTATTCCAACAAAGATCTAACTGCTTGACTGTATCTTTTTCCTGGAGGGTAATCCCCTTGATCCCTTGTCCTCGACGTCTCCAGGTCCTGAAATCTGTAATTGGAATTCTTTTAATATAGTTTTTTTCAGTAAAAACAACAACTTGAAGTTCAGGCTGAATAACCATTTCATCTTCTGATTCCCTGGAATCAATTTTTGTCCTACGAGCGTCTCCATATTTATCACGCCAGCCTTGCATCTCTTCTCTCAAAACATTCTTTAATGTTTCTTCTTCCCCTAGGATTTTCTTAAACCAGTCTATTGCAGTTTGCAATTCCTTCATTTCCCCTTCAAGTTTTTCAACCTCTAACCCTGTTAATGTTCCTAATTGCATTCTGACAATGGCATCAGCTTGTAATAAGGATATCTTTAAATCCTTGGTTAGATTTGTTTTTGCTTTTTCTCGATCTTTGCTTCCTTTGATGATTGCAATAACAGCATCAATGTCCCTCAATGCAACTAAAAGACCTTCAACTATATGGGCTCGAGATTCTGCTTTCCTTAATTCAAAAGCAGTTCTTCTTTTAACAACAGCTGAGCGATGATCGATGTAATTGAAGAGACACTCCCTCAATGGCATTGGTCTTGGAGCACCATCAACAAGTGTGATCATGCGGGATGGGAAAGAACTTGCAAGCGAGGTGTGCTTGAAGAGCAGATGAAGAACTAATTTTGGATCCCTCCGAGCAGAAACTTCGACCACTATCCTTATTCCCTTTCTCCCAGACTCGTCTCTGACTGCCTTGATTCCCCTTATTCGATCTTTGTTTGCTGCCTCGTGAATATCCAAAACGATTCTTGATTTCTTCACTAGGTATGGAATCTCGGTGATAATTATTTTTGCACTCTTGCGACCGTCAGCTGGTTCAATTTTTGCCTTTGAACGAATTTTTACAGATCCAACTCCAGTTTCTATGTAAGATTTAATCCCAGCCTTGCCTTGAATCACCCCTCCTGTTGGAAAGTCAGGACCTTTAACAATCTTCATCAAGTCTTTAACTTCTGTTTCTGGGTTGTCTAAAAGCATCAAAGCTCCATCCAAAAGTTCCCCAACATTGTGGGGGGGAATTGCAGTACTGACACCTACAGCAACCCCCATTGACCCATTCATCAAAAGTGTTGGGAGTCTGCTTGGAAGCAGGATGGGCTCTTCGTCTGATGAATCATAATTTGGAGCAAAATCAACAGTGTCTTGCTCAACTTCAGCAAGCATTTCCATTGCAATTGGTGTTAAGCGACATTCTGTATATCTTTGTGCCGCTGGCTTGTCTCCATCTATTGAGCCAAAATTCCCATGACCATCTACAAGAGGGTACCTTACAGTGAAAGGCTGAGACATCCTTGAAAGAGCGTCATATATTGCACCATCGCCATGAGGATGCCATTGACCCATTACAGAACCGACAACACGCGCAGACTTTCGATATGGCCTTCCAGGAGAAAGGCTCATGTTTCCCATTTCAAAAAGTATTCTTCTCTGAACGGGCTTCAATCCATCTCTTGATTCCGGAAGAGCACGCCCACAGATAACGGACATCGCGTAATTAAGATACGCATCCTCCATTGTCTCTGAAAGATCTACAGTGTGTATTCGTTCTAAAGATTCAAAAAGATCACTCATAATTTTTCAGGGCTAAAAACCACTCTTTTTCAAGTATTTTTGGGTTTTTAATATTTTATCATTTTTTAAGAAAAAACTACCTTTTTTCCCTCGGTTGGTTAGGATAACCCTTTGAGCCGGTGTGGCGGAATGGTAGACGCGCTAGTCTTAGGAACTAGTGTCCGTTAGGGCGTGGGGGTTCGAGTCCCTCCACCGGCATTAATTCTCCATCTGTAATCGAATCAAATAATAATATCTGCCCTTCAGCTTCATGAGCTCTTCGTGTGTTCCACGTTCTTCTATTTTCCCTTGATCTATAACGAGTATTTCGTCAGCTTGTCGAACTGTTGAAAGTCTGTGAGCAATAATTATTGCCGTCCTGCCTTCAAGAAGCTTGTTGATTGCATTGTTGACAACGAGCTCCAATTCTGGATCGATGGAGCTTGTAGCTTCGTCAAGAACTAAAACCTCAGGATCGAAAACCAAAGCCCTTGCTATAGATATCAACTGCCTTTCCCCAAGAGATAAATCTTTGCCTCCTTCTGCCAAGACAGTCTCTAATCCATCTTTCATTGACTTCATGCGTTCTTCAAATCCAAGAATTTTTATTATTTTTTCAACATTCTTCTTCGGGATATCTTTGTGTAAACGAATATTGTCTAAAATCGACCTATTAAAAAGAGTGACTTCTTGCGGCAAGAAGGCTATTCCTTTTCTCCATGATGTTAAATTTGAATCGAAATGAGAGTGTTTTCCAGCAAATATTTCTCCTTCCTGTGGGGAGTAGTAAGCCATCAAGAGCTTTACCAAGGTTGTTTTTCCAGATCCCGTAGAACCCACAATAGCCATTTTTTTGCCCTTGTTGAGCGCAAAGTCTATTCCATTAACAACAGTTTTGTCTTCAGTGTATCCGAAAACAAGATTTTCCGCTTTGAAATCCCCTTCCAGGGGCCATGGGTTAATCTGTTCTTTTGAATGATTCCATTCATCTGGTTCGTCTATATTCATCAACCAATGTACTTTGCCTACTGCTGCGAGACTGCTTTGGATTAAGTGGATTTTATGAGCAATGTCATGCATTGGCTGATAAAGAGATTTCGTATAAGTCAGCATTGCTATCAAGATTCCGACTGTAATTCCAGAATCTGCATTTACAAGTGGTATCCCCTTTAAAAACAAAGTAGCCATCGAAGAGTAGAAACACAAGGATACAAATGGATCAAAAAGACTGAAGGATTTGATGCTGTCCATGTGCGCAACATACGTTTTTTGATTTAAGTCTAAATATTTTTCATCAGTTTCTTTTTCTGAATTAAAAGCTCTTAAAAGCCCTAGCCCCCTTAGTATTTCATTGAGGGATATTATCATTTCGGTTGACCTATTTCTAATTATGTCAAAAAGCTTAAAAACCCAACGAGAAAAGGTTGGCATCACTGCCACTATTATGGGTAAAGGAATAAGCACCCAGAATGCGACAGATGGCGCAATTTTAATCATTGCGACGGTTACCCCGACAATTAAGAAAAGATCACTAACAAGGGTGGTTAATACTTGTGTGAAGAGGTCACTTATCGCCTGAACATCATTACTGATCCTGTGAACTATAACGCCTACAGGAGTTTTTTCAAAAAATGAAACTTTCAAACCAACTAAACGATTAAATAAATCTCTTCTCAATTCATACATCACTTCATGAGCCAACCTTCCGAGGCTTCGTGTTGTCCACCAACTCAAATAAAAAGCCAACAAGACCAACATCAGATATTTCAGTCCGATTGTTAGTATTTCGCTGCTTGAAGCATCCACCCCAGCAACCAAATGCCTATCAATCAACTCTCTTATAAGGAGAGGTTGGAAGACTGTTGTTGAAACAAGTGCTGCCAACGCAAGCATTACTCCTGTTATTTTCTTCTTGTGATGCTTGACCCTTTTCCAAAGCCAATTCAAAAGAGTCATTTGTGGGACTGCAGGAACATCTCCTGTGTCAATTGTGCTCATGCCTCTCATTTAGCCATTCTCCCCTTGGCTAAGCTCCCACATTCGAGCAAATATCTTATTTTCCTTGAGTAATTTTTCAGGCTTTTCACAAGCTTCCATTTCTCCGTTTTTAGAAAGTAAAAGAACTTTGTCGAATGAAAAAATAGAAGATATTCTGTGTGTAGAAACGACAACTGTCTTATCTTGAATAACGTCAATCAGGTTAATTAAGATCTTTGATTCAGTCTCTGCATCAACGGCACTTAAAGCATCATCAAGCAAGATAAGCTTCCTGTCTTGACATATTGCCCTGGCAAGAGCAAGTCTTTGCCTTTGCCCTCCCGATAAGGAAATTCCTCTTTCCCCGACTTTTGAATCAAGTTTCCCCGACATCTTTTTTACATCATCCTCCAAAGCCGCTATCTTCAAAGCTTCCCATAACTTGTCATCCTTTATGCGCTTTCCTAGATCCAAGTTGTACCTAATTGTTTCAGAAAAGGTAACTGGGTCTTGTGGAGACCATGCAATTGAGCTTCTCCAAAGATCTTTGTTTATTTTTTCTATGCTTTGATCATTAACAAAAACAGTTTCCTTATCTGCAGAGTAAAGAGCAGTGATTAATTTGAAAATTGTAGATTTCCCACACCCTGTTGGGCCAACGATAGCTAACTTTTCTCCCTCTTTGAGGGCAAAAGATATCTTACTTAAAACCTTGTTTTCCTTCGAGTACATAAAAGACATATCCCTGAATTCAATATCTAGAGTTTCTGGTTTGAAGCCCTTTGGCCTTGGCTCTTGTGGCTCGTCAATCATTTCTTGAATCCTCACCAAACTCGCTGTCCCCCTTTGATAAAGGTTGACCATAAATCCAAGTGCCATAAAAGGCCAAACAAGATAATTAAAGTATTGCAAGAAAGCAGCTAAGTCACCAACTGTCAAATCTCCAGAAACAACCCTACCCCCACCATAGATTATCAAGACCGTAATTCCTATTCCAGCAGCAACTCTAAAAACAGGTTCAAACCAAGCATCTAGATTCGCAAGCTTGAATCCCTCAACCCTTACATCATCTGCTTTTGATGTTAAAAGCTTTGCCTCTCCAAACTCTTGGCGAAAACCTTTCAGTGCAAGTATCCCCCCTGCAGCTTGCTCAACATGGGCTGAAAGTTTGCTAAAAGCTGCCTGAACTAATTTAAACTGCTTGTGAAAAGCTTGCCCCATATATCTTGTAAAAACCACTATCAAAGGGAATGGCACCAATACTGCAAGGGTTAAATGCCAGTCTAGCCAAAACATAAAACCAATAGTTAAAACCCCCCAGACAAGACCGTCAAAAGCGCAAATAACCAAGATGCCGGACATGTTTCTTACAGCCTCGATATCATTGCTGGCTCTTCCCATCAAATCTCCAATCTGAACCTTGTCGTAAAACTTCATTGGTACCCCGGTTAGTCTCCGATAAAGTTTTTCCCTCAAGTCCCTCTCAACCTTCCTTGATGCGCCAAAAATCAAAACCCTCCAAGAGTACCTAAGAACGAGGGTGGCTGCTCCCGCAATGAAAAAAACCCAGAAGACTTGTGTTGTTGCTTCTGAATTCCAACTGCCTTGTTCAATCCTGTCAACAACCTCTTTTGTCACAAGGGGAAGCAAAACCTGTATTACGTCAAGAATCAAAAGTATAAAAACACCGAAAGAAAGAGGTTTCCAATGAGGTTTTAACAAATTTATGAAAATTTTTAGCCGATTATCTTGTTTTTCTTTACTTGAATTCATTTTCTTTAACACTTTAACTATTAATCATATTACTAATAATAGAATTGGCAATCATGTCTCTAAAAGACGAGGCCTTAAATTATCACGAAAACCCGAAGCCGGGAAAAACAGAGATAAAACTTACCAAACCCTGCTTAACGCAAGATGACCTGACTCTCGCTTATTCTCCTGGAGTTGCTGAACCATGCCTTGAAATACATCGTAATCAGCAGGATGTCTACAAATACACGAACAAGGCAAATTTGGTTGCAGTTCTTTCAAACGGAACTGCTGTATTGGGCCTTGGAAACATAGGACCTGAAGCATTCAAGCCTGTTGGCGAGGGAAAGGCGGTTTTGTTTAAGAAATTTGCAAATGTTGATGCCTTTGATATTGAAATAAACTCAAAAACTTCAGAAGAGGTAATAAATGTAGCTCAAGCACTTGAGCCAACCTTTGGTGGAATAAACCTTGAGGACATCAAGGCACCTGAATGTTTTGAAATTGAGGAAACACTAAAAGAAAAATTAAACATTCCTGTATTCCATGATGATCAATGGGGGACTGCGATAATCACGGGAGCTGCAATGATTAACTCCCTTCTGCTAACAAATAGAAAATGGGATGATTTAACAACTGTTATATCTGGAGCTGGAGCTGCCGGAATTGCAATGGGAAGACTGTTGTGCCATCTTGGACACAAAAGAGAAAACATCCTACTTGTTGATTCAAGAGGTGTTGCTTACTCTGGAAGAAAGGACGGAATGAATAAATACAAGGAAGAATTTGCAGCAAAGACAGATAAAAGAACTTTAGCTGATGCTTTGGATGGGGCTGATTGCTTCCTGGGTGTTTCTGTTAAAGACACTGTCACCCCAGAAATGATAAAAAAAATGAACAAAAACCCAATCATTTTTGCGATGGCAAATCCAGATCCTGAAATTCCTTACAACCTGGCCAAAGAAACAAGACCAGATGCAATTGTTGGGACTGGAAGGTCTGACTTTCCAAATCAAGTTAACAATGTTCTGGGTTTCCCTTTTATATTCAGGGGAGCTTTGGATGTAGCTGCAAAAGCTATTAATGACGAAATGATGGTTGCTGCTAGTGAGGCTCTTGCTGAGTTGGCAAGAAGCTCTGTTACAAAAGAGGTTAAAGATGCTTACGGGATGGCAGACCTTGCTTTTGGTCCTGATTATGTTATCCCAAAGCCAACAGATAGAAGAGTTCTCTATCATGTTGCTCCCGCAGTTGCAAGAGCTGCGATAAAAACAAAAGTTGCAAGAAAGAAAATCGATATTGACACTTACGGTTATATGCTGCAAAGAAAAATTGAGCCGAGCAGAAGGATACTCAAACCAATATTCAAACATGCGGCAAGAAAGGGAAGGAAGATAATTTTCCCTGAAGGGGAAGAGCCTATCATCCTGCAAGCAGCCGAAATACTCCTTGGAGACGCTTTAGCGAAACCGGTTCTGGTTGGAAATACAAAAAAAATTCAACTAGCGGCAGAAAAGTCAAAGGTTGACATATCGGCAATGGAAATCCTTGACCCACAAAAGCATCCTGACAAAAAAGAATATGCAAAAAAATACCTTGCATTGAGGAGAAGAAAAGGCTTAACGAAAAAAGAAGCTGACAAGAGGATAAAAAGACCAGTGATATTTAGTGCCATGCATTTGCATTTAGGAAATGCCCATGGAATGGTTGTTGGACAAAATCTCTACTACAGGCACTCATTGATCCCATTGTTTCAAATACTCCCCACTGCAAAGAACGTCAAGCATGCAATAGGCGCTTATATCATTATCCCTAATAATGAAAATATATCCCCCATAGTCTTGGGTGATGCAACTATAGGGATAAAACCCACAAAGGGAGAATTGGCCGAATCTGGAAAACTTCTTTCAGATCTGGCTGAATCAATTGGCTTAGATCCTGTTGTTGCATTTTTAAGTCATGCAAGTTTTGGATCAAGCCCTGACGAAGAAGCTGCCAGGGTTCAAGCAGCGTTGAGGATTTTCAGGGACAAATGGCCTGAGATTCCTGCTGATGGAGAAATGCAAGCAGATGTTGCCTTGAATACAAAAATCATCAAAAAGACATACCCTTTCTCCCCTTTGGCAAACGAGTCTAGGGTAAATGTTTTAGTATGTCCTGATTTGGATAGTGCTAATATTTCATATAAGTTATTACAATCATTGGGAGAGGCGCATTTGGTTGGACCAATATTGTTAGGAATGAAACATGCTGTTCATGTTCTTGAAAGGCATTGCGGAGTAGGACAGGTAGTTGAACTTGCCACTCTGGCAGCAGCACAGGAATATGAGCAATAAAAAAGACAAGTCCCTTAACGAACAGTTAACCCTTACAAAAGAATTGCTTCTAACTGCTGAAAAGGGAGATGGTGAAGCTAGAGAAAAGTCTCTTGGTCAGGTTTTGGAAATATCAAAAAACCTAACTGAAGAAAACCCGAAATCCTCTCAAGCTTGGCTTATTTTGGCATTAGCTGAATACTGGTCAAATTCACTTTCCGCAAAAGAGAGCTTTGAAACAGCTTTAGGGCTTTTAAAGAAATCTGAAACAGGAGAAAAGATAACATGTTTGTACCATATAGGGAAACTCAACCTTGCTAAAGGCGACTTTAAAAATTCTGAAAAATCATTCAAAAAGGTCCTCAAGATGACTCCTAACCATATTCACACACTTCACGACCTCTCTATCGTTTATGCAAAAACAGAAAGAACAAAAGAGGCTATCAAATGTTTAAAGATGGTCATTAAAGAAGATTCCGACTTTCCGGGAGCTGCAGAAAACCTAAGTGTTTTATTGTTTCATGAAGAATAAATCAAAAATTTCAAAAAAAAGCCTTGAACAACTCGAGGATTTTCAAATTCACTGGAAACGAATCAGGACCATATCAGAACCCTGGATACTGTGCGCAGGAGCACATGACATGCCTGAGATGAATCCTGATGAAGAGGATTCTTTTATAAAGGAAAAGGAGTGGATTGCAAAAAACCTCATCCCAGTTTCTCTAACAATAGGGAGAAGTGAAGAAAGAGCTAGCGTTGTTGCAAAAGGGATAAAACAACTTTTAGACATGGCAACAAGCTTAAGGGACTTGGGAAAATCCCCTAATAAAAAGAAAAATTTTCAAGCACAGTGGAACTACACAAATAACAGAATCGGGGTTACCCTCTCCATGTTTGAAAAGGGAGCAGATGTTAAAAAAATAAAAAAACAAGAAGAAGCACTTTACCCGAACACAGCAAGAAAAAAAGATGAAAAAATTGGCAAAAAAATCCTCATGTCTCTGATTTACCTTCTCGCATTTTGGAAACTCTTGGACATCGCTTACACAACAATCCAAATTGCCAAATATGGAGAAAGCTGTGCAACATACAAAAACTCAGGAGAAAAATCAGTCAAAACAGACTGTTTGCCAAACTTTATTCCCTTTTGGGATTAGTTTTAAAGGATTTCCATGATCACCAAAGTTGAAGATTACAGCTTTAAAGTCCAGGACTTAAATTTAGAGAAAAGAAAAAAAGGACTCAGCATGTTTATCAGAACCAGGAATGGTGAAGATTTTCTTGAAGAGGCCATTGAAAGCCATATCGAATTCCTTGATGAATTGGTGGTTGTCTATAACAGATGCACAGATGGCACTGAAAAAATACTAAAAAAACTCATGAAAAAACACGAAAAAATCAAGGCGTTTGATTATGTGCCTAAGGTTTACCCTCCGGGAAGTAAGAAACACATTGAACTACCTCCTGATTCAAAAAACAGTCTTGTCAATTACTACAATTTTGCATTAACCCGGACAACCAAGACGGTTGTGGCGAAGCTTGATGATGACCATATAGGTTT
>CAZDPU010000014.1:0-28706 GCA_964507645.1 uncultured bacterium
CAACACCTCTTACCATCTCTGAAATTCTTCTTCTTGCATCATCCCAGTCGCCTCTTTCCATCTCTCGGCCCCAGTCGCCTCTTTCCATCTCTCGGCCCCAGTCGCCTCTTTCCATTTGCATTGGATTGGATAAAATTTCAAAAATCATCCCAGTCCTTTCTTTTACAAAGTCAGGAGCTTCGTTCATCCACTTTCGAAGCTCTTCCCTTTGCCGATTGTCTAATCCTTGAATTTCAAACATTCCTCCTATATTCATCTCCCTTTCTCTTGGATTTTCCATTCTTTCTCTTGGATTAAAATTATTTTTTTGATCCATCCCAGGCATCATTAGCCCTAACAAGACCAAAAAACCAATCATCAATAAATTTTTCATAACAAACCTCCAGCTTAATCTTAAGTTAATCAATCGAATTGTACATAAATTTTGAGTTTTAGATATTTTTACCTATAATCAATGGTTCTCAATTATTTGAGCCAGTAAAAGTTATGAAACCTTTTAAACTGGTAGAGCATTTAGCAGAAGCTGCTTCAATAGCAGTTCATCCCAATGAAAAAATTTATGCTACTGGGGGGCTGGATGACAGGGTATTGATATGGGATTATTCAACTGGATCTAGAAAAAAAGTAATCAGGGGGTTTGGGGGAATGGCTCTCTCTCTTGCTTTCCATAAGGATGGCTCTCTTTTTGTTGGAGGAAATGGTTCAATACTTAGAGTTGATGTAGAAACAGGGGAAACATTAAGCAAGTTCACTGGATTGAAAGGGTTTATTTATTCAATTTGTGTTTTTTCAGATTTTTTAATATCTGGAGGACAAGACGGAAGGGTTAGGTGTTGGGATCTTGATGGAGAAAAAGTTTGGGAAAAACAAATAGACATAGGCAGTGTCCATTGCTTGAAAAGACTTCCAGATTCATCTCTTCTTGTTGTTGGAGAAAGACCTCATTTTCATGTTTTAGATATTCAAGGAAATTTAATTTCTGAAATTTCTGCACACAGAGACAGCATATCAGCTCTAGCTGTTCATCCCGGAGGGAGTTTAATTGCTACGGGATCTGATGATGGTTCTGTTTCGATTTGGAAAAATGGTTCTTGGAGTGCTCTTAAACACTTCAATTGTGAAGCTCCGATTACATCTTTGGCTTTTTCTCCAAAACATTCCCTTTTGGCTGTTGGTAGAAAATATGAAAATGCTATTCTCTTAGATTGGAACAATCTAAAAGAAAATTCTTCCGATGTTTCAAGCAGTCAGGGGGTAACCTCTTTTGTCTGGTCCTCTACAGGAGGTACCCTTTTTGGGACATTGTCAAATGGAACGGTCTTAGGCTGGGGAAAAAAGCCAAAAATTAAAGCAGAAAAGAAAGTAGCAAAGAAAAAGACTTCAAAAAAAGCCGAATTTTTGATGGAGGAACCGAAGCAAAAGAATCAGGAAAATCTTTTTGCAAAATTGAAAGAAAATAAATATTTCAAGAACAAGACGATTCTTGTTTCTTTGGCTATTGCTCTTTTTTTCATATTCTCTGCACTTTTTCAAGATCCAAACATGCCACCAAAGAAAAAGATAAGAGAGGCAAGGGTTTATATAGAGGAAGAAAGTTGGGCAAGAGCCTCTAGCTCTCTGGTTGAGTTAAGTCAGTCTTGGCCAGAAAGTGCTGATGTTTCTGATCTTTTAGCACGATATGAACAAGAGGCTTTTGAGTCCTTAAAAAGAAAAGTTGAGTCTTTAATTGATTCTGGAAATTTCAAAGATTCAATTCTGGAATTAGAAAAAATACCCAAAAATCCGAATTTAACTTGGGCTTCTTCTTTCTTGGAAAAATCCTACAAAGAAAGACTTTCTCAAATAAAGAGTGTTAATCTTTTTGATCCTTATTTTTCTGGAGGTAAAGAATTTTTGGGTGAGGCTGCTTTGATTGTTGCAAATTTAAAGATAAAAAAACCTCTTTGGGTAAGTGATGCTGAAGCTGTATTTGAAATTGAAAAAGATACTCCATTCGGAAGTGATTTCAAAGACGGCTTAAGGCGATTTTTAAATACCTCTAACGCTTCAGAAGTTAGGGATTTTTCAGCAAAGGTTTTTTATCTAGATATTGACAAAGAGGACAAGGAGGCAATTTTGGGATCTCTTTATGAGCACGCAAAAGATGACAACAATCCAGTTTTCAAAATTTCTCTTCCCCCAGACATTAAAGCGCATTCTCTTTTTCCCCAATCAGGAGATTTGATCATAGGTACAAAAGGGGGAACGAAAAGATTTTCTTTTTCTGGGAATCAAAAATTTTCTTGGGATGCAGAGCTTGATACAGATTCGATTATAGAGGAAATGAGTTCGGATTTCTATGCATCATCTGATGGTGGCTGGATGGGGCCTGATTGGAAAAAAATAATTTCAAAAGGAAGATATTTTGATGAGTTTGATATTGCGGATGAAAGATTTGCAGTATTTCACGAAAGAGAGACCAGGTCTCTTCAGGTGGTTGATTTGCTAGGCCCTGTCTTTTACAAATGGGATGGCCTTGAGTCAAGGCAATTAAAACTAAGTATAAATAAGGAGGGTTTTGTTGCTGTTGGTTACAATTTTGGTCCAAATAACTCCATTGTTTCTGTATACAAACAGATGAATGGAGAGCTTGCAGGGTTGGGGTTGTCAGCAGTTGGTAATCTGACAATAAACCAGCCAATTGTAGATGTCCTGATTGCAAATTCTGGAACTCTTTTCGTGTTTGACCAAACTGGACAAGTCTGGACAGGCAATGCATCTGAAGCTTTTCCGAAAGCAACTAAGATGTTGTCCAATCCAAATTCTATTAAATTAGGAACTTTATCAAAAGACACTAATGATAATTTTGCTTTTGCAACTGAATTTACAAATGAAATATTCATTTTTGACTCACAAGGGAATCAGGTAAACAGGATAGAGTGGGATTCTTCTTATGGAAAAATATGGTCTCTATCATTTTTCAATATAGAAGAAAATAAAATGTTGGCAGTTGCCTCTGAAGATAATTTAGTTTTTTTGAGTTTGGAGGTTGATGATGAATAGTCAAGACAGAGCTCCTTGCCCTTATTGTGGGGAGATGATTGTTCCAGGGGCTTATAAGTGTCGTTTTTGTAATTCATGGTTGATTGAAGGAGGAAAGGATGCTGTCGATAAGGCAATGTGGGCTGATCAGGAAAAGAAAAAATGTGAAGATTTATTAAAAAAGGGTAGTTGGGATGATTGCTACGATCATGTTTCCAAAATTGTAAACAAGGCGCCTTCGGTTCAATGGGCACAAGAAATTTTATCAAAATTAAAAAATCAAAAAATCAAAGAATTGTTAGGCTTTGCCCAAAAGTGCAAAGATTCAAACCCTGACAAGGCAAAAGAAATAGCTTTGGAGATTTTGGTTATTGATGATGGCAACAAGTGGGCAAAAGAATATCTGAAAGAAGCTTCTCTGAAGGAAAGAGAAGGGAAAAAAAGAATATATAAAAAAAATGCTGCAAAAGAATTTTCAAACAAAAGGTATTCTCATGCAATTGCCTTATGCAAGCAGGCTCTTTCAGACGGGGTTGGTGAAGGCTGGACAAAAAGTATGCTTATGGATATTGGCGAGTCAATGAAAGCTTCATGCGATTATTCCGGGATAACTGCAATCACTTCATTTTCCAATTCATGGTTTGCTGGCATGACCAATGGGGAAGTTGTATCTTTTAATATAGAAGCTGAAAATATTGTTGAGGCAGGTGTTTTGAAGTTTCACAAAAAGAAAATTGTCTCATTAGCCTCTGACAAAGATTTTTTATTTGCTGTTTCTTCAGATGGTTTTGTTTCGAAATGGGATAAAAAGTTGAAATTGGTATCCAGTTGGGAAATTCAAGGTACCCCATGCTCGATTTCACTTAAAGGAGAAAAGCTTTTAATAGGGACTCTTGAAGGATTTGTTTTCATTGTGGACAACTCATCTTTGCTTAAAGTTTTTGAAGGGGAAAATGGATTGAGTAGTGTCTGTTTTGGTGAAAAGGGCATTTATTTCGTGGATCTTTTTGGGGGTCTTTCTATCTTGAATGACAAGAAGAAAAAAGATGGTTTGAAAAGTTCTAAAAAAATAAAAGATTTCTCTTTTTCTGCTATAAGTTCTGGAAAATCTGCCTTTTCTACCGCTGACGGATATGTTTATTTTGAAAAAGACGAATGGAAAGGAGTTTCTCTTCAGGGCTCTGTGCTTTCTATTTGCAATCTTGGTAAAAACTGTCTTGTTTCTGGTCATTTTGGCCTCAAGGTAATAGGGGAAAATGATCATGATCTTGGTTCAAGATCAACACTTCTTCTGGCTTCAGATGGGAAAGATTTTCTTTCCTACAAGGGAGACAATTCCTTAGAGCTCTGGTCTGCCATTCGATGGGTTGACTAAAGCCTCTATTTCTTTTTCAGACTCAGGATAAAGCTCTATCGCAAAAATTTTTAGTGTTTTTATCATGTTGGGCCCAGGGATTGTTAGATTTTCATCTTCGAAAAGTTTAAATGATTTTTTCTCGATGGCTTTCATTGTTTTCATTTTTAAATAAGGATAGAAATAACTGTCTTTTTCACAGCATAAATCCTGACCTTTTTCCCTTGTTCCAAATTCCCATATTTCATCTGGATCAATTTTTAACAAACTTTCAGGCGTTAGATTTGGCCAATAAGGATTTATTGAGCCTTCCTTCTCTTTAATTGCATTTTCTACTCCAAGTATTTCTATCAATTCTGAAATAAAAGTATTTTTGCTTGCAGAGAGCATGTTGGTTGTTTCTCCAGGTTTTCTGGAGATAATTATTAGTATTTTTTTCTTTTCAGGGCATTTGTTTAAATTGCATCCAATTTTCAATGATGCCATTTCTTTTAATGATTCAATAAGCATTTTTGTTTCATGGGTAGTTTTTTCTGCTATTTTTTCTCTTTCGAACTCTTTCGCTAAAACATCAAGAGTATAAAAATAGTCTTCCAGATTTTCTGCACTATTTAGAATCCATTTTGATTTTAGGAAACTTAGTTTTTCTTTCATCCTTGAGTGGCTCTTTAATCCAATAATATGAGTTGGATTAATCTCTGTGATGAGTTCGTAGTTTGGATCAAGAAGGCCTCCAATTTTCAGGATATCTTCTTCTGTTTTTGAAAACTTATCTGTGGCAACTATGTATTCATTAAGGTTTAGTTTTTCCAGTATTGTTGTTGTTGAGGGGGCTAAGGATATTATTCTCCATCTCTTACCAAGATCACCTGTTTTGGCTGTTGTTTTTTCTACATCGCTATAGCATGACGAAAAGGCTAAAAGAATACATGTGCATAACTTCCACAAATGTTTCATTTTTTAAGAATTAGTGACCACCACCACCAAACATCGGGTCTCCTAGCCAGAAAAGAAGTTGGGCTGCATCTGTCGAAGATCTCACTATCTTTTCGTCAGTACAAAAAAGACCACAATCTGATATTGAATAAAGGCCTTCTTCTCCAACCATCCAGAGTATTTCATTTTTAAATGCTATTCTGTTGTGCCAAAGCGTATTTTTCTCATGGACTATTTGTACTATAGTTTCTGAAAGGTCTATTTTAGAAATCCATGTGTGACCCCAGGATGGAGATGTTACTGTTACAAAAATATTATTATTGTCTTTTACCGTTAAGCCTCCTATATCGCCACCAAAAAAAGATTCAGCAATAATGTCTTCTATCGAATGGTCGAGATAAGACATTCTGATTATTGAGCCATCATTTCCACCCTCATAGTTGTTAACACATGAAAAGTACAAATGGGTCCCTTCAGGGTTTTCTGCTGCATCTACTGGATTAAAGCAGTTTGTCAGGGTTATAACTTCAGAAATGATATTTGATTCTGTTTCAATTACAGCTATCTTTCCTTCGGTTACAGGGCTCCATGAAGAAGAGGTGTCTAAACACTGCATTGAAACATATACTTTCCCATTTTTCATAAATAGTTGATCCATTTCGGTGTTTCCATCACCTGAAGCGCATTGAGAGAGATCTTCGTTGGCAGAAAGGTTGATTTGAGTTTTTATTTCTCCAGTTTTTGAATTCAGGACTAAAAGATTTTCATTTTCATATTGAGCAACATAAAGATCATTTCCATGAAGCCAGACATCATGAGGATTTGGATTGTTTTCAAGAATCCATCTAGACAATATTGTGGGGTGTCCCATATTGTTAAAAGAAATCTTTGAAACCGAATTGTTAGATCTGTCCAAGAACCAGGCTTCATCCTTGTTGAAAGATCTTGCTACTGTGTCTGCGCTAAAAATGTCGTTGATGTCAATATGTTCAATACTTTCTACCCAGTCTCCATTTTCAGTACGTATATGAAAGTTTGATTCGTTTGAAACCCAATCGTTTGTTAAGAGAACAAAGTCGGCATTGTTCTGGATGATTAAATTTTCTGGAGTGTTTTCAGAACACGAAACAAAAAGAATGAGTAGAAGTTTTAGTTTAAGTATTTTTTTCAAAATTTTACCTCCCGTAATTTACATCAGGCAGGTCTCCCGACTTCTGGCTTATTCATGATTTTGCCTTCCCGTTTCAACAGTGACAAAACCAAAGTTACTTATGCCAGTAACGGTGGCGGGGGCCGTAATTGATTTTCACAATTTTCCCTTATTAAGGCATAACTCTCTGGAGTTAAAACCACCCAATGTCACTAGTATAACATTTCAAATTTGGATTATGATAGGATACTCAGATCGTGGGTCTGTAGCTCAGCGGTTAGAGCAGCGGACTCATAATCCGTTGGTCGTAGGTTCGAATCCTACCAGACCCACGCTGAGGTTTACGGGGGGATAGCTCAGCTGGATAGAGCGCCTGTCTTACAAACAGGAGGTCGGGGGTTCAAGTCCCTCTCTCCCCACCATTAAAAAGGAGTGTTTATTTATGTATAGTTTAGATTTTGGTCTTAATGAAAAAGATTTGAAAGTTCTCAAGGATATTCAGGAAAAGACATTGGAAATTCAATCTCTTGAAGAAGATAAAGAAAAAAAGGCTGGTGAGTTTAGATTGGCTCAGAGAAGAAAGTCTGCAAGAGATGAGGAGCAAAGGCTCAAGAGGAGGGAGGAAGTTTACAACAGGGTTAAAAAAGAATCAATGGAGTCAGAAGCAGAATTGCAATCTATAGTTCAGGATATTGAAAAATTAGAAAGCATGAGTTCGGAAGACATTTCTCACAGGGTCGCACAAGAGCTGACTGAAAAATTAATTGAAAAAAGAGAAGAGAAGGATGACAAAGAAAAGGATTTTGCAGGAAGAGCTATTCAAATTGAAAATTTAGAAAAATCAATAAGAGACAATAGAGAAAGGCTAGAAAATATAGAGGAAGCCGTTGCGAATAGGGAAAAAGAATTTACTCAGATAGTTGAACAAAAAGATGAAAATATTGAAAAGATAAATAAAGATATTGAAAAATCTTGTTCAACCCTGGATGAAAAAATTGTAGCTAGGTTTATAGACTTGGCAAAAAGATCTAAAGGTTTAGTTTTGACTGAGATAGTCAAAAGCAAAAATTTTGAGAAAGGTGTTGTTTTTTTGTGTGATGCATGCAACTCTGCTCTACCGACTTTATGTCTTGAAGAGCTTGCAGCATCTGAATCTATTTGCATATGTCCTAATTGTGGAAGATGGATAGCTAATTGAACAAACCTTGGTTTAGGCCAATTCTTTTTGACACTTTAAGGGGCGACTCTTTTCCCTTAGAAACCAACGAAAGCGGTATTGTCAGGATGTATCATTGTGGACCAACTCTCTACAGTCGTCCAACCATTGGAAATTGGAGGTCTTTTTTATTTTCTGATCTTTTGAGAAGGACCTTGGAATGGGGTGGCTGGAAGGTTCTTCAAGCAATGAACATAACTGATGTTGGGCACATGAGGGAAGGAGAAGATGGTCCTGCTAAGTTTGATCCAATTGAAGAAAAAGCAACAAAAAAAGGAGTTTCTCCCTGGGAGATCGTTTCTATCTATGAAAAAGACTTCTTTAATGATATGGATTCTTTATACATGAAAAGACCTACATATATTTCCAAGGCGAGTGATCATATTGAGGATATGGTTTCTATGATTGAGAAGCTGATACAAAAAGGATATGCTTATAAATCAAATGGAAATGTTTATTTCTCAGTTAGGTCATTTGAAAAATATGGCAATTTGTCAAAGAATTCAATTGATGATTTAGATGCAGGACATAGAGTAGATATCAATCTTGAAAAAAAAGACCCAACGGATTTTGCCTTATGGAAAACCGACCCTAAGCATATTATGAAATGGAACACCTCTCTTGGTTCAGATGGCTTCCCAGGTTGGCATATTGAATGTTCGGCCATGGTGAATGATCTTTTTAAAGATAAATTAGATATTCATTCAGGCGGTGAAGATTTGATTTTTCCACATCATGAATGTGAGATTGCTCAAAGTGAAGCTTTTTCCGGGAAAAAGCTTGCAGGACACTGGATGCATTGTAGATTTTTGTTGGTTGATGGTGGCAAGATGGGGAAAAGTTTAGGCAATGCCTATACTCCTTCAGATATTTATAAAAAAGGTTTTACAGGTGCCGAATTGAGATATTCTTTAATGCGTGGACACTACAGACAGCCTTTGAATTTTAGCTTTGACCTTCTTAAAGATTCTCGATCAACATTAAATAGAATCAAGAATTTCTTAGAAGAAGTTGAAGATTTTTCCGCAGATGAGGATACAGACAGTTCTTTTGTGGAAAAGTACAGAAAATCTTTTATTGAATATTTAAAAAAAGATCTTGACGTTCCTCAAGCGGTTGCAGTTTTGATGGATTTGATAAAAGACTCTAGGAAAAAAGGGATTAAAAAAATTTCTGGAAGCTTGCAAAAGTTTTTATCTGAAGTTGATGATGTCTTAGGCATTCTCCCCAAGGAGAGTCATTTAGACGATATGAAAATAGAAGAAATGATTACATCAAGAAATGAAGCAAGAAAAAATAAAGATTGGAAAAAAGCTGATCAAATAAGAAAGGAATTGTTAAGTTTAGGGGTTCAAATCAAAGATTCTTCTTCAGGGACTACTTGGCATAGTGGGAAATAAAGAATTAGGATGTCATTTATGTTTAGTTTTTTTGCGGAAGTAGCTCAGTTGGTAGAGCATCAGCTTCCCAAGCTGGAGGTCGCGGGTTCGAGTCCCGTCTTCCGCTGTTTTGGGCGCGTGGCCAAGTGGTTTAAGGCGTGGGCCTGCAAAGCCTATATTCGTCGGTTCGAATCCGACCGCGCCCTTTTATTTAAATTCAAAGGGGGGATTAGCTCAGCTGGATAGAGCGCTTGATTGACATTCAAGAGGTCGGTGGTTCAAGTCCACCATCTCCCATGATGGAGATCTACTAATTTATGATTGAAAAAATTAAAAGAATGAGACATACAGCAAGCCATGTTTTGGCTCAGGCTATTTTAAGACTTTTTCCTGAGGTTAAGTTGGGAATTGGACCAGTAATAGAAGATGGTTTTTACTACGATTTTTTATTTGGAAGAGAGTTTTCTGAAGATGATTTTCTGAAAATAGAAGAAGAAATGTCGCGAATAGTCAAAAGTGATTATGCTTTGGAGAAATTTGTCCTAAGCAGAAAAGATGCTTTAGAGGAATTGGAGGGACAGCCCTTCAAGCAAGAGTTAGTCAAGGGTATCCCAAAAGGAGAAGAAATATCTTTTTACAGGCAAGGTGAATTTGTTGATCTTTGTGAAGGGGATCCTCCGCATGTTGAGTCAACATCAAAAATTGGAGAATTTAAAATACTTTCAACATCAGGGGCTTACTGGAAAGGTGATGAAAAAAATGTTATGTTGCAAAGAGTTTATGCTACATCTTTTTCTACAAAGGCTGAACTAAGTGAACATTTAGAAAAATTGAAAGAAGCTGAAAAAAGAGATCATAGAAAAATCGGTCAAAAGTTAGAGCTTTTTGAAATTTTTTCTCAAACTGCTGGCAGTGGTTTGGTTTTTTGGTTACCGCAGGGTAAAAAACTTTTAAATTCTTTAAAAGACTGGTCAAGAGCTATGCATACAAATAATGGATACAAAGAAATTGAAACCCCTCATATTGTTCATACCAATTTATGGTCGAAAAGTGGACACTTGACAAATTTCAAAGATTTTATGTTTATATGTCCTGATGAAGATGGTGGATCTGGGGTAGGGGTTAAACCGATGAATTGCCCAGGGCATATGCTTGTTTACTCAAGGAAAAGAAGAAGCTATAAAGAGCTTCCTTTAAGGTTTATGGAGTTTGGTACCGTTTACAGGAATGAAAAAGCTGGAACGATGCATGGCCTTTTCAGGGTTAAGGGTTTCACTCAAGATGATGCACATATATTTTGTACTTTTGACCAATTAGAAGATGAAATATTGAGTGTCTTGAACTTTTCTGAAAAGATTTTGCAAAAATTTGGATTTAAATGGAAATTGTTTCTGAAAGGGCGTCCAGAAAAATCGATAGGTTCTGATGAAGCTTGGAACAAGGCCGAAAATTCATTAAAGGCAGCAATTTCAAAAGCTGGAATAGATGCAGAGTATATCCCTGGAGATGGTGCATTCTATGGTCCTAAAATTGATTTTGAGATTGAAGATGCTCTAGGAAGACATTGGCAGTGTACAACTATTCAAATTGATTTCAACCTTCCAGAAAGATTTGATTTAAAGTACGTAAATTCAAACGATGAAGAAGAGGCTCCTGTTTTGATTCATAGGGCAATTTTTGGATCCATGGAAAGGTTTATAGGCATACTGATTGAACATTATGCAGGGAATTTTCCTTTTTGGCTTTCTCCGAACCAAGCTATAATAATCCCCATTTCCGAGAAGCACTTTGATTACGGAAAAGATTTATTGAATGAATTGAAAAATTCAGGCTTTAGGGTAAGCCTTGATGATAGAAATGAAAAAGTTGGCAAAAAGATTAGAGATGCAGAATTGAATAAAATTCCTTATATGTTTGTTGTTGGTGACAGAGAGGTTGAATCTTCTTCAGTTTCTGTTAGGCACAGGGACAATGGAGATTGTGGAACAATGACAAAAGAGGACTTGGTGAAAAAGCTTTCAGAAGAAGGGAGTTCTAATTGAGTCGTTTTAGAAGAAGTGCTTCGCAAAAAAAACCCAAGAGGTTACACAAGATTAATGAGCATATAAGGTTTAAAAATGTCAGAGTTATAAATGAAAAAGGATCAAATCTAGGGGTTATGAATATTAATGCAGCATTACAAGAGGCTAGAAACAGTGGTTTGGATTTGGTTTTAACTGTTGAAAATAGCGATCCCCCTGTAGCTAAAATTTTAGATTATGGTAAATTCCTTTATGAAAAAAGAAGAAAAGAAAAGGTTATAAAATCAAAAAACGCTGTCTCTAAAGCTCAATTAAAGGAAATACGTCTAAAGTTGAATATAGACAAGGGAGACCTTGACGTTAGGACAAAAAAAGTAAAAAAATTCCTTTCACAAGGCCATCGGGTTAAGGTCACAGTTCACTTTCGCAAGTGGAGAGAGAGGATTCACAAGGCAAGAGGGTTAGAATTGCTTGAAACTATGAAGGAGGAAGTAAAGGATTTCGGTGTTGTTTTATCTGACATAAAGGTTGAAGCAACACAAGCGACATTGATGTTTAATCCTGGAAAAGTCTAAAATGGCTAAGAGCAATAAAATAAAAACAAATACAAAAAGCAACAAGGTGAAGACCAATAAAGCGATTGCTAAGAGGTTCAGGGTAACAAAAACTGGAAAAGTTATCTCTAAGTCTCCTGGCTTAAATCACAAAACTGGAAAAAAGTCTGCAAAGAGAAAAAGAGCGCTTGCCCAAGGTACAAGGGTGGAAGGTGCTGTGAAAAGGAAAATTTTAAGGAATTTAGGTAAATAAAATGGTAAGAGTCAAAACTGGATCAACAAGAAGAGAAAGGCATAAGAAAATACTTAAGCTCGCAAAGGGCTTTAGGGCTTCTGGCTCTAGAAGGTTTAGAAAAGCAAAAGAGGTTCTTCTAAACGCAGGAGCAAGTGCTTACAGAGATAGGAAAAACAATAAAAGAAATTTTAGAAGGTTGTGGATTTCGAGACTTAACTCAGCTTTGAGTGATCATGGTATTTCTTATTCAGATTTTCAAAGCATGTTGAAAAAATCTGAAATTGAATTAAACAGGAAGATGCTTTCGGAAATTGCAATCAACGAACCAGATGCTTTCAAAAGCTTAGTTTCAGAATTATCTCAAAAGTAACAGTAGTTATCATTATGATAATTTAATGTTTAATTATCCAGAATCTTCTATTACTGTTTTTGAATCATTGGATCTTGCCAAGAAAGATAAAAACAATATATTCTTGTCTTTAAGCGATTCCCTACCAAGGGAGGAGCAGGTTCCTTTTGCCATAAAGGATAATATTTGCACAATAGATCTCCCTACAACTTGTGCTTCAGAGATATTGAAAGGTTACTATAGCCCTTACGAAGCTACTGTTGTTAAGAGGTTGACTAAAAATGGATGTTTTCAGCTAGGAAAAACAAATCTAGATGAATTTGCAATGGGTGCAAGCACTGAAACGGGATGTTACGGATCTTGTCTGAATCCCTGGAATCCAAATAAAGTTTGCGGAGGTAGTTCTGGAGGGAGTGCTGCTGCAGTTGCTTCTGGCATTGTTCCATTTTCATTAGGTTCTGATACTGGAGGGTCCGTAAGGCAGCCTGCATCTTTTTGTGGAGTTTTTGGATTCAGGCCAACATGGGGACGTGTTTCAAGATATGGTTTGATTTCTATGGCTTCTTCAATGGATACAGTGGGTATTTTTTCAAAAACACTAGAAGAAACAAGATGGGTTTTTGACACAATTAAAGGATTTGATAGAAATGATTCAACATCTTACGATGCTAAGAAAAAAGTTTCTTTTAAGGAAGAGAAGCCTAAAAAAATACTAGTTCCTAATATTGAAAAGTTAAAAAGTTTTACAGAATCATATGTATTTGATTCTTTCAGCAATTTACTTTCAGAGGTTTCTAATGAAAAAGTTGAAATCGAAGAGGTAGATTTTGACATCTTTGAAAATTCTCTTGCTGTGTATTATCTTATTTGTTATGCAGAAGTGAGTTCCAATCTCGCAAGATTTGATGGGATTAGGTTTGGTCCAAGCCATAATCAGGATGTAGCATCTTGGAGAAAGTCTTTTGGACAAGAGGTAAAAAGAAGGATATTGATGGGTTGCCATGTCCTTTCAGAAGGTTATAGAGACAGCCTTTACGAAAAGGCTATTGGATTAAGAGGTTCTTTTTCTTCAATTTTAAACAATTGGGCAAAAGAGGGGCTTTTATTATTGCCAACAACACCTTCTACTGCATTTGATTTAAATTCAAAGAAAGACCCTTTATCAATGTATCAACAAGATATTTTTACAACGGTATCTTCACTAGCAGGCGTTCCAGCTATAAATATCCCATGGGGAAAACACAATGGTCTACCCTACGGTTTTCAGCTTTCAGCTGGGGCTAACGACGATGAATCCTTGATTAACCAATCTGTATGGATGAATAAATTTTCAAAATGAAACTAAATCCAATGATAGGTTTAGAGATCCATGTTCAACTCATGACAAAAACAAAAATGTATTGTAGGTGTTCAACAGATTCAAATGACCCAAATTCAAATTGCTGTCCTGTTTGTTATGGGTTGCCGGGAGCTTTACCAATTCCCAATAAAAAAGCTTTAGAGCTGGCATCAAAATGTGGATATCTTTTGAATTGTGATTTAAACAATGAAAGCATTCCGGAGAGAAAAAATTATTTTTATCCTGATTTGTCAAAAGGATATCAAATAAGCCAATTTTCTAAACCTGTTGGAGAGGATGGGGAATGGTTTTTTTATTGCGAAAATAAAGAATGCAGGGTCTCTATAAAAAGGATTCAAGTTGAAGAAGATACTGCACAGCTTTTAGTAAAGGGAGATAATTCTTTTTTGGATTTTAATAGGTCTGGTATGCCTTTGCTCGAGATAGTGACTGATCCTGACTTTTCAAGCTCAAAAGAGGCAGGCGAATTCCTAAGAAGCTTAAGGTCTTCATTAATTGAGCATGGTATTTCAAATGGAAAAATGGAAACCGGGGCGATGAGGTGTGAGCCAAATGTTTCTGTTTCTATAAATGGAAAAATTTCAAACAAGGTTGAAATTAAAAATCTAGGGAGTATTAGTGGTGTTGAGAAAGCGATAAAGTGGGAGATAGAGAATCAGTTAAGACATATAAGTTTAGGTGAGAAAGTTGAATCGGTAACAAAAGGCTGGGATGAGGACAATCATGAGTGTGTTTTACAGAGAGTGAAAGAATCTGCTTCTGATTATAGGTATTTTCCAGAACCTGATTTGAATGTTTTATTGTCTCATGAAAAGACATTTCAAAAAAAGACCCCCTATGAGAAGGTAAAAGAGATGTTAAAGGATGGAGTTTCTTACCAGATGGCCAGAAGTATTTCTCTAAATCATAAGGTTTTCGAATATTACAGTAGCTTTCCATCAGAGATAGACAGAAAAATTTTATCTAGCTGGATAACAGGTTCTTTGATGTCGATCTGGAAGGAAAATCCTGATATTTTAGGCTTAAGGCCAAAAAAAGAAGAATTTTTCAAGTTGATTAAATTTTTACAAGATGGAGAGATCACTAATTCGATAGCAAAGAAAATCCTTCCACAAATAACTTTAGAAAATAAAAGTCTTGATTCCTTGATCCAAAAAATGGGACCCACGGCGTATTTGCCAGATGAGGGTCTTTTGATTTTGGTTAAAAAAATAATTAAAGAAAATCCAGAAATAGTTAACAAATACTTAAATGGCAAAACCGCTGTTCTAAAATCTTTAATTGGTTTAGGGATGAGGGAGTCAAAAGGAAGGGCGGATCCAAAGAGGTTGGAAAAAGAGTTGGAGGAGTTTTTAAAATCTTACAAATAATTAATTTTTTTTTATTGTTGTTTTTAGTGGCTGGAGATTCTTTAAGCTTCAAGGAAAAGGAAGATATGCAGCAATGGTATTCAAAAATTAAAGAATCTGAAAATCTTCTTTCGGAATATCAAATTCAAGATGATACTGTTAACTCTTCAACAAAATTAGGATTCTTGTCTTATTCCTATTCCTGGCTTTGGTTCCGCTATGGAGACCTGGAGTCTTTGAGAAATTTAATTAAGCAAAATAAAAAAATCGACTATCAGGAAAGGGTATATTACGGATTTTCTAGTGATTTAGATTATGAAGCCGATCTGACTCTTTTGTCTTTTGATGATAATTTAATATCTGGGGAATGGCAATTATGGTTATTGAACATTCATAATCAAACTGAAAAAACTGTAAACAATTCTTTGCCTTATGTTAAATTCCATTTAAAAGATGGAAGTGTCGTTGAGAGGTTCCTTCCAGAGGAGGAAGAGAGTTTTTTAGAAAAGCACAAATCAGGAAACATTTCAAGATTTTTATGGAATGATATTCCTCTATTGCCATGGTATTCAAAAAGGCTTTTGATCCTTACGGAGTTCATTGACAAGGAATCAATACTTATGATGGAATTAGTTTTCGACAAAGAAACGATATTGATTCCCTTTTGGGGTAATTTTTTAAATTTTTAAAAATTTAGTAATTTTTTATTGTCTTTTTCCCAATCTTTAAATAAGTAAATTCCACCAGTGTCATCTGCAATCCATAAATCGCCACTCGGGGTGAATG
This sequence comes from uncultured bacterium, assembly GCA_964507645.1. GTDB lineage: Bacteria > UBP7 > UBA6624 > UBA6624 > UBA6624 > UBA6624. The sequence continues at coordinate 15,711 of CAZDPU010000014.1, forward strand.
TTATTCCTTCAGAGAGAGGAAAAGGGATATTCCATGTTTCAATTTTTTCCCAATCTTTAAATAAATATAGTTTTCCATGGAATCCTGCAGAGGTAAAAAGTCTTTGAATGAGCCATGAATCCAATATCCAAAGATTTTGATTTTCTTTGTCATAATACATATCTGATATTGATTCGATTTTTGGTTTAATTTTTTTACCCAGGATAGGTTTTTTTTCTGACTGACTTAAAGGAATTGAGAATTCATAAATCATTGTTGGGTATCTTTGCTTTCCTACTAAAATTTTCAACCAGTCTTTTTTGTCTTTATCCTCTCCAATTACCGCTAACGCTTCAAGTCCCCAGTCCTCGTCTTTGCAATTTTTTGGCCCTCCAGGAAGTTTGTAGGTGTATTCAATTTCAAAGTTTTCAGGATCTATAACAACTATTTCCCATAAAGATTCTCTCAACACAAGAAGATTATCGTTTCTTGGATCAATCGAGACTGCTTCAAAATCCCTTTCACATGAGTTTCCTGGAATTTTTTTTATTTTTATCAATTCTCCGCTTGTGTTTATTTCTGCTATATGTCCTTCATCTCCAACTACAAACAGGCTTTTTCTTTTTTCCGAATAAATAATACCAGAGGGTTCTTTGAAATCTTTCGGTATGAGGTTTTCGAATTTAAATATGAAAAATAATAAAAAAGTCATCAAGATGTTAGTTCATGTAATTCTTCATCAGTTAATATTTTTTTAGACTTTTTTGCTGCTTCAAAAATCTTATTGATTGTTGTTTCGTCATTTTTGTAGTTGTTTTCTTTAAGCCAATAAACAATATTTGACTTCCCACTCATTGGGCCAATTTCAATTTTTTGTTTTAGGCCAAATTTTCCTGCAGGAACACCACTATAAACCCTGTCTGCCAACCAGTCATCACCCTTTTTTAAAGCTTTGATAACTGCTGCAGCATGAACCCCTGTACCAGTTCTGAATGCATCCTCTCCGACAACCGGATAGCCTTTTGGTATGGGAACCCCTGTTGCTTTACTTACAAATTTCACATAATCAGATAATTTTGATAAATCTCTATCGATCCATCCTAAAAGTTTGAAATTTACTAAAAGTTGATCTATAGGGGTGTTTCCAACTCTTTCTCCAATTCCCAAGGCCGTTCCATGCACCCTGTCAGCTCCTGCTTCAATGGCAGCAATTGTGTTTGGAATATCCAAACCTCTGTCTCGATGCCCATGCCAGTCTACTTGTATGTTTTTTTCAATGTTGTCTACAAAATTTCTTATAAAGCTTACTAAGGATCTGACTCCCTGAGGTGTTGAATGTCCTACAGTGTCGCAAATGGTCACCCTTTTTGCTCCATAGTTTATTGCTGTGCCATAAAGCTTTTTTAAATCTTCAGGGTTTGCTCGAGTTGTGTCTTCGGTTACATACATAACATCCAAGCCATTTTTTATTGCAAAAGAAACTGACTCTTCGGTGTCTTTAAGCATTTTTTCCATTGTCCACCCTTCAGCATATTGCCTTATTGGAGATGACCCAATGAAAGTGCTAACTTCCATTTTTAAACCAGTTTTTTGCTGTATCCTTACTACAGGTTCGATATCCACTTGCAGTGTTCTCGCTGCACAATTGGGATAAATATTCAGATTTTGATTTGATATCTCTTTTGCTAAGCTCAATGAAGATTTTTCTACATGCTTGCCTGCCCCGGGAAGGCCAATGTTTGCAGATTCGATTCCCAGGTCGCTAATGAAGTGAATTATTTTTATCTTTTCTTCAAGGGTTGGGGTTTTTACTGAAGGACTTTGAAGCCCGTCTCTTAATGTTTCATCATCAAGTTGAGGTGGATTTTTTGGAAAAAATAAAGCATCTTTTTTATTCCAGTCAAAAATAAGATTATTTTCTTTTTTCAAAATTATGTCAAACCTTGCTCTTTAATCCAATTGATAAGTCCGCCAGATTTTATTATCTCTTCAATGAATTTTGGAAAAGGCTCAGCTTGAAACGTTTTGTTTTTTGTAATATTTACAATTTCTCCAGTTCTTAGGTTTGCTTTTATTTCATCTTGATGATCTGTAATTTTTACCATTTCCTTGCAAACTAGTATTGGCAATCCAATATTAATTGCATTTCTGTAAAAAATTCGAGCAAAAGAATTTGCTATAACTAAAGAAACTCCTGACCATTTAATGCAAAGTGGAGCAACCTCTCTAGAGGAACCGCATCCAAAATTATCACCAGCAACAATTATGTCACCATCTTTGACTTGCTTTGCAAAAGATCCATCAGTCCATTCTGGATGACCTTCCATGCAGTGAGGTGTTAAATCTTCTTTCTGGTAACTTGAGCAATATCTTGCAGGAATAATTATGTCTGTATCTATATTGTGTTCAAATCGAAATACGTTTCCTTTTACTTTCATAAGACAATTATAAATTTAGTGACTGAAATGTCTTCTCCCAGTTAGCGCTAAAGATACGTTGTTTTCAATAGAGGCTTTTATAACCTCTTCATCCTTTATTGACCCTCCAGGCTGAATGATTGCCTTTATTCCATGGCTTGAAGCTAGGTCTATAGAGTCTCTGAATGGGAAGAATGCATCTGAAGACATCACGCAACCTTTCGATTTTTCTTTCGATATTGAAAGTGCAATTTCTAATGCTCCAACTCTGCTTGTACTTCCAGCACCACCTCCAACCATGATTCCATCTTTTACCAAGCATATAGCATTTGATTTCATTTCTTTGACAATCAAGTTTGCTAAATAAAGGTCATTAATAACTTCTTTTGTTGCTTTTGGGCCATGCCAAGACCAATCTTTTGGGGATGTCGATTCTCTATCATTGTGTTGACAGAGGGTTATCCCTGATAATGTTTTTATTGACCATTTTTCTTCTTTTAGGAAAGGTATTGTCAGAATTCTTAGGTTTTTCTTTCTTTCCAAAACTTTAAGTGCTTCTTTCTCAATTTCAGGAGCAACTATTACTTCTACAAAAAAATTAGATAAATATTCAGCTGTTTCTTTGTCTAGTCTTGGCTTCACGGCTATAACAGATCCAAAAGCTGCTCGGGGGTCTCCATTCCAGGCATCTTCCATTGATTTTCTTAAGTTTTTGTTTAATGCAACTCCTGTAGGATTTGTATGCTTCACAACCACTGAACCATCAGAAGGAAGGGATTTGCAGATCCTTAAAGCCGCATCCATGTCTAAATAATTGTTGTAAGAAAGATCTTTTCCTTGGTGTTGAATTTGTTCTTTTTGAAGTTTCTCTGTGAGAAAAACCACTGCTTTTTGATGGGGGTTTTCTCCATAACGCAATTCTTTTTTTTCCCCAGAAAAAATAAAATCCATTTCATCTTCATTGTTCATCCATTTTGAAATAGAGACATCTAATTTTGCTGTTTTTGTAAAAGCTTTTGCAGCATATTTTTTTCTCAGCTCAGGATTGAAATTTTTATCTAAATTTTCTATCACTTCTTGATAGTCTTCCGGGTCTGTTACAACAAGACAGTTTTTATGATTTTTTGCAGCAGCTCTGACCATGCTTGGCCCACCAATGTCTATAGACTCAATTGCTTCTGAAAAGCTTTTATTTTTTCCTTCATCAAAATTGTAAAAATTAACCACAACTAACTCAATTTTATTGATTTCATTTTCTCGCATTTGAGATAAATGGGATTCGCTAGAGTGGTCGCCCAAAATACCACCGAAAACTTTTGGATGCAGCGTCTTTACTCTCCCGTCAAGAATTTCAGGGAATCCTGTAAGGTCAGAAACTGAATAAACTTTTATAGAATGTTTTTCCAGGTATTTTTTTGTTCCTCCACTAGAAAAAATAGTGAATTCATTTTTCAACAATTCTTTTCCAAGCTTTTCTAAATTCTTTTTATTTGTTACTGAGAGTATCGCATATCTTTTCATTTTTAATTATTTCCTTATTCTATGGAGGGCCATTTCCGCTTTTAGGTATTTTGGAGGGACCTTCATTTGTCTTTGGAGTATTTGGTAGTTGTAAGCTTGAGGCCTCCCTTCGAAAAATTTTCCTCCTTTGGAATATCCGTGTCTAACAACGGCATTCAAAAGGTCAAGCCATATTGTAGATGCTCTTCTCATTGGCAGAACTGCTGAAAGTTCAAATCTAACCAGTTTGTCCTCTGTGTATTTGTTGATTTCGTCATCAAAAGCAGCAGTAAAAAAACCGCAAAGAGATTCATTCTCTTCAGAAACAAAACAAAAACCTCTTTTTCCTTCTAAAGCATTTTTTACCCAATTTTCATGCATTTTTTCAGCAAAATCTTGTGAAAAGTCCGGATCTTTGTGAAACCTGGAATTTCTAAAGATTTTTTTTGAAATTTTTATAATTTTTTCAAAATCTTTTTTTTCAGCAATCCTTACATTTGTTTTGCTCTTTATTCCGTATATATCGTGAACAATCCCTTCATCGTATGTAAAAATACTTCTCAAGACTATGTCAGCATAGTTAAAGCCAACATTTTCCAGCGCCCTTATGCTTATAAGGTCTTTTGCGTCTATTCTTGTTTGGAGAAATGAAAAATCATTTTTGTCAGCCCAGCTCACAGCTTTTCTTGCCATTTCTCTTGAATCCTCTAAGGATTTTTTCATTGAGTAGAAAAAATTAATATTTCCAGATTTCTTTCCAAAAGCTCTTGAATCAAATTCAGAATGGTTAATTGTGCATATTGAATCTTCTGACAAAAGAAGACAATCTTTTTTATCTTCTATTGCTTGACTCCATTTATCAATCAGATGATTTTTATGGACTAAAGAAGGGTAATCTTTTATGAATCTGTAAGGGGAAGGCAGAAACCTTTTGGCAAACTCTTCCATATTCGGAAAATCATTTATTTTTGTTATTTCTTTTAGCATCCGTAGTCTTCAACCCATTTTTCTTCAATTATGTCATTGTAGAGATTAATGCAGGATTTTGCTGCTCTTTCGGCAGTCCATGTAGAGGTGTTTCTTTTATACCCATTTGCACCCATGTTTTTTCGTAATTCCGGATTTCCTAAAAGTTTGATTATTGCTTGCGACAACTCTTTTTCATTTTCTTTCTCAATTAATATTCCCTCTTTGCCATCTTCTACCATTTCTTCAATTGAGCCAACTTTTGTTGAGATGATTGGCAGCTTCATACTTTGTGCTTCAAGTATAGTAAATGGAAAAAGGTCAAATTTTGAGGGGTGAACTAAAATGTCCATTGCATCATAAAAGTCATTAACATTCTCTCTCAAGCCAGCAAATTTTATGGATTTTTTTAGATTCATCTTTTCAACAATGTTTTTCAGCTTAACCAGATAAGGATCTTTTTCCCCATATATAGAACCTCCGACAATGATCAGTTTTGAGTCGGGAAATTTACTGTTTACTTCTTTCCAAGATTTTATTAACATTTCATGACCCTTCACAGGGTCAAGCCTGCTTACAGCACCCACGATTTTTGTTTTTTTTGAAAATTTAAATTCTTTTTTTACCAAATTTCCATCAGAAAGTTCTTTTTTAAATTGCCTTGCAACAACATCAACATTCCTCATTATGGATATTTTTGAAAAGATATTGCCGAGAGAAAAGGCAAATCTTTTTGCCTCTTGGGAATTTACAACAAGGCGATCTATGAAAAGAGAATTTATTCCAAAGGCAAGTCTTTTATGAATTGGAATTATTGGCTCTGTTGATGTGAAAAATTTAACTACCAATGCTCTAGGTTTTGCGGATATCAAGGTCATTAATTCTGTATACCAAGGACTATGAAAAATAGTTAGAGCACAGTTGAATTTTTTATTTTTTTCAAATATTTTTTTTATTTTTTTATAAGCATTTATATTGGTTCTTAAGTAATGCGGCAAGCTTTTGTACCATCCATGTATTTTTGCCTGCTGTATTGGTCCTGCCATCCACACTTCATGAACTTTCAAACCTTCTTCAGATGCTTCTTTTGACAGCTTGCTTCTTTCAACCCCTGGCCACCAGTAAATTAAGATTAATTCAGCATCTTCTAAGTATTTTTTTGATTCTTTTACAAGTTTAATTACTGTTTTTCTCAAGACTGGTGTTAAATAATATCCAACTAAAAAAAAACCTTTGAAATTTTTAAATAATTTTTTAGAGGATTTCACTTGCTATTTCTCTTATCTTTTCCGTAATGTAATTTATTTCGCTATCTTTTAGATTTCCATGTGATGGAAGGGTTACCGTGCTGTTTCCGATCTTTTCTGCGTGTGGAAAGTCTCCATCAGTATAACCAAATTTATTTCTATAGTATGTCATCAAATGAATTGGCCTGTAGTTGACAGAAATTCCGATTTGTGCTTCTTCAAGCTTCCTTAGGAAAAGATCTCTTTCTTTTGGAATCCTTATGGTGAAAAGGTAAGGGGAATCTCCTTCTGAGTATTGAGGATGTATTTTTATTCCGAATTTTTCTATTCCTTCTAATTTTTCTCTATATTTTGAATCCACAATAACTCTTTTTTCTAGATTTTCATTTACCCATTTTTCCTCGACTTGATCTAAGAGCAAAGATGCAGATATGTCATCTAGATTACATTTCATTCCAAGATTAGGCATGTCGTAATGAGAATAAAAATTATCACCCCTTGAGGCTGGTGCTTTGTCCATGCCATGAAGGATTATCTTTTTCGCCTTTTCATAAACGGATTTGTCGTTTGTTGTTAGGCAGCCTCCCTCTCCGCATGTGATTGCTTTTGTCGCATAAAAAGAAAGAGCTGAGGCAGATGAGATTGAGCCGGGGGATTTTCCATCCATATGGGCTTCAAATGCGTGTGCAGAATCTTCAATAATTTTGATATTTCTCTTTTTAGAGATTTCTTTCAAGTGTTTTATGTTTACCATCTGTCCATAGAGGTGTACTGGAATTATTGCTTTTGTTTTTTCTGTAATTGCTTTATCCAAAAGGTTCAAATCTATTAATCCGGTTTTTGGATCCACATCAATAAATTTAGGGATTCCACCAGAGAGAATGATTGCATTTGAAGTTGCTATAAAAGACATTGGGGTTGTTATCACTTCATCTCCGGGTTTTAATCCGATACTCATTAAAGAAACCTGCAGTGCAGTAGTGCAAGATGAAGTCAATATCGAATATTTATTTTTTAAAAGTTGAGAGATTTTTTTTTCAACTATTTTTGAAATTGGCCCTGATGTAATATGGTTGTTTTGTATTGTTCCTTTGACTTTTTCGAAATTGATTTTTTCTAAAGAGTGCTTCCAAAAAGGAATTTTTGAATTCATAATCCTAGAATCTATCATAATTTGAATAAAGGAATTAAAAAAGTAAAAGTTTTTTTTGAATCTGGAAACTTGATAAGGATTGTGAGCTCTGAATTTGTTTCTAAAGAAGACAAGCTAGTAATTGAAAGATTTTCTAGAAATGGAATAATAAACCAAGATTCTTTTTGGGATTTTAAGGATTCTTTGTTAAAAATGAATATATCTCTTACCGTTGACAAGAAAAGTAAAAAAGTTTTTCAGGATTTTAAAAAACAAAAATCTGTAACTCTAGACATGTCTAAATCTGGGAGTATGGTTTTAAGGTATGTTGGAAACGATCGAAGAATCAGCTCTTTGGTAAGAAGGATATCCCCAAAAGGCTGGATATTGGAGCCTTTAAACTTAAATTCTTTTTTATTGGATTTGAGAATCCTTGGGGGGGCTGTGGTTTACACAGAGCGTGGACAAGATGCTCTCAAGATATTCAAAGAAAAGAATTCAGTAGAGATATATGGATTTAATAATCAAATCTTGCTTAAATACAGTCCTAAAATTTTAGCTAAACATGTGTTGGTTTTATCAGATTATGTAAAAAATAAAACCCTCATCGATTCTGTCCTCCTGGATGCTTTGATTTATGCCTTAAGAGATTCCGGATGCTGGGTTAATGTTCAAGAAGATGCAAAAAAAATAAACAAAATTTCTTCCTTGAGCAGTGTCTCTTTCGCTCCTTCAACCAAGTTTTTTAATCAAATTGAAGTTTTTCCAAAGGTTGAGTCCATGTCTAAAAAAATAAACAAAATTTGTTCTCCTTTTCTGGACAGATGGTCAACATTAAAATCTCCGAAATCTTTAAGCAATCTTGCTGAAAAGCTTAATGATTTGAAGATTAAGTTCAACATTCATCCGCTTGCTAGGAGGATTGCTTTATTGGATTTTGAAATAGGTGGTAATTTTGATAAAAATATCCTAAAGTTACCTCTTATTGAGTATCAAAAAGAAGGAGCTTTGTTCTTGGCGAAAAAAGAAAAGGCTTTACTTGGTGATGAGATGGGGTTGGGCAAAACCGTTCAAGCTATTGCAGCTATAGAAATCTTGAAATCAAAAAACGAAGATTTGAAAGTTTTAATTGTTGTCCCGGCCAGCTTGAGGACCCAATGGAAGGAGGAATTTAGAAAGTTCACGGGAAGGGAGGTTGATGTTGTAAGAGGGACTCCTAAAGCCAGGAAGAGGGTTTGGGATTCTGAAAATAATATAAAAATAGCCAATTATGAAATCCTTATGAAAGACAAGGAAGTTAAAGCTTATTGTGAAGACTCTCTGCTTGTCTTGGATGAGTGTCAAAGGATAAAGAATTGGAAGACAAAAACCAATCAACTTGTAAGGTCTTATAAGTTCAGGTATTGTTTTGCTTTATCTGGCACACCTTTAGAGAATTCAATTGAAGATTTATATACAGTCATGAGAGCTGTTCAACCGAACGCTCTTGGGAGGTCTCCTTTTCCTTTTAGGAAGAAGTATTTGGTCTTAGATAGGTTCGGATCAGTATTGAAAGTTAAAAATATTGATGAGATAAGGAGAAAGATAAGTGGGGTTTTTCTGAGGAGAAGAAAAGACCAGGTCATGGATTCTCTTCCAGATTTGCTGGAAAGTGTTCGTTATGTTAAATTGTCAGTTTCACAAAAGAGAATATATGAAAAGATTTTTAAAAAAGTTTACCGATCTTGGAAAGACGATAATGATTCTGAAAAGAAATATTCAGGAATACTAGAGGGGATTTTAAGAATGAGAGAGTCATGTGCATCTCCTGAGCTACTTAAAGAGGATGGAGATAGTTCTAAATTAAATGAATTGATGGACATTATCGAAAGTGGAAATGTCGTATCGGGGAAAAAGATGATTGTTTTTACACAATGGGTGAGGATGGGGAAGATAATTTGTAGTTTTTTGAAAGAAAAAAACATAAATTCAGTTTTTTACCATGGAGGTCTTGACCAGTTTCAGAGAGACGGGGTTATTGAGGATTTTAAAAACAGCAAAGAAACCAACATCCTTGTGGCAACCGATGCAGCATCTCATGGCTTAAACTTGCAGTTTGTTAATTTTGTTGTCAATTTTGAGCTTTTATACAATCCTGCAAAGATGGCCCAAAGGGTGGCTAGGGCTCATCGGATTGGTGGAAAAAACTCTGTTCTGGCCATACACTTGGTTTCAGAAAACACGATAGAGGAAAGAATTTTGTCGATATTAAAAAAGAAAAAAGATTTATTCAATCAGGTTTTAGAGAGTAAAGACTTTTCTGAAAAGGTTTCACAAGGTATCTTTTCTAAGAAAGAATTAATTGACTTTCTTCTTTCCTAAGTTTTTTCGTGATTATATATATATAATCACTTTGTTAATTAATACCAAATTGAATCACGGAGGACTTATGAAAAATATTTTTTTGATTGCTATTTTATTTAAAACTTTTACCTTGCAGGCAGCACCTGTTTGGGATTGGAAAACTGGAAGCTGGAATACACCAAAGCCACCAGTTGTTCAAAAAGCACCGGTTGACCCAATTGACCAAGCCACTAAGGGTCTTGATAAAAGGGAAGGGTGGCTCAACCTTTATGTTGGAAGCGATGACAGGAGGGGTCAATTCATGATGGAAATCCCGGCTTCTGAGCTTGACCATCCGATGGTAGTGATAATGTTGACTTCACATGCTGATGCACAACGTTCACTTTTGCATATGCCAAGTGGAGACATGTCTTTTGAATTCAGGATGAATCCTGACGGCAAAAGAATAGATGTTGTTGAACCCAATTGGAGTGCAAGGTGGGATCCTGATGGAGAGTTAGCGAATGCAAATGAGCTAGGTGTTTCTCATGGTACAAGAATGATGGCCATGATGCCTGCTGCAACAAGAGAGAAGGATGGAGAGGTAACTCATTACCTTTTGGATGTCAGCGATTGGGTTAATAGTGGTTTTGGATCAGCACGTGGTTACAACAGGGATTTAAGTTATGTGAACAGATCAGATGTTTATCCAACCAATATGGAGTTCGATATTGTTTTCAGTACGGGTTCTAGTGAATCAGGGACGCATTTTTCAATCCAAAGGCTTCCCGATGATCTTATGACAACAAGAACATCAGACCAAAGAATAGGTTACTTTGATACTCATTATTATGACATGGATGTAAACCCAGAAAAGACTGATGGTGGAATAGTCAGGCTTGCAAACAAATGGAGGTTGGAGCCAAAAGACCCTGAAGCAGAGATGCTTGAGCCAATTAAGCCAATTACATATTATGTTGATCCAACAGTTTCTGAAACATGGAGACCTTATGTTGCAATGGGTATTGAAGGGTGGAACAAGTCATTTGAGGCTGCTGGTTGGAAGGGTGCTGTCAAAGCAGTTCTTCCTGGAGATGAAGATTGGCCCGAGGATTATTCCGCAGGAGATTCAAGATACTCAAGTGTTTCATGGGCTCCAAGCCTTGCAAGCACATTTGCTATCGGCCCTTCAAACGTTGATCCAAGAACCGGAGAAATCCTCAATGCTGATATCGTTTTTACGGCTTCGTGGATAAAGGCTTGGACGGGAGATGCTGAAGTTACGGCTCATCCTTTGTTTAACTTGCCCCACTATGAGGAAATATTAAAAATTGGCAAAGAAGGAAAATTCAAAGAGTTTGAAGCAAGTTTGTATGGCTATGGAGATCTTCCTGAAGGTTTTGACATGGAAAGATATTGTGCTATGTTGAGCCCAATTTCTGGTGGAAACTTCTCTCCTGTTGTTTTGAGGAATGCTTTGATTGCGGATGGTGTCATTGATGCCGATGATCCAATTCCTCATAGTTTTATAATTGAGGCCTTAATAGAGGTAACAATGCATGAGGTAGGGCATACTATAGGATTGAGGCATAATTTCAAATCCAGTCATGGTATCCCTTGGGAAGAGATAAATAACAAAGAATACACTTCAGAACATGGACTCATGTCTTCAGTCATGGATTATGCAGAATCAAATGTTTCTTCTGATAGAGAAAACCAAGGACATTATTCTTCACCAGTTACTGGAGATTATGACGATTGGGCAGTCCAATATGGTTATACATATTTGCCGGATGAGGTAAGTGGTGTTCAGCATGAATGGTTAAAGGAATTGGCTTCTGACAATACCCATCCTCATCATCATTTCGCAACTGACCAAGATTCAGCAACAGCTTTTGGATGGGACCCTTATACAAACTACTGGGATCTATCAGACCCTCTTTCATTCTTTGAAGACAGGATCAAACTTGCTAAGAGTTTGGTTTCTGATATAGAGGAAAGGGTTGTTTCAGAAGGTGAAGAATGGACTGATTTGAGAGGTGGTGTAAGCCAGATTCTTTATGACATGTCAAGAGGAGGTCCTTTTGCTGCTAAGTATCTTGGAGGTCATGATATGAGCAGAGCGCACAAGGGTGACCCTGGAGCTCCTGCACCAATATCTTTTATTTCTTATTCAGAACAAGAAAGAGCTTTGGATCTTCTTATTGAATCTTTGACAGTGGACACTGCTATGCTTGTTGATTTCTACCCATACATGGTTAACTCTTTTAGATCTTACGGTTTAGGTGGCAGGAGTTTCATGCAGGATCTCAATACCGATATTCACAGCACTGTTGCTTCTAGAAAAATGATGACTTTAATGTATCTTTTTGACAGCGCCAGATTAGTGAGAATGAGAGATGCATCTTGGTATCATGAAGCAAGTGGAGGAGATTCTCTCTCTATCAGTGATGTATTTGGAGCAGTCCATGAAGCTTTATGGAATGTTGATGCTTCCAATTCTTTCAACAGGGATTCTCAATCTTTATGGACAAGCTATTTGATTCAAATGGGAAATAGTGGGCCTGACATGACTGCACTTTCTACAGATGCTTTGATTGATATGCATGAAAGTGCTACTGAGATGTCTGACGATAGTGACCCAATGGTTGCTGCTCATATGACAAATATTGCTTACGAAATAAGAAGAGCTTTAGATCTTTAAGGAGGATTAAAAATGAGTCATTCTTTACCAGAATTAAATTATCCTTATGATGCCTTAGAGCCTCATATAGATGCTAAAACAATGGAGATACATCACACAAAGCATCATCAAGCCTATGTAAACGGTTTGAATGCTGCTTTGGAAAAAGAGCCGAATCTTGCAAATGCAGGATTGGGCAATCTTTGCCAAATGGTTAACAATCTTCCTGACTCAGTCAAGACTGCTGTAAGAAACCATGGAGGAGGCCATTACAACCATTCCTTGTTTTGGTCCATCATGTCTCCCAATGGAGGAGGATCTCCTTCAGGAAATCTAGCTGATTTGATTGATTCTTCCTTCGGGTCTTTTGACAAGTTTAAAGAGGAGTTTGCAAATGCAGCTATGACAAGGTTCGGTTCAGGCTGGGCTTGGCTTGTCTGCAAAGATGGAAAACTTTCAATAACTTCAACAGCAAACCAAGAGAATCCATTAATGACTGGAGAGGGAACTCCCATATTAGGTTTAGACGTCTGGGAACATGCATATTATCTTAACTATCAAAACCTAAGGGGCGGATACATAGGTGCTTGGTGGAATGTTGTTGACTGGAATGCTGTAGAAGAAAGATGCAATAATTGTTGATCTGGGCAAATTCTTAAAAAAAAATTGCTTTAGGTTTATTGTGGCTGATTTAGTTTCCCCAGGAAAATATTTCTGGAATTGGCAATTTATACATTTTAGATCCCGTGT
>CAZDPU010000015.1:0-27976 GCA_964507645.1 uncultured bacterium
GGGCCTTGAAAAATGTATTCACCTGTGTCATTCTCGATTTGGCAACTTAAAATTGAATGTTCATTTTCAACCTTGCCAATACCTATTTTCTGAGTGCCTTTTGGACAGTCTTTAATTTTTGAAGGGTCTAGAAAAATGATGATCGATATAAGAATTAAACAAGAGGTGATTTGAACTAAGTTTAGCTTTTTCAACTTTCTGTATTCATTTTGTTGTACTCTTTTGCCTTTTCCTTCATTCCTTCGAGCATTATCACTTGTTCATTTTGGTTTTTGTTTTTTGCCATCTCTCTTATTTCTTCACTTATCTTCATTGAGCAAAATTTTGGACCACACATTGAACAGAAGTGAGCAACTTTTGCATTTGAATGAGGCAGTGTTTCATCATGAAATTCCCTTGCTGTAACTGGATCTAAGGAAAGGTTGAATTGATCTTCCCACCTAAACTCAAATCTAGCACTTGATATTTCATCATCCCAATTTTTTGCATTTGGATGCTGTTTTGCCAAGTCTGCTGCATGTGCAGCAATTTTGTAAGAGATGACACCATCTTTTACATCTTTCCTATTTGGAAGACCAAGGTGTTCTTTTGGAGTTACGTAGCATAGAAGAGCACATCCAAAAGAGCCAATGTTTGCTGCACCTATTGCACTCGTAATATGGTCATATCCTGGAGCAATATCTGTGGTTAGTGGTCCAAGGGTATAGAAGGGTGCTTCATGACACCAGTCTAATTGTTTTTCCATATTTTCCTTTATCATGTGAATAGGGACATGCCCAGGACCTTCATTCATAACTTGAACATTGAATTCCCAAGCCCTTTTTGTTAGCTCTCCTTGAATTTTAAGCTCATCGAATTGAGCTTCATCATTTGCGTCATAGATAGATCCTGGCCTTAAACCATCTCCTATTGAGAAAGATATGTCATATTTTGCACAAATTCTACAGATGTCATCCCAATGCGTATATGCAAAATTTTCTTCATGATGAGACAAACACCATTTCGCCATTATGGATCCTCCTCTGCTAACAATGCCGGTCATTCTCTCACTTGTTTTTGGTATGAACCTTAGCAAAACCCCTGCGTGAATTGTGAAATAGTCAACTCCTTGTTCTGCTTGGTCGATAAGAGTTTCTTTAAATATCTCCCATGTTAAGTCTTCAGGTTTCCCATTCACTTTTTCAAGAGCTTCATAAATTGGAACTGTTCCGATTGGAACAGAGCTATTCCTCAATATCCATTCTCTTGTTTGACGAATGTTTTTTCCTGTCGAAAGGTCCATAACTGTATCAGCACCCCATAAAGTTGCCCATTGGAGTTTTTGAACTTCTTCTTCTATCGATGAACCAACAGCACTGTTCCCTATGTTCGCATTGATTTTGACTGCAAAGTTTCTTCCAATAATCATTGGCTCAAGCTCAGGATGTTTTTTGTTTGAGGGTATTATTGCTCTACCTCTTGCAACTTCGGATTTTACAAATTCAACATCAATATTTTCTCTTTCTGAAACAAATATCATTTCAGGGGTTGTTATATTGTTCTTTGCGTAATACATTTGAGTAGGATTTTTATCTTTTTCTCTTTTTGATATCCATTCTTCTCTAATTTTTGGCAATCCGATATTTGGATTTATTCCTTGGGTTCCGCTTGAATCATAAACATCTAGGTGGTGGGTGCTTTCTTTAAGGGACACTCTCCTAAATGGAATTTTTATTTTTTGATGGCTTGTTTCAAAGTATTCTGAAGAAAAATCAACTTCCTTATATTTTTTTTCACTTCTCGGAAAACATTCCTCATAAGTTGGGTTTTTTTTGAAATTAATTTTTTTAGCCATTACGCTTCCTCCGCCAGAATAACCTGGATCAGGTTCGAGGGGTTCTTCTCAGGTTTCAACTACCGCCCCCGCGTCATTTTTAATTCTAAAACAAAAGATATTAAACTATGATTTCTTTATAGATGAAAAAATACAAAAATATTATCTTGATTTTTTTAGCTTTTTTTACACTTACTCCCTTGTTGGATAATTTGACCGACTATGCACAAAATCCTGCTGACAGCTATCTTGACGGCTCTGTTGACAAAGCAAGAAATGCTTTTTTGACGCTAACTGCAATGAAAAGCATTTTGGCAATTGTTGAGGGTAGCGATATTGAGACTGGCGTCCGATTTGGTTTACTGGGACAGAGTGCAGATGTGACTCTAGATGTAGAAGCTGGAGATTTTGCTCAACCTACATATGATTTAGTTGACAAGGCATGGAATATAACCTTGCTTGCCTGGATAGCAATTGAGATTGAAAGAATGCTTCTTTATGCCTCGGACTTCCAATGGGGAAATTTTTTCATGTGTTTTGGTTTTTTGGGACTTTTTTTAATTTCTTTCAAGAGTAGAAGCGGTTATGACAGGGAAATTTGGGGCAAAAGAATCAGAGCACATGACATTAACAAAGTTTCTGTATTATGTTTGCTTCTCGGATTCTCATTGAAGTTTCTTTTTCCATTTACTGTTTTGACTTCTCAAAAAATATCGACTTCGCTTACTCAGGAAAGTTTTATTTCTTCACAGGTTTCTTTGGATGAAAAGGTCAAAGAGCTTGGAGGTCTTGGAGAAGCTCTCAATTCCCCTTTACCAGTTGTTGAAAAATATCAACAGGTATCTGACTGGTTTCAAGCTCATGATATTGTTTTTTGGCAAGAATATTCATCTCGAATAGTTAGGCATACTATGATTCTTGCGGCAATATTTCTTCTGGACGCAATTCTTTTGCCATTAGTCTCTATTTTTTTCATTTGGAATTTGTTAAAAAGATTTTTTAATTGGTTGCTAGGTTTTCCTAGTCTTAAAGTTTAATTGTCATGGTCGATAGGTTGCTGGCCTCTCGATTCTCTTAATTTGTTCATTTCCGTTCTTGCTCTTTCGAGATCTTCTTTATTTACGCTATATTGTGTTTTTCTGTCTTCCCAGTTCTCAAAGGAAGAGATGTTTTTATTTATGACAGCAACAGCTTCTTCTATAAAATCAGCCTGAGTATCTCTGTAAATATTAACGCCATTGATTCCATGTTCAAAAAGTGTCAGGTAATGTCTTCTGTATTTTGTTTCTACTTTTTTAGAGTAAAGTATGATTCCCCAGATTGTCATTATTAATCCAGGCCATGCAAAAGCTAAAAAGGTTGGACTGAGCTTGTTTTCAGCTTCGCTCATAACACCACCACTCACAAAAATACCCGATATTGCAATCAACATTCCAATTCCCAACATGATGCCACCCTTGCCGGAGTCTTCCGACTGATGAACTTTTTTGTAATTAGCGTATGTCGCTCTTGCGCTACTTGTTGGTTTGATTGGAAACGTTCTTCCCTGATTGATAACTCTTGTTTTCGTGATTTTTAATCCATTTTTGTCCAAAAGAACAGAATCTCCCTCATATATATCAACATCCTTTTGATTCAATAATATCTGCAAGGCTTCCTTAAGGGGCTTTTCTTCTACATAGCCTTTTTCAACAAGCAGTTGACCAATTTTCCTTCCCGACCTTGGCAATTCAGACAAAACTTCAGAAAGCTGTTCTTCGGTTATGAGCTTTTGCTCAACTAAAAAATCTCCTAACATAAATAGAACCTCGATAAAAGTCTAGCATACTTAGCATGCTATTTAATCAAATTGAGCCGAAGGCTTCCTCAAGGTCTTTTTTCAAATCTTCTGGTGACTCGATGCCAACAGAGAGGCGTATACCATTTTTTAAAAGGCTGTTATTTTCTTTTTCTTCTTCCGGCACTGAAGAATGAGTCATTGAAAAAGGGGTTTCTATTAGTGTTTTTACATTTCCGAGAGATACGGCTAAGGTGATTGAGTAAGAGTTCTCTGCTATAAAGTTAACAAATTTGGATCCAGCATTGTTTTTTTTGCTTTTGATTGAAAAGTAAATCATGAATCCAGGAAAGAAGTTTCCTTCTGGATCTACCATTTGTTTTTTGGCTATTTCTTGATTTTCAAAATCATCCAAACCAGGCCAAGAAACCTTATTGACTTTTGGGTGCTCAAGTAGGTATTTTGCAATATTTTCTGCATTTGATTGTTGTTTTTTCAACCTCAGAGGGAGTGTTGGTATCCCATAAGTCAAAATACTCCATGCAGCTTTTGAGCTTAGCATTCCACCAAAATCCTTCCTTTTAACTTGCAGTATTGGGTAGACCTGATTTGAAACAATTGATGCTCCAGCTGTGTCTGTCCCAAATCCTCCAATTGCCTTTGTTAAACTGTGGACAACAACATCTGCACCTAATGAAATTGGTCTTTGTCCCCATGGGGTCATAAAAGTATTGTCAACCACTAAAAACATTTTGTCTTCTTCTCTTCTTTTTTTGTTTTCTTTTTTTACCATTTCGGATATAAGTGAAATATCCATAATTTCAAGAGTTGGATTTAGTGGTGTTTCAAGGTATATTACTTTTGTTTTTTTTGAAATATTTTTTTTGATCTCTTTGCTATTACACATATTTACCCTTGTTACAGAGATTCCCAAGTCAGGAAAACTGTCCCTGAGAAGAGAGTCCGTGCATCCGTAAAGAATATGATGTGTGATTATGTTTTCTCCGGATTTGATTAGTGCCAAAAGCGTGGTTGAAATTGCTGACATTCCGCTTGCAAAAGTTAATGCTTTTTCTCCACCTTCTATTTCTGCAAGTCTTTTTTCCAGCATTAAGGTTGTTGGTTCTTCAAGTCTGTCATAGATGAAAATGGGACTGCCATCTTCATTTTTCGCATATTCTTCAAAACCCATTGCTCCTCTTTCACTCGAATCAAGTCTAAATGTGCTGTTCGAGGAGAGTGGGGGGACTACATTATGGGAATAGTCCCAAACTGAACTCTTCATTTCTCCATGAATCAATCTAGATTCCTTACTATATCTTTTAGAATTTTGTGACATCTTGTAAATCATATACTTTGTTTTACATGTTTTTTTACTTGAAATATAAGGCCCGTTCGTCTAACGGATAGGACGCCACCCTCTCAAGGTGGAAATAGGGGTTCAATTCCCCTACGGGCTGTTTAAAATATAGACATGATTACTAAAGATCAAGTAACAGATGTTCAAAGCCAATGGGGTTCGGGAGTAGTGAAAATTGGTTTATTGAAAGAAGAGAGAACGGAATGTGAATCTTTCACGAGTAGATTTTTAGATGAAAGATATGCTTTTGAGTCAGGCTCTGTGTTGTTTAAACCTACAAAGTGTGCGGAATATCAATTTAGAAATACGAAGCTACAAGCATTGTCTTATTTCATTTCAGGTCAAGGCAGAGCTTGTGAAGAGGACCAAGGGTTTGCACTGCAACCCTGGATAAAGGTAAGGTTTGAAAATTCAGATTTCATCTTAGAGGAAAACAGAGCTATTGCAATGGGCAATTATTTTTTTACTGACTTGAAAGGCAATGAGATTAAAGTTGAATACACATTTGGATACAGGTTGATTGGAGGGGTTCTGAAAATCGATCTGCACCATTCTTCACTGCCTTTTAATCCAAATCTGACTTTTTGAAATCTTTTTTACAGGGTTTCGATATTTTCCATTAGAGCTGCTATAGTTTAAAATATGTTTCTCAGTGATAAACATATCTTTGGATGCAATGGGTGGAGATTATGCACCTGAATCAATAGTTGAAGGGGCTGTTCTTGCTTCTTCTCTGGATGTAAATCTTACTCTTTTCGGTAATGAGGATGCGATTAGCAGTGTTTTAAATGGAAGAAATTTTAGCAATATAAAAATTCAACACACTGAAGAAAAAGTCGACATGGGTGACAAAGTTGCTTCTGTTTTGAGAAAAATCCCAAAAACCTCTCTGGGGCTTGCAGCTAGATCTGCAAGCGAGGGTGATTCTGAGGGGGTTATTTCTGCTGGACATTCTGGTGCTTCTGTTTTGGTTGCTTCTAAATATCTCAAAAGGAAAGGTGTTCGGAAGCCGGTGCTTGGGACCTTTATGCCTACAAGTGATAATCCAGTTTTTTTATTGGATGTTGGTGCAAATGTAGACACAAAAGCGGAAGATCTTCTTATGTTTGCGCAATTGGGAAGTGAATTTTATAGCTTTTGGTCAGGCAAGAAAAACCCAACGGTCGGTTTGTTGAATATTGGTTCTGAAAAAGGAAAAGGTGATAGAGAGTCCATAAAAGCTTATGAATTGATGGAAATGAATTCTGCAACTGGAGCATTTAATTTTGTGGGAAACATTGAAGGAAGACAAGTTGGCGGACAGGGTGAGGAGATAAATGTTGTAGTTTGTGATGGTTTTGTTGGGAACGTTATTTTAAAGTTTGCTGAGGGGATGGCTATTTCTTTGATGACTATGTTTGGATCTGAATTGAAAGAATCTGCAAAAAATAATATTTTTATGCCTCTTGCAAAAAGTGCTATTAAGGGTTCTTTGAAGAATGTAAAAAAGAGATTAGATTATTCTGAATATGGCGGAGCACCTTTACTTGGTTTGACTAAGCCTTTTTTCATCTGCCATGGATCTTCTAACCCGAAGGCGATTTTCAATGCGGTTAAAAGTATGAAAAATTTAATAATTAGACAAAATGGAGAAAAAAATGATTAGAG
Source organism: uncultured bacterium (assembly GCA_964507645.1). GTDB lineage: Bacteria > UBP7 > UBA6624 > UBA6624 > UBA6624 > UBA6624. Next base: position 6,598 of record CAZDPU010000015.1, read on the forward strand.
CTGTTATCACTTCAATTGGAACCTCTCTTCCTGAAAAAATTGTTACAAATGACGATTTGTCAAAAGTCATGGATACAAATGACGAATGGATAAGAGAGAGGTCCATGATTAGAGAAAGAAGATTTGCAGAAAAAGGTGAAGGTTTGAGCAAGTATTGTGTAGATGCCGCTAACAAGGCTCTTGAAAAAAGAAATATGGATCCGGCAGATTTAGATCTAGTTATTGTTGCTACTGTCACTCCAGACATGATGTTTCCAAATACTTCAAACCTTGTACAAGATCGAATCGGCGCTGTCAATGCTGGTTCGTTTGACCTGGTGAATGCTTGTCCAGGTTTTGTTTATGGGGTTTCAACTGCTGCTGGCATGATATCTTCGGGATTGCATAAAAATATACTTGTTTGCGGCGGAGACATTATGACCTCTATACTAGATATGGAAGACAGGTCGACATCTGTTCTTTTTGGAGATGGTGCGGGGGCTGTTCTTTTAGAGGGTCAGGAAGGAGATTATGGGGTTCATGATGTTCTTCTTGGTTCAGATGGCTCGGGAGGGAAATATTTATACATGACTTCTGGAGGTTCTTTGAGCCCTCCCTCTATTGAAACTGTTCAAAATAAAGAGCATTATGTAAAGATGGATGGAAGCAAAGTTTACAAAGTGGGGATAAGAAGGTTTGTTCAGATGGTTAAAGATATTTGTGAAAAAAACTCTATTAGCCCTTCAGATATCGGTTGTCATCTTTTTCATCAGGCAAATGGAGTAATGATTGAAGCTATAGCAAAAAGGTTAAATTTAGACAAGGAAAAATGCCCAATTAATATTGACAAATATGCAAATACAACAAATGGGACCATTCCTCTGTTGACCGAATATGCAAACGATAAAAAAATGCTGAAAGATAATGACTGGGTTCTGATGACAAGTTTTGGTGCGGGTTTTGCATGGGGATCTGTTTTAATGAAGTGGAAAAAAATATGAATTTTTGTTTTCTTTATCCGGGACAAGGTTCTCAAAAAGTTGGCATGGCTGATTTTTTACTTTCCGATAAAGAAGCAATTGATTTAATCATCAAAGCTGATGATATTTTGGATTCAAATCTTTCAAAATTAATTTTTGAAGGCCCTATTGACCAATTGACATTAACAAAAAACGCTCAACCTGCATTATTGGCTGTTGGTTATGCTGCGCATAAGTATTGGGTAAAAAAGTATAAATTTAAACCTATTGCAGCAGCAGGACATTCGCTTGGGGAATATACAGCCTTGGCTGCAGCTGGAGCTATCTCTTACGAGACAGCATTGAAGGTTGTTAAAAAAAGAGGTGAGGCTATGCAGGATGCTGTGGAGAAGGGCAAAGGTGGAATGGTTGCTTTGCTTGGAGTAGGTCGTTTAGAAGGCTTGATTGAGTCTTGTAAAGATTCTGGTTGTTTGGTTCCAGCAAACTTCAACACATCAAATCAAACTGTTCTTTCAGGAGATATTGATGCCATTGATAAGGTTGTTGAAAAGGCTAAGGGTTTTGGTTATATAAAAGCAATTAAATTGAAAGTTTCAGCTCCCTTTCACTCTCCATTGATGGAGAAAGCAAAGAAAAAAATGATTAAAGTCATAAATGAAATTGATGTATCTGTTCCAAAGTGGCCAGTTGCTTCAAACTTCACTGGTTTTTTTCATGAAGAAGATTCTTCTAAAATTAAGCAAAATTTAATCAACCAAATTGAAGGTTCTGTAAAATGGGTCCAAAATTTAAAAGAGTTGAGTAAAATGAATTTTGAAGGTTGGCTTGATGTTGGACCAGGAAAGGTTTTGTTCAATATGGTTCCAAAGGACGATGTTAGGAAGAAAGTCAATCATTTTCAGGTTGTTGGAGATATCATTAGGTAATGTCTGTTTTGAATTTTGATTTTTCAGGGAAAAAAATATTAGTAACTGGGGGCATAAGAGGTATAGGCCTTTCTGTAGCTAAGATGTTTTCAAACTCCGATTGCAAGATGGTCCTAGGTTATAAAAACAATCATGAGATAGCTAAGTCTGTATATTCTGAACTCTCTATCAAAAAAGCTGATTTGAAAATCATTTCAGGGGATCTTTCTGACGAGGCAGAGTGTGGAGAATTTGTCAAAAAATCACAGGATTTTCTTGGGAGTATCGATATTTTTGTTCATTGTTGTGGAATTAGAATGGATGCTCCTGGATCCATGATGAAAAATTCTCATTGGAACGATGTTATAAAAACAAATTTAAACAGTGCTTTTTATTGTTCCAAGCTTGTTGCAAAAAGCATGTTGAAAAAAAGATATGGGAGAATTGTTTTTATTTCAAGTGTTTCAGCTTCGGTTGGAGGGCCAGGGCAGTCTAATTATGCTGCTAGTAAATCAGGGATAGAAGGCCTTATGAGAGTTATGTCGAGAGAGTTTGCAGATAGGGGCGTCACTGTTAATTGTGTAAGTCCTGGACTGATAAATACAGATATGTCGCAAGATATAAACAAATCAATGAAAGATTTTTATTTGAGCGTTATTCCAATGAAGAGGTTTGGGGATGCGTCTCATATTGCTTCGGCAGTAATTTTCTTATGCTCTGATAATTCTTCTTATACAACAGGACAAATTTTAGGAATCAATGGAGGTATGGACGTTTCATGACAAGGGTTTTTATTACAGGTGTTGGTGCTGTGACGCCATTTGGGATAGGTTTTTCCTCTTTGAGAAATGGTTTAAAGGATGGTGAATCTACTGCAAAGAATATTTCTTTATTAGATACTGAGGCTCATAAATGCAAGATTTCTTGCGAGGTTCCTGATTGGGATCCATTAAAACATTTAGACCCAAAAGAATCTAGGCAAATGGACAGGTTCACCCAGTTCGCAGTGGCCTCTTCTCAAGAGGCTATTGAGGATTCAGGAATTGACTTTGAAAAAATGGACCCTTACAGGGTTGGTGTAAATGTCAGTAGTGGAATTGGTGGAATGTGGGAGCATCATACTCAATTTGATAAGTATTTTAAAAAGGGGCCCAGGTACATTAGCCCTTTTTACATTCCAAAGAATATATCCAATATAGCTCCAGGGTGGATATCTATTAAGTATGGTTTAAAAGGATATTCATCAGCACCGGTTGCCGCTTGTGCTACGGGAACTATTGCAATTGGAGAAGCTTTTAACTTGATAAGGAGTGGAACCATGGATGCGATGGTTACTGGCGGAGCTGAAGGAGCTATTGCACCAACTTCCCTTGCTGGTTTTTCAAATATGAAAGCTTTGGCATGCAACTTTAACGACAATCCAAAAGAAGCCAGCAGGCCTTTCGACTTAGACAGATCAGGTTTTGTAATGGGGGAAGGTTCTGTTGTTTTTGTATTAGAGAGTGAAGAAAACTTAAAGTCAAGAGGAGGAACCCCCATAGCTGAGGTAGTTGGTTTTGCAGTGACGAGTGATGCTTATCACATAACTTCTCCAAACTTAAATGGAGAGTCTCCAGCAAAAGCAATGAGTCTAGCTTTAGAAGATGCTCAAATACCATCTTCTGCAGTCGATTATCTAAATGCTCATGGAACTTCTACAAAATTCAATGATTTAATGGAAACGAATGCCATTAAGTTAACTTTTGCTAATGATTTGAAAAAGATAAACATTTCAAGTACAAAAGGTATGCATGGTCACCTTTTAGGTGCTGCTGGAGCAATAGAATGCGCAGCATGCATTGTTTCTATGAGAGACAAAATAATACCTCCAACTATAAATTACAACACAAAGGATCCAGATTGTGATTTAGACTATACCCCGAATAATGCTAGGGATTTTGACGTGAATGTATCTATGTCAAATTCTTTTGCATTTGGAGGGCATAACACCTCTTTAGTTTTAAGGAGTTCATAATATGTTAGACAAGATAAATTTTGAAATCAAAGAAAGAGCAAGGGCCGTTGCTGAAGGAGTTGTAAGGCCTTTAGCTTCTGAGCATGACAAGAAGCAAGAATACCCTTGGAAAGTCAAGGAAGCCTTAGCAGAAAGTGGTTTATTAAAAACCTGGATACCCAAGGAGTATGGTGGTGATGGTTTAGGTAGTGTAAATTTATGTTTAGTTGTTGAAGAATTGTCTAGAGCATGTGGTGGTGTCGGGGTTATGTTTGCTGTAAATGCGTTGGGTTCTTACCCAATAATTTTAGGAGGAAGACAGGATCAGAAGGAAAAATGGCTTCCCAAGATTGCAAATGGTGAAAAGCTGATATCTTTTGCTCTTTCTGAAAAATTAGCTGGGTCAAATGCTTCTGATTTAAAAACATTAATATCAAAAAAAGGTGAAGAATATATCATAAATGGTGATAAAAAATGGAATACAAATGGGGGGGTTGCTCATTATTATTCTGTTTTTGGTGTAACTAACCCAAATCAGGCTGGAAAGCCTTCTGCGATATCTGCAGTTGTTGTTGAAAAAGGTACAGATGGTTTTGAAATCGGAAAAGAAGAAGACAAAATGGGGATAAGGTGTGTCCCCGTAAGAGAACTCTATTTTAGAAATTGTTCCGTTCCTGAATGGAATTTGCTTGGAGAGTCTGAAGGAAAGGGTTTTAAAATCGCAATGGAAACTCTTGATCATGCTAGACCTGGTGTAGCTGCACAAGCTTTGGGTTGTGCCCAGGGAGCATTTGAGTATGCTTCAAGATTTGCATCTAGGAGACGTCAGTTTGGTCAACCTATACAGAACCATCAAGCAATAGGTTTTCTTTTAGCCGATATGTCTACAAGAATTGAAGCAGCAAGGCAGTTGGTTTATGAATCTGCGAGAATGATTGATGCCGCTGACAAAGATCCTTCACTCAAAGCAAAGGCTAACAAAATGGCGGCACAGGGTAAGCTTTTTGCTACAGATACAGCAATGTGGGTTACAACTGAGGCAGTTCAAATATTTGGCGGCTATGGTTTTATGAAGGATTATCCGGTTGAAAAATATATGAGAGATGCAAAGATAACTCAGATTTACGAAGGAACAAATCAAATACAAAGGCTTGTTGTGAGTAGACATGTCGCACGTGAAGCTACATCCCTTAAGTTTTTAGACCAATTTATCCCTTCTATCGATCAGTGGATTCCTGATGAGTTGTTAAAAGAGGGCTCTTGATGAAGATATTAGTTTTAGCAAAACAGGTTCCTGCAACGACTGACTTAACTTTTGGTGATGCGGGAATCTTGAATAGGGACAATGTTCCAAAAGCTGTTAACCCAGATGATGAATCTGCTATAGAACTTGCGATACAAATAGCTGAGTCTAGCTCCGGAGAGGTTCATCTTGCAAGCATGGGTCCAGAGTCATCTTCAGAAATGCTTTCTGAGTTAGGAGCTATGGGATGTGCCTGTTCTTATCACATTTGCGATACTCTTTTGATTGGGGCAGATTTGATAACTACGGCAAATGTTTTTGCTGAGTTAGCTAAGAAAATTAGTGCTGATATGGTTATATGTGGTGCTTCTGCAGCTGACGGGAAAGGGGGGCTCCTACCTTCAGCAATTGCTTCTCTTTTAGGTTGGAGCTGTGTTAACCAAGTGTCTTCAGTTGAAGAAATTTCTGAAAATCCAACAGTTGTATTTAATTTTGGAAACAATAAATCAAAAGCAAAAATTACTGGATCTTGTGTTTTGAGTGTTTATAAAACTGTTGCTGAACCCAGGATACCTGATGTAATGGCAGTTTTATCAGCTCCACAGCCTGAAAAATTCACTGTTGCTGATTTGAATATTTCTGAAAAAATTCTCGACTCTAAAGGAAGATCTGAAGTTCTTAAAGTTGAAAATGTAAAGAAGGAAAGGAAAAATAAGATTTGGGAAGGGCTGGATTCTTTTTCTGAATTTTTAGACGCGTTGAAAAAGGAAGGTTTTTAATGAAGGTTTTTTTACTAGCACACAACCATAATGAAATGAATCTCTTTAGCAGTCTTTCAAATTGCATTTCTGCTGATGGTGCTATCTGGATTGGAGAAAAAAATGACTGGAGTCTTTTGGGTGTTGATAATTTAATACACATTAACACAAAAGATTCTTTATCTGCTGGAAAAGTTTTAGCAAAGCATTTTGAAGGTGAAAAGATAGTAATTGTTGGTCTTGAGGATTTATTTAGCGGTGAAATTCTTTCTTCATTTTCAAGCAATTCTTTACAAGGTTTAGTTTGGGGCTGCCATGGTTTTTCAAGAAAAAGTGATTTTGTTTCTTTGGAAAAGTATGGTTTTGGAGGGAAGGTTTTGTATAGTTCCAAATTGTCATCTGGATCTGTTCAATTTAATTCAAAATTTTTGAATTCTGAAAATTCGAATCCAAAAGACCCTTCTGTTGTTTCTTTGGATTGTGAAAATAACCATTCTTTTGAATTTGTAGAATTTGACAGTATTCCCAACAAGGACAAAGACATTTCTTCTTCGGAAGTTATTATTTCTGGCGGAAGGGGAATACAGGGCCCTGAAGGTTTTGAATCTTTGAAAACTCTTGCTAAGAAACTGGATGCTGCAATAGGTGCTTCAAGAGCTGTTGTCGATATGGGTTGGATTGATTATTCCCACCAAGTTGGCCAAACGGGAAAGTCTGTAACACCTAAACTCTATATTGCATTTGGTATATCAGGTGCTGTTCAACATAGAGCCGGAATGCAGAATTCTTCCGTGATAGTTGCAGTAAACACTGACAGAAATGCTCCAATATTTGATATATGTGATTATGGAATTGTTGCTGATTGGAAAGAAGTGCTTGAAAAATGGGTTAGTGCTTAAGACTTCCTAGATCTGTCTCTTTTCAATTGTTCTTTTTTCTCTCTTTCTACCTCTTTTCCAAGATCTTTTTCGAAATCTGATGAGAAAGGTTTAAACAGGTTGATTATTCTTTTAAAGAAATTTTTCATACTAAAGGTTTTTGTTTTTTATTGGATCTCTTTCCCCTTTGATTGCAGGAATGTCTGGTTTGCCTGTCGGGAGAAGGGGAATCTCTTCAAGAATTTCTATTTCTTTTGGCATTTTGTATGTTGCTAGTAATTTGCCTTGATTGAGAAAGGAGATGATTTTCTTTTTTATATCTTGATTGTTTTTCTTGTCTTCTAATTCTATAAATGCTTTTACTTTTTCTCCGGTTTTTTTATCTGGAATCCCAATGGCTACAACTGATTTAACCTCTGGATGTTTTGTAACAACATCTTCAATTTCTGCTGGATAAACATTTTCTCCAGCAACAATTATCATATGTTTTGCTCTTCCGCATATCGTGAGGTTTCCTTCTTTGTCGAATTTACCTATATCACCTGTTCGATACCAATTGTCAACCAGGACTTCTTTTGTTTCTTTTTCTTTGCCATGATAACCTTTAAATATATTTGGTCCTTGTACCCATATTTCACCTTCAATATTTGCTTTTGGCTTTAAGAGCTTCTCGCTCTCTGGACTTGTTGAGGTTGTTATTCTTTCCCCTTTCTCATTTCTAAGTTGAATCTTTACACTAGGAAAAACGATTCCACATGTGCCAAAGACTGGATCTTTTCCAGGCCTATTGAAAGATATGACAGGGCTAGCCTCACTTGCTCCGTAACCTTCATATATTGGGATTTTTGTTATTTTTTGGAATTTTTCAATGATCTCTCCAGGCAAAGGAGCCCCTCCTGCAACAGCAAGCTTGATTGAGGAAAGCTCTTTTTTCGGATCCTTTAATTTTTTTGCTGCATTGATTAAAGAGTTGTACATAGACGGAACAAGCTCAAGAACAGTTATTTTTTGAGATTTAATCACATCCAGAACTATTTTTGGTTGAAATGCTGGAATTGGAACAAACCTGCCTCCAGAAAGCGCTCCTGCAAGCATTCCTGCTGTTAATCCAAAAGAATGAAAGAGAGGAAGGACCCCGCTAATAGTGTGGCTTTCTGTGTTTCCCAACACCTTCCAGTAATCGGAAAGATTGCTAGCTAGGTTTTTATGTGAAAGCATTACTCCTTTTGGCTTTCCTGTTGATCCAGATGTATAAATATAACAAGAAATTTCTTCGGGGTTTGGCTTGGGTAAATCTTTTAGAAATTTGGATTTTTGAATTTGTTTTTGGATTTTTGGATTATTTAATTTTAGTATTTTTAAACCCAATATCTCTTTTTTCAGATAATCTAAAGTTTTCCCAAATATCTTTGAGGCTCTTCCTTGAGGAGCTTCAAATGTAAGTAATGTTTTTATTCCAGCATCATTTATAACATCTCTGACTTCTTTTGGAGAGAGGGCATAGTTTAGCGGAACTGCTGTTTTCCCTAGGATTTGACAAGAGAAAAAAGATACGACAAATCCAGCTGAATTAGGAAGGAATATCCCAATTCTCTTTTCTGATTTTTTTATCTTATTTTTTAGCCATCCTGCAACCTTATGAACACCCAAGCCTAATTCCCCATATGAGATATTGGTCCATTTGCCATCTTTGTTCTCTGTAATTGCAATTTTTTTAAAGTTTTTTTTCCAAGAAAGAACAAAAAGATGTCCCAGATGATTGCTCTTTTCTGGATTCAGAGAGAATGAGAGAATCTTTGATAAGATTTTTTTTATCCAAACAATCATGAATCACCACCCATCAGGAACAATTGTACTGTTGTTTTTTCTTAGAGAACGTAGAGCTTTTGCTGTATTTTTTTCTAACTTTTCTAACAGTTTTTTTTCATATTTCTGAGATTGGATTGAATCAGCACTTTTCAAGTGTTTTAGTTCGGTAATTTCCCCAAGTGAAAGGTGGCATTTTTTTGCAGTTTTGATTGTGTATTTTTTATCCATGAATCTGTATAGTTCTTTCAAAAGCATTGCCAGTTTTTCCTCAAGGGATTCGTATGTAGTATTACAAAAAAAAGTATCATCAAATTTTAAGTATGAAAGCGAATGAAGCATCAGTACCCTTTTTTCAATTTCTTTTTTTATTTTTGGGTTTCTTGTAAAGTCATTTGCCTCTCTTGCTTTCTGTATTCTGTTAGAAAGGCTGTCTTTTTTGTTGGGTTTTATTTTTATTTTAGACTCAATGTTCATTATTGAAATTTGACATAGGTTTTTTATCCTGGAATTAATGCTGCTAAACCTGGAATCCTCTGTTTCCCATTTCCTTTTTTTTTCTGGCTTTATGCCTTCTCGCTTTTCGAGTTTTTCAATTATTGATTGTGTGATTGCGGCAAGTCGCACTTGGAAATCACTGCTTGAACGAGGTTTCAAATCTAGCATTAATTCAAGCTCTTTAAAACGATTCTCAACTACTTCCTGTTTGTTCCCAATTATTGAATAGTAGATTGCAAAAGGTAAAACCTTTATAGGTGATTTTGTCTTTTTTGAAGAAAAGAGTGCAATTTTTATTGGGCCTGGTTGGTAGGGTAGCATTCTTTCCGTGTCTCCGTATGTTCTTCCTTCAGGGAAAACAATCAGGTTTTTCCTATTTGAAAGAATTTCAATCGACCTCGACAAAGACTTTCTGTCAAGTTTTGTTCTATCTATAGAAAAGCATCCGCCCATTTGTAGTAGTTTTCTGAGGATGTAGGGAGCTCTAAACATCACGTCTCTTGCAGTCATTATTCTGAATTCCAAGTTTAATTTTCTGAATGTGCAATAGAGCGAAGGCGGATCAAAGTCAGTAGGGTGATTGCAAGTGATCAAAGATCCTCCTTCTAAGGATTCCTTCAATCTTTTCTCATCGTTTTTTGATAATTCGATTTTTTTTATTTTTGCTTTTTCTTTTACCAAGAATGCTAATATTTTATTAAGTATTGCTACGTGAAAAATAGAGAATGAATCTTTATAAAATTGGCTTTTTTTCAATTAGTTAAATGCCCTTATTCCAGTTGTAATATTTCCAATAATGAGTTTTTGAATCTCACTTGTTCCCTCAAAAAGCTCCATAACCCTTACGTCCTTCCATATCTTTTTTGAAAAAAAGCTTTTATCTTTTTCAATCAGTATATTTGCAGCAATTGAGGCTCCTTCTGTGGCCTTTAGTTTTGCCATTGAGGCATATTTTGTGAAATTTCTTTTTTCTGTTTTTAGTTCAATTGTTTTAGATAAGAGAGATTTGCATGACTCTATTATTACTTCAGTTTTTGCTATGTCTTCCATATTGCCCTGTGTCGGTTCTTCTTTTGCAATTTCGATCAGTCGTTTTTGCATTCCCTCAATTGCTCCAATTGCCATTGCGGAGATTCCAAGCCTTCCGTTATCGAGAGCTCTAAAAGCAACATTGAGCCCCTTTCCTTTCTTGCCAATCCTGTTTGTTTTTGGTACAAAAACATTATCAAAAGATATTTCTGCAGTATCGCTAGATTTGAAACCAAGCTTCCCATGTATTTTTGTTCTAGAGACACCCTTGGAGTTCATGTCGACTAAAAAACAACTAATTTGACCTTCTTCTTTTGCATAAACAATTGCTATTTGAGCTATGTTCCCATTTGTTATCCACATTTTTTGACCATTTAAAGCCCATCCTCCATCTGTTTTTTTTACTGTTGACTTCATTTCTGATGGATTTGATCCTGCATCAGGCTCTGTAAGAGCATAGCAACCATTTATTTCGCCATTTAAAATTTTTGACACATATTCATTTTTTAAATTTTCTGAAGCTTCATTAAGCAAAATCTCCGCAACAAGTGTGAATTGGCCAGTTATTATTGCTGCTGCAGTAATGTCTTCTTGAGAGAAGGTCCTTATTAGCTCATATGTCCAAATAGGCTCTTTTTCAGAGCCTCCATATTTCTTTGGTGTTGAAATTCCAAGCCATCCCTTTTTGCAAATTTCATTTGCAGTTTCAAAATCATACTTTTCAGAATTCTCATTTTTTTTAGCTCTTTGCTTTATTGTTTTTTCTGTAAAATCTTTTAATTCTTTTTTAAAAGAGTTGAAATTTTTCATTTTCTATTCGAGTTTTCCAGATTTTTTTTCAACAAGTTTTACCAGCTTGCCGGTTTTTAAAATTTCAACCATTTTGTTATGGTCATCAAAAAGTGGTCTATCTTCATCGAGGTGGGCTATGTCTTTTCTTATTTCAGAGATAACTTCTTGAATTGCTAGACTTGGTTTTTCAGGACCCCTCAATTCAATTGCTTGAGCAGCTGCTAGCATTTCTATTGCAAGTATTCCCCAGCAGTTTTCTAATATTTTTTTTGTTTTTTGTGCTGTTGTTAAACCCATTGAAACAAAATCTTCCTGATCTGCAGCAGCAGGTATGGATTGGTTTGCTGCAGGATGGCTCAATATTCTATTTTCAACACATAAAGCATCTGCTGTGTATTGACTAAGCATTAGTCCGGAATTAAATCCAGGATCCTCAGTTAAAAATGGAGGGAGTCCGCCTGAAAGTGCTGGGTTTACCAACCTGTTCATTCTTCTTTCAGAGAGTATTCCGACCATGGAAAGCCCAATTCCAACCATTTCCATAGGTAAGGCAACTGGAGTTCCTTGAAAATTTGCACCAGTTAGAACTTCTTTTTCTTTTGTTAAGAAAATTGGATTATCCCCAACTCCATTTAATTCAATTTCAACTTGTTTTAACGCGTATGAAAGAGAATCTCTTAAAGTTCCTGCAACCTGTGGGGTTGATCTCATTGAATATGCATCTTGAAGTTTTTTTCTTTTGGAATTTAAAATTTCAGAATTTTTTGTTAGTTTCGTTATGTTTTTTGCGACTTTTTGAGATCCAGAAAAGCCTCTCAATTCATGAATCCTTGATTTGTAAGGTCTCATATTTGCATTCAACGCCTCAAGCGTCATTGATGCTGACAGGTCATGAGTTTTAAGCCAGAGCATTGCATCGTTTAATGTCAATGCTGAAAGTGTAGTTAAAACATTCGAACCATTGATTATCGACAGGCCATCTCTTGCTTTCAATTTCAAAGGTTTAATTTTTGCTTTTTTTAAAGCACTCTTTGCACTCATCATTTTTCCTTTGTAAAAGGCTTTTCCTTCACCCATCATGGTTAATGCAATTTGACTCATTGGAGCGAGGTCTCCACAAGCGCCAACTGAGCCTTTTTCGCAAACATGCGGAACCACATCACTATTGACTATTTCTAAAAGTTTTTCTGTTACTTCTTTCCTTCCTCCTGAGAAGCCTTTGCAATGAACGTTTATCCTGCTGCACATTGCGCCTCTAACAATTTCTTCAGACATTGGTTCTCCAATACCTGCAGCATGTGAATATACGAGACGGTTTTGAAATTCTTCAGTTTGACTTTCGTCTAATGTAACCTCTGAGAATTCCCCAATTCCAGTGTTGATTCCATACATTGGCTCTTTTTTGTTTATTTTGGCTTCAACCATTTTTCTGCACTTTTTTATTTTTGTCCAGCACTCAGCATCAATGGTAACTTCTATTTTTTTTCTAGAAATTTTTGTAAGCATTTTTGCTGTTAGGTTATAGCCATTCAAACAAAACTTTTTCATAATCTGAATTCTAGATTGTCATATGATAGTTTTGTGACAACAACTCCTTTGCTGATTTTTGAAATAATTGCTATATTTTTATTAGGGAATTTAATGAATATTAAAGTTTCTTTCTCTGATGGTGCAAGAGTGCAGTCTTTGGTTATAGGTTTTATGACAGGTGTTTCTGTTTTTTTTATTTTTAACATATACGGCATCACCACATTTTTTCCATTATTATTTCTTGCTCTTTTGCCTCAGTTCGTGTTTAAGCCTGATAGAGAAAATCTTGGAAGCAGGTTGATGTTGGGAGTAGGGGCTTCTTTCGTAGTTTCTTATACATTTTTATTTTTAGCAATATATCTTGCAAAATCAGGTAGTGGTGAAATGGCTTTGATAAATGCATGTATACCAATATTGTTTCCTTATTTTTCTTGGCTCTGTGGTGATGTTATATCAAAGCTTGAGAGGAGGTTTGACTCTCGATTTTTCTTAATGTACTGTTTGATCTTTGTTTTTGTTCTTCAGAGTGTTTTTAATTTTTTTATTAATGAAAATTTACATTATTTTTATGTTTGTTTTTCTTCATGGCTTTTTTGGACAATTACCAGAAAGGTAAGAATGCAACAAACAAATAGGGAAACAAAGGAGCTATAAATTCCTAAACGAGGTTTTTTATTTGATTTATTTCGGCATTTCCACCTGAGACAATAGCAACTACATTTATTTTCTTTCTTCCTTTTAGCCATTCTTTTGGAAACATATTGTTCAATATTGGAGCAACTGCACCTGCTCCTGCTGGTTCAACAATCCACTTTCCAACATCCATTAATTTCTTTTGAGCATGAAATATCAAGCCATCTTCAAGAAGTATGATTTTTTCTACTGTTTTTTTACAAATTTCAACATTTATTTTTCCGGTACTAAGGGGACAAAGTCCTTGTATTTCAGTATTGATTTTTTTTAAGAAAAATTCACCATCTGCTTCTATTCCTTTTGTCAAATTTGGAGATCCTTTTGGCTCTACTCCAAGTATCTTGATTTTTTCACCGAGTTCCTGCTTCAGTGCCATTGATATGCCCGAGATGCTTCCTCCGCCACCAGAAGCCACACATACAATCTCGACTTCAGGCCACTGTTCTGCAATTTCAATACCGATAGTTCCAGCCCCTTCAATTGTTCTTGCAGAGTTGTAGGGATGAATCAATGTGAAACCATTTTCAACAAGTTTTGAGCATTCTTCTTCTGCGTGTTTTCTTGAATCTCCAAGAAAAACTTTTGAACCATACTTCCTGCAAGCTTCAATTTTATTTTTATATGCTTTTTTTTCCATGCATATTGTTGCTGGAATATTTAGTTTATTTGCTGCCCATGAAAGTGCTTTTCCATGGTTGCCCGAACTTGTTGCAACAACTCCTATTTTTCTTTGCCTCTCGTTAAGTTGAAGAACCTGGTTTAAGGCACCTCTTGCCTTAAATGATTTTGTCTCTTGAAGACATTCAAGCTTAAGTTTAAGATTGATTTGAGGGTGACCAGATTCAAAATCAACCAAGGGAGTTCTTTTGACCCCATTTTTAATTCTTTTCAGAGCTTCCTTGAAGTTTATTGATGAAATTTCTTTCATTTAATTTGATTTAGTTGTTTTTCTCTAGCCAGTGTATACAGTTAAGGGCTGCCTTTACTCCATCACCAGCACTCGTTATTAGTTGTTTGTATTGATGATCGGAACAGTCTCCAGCAGACCATATACCTTCGACATTTGTTTTTTGTTCATGATCTACATCTATATAGCCTTGTGCATCTGTTTTAATGAATTTTTTTAGAAATCCTGTATTTGGATTGTGTCCAATAAAAATGAAAACACCATCTGTTTTGAAAAGATTTTCTTTTCCTGAATTAGTATCTTTGATGTTTACGCTTTCAACTTTTCCATTTCCATTTATTTTTTCTATAGTGCAATCAAGCTTCCATTCGATCTTTTTATTCTTTTTTGCCCTTTCAAGAATTACGGGGGTTGCTCTGAATTCCTTTCTTCTGTGAACAATTGTGACTTTGCTAGCAAATCTTGTTAAAAATATGCCTTCTTCAATTGCGCTATTTCCACCACCAACAACGACAACCTCTCTATCCCTAAAAAAAGCTCCATCACATGTTGCGCATGTAGAGACACCGAGGCCCATCAGTTCCATTTCTCCAGGTATCCCAATTTCTTTTGCTTTTGAGCCTGGTGCAAGTATTATTGTTTTTGACTCCCAGTTTCCATTCATTGTTTCTATTTTGAAAGAGCCTGCTTCCCCGCTTATTTTTTGCACAAATGAGTATTCTGTTTTTGATCCAAATTTTTCAGCATGTTCTAAAAAAAGATTTGCTATTTCTGGTCCTGAAATAGGATTTTGCACACCTATTCCGGGATAATTTTCTACATCATTGGTTAATGTGATTTGCCCTCCCGGACTCTGCCCTTCGAAAAGAACAACATTTAGGTTTGACCTTGCAGCATAAAGAGCAGCCGACAGTCCAGCCGCACCTCCACCAACAATAGCTAAATCTATTTTTTCCATTTAGAGTTTTAATTTTAAGGGTAGTTTTGAAAAGATATACCCACAAGCGAAAGAAAGCAACAAAAGCCATCCGACCTGGACCTCAAAGTTTTCGGAATTTTGAGAATCTGTTTTTGCAACCTGGATAAAGGATAAATCCACTTCTTGTGATGATATTTTCAGAACAATCCAGATGAAAAGTCCAAGAATAACAATTGCTGTTATTTTTGTAAAACTTATTGGTATTCCGGATTTTTCTTTTTTGTTTTTTTCGCTTTCCATTTTTCGCTTTCCAAGTTTAACATATTCGTTATGAATAAAATTACTTTGCTTGGGTCTTTTGGCCAAGGGAATTTTGGAGATGACTGGATCCTCTTGAATGCTTCAAAAAAATGGAAAACATCCTATGTTTGCTCTAGGGGGGTTCTTTTAGACAGCTATCATTACAGCTTGCCACTTTTCAAAAAAATAATATTACCAGGAGGAGGGGTTTTTCAAGATAAAACTTCAAGTATTTCTTTTTATTGGTATTTTTTCATGATCTTATTGTCAAAGAATGCTCAAGCTTATGACATGGATATTACAGAATTGAAAAGCAAGTTTAAGAATTTGCTTCTTTTGTTTTTGGTTAAGTTTAAATTTAAGACATTTGAATTGAGGCCAGGCACAAGTTATTCAGATTTGAAAAATGGGCAGGATTCAGTTTCTTCTTTTATTCAAAATTCCAAAAAGAAAGAAGGCTCCGTATGGTGCCCTTTTCCAACGGATAACTTTGTTCCAAAAGGTATTGATTCTGTTTTTATATCAGATAGGAGAAGGCATGTTTTAAGAGTTAAGGGTTTTTATTCTTTCTATCACAATTCAAAAGATATTGAAAAAAGTTTTCTTTTTTTATCCCAAAAAGAGTCCATCATTAGTTCAAGATATCATCCCTTGATTTTTGCTTGGATGAATGGAAAAAAGGGTTTGGGTATAGGTCCTCCTGGAGGAAAGGTTCATTGCTTGTGCAAAAGAGCAGGTTTTCCTTGGTGCGAAAGCCCTAAAGACAACAAGTTTCCTAAAAAGGCAAAAAATTCATGGATTTAAAAAAGGTTCAATTTCTTGATAGGGAAATCGTTATTTCCAAAGAAGAAGAGATAATCAAGAAGATAATACATTCTTTAAAAAATAAAAAAACAATGAATATATTCACTTTGAATCCTGAAACTTGGAGCAAAACCAGAAATATGAAATTTGATAAAAATGTTTTTTGGATTCCAGAAAGTGTAAGTGTTTGTTGTGCAATGGTTTTTCTTGGATTGAAGCCTTTAAGAATTCCAGGAATAGATTTGGTAGAAAGGTTGCTAAAAGATAATAATTTAAATATTGTGTGCTGGGGTGGAAAGGATGATGATTGTAAAAAGTTAATAGAAAATTGGAAGAACCTGGGGTTTTCTTCTATGGCCATAGGTGCTTTTGATGGTTTTTCAGAAAATTCTAGGGATGTTAAATCTTTGATTGAGAAAAATAACAATGTTGTTCTCTTGGTTGGCAAAGGTGCCGGAATTCAAGAAAAAGAAATATTACATATTTCTAAAAATTTAAATTCTTGTATTTCTTTTGGTGTTGGGGGCTCTTTAGATGTTTTTTTAGGCAAAAAAAAGAGAGCTCCAAGGATCATGAGCCGATTTGGGTTTGAATACCTGTGGAGGATATTTTTTGAACCAAGAAGGTTAATTAGAATAATAAATTCGTATCCTGGATTTTTTATTGAGGTTTTAAAGAGTAAGTTTTGTATAAAAAAATAAACAAGCCTTTACAGCTTTTTGTCTGTAACTTTTTTTTCTTATTTTTCGTTTCTCTTTTTTCATTTTCAAATTATTTTCAAAAAAATGTTTTTTTAAGTGTCTATTTTGAAACAGAAGAAGAGGTTAATGATGCGGTTTCTTATATCGAGAATTCAAAAGACCTTTCTCTAAACTTTAAAGTTTTTGACCCTGAGGAGAATTTGTCTTTTTTGTCTGAAAGATTTAATACAAAGTTTAGCGAAAAGCTGGTTGATGATATTTCTTGGTCTATTAATCTTTACCCTGGAAAAAGTGAAGATTTGAGTAAATTCAAGGAAAAAATGAGATTGCTGATGCCTCCAGACAATCTTGTAGGTTTGGAAAATATTGATTTTTACAATCAGATAAGTAAAAATTTTAAAAATTTATCTTTTTTATTTCTTGGATTCTTTTTCCTTTTTGCAATTGTCTTTTTGTCTGAAAGAATTGAAAATTTAGTTTTTGTGTTTGTTACGGGGTCTTTTTTAGTTTTTTTATTCAGTGCATTATCCCTGAAATCTCTTAATTTTATTTTTTCAAATGATATTCGTTCTATTTTGCAAGAATTGTGGATTTATGTTTTTGTTCTAAATATTTTTTTGTTTATTATTAGCAGAAGGAAGTTTTTAAAAGTTTCGTGAATTTTTTTATAGTTTTTATTATTTTTTTCCTTGCGGAGATTCCAAAGGGCTTGCAAGAGATTTGGTCTGAAATTGACTCCATTTATATTGAGTTAGACCTTCTCAAAGATGATATAAAAGATCAAGAAGATTTAATTCAGTCTGAATTCAAGAAAATTCAAGATTTAAAAAATGATATTAATTTACTCAATAATAAAAAAAATCAATTATCAACCACTTCAGAAAACCTTCAATCAGGTTTAGGAAATGAGTATTCAAAACTTTCTTCAATACTCAATTCCTCTCTAAAAGACAAGAGGATTATTCCTTCTTGGTTTTTGATTTTTGGCTATGAGGAGAATTTGGATTCTTATCAGGAAAAAGTTTTAGGTCTTTCCAAGTCTATTTCAGCATTTGAAGATTCTTTGAAAGGTGTTGAGGATGAAATTGTTTTAGTGGATTCGTCTCTTGATAGTAGCAGGAACAAGAAAAATGACTTAGATGAATCCCTAATAGAGAATGAAAAAATATTACTAAGTTACAGAACTGAATTTGCTTCATTTGAAAAAAAATACAAAAAGGATATTGCTGACTTGCGAAATAAAAGAGATGTTTTTGAAAAGGATATAGAGCCCGAGATGATTTTAACTTACAGGGGTGCAAGGTGGGAAATTCCATTGTATAAACCTGCTGAGGGAGTCATATCGAGCCCTTTTGACCCAAACAGATTGCATCCGGTTCTTGGATATATTAGGCCTCATAACGGTCAGGATATTGCAGCCCCAAAAGGAACTCCGGTTTATGCAGCTGAAACTGGAAGGGTTATTTTTGTTGGAGAGAAGGGTGGCAATTGGGCTGGTTTAGGCAAATTTATAATCATCCAGCATGATGATGGATGGGAGACCAGGTACGCTCATTTGAGTAAGATATTGATTGACAATGAAAAAGCTGTTAAGAGGGGAGACAGGATAGGCTTAGTTGGAAGTACAGGATTGTCTACTGGCCCACATTTGCATTTTGAAACAAGAAAAAATAATATTCCTTATGACCCGATGCCTTTATTAGATATTCATGAAAAGTAATTTAAAAAAAATTCCAAAAAGTTTTCATTGGGCTCTTGTGGCTTTTTTTTCCTTTATTTTTATACAGTCGTATATTAACAAGGGCTTAGATGGATCAGGGGACGGAATCACTCCAGAAGTTTCTTTTGAAGGTGTTCCGTATGTAAAAGAAGCTTGGGAAGTTATTGAAAAAAGGTATTTTGAAGATATAACTTTTGAAAAAAGTCAAGAAATTTCAGAAGGTGCAATCGCGGGAATGATGTCATCTTTTGATAGGTATAGTCGATTTGTTCCTCCAACTAAATCACAGATAGAGTGGGAAAACACTGAAGGTAGTTTTGGAGGCATTGGCGTCACAATCGCTCCTTATGGAAAATTTTTACAAGTTGTTTCCGTGGTTAAAGATGGGCCTGCGTACAAGTCAAAGATTAAAAATGGCGATATTATTATTTCTGCAGATGGAGTGTCTTTTGATTCTTTGAGCTATGAAGAGTCAGTTTCTTTTGTTAGGGGGCCAATTGGCAAAGCGGTTAGGCTGGAAGTTATAGATTCAACAACAGCAGAGACTGTAGAAGTCTCTATTACTAGAGAGGTCGTCGTCGTCCCCTCGATAGGAAATGTTGAAAAGGTCAATGAAGAAACATATTTGATACAACTTCTTCAATTTAACAAGAACACTCCTTCTTTAATGAGGCAAGAAATTCAAAAATTAATTAATGAAGATATTGAAAATTTAATATTAGACCTTAGAGGAAACCCTGGAGGAGAACTTTATTCCTGCTTGGAGATAGTGGATATGTTCTTGGAAGAGGGTGTTATAGTCAAGATTAAATTCAGAGATGAAGAGAAGGTCTTTTCTGCTAAAACTGGAGATATTGCTGAAGATTTAAATCTTGTTGTTATTGTTGATGAATACAGCGCTTCTGCTAGTGAAATATTTGCAGGAGCAATTCAAGATCATGAGAGAGGGTTGATTATCGGGAATACAACATTTGGAAAGGGTTTGGTCCAGCATGGGGAAACCCTTGAGAGTGGAGGTTCCATAATAATCACTACAGCTGTCTACTTGACCCCAAATGGGAATCAGGTCAATGGAAATGGAATTATTCCGGATTTAAAAATTGAAACCTCTGTTGACGAAAGCGTTGTAACTCTTTTGAACCAGATAGAAGAACTTCAAAATGAAATATCTATCTTAAGGTCTGATATTAGGGATAGGATAGGTGATTTAATGCTTGAAAAAGCCATTGGAGAAATTGAAAAATGAAATACTCAATAAAAGAAGGAATGCTTTCTTGGTTGCTTCACAGGTTGACTGGTATTGGAATTTTTGTTTTCTTGATTATTCATGTCATGGGTGCAATCTATTTGAAAATTGGTCCCGAAGAATGGAATCATCACGTTGCTTTGTTTAATACCCCCTTTTTCAGGGTCGCTGAAGTTGGTTTAATGGGTGCTTTATTGTGGCATGGCTTAAATGGATTAAGGATAATAATTATTGATTTTTCAGGAATAAGAACAAATCATTTTGCTAAATTTTTATTTTGGATTATTGTTTTTCTTACAATAATACTTTTAATCCCTGGAGCTTATTTGTTGCTTAAACCTTTGTTCGAGGGTGTAGCTTAATGAGTTACAAGAAGGTACCGGGAACTTTTGCATGGTGGTTCCAGAGGATTTCTGGGTCTTTTTTGATAATCCTTATTTTTATACACTTTATCGATGTTCATTTTATTCTTGGTGTTGAAAATTTAGATTTTGACTCTGTTGCGGAGAAATGGAACAAGCCAATATGGAGAATTATGGATGCATTGATGCTTATCCTCGGAATGATTCATGGAACTAATGGAATTGAATCCATTTTGTATGATTTTAAAAAAATTAGAAAATATGAAAAATACTGGATTTTTTCTATCAGATCCATAGCTCTTGTTACTGTTGTTTTGGGTTCATGGGTTATCTTGACATTTTCACCTTCAGAATCTCAGACAAATGAATCTTCGATTCCTGTTATTGAGGTTGAAAATGAATAAACATCAGTATGACGTTATTGTTATTGGTGCAGGTGGGGCTGGTCTTTCTGCAGTTGCAGCGATTCCAAAGGGTTTAAAAGTGGCTGTTTTGTCAAAATTATTTCCATTTAGAAGCCACACAGGTGCAGCTCAGGGTGGAATTTCTGCTGCTCTTGGAAACATCGAAGAAGACAATCCTCTTTGGCATGCTTATGACACTGTAAAAGGAAGTGATTACCTTGGAGACCAAGATGCAATTGTTCAGATGTGTAATGATGCACCTGATGCTATTTTTGATTTAGAAAGAAAGGGTTTGCCTTTTTCAAGATTGGAAAATGGGAAAATTTCTCAAAGACCTTTTGGAGGGCACACAAAACACTGGGGAGAATCTCCAGTAAGAAGAGCCTGCCATTCTGCAGACAGGACTGGGCATATGATTCTTCATACGCTCTATCAACAGGCATTGAGAAGAGATACTAATTTTTTTGACGAGTTTCAGGTAGTGGAAATAATTACAAAAGAAAATTCTTGTTATGGGGTTGTTGCTGTTAAGCTTTCAACTGGCGAAAGGCATATCTTTCATAGTAAGTCTGTGATTCTCGCAACAGGAGGATATGGTAGATGTTTTAAAGTGACAAGCAATGCACTTTCATTGACTGGGGACGGAATGGCAATATGTTATCAGAAAGGCATCCCTCTCCAAGACATGGAGTTTGTTCAATTTCATCCTACCGGATTGCATCCTTTGGGAATATTGATAACTGAAGGCGCTAGAGGAGAAGGTGGGATATTGATAAATTCAGACGGTGAAAGGTTTATGGAGAGGTATGCTCCCTCGATAAAAGATTTGGCGCCTAGGGATATAGTTAGTAGATCAATCTATGAAGAAATCAAAGCCGGAAGAGGGATAGACGGAAAGGATTTTGTTTATTTAGATTTGAGTCATCTTGGAA
>CAZDPU010000016.1:0-21745 GCA_964507645.1 uncultured bacterium
AGGCCCCATTTTTTAAACTTAATTAATAATTCTTCAGCACTTATTTTGCATAATTTTGCTATATATCTGATTTCAATTGCTGTAAAACCCTGTATGAACATATGCGGTGCTTTCTTTTTGATCGTTTGTAAGAAATCTTTGTAATAATCAAGTTTCAACCTAGGGGTTATTCCTCCAACGATATGGATTTCCCAAATTCCGTTTTTCACTGCCCAATCAATTCTCTTTTCTAATTCTTTTTTATCAACTACATAGGCTTCTTCATGCATCTTTTTTGGATTAAAGGGTCTTTTGAAGGCACACAAACCACAGTCAAGGATACATTCATTTGTATGGTTGATATTTGAGGTATTTCCATAAAAGGATTTATTTCCCCATTTTTTTCTTCGGATGTAATCAGCCATAATCCCAAGTGCAGTTAAATCTCCTTCCTGCATGAGTTTTACCCCTTCCTCATAATTTATCCTTTCTCCTGATTTTATTTTTTTCCAAGCCCAATAATCGGGGTGGTTTTTTAACAGTATATCGCCTGTTTCAGGCATCTTGAAATTCTTTTGGGATGCCCCATTCAGGGACAAGGTTGTTGTCAATATTTAATGAACTCAAAATTCTAGCAACAACGCTATCTATTAAATCTTGCATTTTTTCAGCACCTTGATAAAAGGTTGGATTTGCATCAACTATTATTGCTCCTGCTTTGGATATTTTTAACAAATTATGAAGATGGATTTGTGAAAGGGGGGTTTCTCTTGGGACTAAAATCAAAGGTCTGTTTTCTTTCAGGGTTACATCTGCAGCCCTGTGAAGAAGATTAGATGTTACACCATTTGCTATATGCCCAAGTGTACCCATTGACATAGGAACCACAACCATTCCTCTTGTTTTGTAGGTTCCGCTTGCTATTGTTGCAGACATGTCCATTCCAGGATGCCATGTGAGGTCAGTCCATTTCACATGTTTCCCGTATCTGTTTTCAATAAAGTTTTGAGCATTTTTGCCGAATTTAAAATCCAACTCGTGACTCAGCAGGTATTTTCCCCACTTGCTCGCAACAATTTCAACAGGAATGTCCCTTTTTACAAGTTCTTTTATGAGGGTATCAGCATACATAGCTCCAGAAGCGCCAGTGATTCCAATTATTACAGGTAAATTTTTCACTTGAGAATTTTACTCTTTTCTCAATGAAGACAGGATGTTTATTTTCTCCATAACTTCTTGGTCATGTATTCCAACTCTTACTTTTGTAAAAACATATGCAATTTCCCCTTCGGGATTGACTATAAAAGTTACTCTTGATGCAAAACCCAAATCACCTAAAACTCCAAATTTTTGACTAATTTTTTTGTCAGAGTCAGCAATTAGCTCAAAAGGCAACTCCTTTTCTTTCTTGAATTTTTTTTGTGTCTTAAGGCTATCTGTGCTGATTCCTATTATGTTGATGTTTTTTTGATCAAATTTCGAGTAACCATCTCTTAAACTGCATGATTGGGTTGTGCATCCAGGAGTGAAGGATTTCGGGAAGAAGTAAAGAACGCTCCAATCTCCTTTTAGATCTTCTGAACTTATGGTTCCGGATGTTGATGAACCCTCAAATTCAGGGATGCTATTTCCTATTTCCAAAATCTCCCAATCCATAAAATACCCTGGTTCTGCAAAGGTATCATAAGCAATGGCTCCAAATAAAAATATTATGAATACCAATCCTTCAAGACCTATAAATTTAAGTATGTCTGGCAGGTCTTTTTTTGCATTAAAAGATGGTGGTTTAAGTATGTTGAATCTACTCATCTTCTAATGTCGTAAATTCTTCTGAATTTTTCCAATTCCCAAAATTTTTCTTAAGGAGGTAGTGGCTGGGATTTTCCCACGATATGAGCCAACTCTGCATGTTGATTTCTGCATTAAATCCAGAAGAGTTTGCATCAGGATTTACTTCTGGGCTGTACGGTTTGTTTTCGTAAAGAGCCCTATAGGTGATTACATTTTCTTTTTGAGAGAGGTTTTCGACTTCTATATTGAATGGTGGTAAGTCCCACCCAGGGCACCAATAGGCTCTTCCGTAAGGCCATGTTCCAAATTGATTTGGGACAACCCCCTTGTTTGGAAGGTCATAACATCCACTCCCGCTTCCAGCCTTTGGGTCACTTAAGATTTCCGTAGGTTTGTCATTTACAAAGAAATGATGTGTGTGGTTGCAGAATTCTGCACAATTTGCAATGTCTCTTCCCCATCCGTGCCCCGACATGATTCCACTTATTGTGTATTTTTGAGATTCGGGATTTTTTAATAGGTAGGGTTTTTTTGATGGATTGTAGTCAAGATTAAAAGCCCCTCCTTCCCACATTTTGTAGGCTTTTACAGGTCTAAGGTTGTTGTTTTTTTCAGAAAGGTAGATTTTCATATCCATTATGTAGGAAGAATTTCCTGTAGGGACATTTATTTTGAAATTTTTAACACCACCATCTGTCAAGAAAGCCAAGAATGGAGTGATGTCCGTGAGCCAAACTCCTCTTCGATGATATGCTGTAATCCATCTAGAAATCAATACATTGCATTTGTCATCTTCACAAAGGTGTAAATTTGCTATCATGTCCCACTCATAACAGTTCTTGTCATTTTTTTCAGGACAATTCATTTCAAAATATATTTCCATATTGTTGTATTTCATTAATTCTTCGGTTTTTGGGAATTCAGCTTCAAATTCTGCATTTGCTCCCCATCCACCCGAAAGCTCAAAATTGTCCAAAAGGACGATCTCTTTTTTTGACAAGTTTTCTTTCATTTTTTCTTGGAGATTCTTTTCCCAGTAAAGATATTCAACTTCTTTTTCAACGGCATCAAGTATAGGAGTTTCACTTTTTCCTGGAGGCCTTAGCAATCCAAACTGTCTTAAAAAACCATCACCATCAATCAGGAATCCAGCCTTGTCAGCATTCCAATCATTTTTCCAGGTTTCAAGTATTTCTTCAACCTCTCCACCTATAGGCATTTTTTCGCTGTTTATAAAGAAGATTTTTTCTTTCCATGGAACCCCTGCAGCTTGTTGTTTTATTTTGCTTAGGTAGCCATCTTCGGAAGATACAAATATGATGTTTGTTTCTGGCATCTGATTAACCATCTCTTGAAAATTTGAGCTCCACAGATCTTCAGTGTAGGCATCTCCCTCTAAAAACCTCAAGAAAACAGTTATTTCTGGATTTTCTTCGTCATATGAAAAAACCCCGTTCTCTGTCTGCAAGTCAAATGAACCGATTTTTTCAAAAGGTTTTGTTCCGTTGAAAAATGACAATAGTATCAAGCTTAGTAAGTATTTTTTTTTCATTAATATAACCACTCCTTTTTAAGAATTATTTTCCAAGAATCCCCATTTTCTTCATTGTTGCTATTGATGACGAGATAAGTTGCCTCTCCATCTTTTGGATGAAGTTCAAATCTAAAGTACGTATTGACAGCATCTGAGGTATTGTTTTTCTGAATCTCTATCTTATAGAGATGAGATGATGTTGGTGTGTAATTGAAATCAAACGAATATATTTCAGAGCTTCCTGAAGAGCTTCCCCTTTCCACATTATCAAAACTCCATCCTGGGCTGAAAGAAAAATCATTTGTAATCTTGTAATTAAGCCATCCATCTAGGCTTGTTTTTTTCCCATCATACCAGTCTCCAGAATTCAAGCCTCCTCCCCAAACCCATTTGTAATCATAGGCTGAACCAAAGTAGCGAAACCCATAATCTACATAGTCATATTCTCCTGCTGGAATTATTGTTCCAGGAAGCGACCAGGGTTCAAAATCTTGATCTAAGATTGATTTGTACATCGTGATTGAAGGACTTAGGTTCCATCCATTCTTCATCGAGAGTCCAAATGGTTCTATTGTCAAAGAATTTTCTATTAGTTGATTTTCTCCATTTGAAATTTCATTGAAGCTAACTTCATTCGAGATTTCTTGTATTTGGTATTTTTTTTCACATTCTTTTTTCCAGAAATTAATACATTTAGACAAGTATTTTGAATGTTCGATTTCGATTTTTTTAACCTTTATTTCTTCATCCAGTGATGAGTATCTGTAATAACCTAAACCTGGGTCAAAATCTTTTTCGAAAATCATATATTCTGCAGATGCTGAAAAGGGGTTGCCAAAACTTTCTAGTTTAAAGTAATGAGCTTCTCCATCCTTGTTGTCATCTAGTGAGAATTGCGACCATATGTCAGCATTTAATCTTGTGCCATTCTTGTTGGTTGACTTCCATGAAACGTCAATTCCATTTGTTAGATTTGATGATTCAGAATTCTCGTTTGAGGATATGAATCCAACTGTTGTATTTTTTGTAATTTGATGTTTTGATCTGAAGATTGTGTAGTATTCATCAATGGAATTTTCAACCCATGCTGTGAGAAAGCCAATTTCGTTTATATTGAATTTTCCTGTTATCTTGGAGCCAAGACGAAGTGGAAGTTGGTTGCCATTTTCGTCAAGGCCAATATTTCTGCTATGAAAAGGGAGAGCGGAACTTCTGCTTCCAAAAGAAAAAAGTCCTGAATTCTCCAGGAAGAAATCTCTTTTTTCTGGAAAAAATAGAGAATATCTGGTTATGTTGCTTTGCTGTATGTCTGCTTCTGCTTCACCAAAGTCAGCATTTAAAACTGATGCAATCCTCCATCCTTTCCATGGTGTTCCTGCAATGTCAACTCCAGCATCAAAATCATATTCAGTTTTTGTTTCTTCGAGCACTTTCCCAAGCACGAATGGCTTGAGTATCCAAGGGTTTGAGTTTGGAAGGTTTCCCATCCCCGTCATCTCTCCTGCTTTTGATAAAGTATTGAGGCTATTGCTTTTTTCCCATCCGGTCCAATATCCAGATTCTCTATTCTCTGTATTCCAGTATCTGAAATTTATTCCCCAAGCATTATTGTCTTTGTTGTAAGCAAGTGTTGAGAATGGGATTTTTATTTCAGCACTCCAGCCATCTTTTGTCAATGTTCCCATCCCTTCCCAATACCCATCCCAGTCTTGGTCTTGACGCGATTCATTTGTTATTGTTCCGTCAACCCTACTGCCATTGGCATTAATGCCAAAATAATAACCATTCCTTTTTGAAAGATAAGGGTCAAGAACAATCTCTATTTTGTCATCGTTGTAAAGCGTTTGGTCTCTCTTCTTGTAATGGTTTATTACCTTGTCTGTTTTTGCCTCATATCCGATATATAGATTTTTTTCATCTCTCCAAATAAAAAACCTAGCCTCCAATGTTCCCTTTTGGCCTTCTTCTGGTTGTTGTTGAGTCCAATCTTCAACAATTGTTGCTTTTTTCCAAACTTCCTCTTCAATGATCCCATCGATTTTCACACTTTCTTTCAAGGTGGGGGTATTTATTGTTTTTGATGCAACCAGTAGCAAAAAAAGGAAAAATTTATTTTTTTTCATATTGTTAATGAGGCTGCAATTAGCAACAGGACGCTTATCCAGCCATTTGCTGAAAAAAATGAAGCATTGATTTTCTTGAGATTTTTTGGACTGATTATTGAATGTTGCCAAACTAGAAGGATGGTCATGAGACAACACCCAATGGTCCAGCTTTGACTCCAATCAAAAGCTTTTCCGAAAAGGAAAAAAAATATAGCTGCAAAAAAGTGAAAAATTCTTGAAATTAGGAATGCTTTTTCTTTTCCGTATACAGAAGGAATCGAATAAAGTCCTTCTTTTTTATCGAATGACGTATCTTGCATTGAATAAAGTATGTCAAAGCCTGCAACCCAAAATGTAACTGCAAGGCAGATCATATAAAGATTGTCTCCCCACCCATTGGTAACTGCAATAAATCCTCCAGCTGGAGCACATGACAAAGTTAAGCCAAGCCATAGATGGCAAAAGATACCCCATCTTTTCGTAAAAGGATAAATTGACAAAAGCAGGATTGCTATTGGTGACAATTGCCATGCAAGATGGCTTAATTCTTTTGTACAGTAACCTAAGATAATCAGGCTAAAAAAAATGAGTATCCAAACTGGTTTTTCTTTAATCTCCCCTGTCACAAGTTCCCATTTTTTTGTTCTTGGATTTTTTTTGTCATAAGGAAGATCTATGATCCTGTTCAGTCCCATTGCCGCAGTTCGTGCTCCAATCATTGCACCCAAAATCAGTAAACTTGTTTTCGAATCTGGAAAGCTTCTCAGTCCAGCAATAACACCGACGAAAGCAAAAGGGAGAGCAAAAATGGTGTGTTCAAATTTAACAAGTCGAAGCATTGATGAGGTAATACTCATTAATTATTTTTGATTTTTTTAAGAATTTCATCAATCTTTTGTTGATCTATGTCAACTTGTTCCGGCCATTCTCTTATCAAGGATTCTCCTTTGATTTTTCTAGTGCCATCAAATCCAATTTTCGATCCATAGCCTTCAACAGGGCTTGCATGATCAAGAACATCTACTGGACCACTATCCAAAACGATATCTCTTTTTGGATCTATGTTTGACAAGGCATGAAATGTTGTTTCACTTATGTTCTGAACATCAACATCATCATCAACTACTACAACAAATTTAGTAAGGCTTAATAAACCAATACCCCATATTGCATGAATTACTTTTCTAGCTTGTCCAGGGTAATTCTTTTTTATGCTTACTAATAGCATGTTGTGAAAAACACCTTCTGGCGGAAAATGCATATCTTTGATTTCGGGGCAAAACAGTTTAACTAATGGAAGGAATATCCTTTCTGTTGCCCAACCCAAGAACCAATCTTCTTGTAATGGTTTTCCAACGATGATGTGTGGAAAAATCGCTTTCTTTCTGTGTGTTATTAGCTCCAAGTGGAAAACAGGATATGGTCCAGGATGACTATAGAACCCAGTGTGGTCCCCAAAAGGGCCTTCTTCTTTTGTTTCATTTGGATCAACCCATCCTTCAAGTATGAACTCAGCTTGTGCGGGAACCTTGATATCCGAATTGATACATTTGACGACTTCAACCGGTCTTTTATTAAGAAATCCTGCTAAAAGGAATTCGTCAATTCCAGGTGGAAGAGGTGCGCTTCCAGAATACATTGTTGCTGGATCTCCTCCAATTGCAATTGCAACAGGTATTTTTTCATTTTTCTTTTTTGCCTTTACTTCATGCCTTTTACCATCTTTATGTAATTGCCAGTGCATCCCCAAGGTTTTTTTATCGTGTTTTTGCAATCTATAAAGTCCAACATTCCTTGCTCCTGTTTCAGGGTCATTTGTGATTGTTGATCCAAAGCATATGTATGGACCAGCATCTTTAGGCCATAAGGTTGGAATTGGCAAGATGTCTAGATTTGCAGATTCGCCCTTCAAAACAATTTCTTGACAAGGTGCTTTTTTGACAGTCTTTGGTATAAATTTACGTATTTCAGCAAATTTTGGAAGCATCGTTACAGCGTCCATAATGCTTGAAACCTTCGGAGGTTTTATAAAGCCTTCTATTCTCTCTGCATGCTCATCGATATGACTAACTCCAAAAGCGCTTGAGACTCTTTTCTTACTCCCAAAAAGATTGACTGCTAAAGGGAATTTACTACCTTTTATGTTTTCAAAAAGAATTGCTTCTTTATTGTTCCTTGTGAAATGTTCTCCAATTACAGTTATTTCAATTTTCGGATCTATTTCTTGTTTTATCTTGACAAGGTCTTTTTTTTGTTCTAAGTTTTTGATGTAATCCGATAAATTCTTCATATAAAAATTATTCTAAAAAATTATTCCTTTCTTTGTTTTTAAATTACACTATATCAAAGTTAGATTTGGAGGTGATTATGCCCAAAACACAATCTTTAAGTTCAATTGATTCAAAAAAATTATTTAAAACATGCTTTATTGCTTTGATAGCCACATCATTTTCATTCATTGTAAGAATAATGCTTCTCGACAATGTTTGGCAGGAGATGTTTAATCTTAGTGAAACTCAAAAAGGAGAAATCTTCGGAGCAGGTCTTTGGCCATTTGCGATAAGTATTGTTCTTTTTTCACTCTTTATTGACAAATGGGGATACAGGAAGGCAATGTTTTTTGCTTTCTTTTGTCATGCTTTGCAAGTTTTGTTACTTGTTATGGCAAAAGATTACTGGTGGCTTTGGTGGGGTTCTTTTATAGGAGCTTTGGGAAATGGTACTGTTGAAGCTGTTATAAACCCTGCTATTGCAACTGTTTACAAGAAAGCAAAAACGAAATGGTTGACAATTCTCCATGCTGGATGGCCAGGTGGTTTAGTTTTGGGTGGACTATTGGCTCTTTTGGTTATAGCTACAGGGTTATCATGGCAATGGCAAGTCATTGTTTTGTTATTCCCAGCAATCATCTATGGACTTAGGTTGAAAGATACAAAATTCCCTGTTCACGAAAGGGTTGAAGCAGGAATATCCCATACTGCGATGTTGAAAGAAATGGGATGGATGGGAGCATTGATAGTTACATGGCTTGTTGTTTTCGAGATTGGAACCAAATTTTTTCCAATTGAGTATATGGGACTATCAACAACGCAGTTAATCTGGTTGGTCACTGCTTTAATTGTTGCTTGGTATGGAAAAGTAGTTTCTTGGGCTCCTGGAAAGCCATTGTTTGTTTTCTTATTATTGTTGATGATTCCATTGGCTACAACAGAGCTAGGCACTGATGCCTGGATTAAAGATCTTATGGGTCCTGCAATGGGGAAGATTGGATTGGATAGTATATGGGTTTTGATATATACAGCAACACTCATGATGCTTTTGCGGCTCAAGGCTATTGGAGATTTGTCAAAAAGGTTTTCGCCTTTGCAGATACTGGCATTCAGTTCTATTTTTGCTGCTTGTGGAATTTATTCCTTATCAGTAAGCTCTGTTAGTCCATGGTTTATTTTGGGTGCAGCAACAATATACGGGATTGGACAAACATTCTTTTGGCCTTGTACTTTAGGCTTGGTTGCTGAGCAATTTCCGAAAGGAGGAGCTTTGACTATTAACGCTATTGCTGCAGTTGGAATGCTTGGTGTAGGGATAATTGGAACACCTTTATTAGGGAACCTGCAAGATACACAGATATACAAAACTCTAAAAACAAATCAACCTGAATATTATCAAGAGTTTATTCTCGCAGAAAACAAAAACAGTATTTTTGGAGAATATCAGCAATTGGACCAGGAAAGCATGAAGGAGCTTGATGATAGTTTATCTAACGCTGATGATAATTCAGAATCATTTACAAGGCTCCAAGAAAAGAAAAAAGCCCTTACGCAATCTACAACTCAAGCTAAAAGCAGTGCTTTAAGGCTTGCTTCAATACCCCCTGTCTTTATGGCTTTTTGCTATTTTGTTCTTATTAACTACTTCAGAAAAAAGGGTGGTTATAAGCAGGTGAAGATTTAGGAGGAAAAATGACAAGACCAGTAACACTTTTTACAGGGCAATGGGCAGATTTAACTTTAGAAGTAATTGCCGAAAAAGCATCTTCTTGGGGTTATGAAGGGCTTGAATTAGCTTGTTGGGGAGACCATGTTGACGTTACAAAAGCTGCAAATGATATTGATTATGCAAAAAGCAGAAAAGAAATTCTCTCAAAGCATGGATTGGATTGTTGGTCAATCAGCAATCATTTAGCGGGACAGTTAGTTTGTGACTTGAATAATGATTCAAGGTCTGACATGTTTGTTCCCGAAAGTCTCCATGGTGACGCTGAAGGAAAGAGGGAGTGGGCAGTTCAGAAAATGAAGGACACCGCTCATGCCGCAAAGAATATTGGTGTTGATGTTGTGAATGGTTTTACAGGTTCTTCGATTTGGCATATGATTTACAGCTTTCCTCCTGTTTCTGACGAAATGATTGAAGATGGATTTAAACATTTTGCAAAAATGTGGAACCCTATTTTGGACGTCTTTGACGAGTGTGGCGTGAAGTTTGCATTAGAGGTCCATCCTACAGAAATAGCTTTTGACATAATCACTGCAAAAAGAGCATTAGGTGCAATTGACAACAGGTTTGCTTTTGGTTTCAATTTTGACCCAAGTCATTTGCATTGGCAAATGGTTGATCCTGTAAGGTTTTTATATGAATTCAAGGACAGAATATATCATTGCCACATGAAGGATGCTGCCTTACAACTTGATGGGAAAACAGGCATCCTCGGAAGCCATTTAAATTTTGGAGAATCTCAAAGAGGTTGGGATTTTAGGAGCCTTGGCAGGGGTGAGGTTGATTTTGAAGAAATAATTCGTGCATTAAACCATATTGGATACAAGGGACCATTGTCGGTTGAATGGGAAGATGCTTTAATGGATAGGGAGCATGGGGCAATGGAAGCATGTTCTTTTGTTAAGTCTTTGGATTTTCCAAGCAGTGATAGAGTTTTTGACGAGGCTTTTGGGGATGAGTAAAAAATGATTTTTTTAGATTTTTTTATTTACGTTTGATAATGTTTTTTCACAAAGCTGATTGCTTTTTTCTAAATATTCATCAAGTTTTGACTTAAAGTCTTTCTTGAACTTCTCATCTTTTATCTCTTTCAGGTTTATTTTTACATTTAAGCCTGCAGATTCTGCTCCTGCTTTTGCCATTAGGGCACCAGATCCGACATCGCTTGCCATTCCCGCATCCATAATTTCTGATATTTCAAAACATACTTTTAAAGCTTCAAGGCAATTTTTAACTGTTTGAAGTGGAACGTCGGTTGCTTTTTTGTAACCTTCCTGCATCATTTTGTTTCTGGTTTCTTTTTCCTCTTCAGTGTCTTTTGGCATTCGCATTGCCTCTATTACAGAGTCAAATGCATTTGTGTCTTCATCAACTGCTTTAACAAGAGCGTCTTTTATTTTTTGTCCTGTTTCAGAAATCTTACAAAGTTTCTCATAGTGATTATCAAATTTCGATTTTCCTACAGAGAGGTTTGCAACCATTGTTCCCAATGCAGCTCCAAGAGATCCAGCAAGAGCTGCTACAGAGCCTCCTCCTGGAGCAGGAGTGTCTCTTGATACCTCATCTACAAAATCAAACGTTTGTTTATTTACCAGTTCACCGTCCATCACTGGTAACCCTAACACTTTTTCATCAATCTCAAAAGGAGAAACATCCCTCAAGCCCAAAGACTGTATTCCAGTTTCAACAATATCACCAAATGGAAGACCTGTTGATTTTTTCATTTTTTTCAAATAGAAAATCCCGGCTTCTTTGATTGCTTTGTAAGGTATGAGTCCGACAATTTCAGACCCTGTTACCATCACTCCTCTCTTTCTTGCCTCTTCTACGGCTGCTTCATAAATAAGATGAGGAGGGCTAATCTTGTAATTTGTCAGATTCATGCTGATTTGCGATCTCTTGTACTCTTCAATAACCCATCCAATTGCTTTCACATGATCAAATTTTCCATCTTTGAAAACTGGTCCCGATGGATTTTCTTTATTTATCTGTAAATTTTTATATCTCTCTTCGAGATTTTTGCCATATCTTTTTTTGTAATGGTCCGATAAGTCTTTAAAGTTTTTTCCGACATAGTCATCATTCCCTGAAGGATGCTTTCCGTTTTTAGGGAAATTGATGATTTTTCCTTTGTAATAAAAGGGATTGGTGTTTCCCTCCCTTTTCCATCTTCCCCTTTCCCTCAATTCATAAGCAATGTCATTTGCGTATTTCCTATCTGTTGTGTTTAGGTTTATATTCCAAGCAATCAGGAATTCTCTGGCCCCAACAGCTGTTGACCCTGATTTTTCATTGAAGCAAAAAGGTCCGTAGTCAGGTTTCCATACAGGTTTTGAAAGCCTGTCTTTCAACCCTTCATATTCCCCTTGTCTTACATTGGCAAGGTTTGATCTTTCTTTTGACTTTGCAGCTTCTTCATAAAGGTAAATTGGTATTTTTAACTCTTCTCCAATTTTTTTTCCAACTTCATTTGCAATAGCAACACAATCTTCCATTGATATTCTGTCAACAGGAACAAATGGACAAACGTCAGTTGCTCCCATTCTTGGATGTGCCCCTGAATGATTTCTCATGTCTATGATTTCACTTGCTTTTTTTACGGCAAGGAAAGCTGCTTCTTTTACAGGTTCAGGATTCCCGACAAAAGTAACAACTGTCCTATTTGTATCGGAACCCATGTCAACATCTTTTAGGCTAATGCCATCGACAGACTCTATGACTGATGTTATTTCATTGATTTTTTTTTCATCGCGTCCTTCTGAAAAATTAGGAACACATTCAATAAGCCCTGAATGATTAGACATTATTTTTTGTTAAGTCGAAAGACCTTCAGGGCCGGTGTAAACAGATTTTGGTCTCATGATCCTGTTTTCTTTTTTCTGCTCCAAGACATGAGCGCACCATCCAGCTATTCTTGCCATGGCAAAAACAGGAGTATAGAGATCAGACTCTATCCCCATTGAGTAATAGAGACTTGCTGAATAAAAGTCAACATTTGCTTCGAGTCCTTTTCTGTCTTTGAGTATCTTTCTCATTTTGTCACTCATTCGAAGCCATTTCTCATCAGCCCCTTGTCCACTCATGCTTTCAAGCATATCTCTTAAAACAATTGCCCTAGGGTCAAGAACTTTATAGACCCTGTGGCCAAAACCCATTATCCTTTCTTTTTTCTCAAAGCATTGTTCAATGAAGCTTTCAACATTTTCTTCTTCGCCTATTGAAAGGAGCATGTCCATTACGCGTGTGTTGGCTCCTCCATGCCAAGGGCCTTTTAGGCTGCCTATTGCTGAGGTTATTGCCGAATGCATGTCAGACATAGAAGAGGCTGTTGCTCTTGCTGTAAAGGTGCTTGCATTGAAGCCATGATCTGCATGAAGTGTCAAGCAAGCATCAAAAACCCTAACCATATTCTCATTAGGCTCTCCATTTCTGATTGATCTCATGAAATGGGTTGAAGTATCGTCATCAAGGTTGTTTGGGGATATGTTTCTCCCATTCCTGATGTCGTTGAATGCTGCAACAACTGTTGTTACTTGTCCTATCAGCCTTAAAGCTTTTCTGTGGTTCGCTTCAGCAGAGTCATCTTCAGATTCTGGATCCAATGCTCCAACCATGCTAATAGCGGTTCTTAATGCCGCCATTGGATCGGATTCAATACAAGCGTGGAGTGTTGAAATGACTTGATTTGGAAGAACCCTAGATACAGCTAATTGGGCTCTCATCGCTTCTCTTTCTTCAGGAGAAGGTAAGCTGCCATTCAGCAGAAGGCAAACAACATCTTCGAATGTTTTGTTTTTTGCTAAATCACCAACTTGATAGCCAGAATAAACTAACTCTCCCTTAAGGCCATCAACTCTTGACAAACTTGTCTCTGTTACAAGTATTCCATCTAGACCCGGATTAGTTTTATTCACAGTTATTTAAGATTGTAAATCTAGAATAGTAAAAATGGAATATGACATTGTCATCATTGGAGGGGGAATATTAGGACTTACTGTTGCTAACGAGATTTTAGAAAGGGACAAAAAGGTAAGATTGGCAATTTTCGAAAAGGAAGAGCATTTAGCCAAACATCAAACTGGAAGAAATAGCGGGGTAATACATTCAGGTATTTACTATGATCCCGAATCAATAAAATCAGAATATTGCATCAAAGGTGGTGCTAGGTTAAAAAAATACTGTAAACAGAATCAGATGCCGTTAAAAAAAATTGGCAAAATGGTTATTGCAAGCAATCAAGATGAGCTAGAAAGTCTTTATTTTTTAAAAAAGAGAGCAGAAATTTTAAATCTAAAACACAGAATTATTGGGACAGTTGAATGTAGGGAGATTGAGCCCTTGGCACACTGTGTAGAAGCTCTTCATTTGCCAGAGGTTTGCATAACCGATTATTCAGCTATAGCTCAGTCTTTAAAGGATAGGGCTCAGTTGCTGGGAGCAGACTTCTTTTTTTCCTGTCGTGTTGAAAAGGTTGAGTGTGACATTGATCATTCTTACATTTATACAAAAAACAAAAAATACATTTCAAAAAATGTTATTAATTGTGCAGGGGTTTATGCAGATAGTTTTTTAAGGAGTTTACACAAAAGGAAAATCAGAATAATTCCTTTCAAAGGTGTTTATTGGAAAACAACTGGTTTGAAAGTTGGTGCAAATTTATATCCTGTACCAAATTTGAAGTTTCCATTTTTAGGTGTTCATTTCACCCCTACGGTAAATGGTGAGGTTTTGATTGGCCCAAATGCATTTTTATCCTTACACAAAGAAGGTTATGGTAATTTTGATTTTGATTTTAAGGATTCTTTAGATGTTTTTTCCTTTCCTGGTTTTTGGAATTTTTCTAGAAAAAATTTCAATACCTGCTTAAAAGAGTTAAAAAATTCTTCTAGAAATTCAATATGGAAATCAGCGAAGCTCATATGCCCATCTCTTCCTTTGGAATCAATCAGATACCATTCATCTGGAATTAGAGCCCAGGCTCTAACAAAAGAGGGGAAGCTTTGTGATGATTTTGTTTTTGTGAATGATGGAAACATGTTGAATGTCGTAAATGCTCCAAGCCCTGCAGCAACATCCTCTTTTGAGATTGCAAAACATATCGTTGATAAAATAGATTTATGAAGTTGTTGGTTTTTAGCGATGTTCACACAGATCTTTCTGCCGCAGAAGGGTTGGTTAAACTGTCAAGTTTTTCTGATGTTGTTTTAGGTGCAGGTGACTTTTCTGCAATGCATCAAAATTTACAAGCTACTGTAGATGTTTTGTCAAGAATTAAAAAACCTCTTATTTTGGTTCCTGGAAATAACGAAACTGCAGAAGAGCTGAATGATGCTTCAGGGTGTTTTCCAAATATTAAAGTTTTGCATGGTAGTGGCATAAACTTTAAAGGTTTTGATTTTTGGGGACTGGGTGCAGGTGTGCCAAAAACTCCTTGGGACTGGTCCTTTGATCTTGATGAAAGCGAAGCGTCTAAAATGCTTGAAGGATGTGAGATGAATTCAATATTGATTGTACACAGCCCCCCAAAAGGGCATGTGGATGGTGTTGATGGAAATCATTTTGGAAGCAAGGCAATTCTTGACTGCATAAAAGAAAAAAAACCTCTCTGGGTTTTTTGTGGGCATATTCATGAGTGTTGGGAACAAGAATCAGTTTTAGGTGAAACAAGAATTTTGAACTGTGGTCCAAAAGGGAGGATTATAGAAATATGATTTTTCTTTTTTTGTATTTACTTAACCCAATCCAAGATTTTTTGAATAACGAAAACAATCAACCAAACATAGTTTTCATTATGGCAGATGACTTGGGTTTTGGTCATCTTGGATCTTATGGACAGAAGAAAATAAAAACTCCAAATCTAGATACGCTTGCTGAAGAGGGCCTTAGGTTCACGCAGTTTTATTCTGGCTCTACTGTTTGTGGTCCTGCTAGAAGCACACTTATGACCGGATATCACACAGGGCATACTTCTGTTAGGGGAAATACTGGAGGCATCCCTTTGCTTGATGAAGATATTACTATAGCTGAGGTTTTAAAGCCAAAAGGATATGCTACGGGCATGTTTGGAAAATGGGGTTTAGGTGATTTTGGCACCTCGGGAACTCCTGACAAGCAGGGTTTTGATGAATATTTTGGATATCTTCATCAAGTTCATGCTCATTTTTATTATCATGAGTATCTTTGGGATAACGGGGAGAAGTTTTTTTTAAAGGGGAACGAGGATGGTAACAGGGCCCAATACACACATGATTTAATTACAGGCAAGGCTCTTGATTTTATTGAAAAAAATTCAGAAAATCCCTTTTTTCTATATGTTGGATACACTATTCCACATACAGAACTTTTGGTCCCTGAAGATTCTTTGAATAATTATTTAGGAAAATGGGATGAACCAAATCCTTATGTAGGGCATCATTATGCGAGCCAACCTTATCCAAGGGCAGCATTTGCTGGAATGGTTTCAAGAATGGATAAAGATGTTGGAAGAATAATGGAACTTCTAAAGGATTTAAATATAGACGATAACACAATTGTTTTTTTCACAAGTGATAATGGGGGTCAGGGTTTTGATGGTCCTGATTTGGAATTTTTTGATGGAAATGGAGGTTTAAGAGGGGGGAAACAGGATCTTTACGAAGGAGGGGTTAGGGTTCCTTTGGTTGTAAGGTGGCCTGGAATGGTTGAAGAGAATTCTGAAAGTGATCATATTTGGGCTTTCTGGGACATCTTGCCAACTCTTGCAGATATTGTAGATACTTCCTGGCCTTCTGCTATAGACGGTTTTTCCATGTATCCAGCTTTATTTGGGAAAGATTCTCCAGAGCATGAGTATCTTTATTGGGAATATGGAGGAGAAGGAAACCTTAAACAAGCCGTAAGGATGGGTAATTGGAAATATATAAAACATAGAGATGGAACAGCTGAACTTTATGATTTGGAAAATGATTTTTCTGAGAGTAATGATTTGTTAGGAGTTCATTCTGATATTGTCATTTTGATGGAGGACATATTGCTGAAAGGGAGAACCCCTAGAAGAAAATATGATCGAAAAGATATGACATTTGACTATAAATGATAATAGAATCTAGTCCGCGTTCCTCGGTAGCTCAGTGGTAGAGCGGATGGCTGTTAACCATTAGGTCGGGGGTTCAAATCCCTCCCGAGGAGCGCTGGTATCCATTTACCAGGGACCAGTTATGGCGAATGTTTTTCCTGTCCATTGTGCATTAACAAAAAGCGTCGTTCCGTCAGCTGAAAAGCAACTTCCAGCAAGTTCAGTATTTTCATTCAGGTCTGCAATTTTATAAATCTCACCTTCTTGAGTTATTCCCACTATCGAAGAATTTCCACCTGCATCTTCACAACATATTATGTGTCCTTTTGGAGATATTGTTATGTTGTCTGCATGTTGAAGCATTTCTTTGTCAGTAGATTCAATAAATAATTCCAATTTTCCAGGTTGTTCTTTTTCTAATCCTTTGTATTTGCCCGGCTTGTATCTGAAAATTTGTCCAAGTTTTTTTGGACCTCCTTCAGTGCAAGCGAAGTAGATTTCATTATTTCCATACCACATTCCTTCTGACCTTGCAAATATTGCAGCTCCTTTTTCATGCATCTCAAACCTCATTTTGTCTTCAGGGTTTTCTGGATCATCAACATCAATCCAATATGTTTCAACTGGTCTGTTTTTTGGCATTTTCATCTTTGTGTCTTCCCAGTTTCTCGTATCGTTAATCTCATCTCCTTTTATGCATAATGCTTGTAGTTTGCCATGACTTAAGTCTTGTTTTTTTTCAGGAATGAACCTGTATATCAAACCTTCACTTCTATCCTCCGTTTGATACACAATTCCTGTTTTGGGATCAACTGATATAGCTTCATGTCTAAATCTCCCCATTGCTTTCAGGGGTTTTGGTGTAATTATTTTTATTTCTTTAGAGGCTGGAACCTCAAAATTGTATCCATGGTTTTTTTTAATACCATCAGAATCTTGGTCATGAAGGGTATAGCCTTTTTTGACAGAGACTTCTTCACATGTTACCCATGTTCCCCATGGCGTTAAACCTCCAGCACAATTTCTCAAGGTTCCTATAAGGCTGATTGACTCCTGAAGAATTTTTTGATTTTTTGTATCATAGATAATTGTTGTTGTTCCACCTGTACAAGGCATTCCAGGAATACCTTCGTCATAAAGTTTTTCTGGATCTATTTTTGAATAAAGCGAATTGTTTTGACCAAAAGGGCTTCTCGAAAAATCAGAAGGAAGATTTTCATGATTCCTTATCAGGATGCTAATTCCATCACCTCCATAAAAAGATCCCATTCCATCCATTGCTCCCGGAATAAAGAATCCATCATTCATGATATTTCCAGCTTCTGAAATGATCTTGTAAGAAAAACCTTCAGGAAGGTCCAAGAGGCCATTCTTGTCTTTTTTCAAGATTCCATAAAAAAAAGATTTTTGGATTTTCAAGTTAATGAATTGCTTTAAACCTAAAATGCCGGCAGAAACCAATAATCCTGATTTGATAAAATTTCTTCTTGTTAAGTTCATATTTAAAAAATCAAATTATGATTTCCTTATGACATTTAAGCCATTTTTTTTAATCATATATTTAATTTCTTTCCTTTTTTCTGACGTTGTGGGGGAAGGTTCATTTATCAAGACTGCCGAATATTCAATTTTAGAGATTGAAGATCGAAAGATATACCTTCATCCCGATCTAGAAACACACCCAAAAAAGCAAGATGTAATAGATCTATTGAGAGTAAAACTTTTTGATGTTAAGAGAATGCTCCCTGAGGCTTCTTATGAAAAAATAAAAGAAACCCCTATATGGGTTGATAATGGTGATTCGGGATGTCCTGGAGCTTGTTATCACCCTTCTAGGCTATGGCTTCTCGAAAATGATTTCAATCCTGATAAAGCAGAATCTATTCAAATAGGTAGTCCTGAAACTTTTTTAGAGTGGACAAAACAACAGCCTTTTATGATTTTGCATGAGTTGGCTCATGCTTATCATCATCAATTTTTAGGTTATGGCAACAAAGAGATAAGTGAGGCTTACGAAAATGCTTTAGCTTCAGGATCTTATGAAAAAGTTCTTCATTGGGATGGTAACGAGAGAAGGCATTATGGCCTGAACAATAATCAAGAATATTTTGCAGAATCAACTGAAGCATATTTTGGTGTGAATGATTTTTACCCCTTTGTTCGTGGTGAACTGAAAGTTCATGACCTCGAAATTTATCTTCTCATGGGCAAACTTTGGAATCCTGTGGATGAAGAAATAGAATAATATTTTCTGGTATGAGTTTTTTATTTCCCAACAAACAAAATCTTGATTTACTTCTAAGGGATGTTGTTGAAGAATCAAAAAAGCTTGGTGTTGATTATTCTGATTTGAGGTATGGTTTTTATAGATCTGAGACAATTAATGTTCGAGATAATCTTGTTGAGGCAGTTGACTACGATGAGAGTTTCGGGGTTGGTATAAGGGTTTTGCTCAATGGAGGGTGGGGTTTTTCAAGCACTGCTATTCTTGACAAAAAAAACCTCTTAAATACATTGAATATAGCTATAGATATTGCAAAAGCATCTTCACAATTGAGAGTTGAAAATGTGCATTGGGAAAGCCAGGAAGCACAGGTGGGAACTTGGTCGTCTGGAGTGAAGGAAGACCCTTTCGAGGTTTCAAGAGAGGAGAAAATGGATATTCTTCTTGAATCAACAGGAATTGCTTTAAAGCAGGAAGGTTGTTTCAGGGCTACTGCATCTATTTTTTCAGGGGAAGAGTTGAAGTGGTTTTTGTCTTCAGAAGGGTCAGATATAACTCAAAGAGTTGTAAGGACTTCTCCTGACTTGATGGCTTGGGGCAAGTCAGATGATGGCAATGTTAGGACAAGGAATTATCAAGTTGCTCCTTTGACTTGTGGTTTTGAAAATATTAGAGATGCTGATTTGGCTGGAAATGCAGCTCGTATTGGTTCAGAATCTGTTGAGAGAGCAAAGGCTCCTTCTGGGCCCCAAGGAAAATTTGACTTAGTTCTTGATCCTGCACATCTAGCATTAACAATTCATGAGACAATTGGGCATGCTACTGAGCTCGATAGAGCATGTGGCTGGGAAGCTGATTTTGCAGGAACTTCTTTTCTTAAGGTTTCTGATATAGATAATCTTAAATATGGTTCAGAATGGGTCAACGTCCAAGGAGACAGGACTCTTCCAAATGGACAAGCAACTATTGGCTGGGATGATGATGGAGTTAAAACAAGTGAATTTCCAATTATCGAAGAAGGCATTTTTAGGGGTTTTGCAAGTACTAGGGATTCGTGCTATTTAGAAAATTCAAATGGCCTTGGCAAAGGTTGCTCTCATGTAGACTCTTGGTCAAATATCCCTATTTTAAGAATCCCAAATGTTTGGTTAAAACCTTCATCAGGAGAAAGCGCCCCTTCAAAAGAAGATTTGATTCAAGATGTAAAAAGAGGAGTCTTGATACAGGGTAGGGGGTCTTGGAGCATTGACCAGCAAAGGTACAATTTC
This sequence comes from uncultured bacterium, assembly GCA_964507645.1. Lineage (GTDB taxonomy): Bacteria > UBP7 > UBA6624 > UBA6624 > UBA6624 > UBA6624. Next base: position 19,952 of record CAZDPU010000016.1, read on the forward strand.
CAATTTGGCGGTGATGCCTTTTGGGAGATAAAGGATGGGAAAGTTTGTGGGATGTTTTCTGATATTACCTACAGGGGCATAACTACAGATTTTTGGAATTCTTGTGATGGCGTATCTTCAAAAGAGTATTGGGAGCCTCAAGGTGTTAGGAATTGTGGAAAAGGACAGCCAAGCCAACAAGGACAACAGACACACGGAGCCTCTTGGAGTGTATTCAGGAATATAGATGTTGGAGATGCAAATTGAGCAAACCAATTGACAATAGGCAAGAATTAAAAAAATATCTTGATTTATCGAATTCAGATTTTCTTTCTTTCAATGTCAGTTCTTCTTTATTCAATTTGACAAGAATTGCCAACAATAGCGTTACTCAAAACCTCTCAAGAGATTATAGAACTTTAACAGTTACATCATGGAGAGGCAAAAAGACTGGATATTCAACAACAACAGATTTTTCTCCAGAAGGTATAAAAAAGTGCATAAGTAATGCAGAATTTATATCAAGCGTCAGTCCTGAAAATAAGGAAACAATGCCCCCTCTTTCGAACTCAGGAAATTCTATTAAGCATAATTTTGACGCAGATACTGCATATATGAGTGCCGAAGAAAGAGTATCAATAATCTCCCCTACAGCACTAGAGGCAGAAAGAAAGAAAATGAAACTTGCTGGAACGGTTTCTTCAGGTTGGAATTCTGAAATTATCATGAATTCAGAAGGTTTAGATATTTTCTACAAAGAAAGCAAGGGTGGCTTTAGTGGAACGCTTACGAATCCAGGAGGAGGAACTTTCAGGGTTGCTTCTGAGTCATGCTGGAATCTTCCAAGCCTTTCACCTAGAAAGGTTTTTGAAACTCTTTTCTCAAGCATCTGTACAGGAAAAGCAGATGAAAAGAAACCTCAGAAATTTAGAGTTTTGCTTCTTCCTGAAGCTGTGGGGTCTTTGCTTGCATGGCTTTTGGCACAGAATGATTTGAGATCTGCTGATGAAGGGCGAAGTGCTTTTTCTGAAAATGGTTTCAAAAGAAAAGATGATGGAAGAATCTGTTCTGCAGGCATAAATATTTCAATGGATCCAAGCCATCCGGATTTGAGAACCCCCTCTTTCGATCATGAGGGACACCCTTTAAAGAAAAGGGTTTTTATCAAGGATGGATTTTTGAACCAACTAACTTGTTCACGTTATTGGGCAAAAAAACAGGATATGAAAAGCACTGGATTTTGCTGGAACATGATTTTTGAGCACGAAAAAGAATGCTTGAATATGGATGGTTTAATCAAGACTGTCGAAGACGGACTTTTTGTTCCAAGATTTTGGTACAACAGGTATGTTGATCCTATGCAAATGCTGATTACTGGTCTTACAAGAGATGGCTTAAGGTCCATTAAGAATGGAAACCTTGGTCCGAGAGTTAAGAATTTTAGGTTCAATGATTCCCCTTTGAGGGTTTTAAACAATATTGTCGCTGTTGGAAAGCCCGAACTGGTTTCTCATTGGGGTGTAAGAATGCTTGTTCCACCAATGGTTGTGGATGGTTTCAATATGACAAGTGTTGCTCCTGGTGAATAATCAAATACACGGTACACTTAAGGTATAGAGTTTAAGAGGAGGTTGTTATGGATGGTGGAAAAATAGCTTTACCAGTTTGGATGTTTGTTTTACTTCTTGCAGTGTTCTTTTTTGCAGGATTCAATTATGGGAAGGTAAATGCATTTAATTCAGTTATTGAGGAAATGACACAAAATCGTCAGATGTTTCCTGGCGGTAATTTAGAAAGAGGACAAGGAAGACCACC
>CAZDPU010000016.1:21845-24273 GCA_964507645.1 uncultured bacterium
TCAGGGCGGACCACCTCAGGGCGGACCACCTCAGGGCGGACCACCTCAGGGCGGACCACCTCAGGGCGGAAGATAAACCAAATATACGCATCTTGTGAATCTAGAGAAATACGCAAGATTGGCATTTGAGGGTATTGAAAGAGAATATCCTTACTATCTGGGTCATGTTTTTTCAGAACATCAGGAAATAAAATCTCCCAAATCGTTACACCCTGTTTTTTTTGGTTGTTTTGATTGGCACTCATCGGTACATGGGTATTGGCTATTAGCAAAAGCTATTTCTATTTTGAAGGATGATTCTTTTGTTGAGTCCTGTCGAGATGTTTTTAGGAGAAATCTTGTTCCAGAAAAAATTTCAGGTGAGGTTCTTTACCTTTCTAGAAATCCAGGATTTGAATGCCCTTACGGGTTGGCTTGGTTGTTAACATTTTCAAATGAGCTTAAAGCTTCAAAAGATCTCGAAATACAATCTTTTTCGGACAGTTTAAAGCCTCTTGAGGAGATTGCTCTTAAACAGATTGAATCATGGTTATCAAAACTCACATATCCAGTCAGGACAGGTACACATAACCAGACAGCATTTTCAATGGTATTGATTCACGATTGGGCGATTTCAAACAATCTTGAAATAAAGGATCTTTTAGAAAAGAAGGCAAGGGTTTTTTTCGGCGATGATTCAGATTATGCAATTCATCTCGAACCATCTGGAGAAGATTTCCTTTCTCCATCACTTGGTTCAGCATGGTTGATGAGTCGGATTCTTGACCCTGGTGATTTTCAGGCATGGACTGAAAAGACAATCCCTTCACTGGGGAGAGGTTTTTGTTTTGATCCAGTTCAACCATCAGATAGGTCAAATGGTCGCTTATGTCATCTTGATGGACTGAATCTAAGTCGATCTTGGATGCTTTATGAAATTGGTCGGAAGATGAAAAAAGAGGATTCTCGATTTCAGTCCATAATGGATTCTGCAAAAGAACATCGATCTTCTGGGCTTAAGGGTTTGGACTCGGGGTTTTATGCAGGTTCGCATTGGTTGGGAACATTTGCCGCATATCTTGATTTTTCTATTAACTAGTATTTATTTGTTTTTAAGAAATGTCTTTCCATCCCATTTAAAACCGTCAAACTCAAATTCAACCATGTCTTCAAATTTGTTTATCATGTTACGGCAAACAAATTGTATGAATTGTCCTTTGACCATTTTTCCATTGTGGCCTGCAGCGACTTTCTTCCCATCTTTTAATACCGAGAAGTCGATGTTTATGCAGTTTTCTGATTGCGTATACGCTTTCTTGTGGATTTGTGGCAACAGATCCACTACAAGATCTTCCTTTTCAAGTTCTTCAGTGAGAACTGGATTCCAGAATTTATAGAGTTGCAAAACATTCATTTTCAATTTGTAGTTTGGAATGAGGGTCATTGGGGAGACAGCTCCAAACAAGCCACTGAAGATGAGAAAATGCTTATCAAAGAATTCTTTTTGCTGATTGTTAAAAGATTGCCAGTTTATATTTGAGTAAACTGTTCCCGTATATCTTAATATTGCAGGAGAGCATGGGCTTTTTTTTATCCTTTTGTTCTGTTTGTGAATCAAGATTGATTTTTCAGGATTTGTTCCATATGTTCTTTTGAAATCTGTGGATTTTAAGTTTATGAGTTTTTGGACTATCTCATCAACCTTTTTTGAGTACTTGAAATCTGTTTTTTCAAAAAATGTATTTGTTGTGTTGTCTTTTGATTTTCCTTCGCTTGGCGGTATTAAAAATTTCAAAACATATTCCCCAACTTGATTATTTTGACTTTTTTGCAATAAGGTGTGCATAGAAATGGCCTACTGAATGTTCTTGCTTTAAGAAGTTCACAATGTCTTTGTTTTTTTCGAAGTTCTTTTCTTGAACTATATCCACCCATTCCTTAAAGGGTTTTCCCGTTTTTTCAATCATATTTTTAAGCATTGCTTTTTCCATTTGAAATTTATCCATAACTATCTGTTTCCAAAAAACCAGTCATTTTTTTTAATCAAGGAAAGATTTTTGAAACTATCCATTTCCCTCAAGCTTTTTAGGTCAGGATCTGAATTCATCCATCCTATTATTGATTCATCTATGCTGATTGCCTTCCTGAGCATTTTTATAGATTCTTCAGAATTACCTTGGAGTGCATATGAGCAGGCTGCATTGTATGGGTGTGATGCATCTTCAGGGTATAGTTCAACGAGACTCAAAAATATTCTCAAGGCTTCTTCAAAATTTTCGTCATATGTCAGGTTGTAGGCTTCAAACGTTAAGGCAATGGGTCTTCCAAGGTCTAAGAGTCTTTGCAATTCTTTGAAAGGGTTTTTTGAATCATCAACTCTTAAATCGTATATAACGTCGGTGTAACCTCCGTAACAAGCTCATTTTTTTACAACAAGCAATGCTGCTGA
>CAZDPU010000017.1:0-14517 GCA_964507645.1 uncultured bacterium
TCAGTTTGTTTTTTAGAGAAGGCTCCATCCTCCAAAAAAACGTCAAAACGACTTGCAAGGTTTTCTTTTTTTGCAATTTCTGCTGTTGCAATTATCTCCTTCAAGTAACTTTCCTTGTTTTTCCCTTCAGGAAAAGCATGAGCCATCAATAGTGTTGTAACGATACGAGCCTTCCTTTCAGATGCCCAATCTCTATAGATTCTTAAATGACGCAATTCTTCTTCAAGGGAAAGGCCATATCCTGTTTTCACCTCCAAGGTCGTTGTCCCCGTAGATTGCATTTTTTGAAACCTTTCATCCATTAAGGATTTGAGTTTTCTGGTTGTTGATCTTCTGGTTTCGGCAACCGTATGCTTTATCCCCCCCCCGGCCGTTAGTATCTCAAGATAAGATGCCCCCTTTTCCCGCATCCCTCTTTCAAAGATTCGATCACCAGCATGCAAAAGGTGGGTGTGTGCATCAATAAAACCAGGAACAACAAAAGATTCTCCACAGTCCACAACTTCTAAATTAGCTTGTTGTTGCAAAAAGGGCTCAACATTTTTACCGTTTAGTAAATTTTTAATTAAGCCATTTTTTACATGAATGCAATTAGGGCCTTTTTTGATTTCGCAACCATTCCACAGGTCTCCATTTGTCTTGATTAAATAATCCATAAAAACACCACAAAAAAACTACTCTATACTATACAATTTTTGTTCCATGAATCCAAAAGAAGCTTTCTTAAAATTAAAAGAAATATCAACAGATTCACATATTATCAGTGATGTGAGCGCGATTATAGGGTGGGACCAAGAGGTCAACATGCCTCCAAAAGGACTAGAAAATAGGGGGAGAATGATGTCTTGGCTTGCACAACAAAGGCACAAAAATGCAACACATCCATCCATAGGGGAATCTTTGGAAGCAGCCCTTTCTGGGGACTGGAGCGAAAAAGAGCAAGCTTGCTTGAGGGAGTGGAAAAGAGATTGGGATATTGTCACGAAAATCCCTGCGGATTTGGTAAAAAGAGAAGCTCTAGCATCTGTAAAAGGACATGAATCATGGAAATCTGCAAGAGAGAAAAATGATTTTTCAATTTTCAGAAATGACCTAAAACACTTAATTGAACTTTCAAAAGAAAGGTCAGAATGCCTTGGCTATGAAACTGAATCTTATGATGCCCTCTTGGACAGCTTCCAAGCAGGGATGAACGCAAAAGGAATTGACACACTGTTCACGAACTTAAAAAATAAATTAACACCCCTGCTTGAGGAGATTCTGGATTGGCAGGGGGAGATTGAGAAGGACCCTGTTGCGGGGCATTACCCAAAAGCAGAACAGAAAAAATTCTGTGAATGGGGAGCCAAGCATATCGGTTTCGATTTTGATGCAGGCAGGATAGACACTGCAGTGCATCCGTTTTGCTCTGGAGCTGGTCCAGGAGACGTAAGGTTGACAACAAGATACAACCTAGAAAATCCTTTCGATTCATTTGGAGGTTCTTTGCATGAAGCGGGGCATGGTCTGTATGAACAGGGCTTGCCTTCCGGTGAAGAAGAACACGGGACACCACTGAGTGAATCTGTTTCTTTGGGAATCCATGAAAGCCAATCTTTGTTTTGGGAGTCTATTGTTGGACAAAGTCCAGAATTTTGGGAATATGTTTTGCCTTTTTTCAAGCAACACTTTCCCGGAAGGGCAGATTCAGTAACACATTCGCAAATTGTGCGAAGAACAAACAAGGTTTCAAGATCTTTAATCAGGGTTGAGGCTGACGAGGTCACCTACCCACTTCATGTTGTCTTAAGGTTTGAAATAGAAAGGGATATATTCAGAGGCAACCTTTCTGTTGATGATTTGCCGGATGCATGGAATCAAAAAATGAAAGAACTCATTGGAGCAACTCCTCCCAACAATACACTAGGTGTTTTACAAGACGTTCACTGGTCAATGGGGGGGTTTGGTTATTTCCCAACCTATGCTCTTGGGAGACTTTATTCAGCCCAATTTGCAGAACAGCTTTCAAAAGATGTTCCTGACTGGAAAAGCAAGATGGCAAAAGGCGATTGTTCCCCGGCTTTACAGTGGTCAAGAAAAAATATACATTCAAGAGGGTCGATTTACAGAACCGAAGAATTAATAGAAAAGGTTACAGGAAGTCATCCTAGCGAAGAGCCTTTCTTGAATTACCTGAGAACAAAATACAAAAAAATATTCAGCTAGTCACAAAGGTCAATACCCATGTTTCCAGCATTTTCTTTTGCATCTTCATAACCCGCATCAGCATGTCTCGCAATTCCTATCCCAGGGTCATTCGTAAGGACTCGTTGTAACCTCTTTTCTTTTGAGGATGTTCCATCAGCAACAACGACCATCCCTGCATGCATTGACATTCCAGTTCCAACACCACCACCACTATGGAAAGAAACCCAAGATGCTCCAGATGCTGTATTTAGCGCAAAATTCAAAAGTGGCCAATCAGCAACAGCATCTGAACCATCAAGCATAGCCTCGGTTTCTCTGCTTGGGCTTGCAACAGATCCTGTGTCAAGATGATCCCTGCCGATAACTATTGGGGCATCAAGGGTTTTGTTTTTGACCATGTCATTCATAGCTAGCCCAGCCTTTGCTCTATCCCCATACTTCAGCCAACATATCCTTGTAGGCATTCCCTCAAAAGGAACTTTTGTTTGAGCCAGATTGATCCACTTTGCAAGGAAGGGGTCGTCCGGGAAAAGATCCAACATTCTTTTGTCTGTTTTTTTAATGTCATCTTTATTCCCTGAAACAGCAGCCCATCGGAAAGGCCCCATCCCTTTGGAGAAAAGGGGTCTAATGTATGCTGGCAAAAATCCAGGGTAGACATATTCTCCACTTTTAGTTTTAACTTGTTTTAGACCAGCAATGTAAGCCTGATCACGAAGAGCGTTACCATAATCAAAAGCAATAGAGCCTCGATTTTTCATCCCAATAATCGCATCTACATGTTCCACAATTGTTTGTTGTGCTCGTTTTGCGTATTCTTTTGGATCGGAGGTCCTCAGGCTATTAAGTTCATTAATGTCTCCCTCAGGCCAATAAGCTAAAAGGTTGTGGGCTGATGTTTGATCTGTAACTATATCTGGAATTTCATCCCTTTTCAATAGCTCTTTGGCAACTGTTGCAACATTCCCAACAAGTCCAATAGACATCCCTTTTCCAGAAAGTACAGCTTCATCTTTCCACCTTAAAGCTTCTTCAAGACTGTCTGTCATCTTGTCACAAAAGCCCTGGTCAACTTTCTTTTTTATCCTTTCTTTCAAAACCTCTACACACAATATGCATGCACCAGACATTGATCCAGCAAGTGGTTGAGCACCACTCATTCCACCAACTCCGCCCGTAAGAATCCATCTGTTTGAAAGGTCAGAGGTGCCGTATTCCTTTTCAGCAAGAGCAACAAATGTTTGGTACGTTCCTTGCAGAATTCCTTGTGTGCCAATGTATATCCAAGACCCTGCTGTCATTTGCCCATACATAAACAATCCTTTTCTATCAAGCTCATTAAAGCATTCTTCATTTGCCCATTTTGGCACCAGGTTGCTATTTGCAATAATGACCCTTGGGGCATCCTCATGTGTTTTTCCGACATATACCGGCTTGCCACTTTGGACACAAAGTGTTTCATCAGGCTTCAATCTTTTTAGAGTTTCTAGTATCCTCCAGTATTCTTTCCAGTTTCTAGCAGCTCTTCCTGATCCACCATACACAATTAATTTCTCCCAATCAATAGCTACTCTTGGATCTAGGTTGTTCTGTAGCATTCGATAGGCTGCTTCGATATCCCAATTTTGACAACTTAAAGATGTCCCTAAAGGAGCTTTTGGGCTTGATTTTGGTCGAAGATCCATAAACATAGGTCTTCCATACAATGATTTTTCGTCAAATTTTTCAGGTTGGAAAAAGGTCATTCCCAACGATCTTCTTTGATGTTTGGAGGAGTTACGGAATATTTTTTAGACAACGTTTTTTGAAGATACAGAGAGGTTGTTGTAATTCTCTGGATAGCTTCAATTATGCATTCCGACGTGAGTTCACTTGCTTGCTTGTTTTCACACGAATACAGCCAACCGTCTCCAGGAGCTGAGATGTTGGAAAAACTAGAGTGTGCAATAGACAGGGAGTCTTTTAAAAATGCAATTCTTTTTTCCTCGGGGAATGGCAGGCATTGAGCTTCTCCTTTAAAAACAACAGCACCTTCTCCATCTTTATGAACCCCCAGGACTACAGGAACTGTTTGCCTGGGCCAAAAACCAATAGAAATGCTATCATCACCGTCTTCCATGGTGTGTTCCATGAAGTTGATTTTGAGTTTTTTGCAAACCTCAACAAGCATATCCCTACCAAGGCCTAACTCATCTCTTAACGGTTTTAAATTGTCGAAAATGTTTTCTGAACCCACTACGATTTATCATAACAATCCAAATTAAAAATCAAACTATAAACCAGTCTTTTTGTCGCTTGGTTGTAACTATGGGATGAGGGTTTAGAACAAGATTTATTTCACTTCTTATCCCCCATTCAGAATAATAAACTCCTGGTTCAATTGTTCCTGCCCAGCCTGGGGTCAGGGGTCTGATATCTTTTGCTTCGTAATTGTCCAGCTGAGCCGCATCTCCATGTGCGCTTGTGAGGCCAAGATTATGTCCTGTCCTGTGTATAAAACCATCTCCAAAACCAGATTTTTCAACAACATCCCGAACTGCTTTATCTACCTCATAACCAAGTATGCTTTTTCCTTTTTTAAATGCTTCTTCAATAGCTTTAACACCAGCGTCTCTGGCTTCCAAAACAGTATAGAAACCTTTGTCAACAATAGGATCAATTTTTCCTCTTTTGGCCATCCATGTTATATCTGCATATGCAGGACCTACGGCAGTTTTGGTTCCCCATAGGTCAACAAGGAGGATAAAATCTTTTCCCAACTTCCCCCCTTTTTTTTCAGGGGTTGCATAATGCGGGTCTCCAGCATGTTCATTGACAGCAACGACAGGAGGATGATCCATGACCATCCCCTCTTTTTCAAAACCTTCAAGAAGCCAGCCCTGAACGATAGATTCGTCAATTTCAAAAGGTTTTGTTTTTGAAACTCTTTCAAAAACCCCTAAAACAATTGACGTTAGACTGTTGGCTGCTTCAACATGTGCAGAGATTGTTTCTTCAGACCATAAAAGGAGGTTTCTTTGGGATATATTTCCACTGCTTTCAAGCTTGCATCCAATTGATTTAAGCAAGTCAACAAGACCCCCATCCAAATATGAGAGATAGGGGATTGCGCCATTTTCAAACCACTCAACATAGATGTGTTTATTTGAAACGCATTGCTTCAAAACACTGCACCATTCTTCAAAGTTTCTATAAGTGAGAATAGGCATCTCTATGGAAGATAGACTTTTTGACTCAATAGCATTGACAACCATCACAGGCTGTCCATTTTTTGGAATCCATATCGCCCACCTCCTGCTTAAGAATATTTTTTCATCTAAAAATCTTTGTGCAATTGGATTGTGACCATGGAAATCCGCAACAAACCATCCATCAATATTCGATTGCTGTAAATCCTTCTGGACCTTTTTCACAAGTGCGTTTAGTTTTTTCATTATGGAAAATTTTATACCTTAAACAAATTGATTTTGGTTTCACTATTAAAATTACGAGACTTTAAAGATGGTATTTTTATTGGTCGCTTTTTTGTTTCAGCCCTGCTTGGGGAAGGAGGAGTTTTGTGAGAAGAGGTATAACGAGATTTCCTACCTTGTTACACATAATGCAATGTCATCTAGTCAGGACAGGTGGATTTTTCCAAATCAAAACAAAGGGCTTTTGGACCAGCTTGAAGATGGGGTCAGGGGTCTTTCTTGGGACATTCACTACCATAATGAGATGGTTTATCTCTGCCACGGGTATTGTTGGCTCGGCAAAAGAAAGCTAACGGTTGACTTGGGGATTCTTAGAGGATGGCTCGAACAGAATCCGCGAGAGGTTGTTTCAATTTTTTTTGAAAGCTATGTCAACAAGGACGATGTCAAAAGGTCTTTTGAAGATGCTGGCCTCATTAGATACTTACATTACCAACCACCAGGAGAAGAGTGGCCAAAGATTTTTGAGATGATTGACTCAAACAAGAGGGTGATTGTTTTTACAAGCAGGGGTGGGGGCGTTTCTGATTGGTACCATGATGGGTGGGAGTACATGTGGGATACATCATTTTCTTACAAATCAGTAGAGGATTTTTCTTGCATGAGGGGGAGGGGTACGAAGAAGAAATTTAGTCTTTACAGCATTAATCACTTTTTAACAAACCCACTGGCATCAAGAAGGCTTGCAAAAAAAGCAAACCCTACTGTTTACGAGAGGGCAGTAAGGTGCTGGAGGGAAACAGGCCAAAGGCCAAATTTTATTTTTGTTGATTTTTATTCAATTGAAAACACTTTAAACTCTGTAGAGAAACTAAACTTTTATATCTTTGATACATAACCACATCTCAGGAGAACATACAATCCCAATGAATGGGCGTCGAAGAAAAATCTGCGATAATCCAGCTGAATGTTACAAGGCTCGGGAAGCTTGTGGTTTTTGCCATGCGCAAGGCGCTTAAGGGAAACATCCTAAATAAAGACATCTTTTTAGCAAAAGCAAGATCTAGAGAGTCAGAAATCAATACCTTGGAAATTGAAATTGAAAAAGACATACAGCAGCTCATCAAGGTGAAGCTAGGGGAGAAGCAGTCAAGACACCTGACAGCACTTTTGAAGATGAACAATGACTTAGAGAGGATTGGTGATTACGCTATGGCTATAGCTAAATACCTGACAGATATCAAGATAAGCAGCCTTGCAGACATAGAGGTTAAATTTTCAAAACTCTCAAAAGCATCCGTAGGGATGCTTGAAAGGGCTGTCAACGCATTTGAGTTGGAGGATTTAGATATTGCAAAACAGGTCATAAAAGATGACGACTATGTCGACAATCTAAACAAATCAATAATAAAAACACTGCTAAGGTCAAAAGCAAGCGATATGGTTTCAGTGGTTGCTCTTATTAACCTTTGTAGGAGACTTGAAAGAACGGCTGACCATGCAACGAACATAGCCGAAGATCTCATTTTTTGGGTAGAGGGGGATGTTATAAGGCATCCATTGAAAAAAAGGTCTTTTTCCTTCAACGGTATAACAATTTATCCAAACAGCAGGGAAATCAAAATTAAAGAAAAAGTACATCTCTCTAAGAGTGAATGGGAGATTTTCATGCACCTAGTTGAAAAATCTCCGGACGGCGTTTCAAGAGAAGATTTGATGAAAAATGCACTTGGTTATGATTCTTCTGTAGAAACCCGAACCATTGACCAGCATGTTGTTCGATTGCGTAAAAAACTCGGAGAAAAAAAGAATATGCTCAAATCCATTCCGGCTTTCGGCTACAAGATACTTAATTCATAGAATTAAAACAAAATTTTTACAACTTTTTAAAAAATTTCAAAAAACACTACTTATGATTCAAACTTAAATCAAAAAGGAGGATTTTTTTTGAAAATGAAATTGAAATTTACAGGCTTCTTCACATTGCTAGTTTTGATAGTAACAGGTTGTGCACGGCCTCAAGATTCAGAAGGAAACGTTACTGGACAAAATTCTTCAGGCGGAGAGCAGAGCATTCAGGTTACAGGCTCTGACACCATGGTTAACTTGGGCCAAGCGTGGGCAGAAGAGTACACCAAAACAAACCCCAATGCTTACATTGCTGTTGGTGGAGGAGGTTCGGGAGTCGGGATCGCTGCGTTGATGAACGGTACTGCTGATCTTGCAAACTCTTCAAGGGCTATTAAAGATAAAGAAATCAAAAAAGCAAATGAACTCGGTTTTGGAATAGAGGAGTATATTGTTGGCTGGGACGGGCTTGCTGTTGTTGTTCATCCTGACAACCCAGTTAATGAGTTGACTATTTTGCAAATAGCCGAAATATTTACTGCAAAAATAACGAACTGGGAAGAGGTTGGTGGCGAGGATTTAGAAATTGTTCTTTTGTCACGAGAGGTAAATAGTGGGACCCATGTTTATTTCAAAGAGCATGTTGTAGGCTCCTTGGGGAAGGGAACAGAATTTAGCGAAGAGGCATTGCTGATGCCAAGCAGCCAGGCTCTTGCTGACGAAACAGCAAACAACACTGGAGCCATCGGGTACTATGGCATGGGGTATTTGTCGCCAGCTCAAAAACCCATCAACGTATCTATTGATGGGGACATTTTTGTTGCACCAACTGTTGAGAACGTGATGAACAAATCATATCCAATTGCAAGACCGTTACACATGTTTTCAAGAGACAACCTTTCTGAAGCAGCAAAAACTTATATCGATTGGATCATGGGTGATGATGGGCAAGCTGTTCTTTCAGCACAGGATTTCGTTCCTCTAAAGTAGTTTTTTTGTCTATCTGGATTAAGATTTGAACTTCTTGAAAAACACAAAACCAAACAAGAATAAAGCAGAGGATTTCAAACAGCCTCTGTCTGAGAAAATAACAGAGTTCTGCATTCGCCTTGCAGCTTGGCTTTGTATTTTTTTCATTGGTTGCATTCTTTACTTTCTAGTAAAGGAAAGCGGGGGTGTTTTTTTTAAGGATATTTTTACCTTGACAGGTAAATATTGGAGACCAATTAGTGACCCGCCAGATTACGGTGTTTGGGTTTTGCTTGCAGGAAGTTTGGCAGTAACGCTTACAGCATCGGTTATTGCGGTTCCTTTAGGCATTTGTGCAGCTATTTTTATAGGCGAATTGTTGCCACAGAAATTCCGAGAGTTTTTAAAGGTTATGGTTGAGTTTTTAGCAGCGATACCAAGTGTTGTCATTGGTTTTTTGGGGATGATTATTCTTGCCCCATACATTAAGGAAACTTTTGATTTAAAAACGGGCTTAACAGCTTTTTCAGCAGCGATAATGCTTGCCTGGATGGCAATGCCAACAATAGTTAGCCTTACTGAGGATGCTCTCAGGAGCGTACCAGACACATTGAGAGATGGAGCTTTGGCTCTTGGCGCCACTAAATGGCAGATGATCACAAGGGTTCTTTTGCCAACAGCAAAACCAGGAATACTTGCTGCGTCAATGCTTGGCATAGGCAGGGTTATTGGTGAAACCATGGCAGTATTGATGATTAGCGGAAATTCTGCAAGGATTCCAAAAGGGATTATGGAGCCAGTTCGGACACTTACTGCAACAATTGCTGCAGAAATGGGGGAAACAGTTAAGGGGGACGACCATTACCAAGCCCTTTTTGGGCTTGGTGTTGTTTTGTTCATCATCACATTGCTTATCAATACTGCAGCAGATAGATTTATTAATAAAAAATATACGGAAGAATCATGAGCTTTAGAAAACAAAATCCAATCAACCAACAAAAAAGAGCCACATTTGGGTTGGGCTTAATAACAGCTATTGTGGTCATCCCAGTCTTGCTGATATTGGGGGTTGTATTTGTTAAAGGCATTTCGGTTATAGATTGGAATTTTTTAACAACCGAACCCACGAATGGCTTGAGGGACGGTGGTGTTTTCCCTGCCATAGTCGGGACGTTGATTCTTGTTGTGGGGGCCGTAGCTTGGAGTGTGCCTTTTGGTATAGCAACAGCCATTTATCTAGTCGAGTATTCCCCAAGAAGCCGCGCAGCCAATTGGATAAGATTGGCAATTTTAAATTTAGCAGGTGTCCCAAGTGTTGTTTACGGGCTTTTTGGATTAGGGGTATTTGTTATAGCTTTAAAGTTTGGCGCAAGTATTCTTGCAGGAACTTTAACCCTGGCTCTAATGAATTTACCTGTAATAGTTACGTCAACTGCAGAAGCATTGAAAGCTGTTCCAGACAGGTTTAGAGAGGCAAGTTTAGCATTGGGGGCTAGCAAATGGCAAACAACAAGGCATGTTGTTCTCCCGAATTCAATCCAAGGTATCTTGACTGGAATAATATTGGAAATTAGCCGTGCTGGAGGTGAAACTGCACCAATTCTGTTTACCGTTGCAGCGTTCTATTTGCCCAGATTGCCACAAAGTATTTTTGACCAGGTCATGGCACTACCCATGCATCTCTTTGCTATCTCAACACAGGTTCCTAACATAGGTTTGGACGTGAGATACGCGGTTGCTTTAACACTTTTATTTTTGGTTCTAGGCGTGAATGGAATTGCAATCTTCATGAGAGCAAAAATTAGGAAAAATAGAATATGGTAAAAGAGATCAACATAGAAAATCTTTCAGTTTCATACGGAAGAAAGAAGGCTATAGTGGAGCTTTCTTTATCGGTTGAAAAAAATGAAATATTGGGGATAATTGGTCCTACTACCTCTGGCAAGACAACCTTGCTTACAATTTTAAACAGAATGATCGACACAATACCTTCAGCTAGTATTTCAGGCAGTGTATTGATGGGAGATATTGATATTTTAAAAACACGAAATATCCATAATTTAAGAAGGTCTGTCGGCATGATATTTGCTCTTCCCGTTGCTTTGCCTATGAGTATTAAAGAGAATGTTGAATACGGGCCAAAAATGGCAGGAGAGCCAAAAAGAGAATTGAGAAAAAGAGTCGAAGAAAGCCTTGTACAGGCAGGATTGTGGGATGAGGTTAGTGATAGATTGGATTCACCAGCTTTAAAGCTTTCAGGAGGACAACAACAAAGACTTTGTATAGCAAGGGCCTTGGCTTTAAAGCCGAAAGTTCTACTGTTAGATGAACCTTGTTCCGGACTTGATCCAATTTCAACAGCCAGAATAGAAGATACATTAGGGGAGTTGAAAAAAGAAATGACCATCGTCCTGGTTACAAACAACCCTCACCAGGCTGCACGCGTTGCAGACCGGACAGCTTTCATGCTGGAAGGGGAACTTGTTGAACTGTCTGAAACCAACACGCTGTTTACAAACCCCTCAGACAAAAGAACAAAAGAATATATCGAGGGTAAATTTGGATAATGACAAAAACATTAATAAAGTCTGAAAAATTTAACTTGTGGTATGGTGATTTTCAAGCCTTGATAGACATAGATCTTGACATACCAGAAAACAAAGTTACTGCTGTTGTGGGGCCTTCTGGATGTGGAAAAAGTACCTTTGTCCGTTGTATCAACAGGCTGAACGATCAAATCAACACAGTCACAACCAAGGGTTCCATTTCTATTGACGGAATAGATATTTATCAATACAGGGCTGACGATGTGGTTGGCCTTAGGAGGTCTGTTGGGATGGTTTTTCAAAGACCCAACCCATTCCCTCTTTCTGTTTTTGAAAACGTTGCTTTTGGGTTGAAAACAAATCCAATTGTTCCTGATGATGCAATTATCAAAAAAGAGGTTAACAAGGCACTAAAAGCAGTAGGTTTGCTTGAAGACCTTGGGGGCAATCTTTCAAAACTCGGAACCAGCCTTTCATTAGAGCAACAGCAAAGATTATGCATTGCAAGATGCCTCCCAACAAAACCCAAAATACTACTTATGGACGAACCTTGTTCCGCATTAGATCCAAGCGATACAGACAGGGTGGAAGACCTCATAAGGGAGCTGAGGAAAGAATATACTGTTGTAATAGTGACACATAACCTACAACAGGCGGGAAGAATTTCTGACCAGTCTGTTTTGTTTCATTTAGGAAAAATTGTTGAAGCAGCCTCAACAAAGGATTTTTTTCAAAATCCGCAAGAAAAAAGAACCAGAGACTTTATTACAGGTCGGTATGGATAGGAGTAAATAATGACAAGAAGATTAACTAAGCTAATAGACAAAATTAAAGGAAAAACTTTAGCAATGGCTCAAGATGTTTGCGATTCAATGGATGATGCAATGAATGCAATTTTGAATTCAGATGATAACAAATATGACGAAATGAAAAAAAGGGAAAATGGGATTGACGCTTTAGAGGTTGAAATAGAAGAATCAATACTTGGAACAATTGCTGTTCATCAACCTGTTGCAGATGATTTGAGAATTCTTGCAGCAATGCTGAAAATAACAAATGACCTAGAGAGGATTGGCGATTATGCAATCAAAATTGCCCAGAGGGGCAAGGACATTGATGCAAACTTAATACAAAGCATCAAAGACCCGTTGTCTCAGCTAGGGGCTTCTTCAATTCAGATGATTAAAGACGCAGTAGAAGCTTTGGAAAAAGGAGATGCCAGCCTTGCTCAACAGGTTAGGGATGCTGACGACAAGGTGGATGATCTAAACAAATCTTTAATCAAGGAATTATCAAAAATCAATGATGACGATTTCGAATCCTTAGTTGCGCTTGTTTCAATATCTAGACGATTTGAAAGAGCTGCAGACCATGCTACAAACATTGCGGAAGATATTTTGTTCTGGCTTGAAGGGAGGATATTCAGACACGGAGAAACATAAGGTCTTTCAAGGCATAAAATTGCCTAGTGAAGAAAGTTCGTTATTTCGAAAGACCAAAGAGATACTGGGAAGGGCATGTTTTTCCAATGCAAAAAATGCAACTCCTAAAAAACAGGGTTTCCTCCAAATACAAAGTTGATTTTAAAGAGCCCCAAGCATTGCCTGCAGGAGCTGTTGAATCGACACATGATTCGAGCTTTTTAGCAAGAATACACTCTTATTTTAAAAATCCAGAAGCTTCATATGGTGAATTTGAAGCTCGTTGCGATGAAGATGTTTTTGAGAATGAATGCAAGGCGGTTGCGGGGACTCTTTCGTCATGTAGAGATTCGTTAGAGCAAGGTTGGGGGTTCAATATTGGTGGAGGCCTGCACCATTCTTTTCCAGATCATGGCGAGGGTTTTTGCATCATTAATGATGTTGCAATTTCAATAAATCAACTAAGGAGAGAAAGGATTATCAAAAATGCTGCTGTTATTGATCTCGATGTTCATCAAGGGAATGGAACAGCGGTGTGCTTTCAGAGCATTCCTGAGGTTACCACGATCTCAATGCATCAGAAAAACAACTACCCTTCATGGAAACCAAAATCTGACCTTGATGTAGGTCTTGAAGATGGGGCTGGGGATGATGAGTACCTTTCAAAATTGTCAAAATCACTTCAATGGCTTTCTGAGAAGAACAAGCCCGATCTTGTTTTGTTTTTAGCAGGAGCAGACCCTTATAGAAAAGATCAGCTTGGAGGATTGTCTTTAACCAAAAAAGGACTAGAGGCTAGAGACAGGCATGTTTTCAATTGGACAAAATCTAATAATTCTCCAGTTTCTGTTGTGTTGGCAGGAGGCTATGCAAAAGATGTAAATGATGTTGTTGATATACACTTCAATACGTTTAAATGTTTAATGGAGGTTTACTAAAATGATTTTTTGTTTTATTTTTTTAATTAATCTTTTTCAGGGTCTTGATTGGGAGCCCGAAGAGTATCCTGTAAAACAAACTCATACAAAAATCCAAATTGATGGAATCATTGACGATGAAGAATGGAGAGATGCTCCTTGGTCCAATTATTTCGTAGACATTGAAGGAGATTTAGAGCCGCTCCCAAGATACAAAACAAAAATCAAAATGCTATGGGACAAAGATTATTTTTACATTGTTGCACTTATGAACGATCCTCATATATGGGCGGTAAGCACAGAAAGGGATTCTTATATTTGGCAGAATGAGGGCGATTTCGAGGTTTTCTTAGACCCTGATGGAGATTCATTTGATTACATTGAAATAGAAATTAATGCCATGGGAACCGAATGGGATCTTCTTATGGACAAGCCATACAGCGAAGGAGGCGTCAATGACGATGCTTGGGACATTGAAGGCTTAAAGTCAGCTGTCGTTGTTGACGGGACCTTGAATGACCCTGAAGATAATGATTTAAATTGGGTTGTTGAAATTGCAATTCCCTGGGATGGAATCAGGGATACGGCAAATATTCCGATGCCTCCAAACCCAGGAGAATCTTGGAGAATTAATTTTTCAAGAGTTTGGTGGGATCATGAGGTTGTGGATGGGAAGTATGTAAAAATCGGAGAAGCTTTCGAGGGGCATCCTGAATCCAATTGGGTTTGGTCCCCGCAAGGTGTAATAAATATGCATATCCCAAGCCTTTGGGGCTTCATTCACTTTGTGGAAGCAGAAAAAAGAGACAACAGAATATTAGACTTTCTTTCTAGGTGAAAAATTTATGAATGCAGCATACCTAGACTGGTCAATCATATTTTTTACATGGGCTGTTATGGTTCTTTCTGTCCCGATTGCAAAAAAATATATGAGAAGTGTTGCTGATTATCTTTCTGCAGGAAGATCAGCTGGACGATACATACTTTCCGTTGCACAAGGCATTGCGGCACTTGGCGCAATCTCTGTTGTCGCTATAATGGAGCAAAATTACATTGCAGGTTTTTCGATGTCCTGGTGGGGGCTTACGATGAATCTTGTTGTTCTGGGGGTGACGGCTTCCGGGTGGGTTATTTACAGGTTCAGAGAGACCAGATGTTTGACTTTAGCTGAGTTTTTTGAAAGAAGATATAACAAAAAATTTAGAATTTTTTCCGG
>CAZDPU010000017.1:14617-20933 GCA_964507645.1 uncultured bacterium
CTCTTTATGTTGTTTATCCCAATAATTGCTTACACTGTTTTGCATCATCCAGATTTTGCTAATGAAGCGGGTTTTGTTAACTCCGTTTTAAATAGCGGGGCTAGTGACACAGCTGTAAGCCAAATGCGTGTCCCAACTGTTCTGGTTTCAATGTTGCCTCCCGGTTTAATGGGGGCTTTTGCAGCAGTTATGTTGGCCGCTTTCATAAGTACTCATGACACCTATCTTCACTCCTGGGGCAGCATCTTTGTTCAAGATGTTTATATGCCATTCCAAAAAAAGCCACTTAGTCCTGAAAAACACTTAAAGGTTTTGAGGTGGTCAACAATTGGTGTTGCAATTTTTATATTCATGTTTTCCTTGATATTCCAACAAAGCGAGTACATTCTTTTATTCTTTGCAATTACGGGAGCAATTTTCTTTGGAGGATCAGGAGCGGTTCTGATTGGAGGACTCTATTGGAAGAGAGGGACATCTCAAGGGGCATGGTGGGCAATGTCGCTCGGGGCGTCTTTGTCTGTTTTCGGCATATTTGGAGAAAGGCATATTGCCAGTTGGCCCAATTGGCTTAATGGGCAGGTGATGACAGGAATTGTTATTGCATGTTGTATTGTTGCATACGTTGTTGCTTCACTGAATTCAAAACAAAAAGGTGTTAATCTAGACAAGTTGTTGCATCGTGGAAAATATGAAACCAAAAAAGAAAAAAAATTAATCCAAAGTGAGGTCCCAAGAGGGCTAAAGGCAATAGGGATTACTGAAGAATTTACCAAGTCTGATCGCAGGCTTTATTACCTTACTTACACATGGGTAATTGGATGGTTTTTGGTTTTTCTGGTTGGCACAATATACAACCTTAACGTAGATGTTTTAGATGATCAGTGGGTATCATTTTGGAAAATATACATGTGGGTTAATGTTGTTGCTGCAATTTTCGTTACGATTTGGTTTACACGCAATGGATTCAAGGATTTAAAGGAAATGCTTAAACGGCTCAAGAACAGAAAAATAGACGTTAATGACAATGGGATTATTTCAGAAAATGATATTTAGCAGGCACGAGAGAAACCCAATAATCACAAGGGAAGACATTCCACTTAGCTGCACAGGGGGTATTGAAAGTAGCTCTGTCTTCAACCCTGGGGCAATTTTTATTGATGGGGAGTTTCACTTGATATTAAGGGTTCAAAACAGGCAAAGGAAAACCTTTTTAACGCATTGCAAAAGCAAGGACGGGGTGAATTTCTCAGTCAGTGAAAACTCAATCAAGGTTAACGGAGTTGAAAATCTAGGATTGGAAATATTTCATATTTACGATCCCAGAATTACAAAAATTGAAAATGATATTTTTGTCTCAGTCGCAATTGATATTGAAGGCGGGTGCAGGATTGCACTTTTCCGTTTAAAGGATTTCAAAGAAATGGATTTAGTTTATGTTGGGCCAAATGATTCAAGGAATGGTGTTCTTTTCCCAGAGAAGATAAATAATCACTATTGCCTGCTTGATCGCCCGAATAATCAATTTTCTGGAGGAGTCCTGTCTGGATCTCAGATTTGCCTTTCAGCATCTCTTGACTTGTTGACATGGGGAGGCTCTGTTCCCGTTATGAATGGGAACTATCATTATTGGGATGAGTTGATTGGAGCTGGACCGCCTCCGTTAAAAACAAAAGAGGGCTGGCTGTTTTTTTACCATGGAGTAGCAACTCACTTCATGAGCAGCAATATTTACCAAGTAGGAGTTGTTTTGCTTGATTTGAAAAATCCTGACAAGGTTCTTTCAAGGTGTCCGCACAACATCTTCGAACCAAGAGAGCCTTATGAGCTTGTCGGACAGGTCCCAAATGTTGTTTTCCCGACAGGAATGGTTTCAAACTCTGATTCCGGGGCTTTGGAAAATTCAAGTGAATTGTTCATGTATTACGGGGCTGCAGATTCTTCTGTCTGTCTTGCAAAAACAACAGTTCAGGCAGTTTTAGATTGTCTCGAATGACACATCCAAAGAAAGCCTTTGTCGTCTCTCATACACATTGGGATAGAGAATGGTATAGGACTTACCATGACTTCAAGGTTGACCTTTCAGTTGTTGTTAGGGAAGTTTTAGATCTTCTAGAGGGGGACAGTGAGTTCAACCATTTCGTTCTTGATGGGCAGACAATCATACTTAGAGATTATCTTTCAATTTTCCCAGAAGACAGAAATCGCATAAAAAACTTGGTTAAAGAGGGGAAGTTGTCATTAGGTCCTTGGTACATTCTCCCAGATGAGTTTTTGATAAGTTCTGAATCTACTGTAAGGAATTTGGTTTTCGGATCTCAAACAGCCGAAGAATTCGGAGGGGTTCAGGATGTTGGATATATGCCAGATTCTTTTGGGCATGTTGCACAGGTTCCTCAAATATTAAAGAATGTCGGTATAGGTTCATTTATATACACTCGTGGATCTGGTCCCGAAATCGACAAGTTGGGGTACGAGTATTTTTGGGAAGCTCCTGATGGGAGCAAGGTTCTTGCAATCAACCAATGTAACGGTTACTGCAACGCAGCAGGTCTTGGCTTGGAGGAAATTTGGCATGCACATACAAAAAGAGAGGTAGATCTTGATTTAGCATCAAAGCAAGTCAAAGATCTTTTTTCAAAAATGTCAAAACTTTCAAACTCAAAAAGCTTTTTGTTGAACAACGGTTGTGACCACTTCCCGCCGCAAAGAGATTTTGATGACGTTTTAAAAAAACTCAAGAAAGATTTTCCGGAAACAACCTTTGAGCATTCCGGATTCAGAGATTTCGTTGATTCGGTTTATATGGATTCAGAATCATTTAAAACGCATTCAGGGGAATTGCTTTCAGGCTACCATCACTTCATCCTTTCGGGAGTTTGGTCTGCAAGAGTTTATTTAAAGCAAATGAATGACAATGCTCAAACATGGCTTTCTGGAATTCTTGAGCCCATGAGTGCTTATTCTTATTTTTCCCTTGATAAAAGATACCCCTCAGAGCATATTTCAAACTCCTGGAAGAAGCTTCTTGAGAACCATCCACATGATTCAATATGCGGGTGTAGCATAGATGAGGTTCACAGAGAGATGATTCCAAGGTTCAATGCAGTTGTAGAAACTTCAGAATCTGTTTTACAAAAGCAGTTGAGTGAAATCCTGCCAACATTCGCTAGAAAGGAAAAAGATGATGGTGAAACATGTCTAACAGCCTTTAACCCATTGCCAGAAAAAAGAAAATGCCTAATCGAAAGGCTCGTTGTATTCCAGCCGTTTGATGGATGTTTGGACGATTTTACTCTTGTTGATTCATCAGGCGATGAAATACCTTTCATAGTAACTGAAGAGTCATGCTTCCAAAGATTTTGGGCAATTGATTACCGAAGGGAAACCGATAATGAAAAAAACATGGAAAGATTCCATCTTTATCAAGAGAAATTTTCTGAAAAAGTTGCAAAAACAGCAAAGGAGAAAAATGAATTTGATACATTTTTCAATATTCAGTTTATTGACACCCTCCCTGCTGTTGGGCATAAGGTATATTTTTTCAAAAAAGAAAAAAGGACCAAAAAGCCAAGATCAACAATCAAGGTTGGTCCAAGTTGTTTAGAGAATGAATTTCTAAAAGTATCTGTAAACCAGAATGGAACAATAAACATGTTGAACAAGGTCACAAAGCACCAATACGAAAGTCTAAACATTTTAGAAAGCTCTGGCGACGTAGGAGATGAATACGATTACAGCCCATGTCAAAACAAAACTGTAATCACTTCAGAAGAAACGATTGCCTCAGTCAAGGTTGTTGAGGAAACTGGATATCGAGGGGCGATTCAGATTGATTTCAATTTAAATTTGCCTTCCTCTGTGAACAACAAAAGAAATGACAGAGTTCAGGCGACAAAAAAATGCAGTGTTAAGGTCAATATTTCACTTGAGCATCTTGAACCATATGTCCGAATCAAAACAACATTTGACAACCAGGTTGAGGACCACAGGCTAAGGGCTGGATTTGGGATGCCTCACACGCAAAGTGTTTTTTCAGATGGGCATTTTTACACAAACGAAAGACCTCTTGTTTTTCCTGCGGCGGAAGATTGGGCTCAACCTCCAACAAAAACATACCCACAACAAGATTTTTCATTTTGTTCCGATGGTGAAAATGGCCTAGCGGTTTTTTCAAAAGGGTTACATGAAATCGAAATGAAGAGAGGGAGGCTTTGGCTGACGCTCCTAAGGGGTGTTGGATGGCTTTCGAGAGATGATTTTGAATCACGCAAAAACAATAATGCTGGACCAACAATTCACACTCCCGATGCGCAGTGTAAGGGGTTAAACTCTTACGAGTATGCGCTCTACCCATTTACGGGAGATTGGGTTGATGCACGCGTTAAACATTGGGCAACACGCTACAAAACACCAATCAAATCAATGCAAGGGGTTAAGGATGATTCCATTTCCGATAACTGGTTGTTAGAGAAGGAGAATGATGCAGTTGCCATTACAGCAATCAAGAAGCACGAAAGCAGGGATACGATGGTTGTCAGAATGGTTAACCTCACAGGCGAGAACGTTGTTGAAAAGATTCAAACTTCAAAAAAGATAAAAACATGTTGGAAGGTAAACCTCCTTGAGTCAAGAGAGGCTGAGGTTGACAGTAAATCGGACTACTTTGAAGCAAATTTAAAACCTTATGAAATAGGTACTTTTGAGGTTGGTTTTTAAAGTGAGAATTAAATTCCCCATACTTGTACTTTTTGTTTTAGCAATGTCCGCACAAAAAGGAATTGTTGTCGCTGACAATCAGGTAGCTGTTGATAAAGGCGCGCAGGTTTTGCAAAATGGGAATGCTTTTGATGCGGCTGTAACAACAGCGCTTGTTCTTGGCATTACACACCCTCAAAGCAGTGGAATTGGTGGAGGGGGTTTTGCGGTTTTCAAAAACGGGGACAGTGTAAACTCTATTGATTTTAGGGAAATGGCTCCAGGGAGCTTCCACCCAGATGTTTTCCTTGGTGAAAAAAGTTCAAAAACAGGAGCATGGGCTGTTGGAGTTCCAGGAGAATTGGCAGGATTATTCGCACTTCATAAAGGGCGAGGCTTGCTTCCTTGGAAAGATGTTGTTTCTCCAGCGACTAAACTTGCAGAAGAAGGCTTTGTTGTTGGTTCAGTTCTTGCAAATGCAATCAGATTAAATTCACAATCAATCATGGATGATGATGGTTTGAGATCAGTATTTGCCCCCAATGGGGAATTATTGAAGGAGGGAGACATTTGCAAACGGCCAAATCTTGCAAGAACATTGAAAAAATTAGAGTCCGGCCTGGCCGATTTTTATAGTTGGGATACGGCAGAGAGGACTGTTTCTTTTCTTAACTCCAAATCAGGTGATTTTAATTTGGCTGATTTTGAATTTTATGAAACGAAATATAGAGAACCGATAAAAGGAGATTATCACGGTTTTCAAATTTACAGCATGCCCCCTCCGTCATCAGGAGGTATTGCAATACTTGAGATGCTCGGGATATTCGAGTCCTCAGGGTTGGTTTTTGACGAAAGCTTGAATTCAACCAGGACTTTTATTCATGCTATGACACATGCTTTTGCTGACAGAGCGGCGTATGGGGGAGACCCTGATTTTTCCAACATTCCAATTGATAGACTCTTGAATCGAGGCTTGCACAAAACATTATTAATATGGTCCCCAAGAGAGGGGCCTCAACCTACCCAAGAATCAGGGCTTGCATCAATAAGGGGAGAGCTGCCAATTTCAAACCAGAATGATGACAGTGGGACAACACACTTTTCAATATTAGATAAGTTTGGCAATGCTGTTGCATTGACATCAACAATCAATTTAGCATTTGGGTCCAAGATGATGGATCCAGAAACAGGCATAATCTTCAACAATGAAATGGATGATTTTGCAGCAAGGCCAGGAGTGCCAAATGCTTTTGGGTTGATTCAAGGAGAATCAAATGCTCCAGATGCAAAAAAAAGGCCTCTTTCCTCGATGTCACCAACCATAGTTATGGAAGGGGGAGATGTCTATCTTGCACTGGGTGCTTCTGGCGGCCCAAGGATTATCACCGGAACAATTCAGACTCTTTTAAGGATACTTGATGGAGGGATGAGCCCAGAAGATGCAATTTCTACTCCAAGGACCCATCACCAATGGCTTCCTACAACAGTTTGGCATGAGCGCAACTTCCCTCCAGACATCATCAAAGACCTTCAGAAAGAGGGGTTTGTTCTCAAGATTGGATCAAGCGGTGTTGTCCAGGTCGCAATGTTGAAGGATGGTAAATTTGATGGTGCTGCAGAT
>CAZDPU010000018.1:0-16883 GCA_964507645.1 uncultured bacterium
TTAGATTATGTTCCTGCTGGTTTGGAGATTTTGCATGTAGATAAAATTTCAAAAAAAATTTCTTCACTTGGATTCAATTCTGTACGTCTTCCTTTTTCTATCGAAATGACCCTTGAAGAAAGTTCTGTTGATGATAGTGTGATTTTTGCCAACCCCCAAATGAAAGGGATGAAGCCTATTGAGGTTATGGACTCTGTAATTGATTCTTTATGGAAAGAAGGGCTTGTTGTGATACTTGACAATCATTCTAGCGAAGCTGTTTGGTACAGTCTTGAAAACGGACTTTGGTACACTCAGGACTATCCTGAAGAATCCTGGATAAGAAGCTGGGAAAATTTAACTCTTAGATACAAGGGTCATCCGGGTGTTGTTGGGTTTGATTTAAGAAACGAGCTTAGAAATGGGGCGACCTGGGGCGGTGCTGAAGGGACTGACTGGAGGTCTGCTGCAATACGGGCAGGAGAGGCTATTTTGAAAATAGATTCAAGCAAGTTGATTATTGTTGAAGGTATAAATTATGCCTCTGATTTAAGGGGGATTATTGAAAGCCCGATTTTGTTTTCAGTTCCAAATAGGCTTGTTTATTCGATCCATGACTACAGCTGGTTTCATTCACAATTTGAAGATTACGAAGAGATGAAAAAGAAATTCGATTATTTTTGGGGTTTTGTTTTAGAAGAAGGGAAATCGTGGACTGCCCCTGTTTGGATTGGAGAATTTGGCACATGTAGTAATGATTTGTCTTGTGTCCAAAATTCATCAGTTAGTGGTTCTTGGTTTTTGAACTTTATTAAATACCTAAAAGAAAATGATCTTGATTGGGCTTATTGGCCATTAAATGGAACAATGGCAAATGGAGAAACAAGGGTTTATGGAGATGTTGATTGGTATGGAATTTTAGACAAAACATGGGAAGAGGTTTCTTTAAAAGAGTTGTTAGCGATTCTTGAAGGGATACAGTAAGTCAGGAAATAATTTTTTCTAATCTTTCTAATTCTTCAAGCATTTTTCTTGGTTCAGGTTCGGTTTTTATTCTGAGGATGTTTTTTTCTGAAGTCCAGTTATGAAGTTTTTTCTTTGTAGATTTTTCATTTAGGACTATTTCCAAATGGTCATTTCTGTAAGATGCTTTTTGTATAGGGAGGGATTTTGCTATCTTGTAAACCATGGAACTCAAAAGAAGATCTTCAACTGAGTTGTTAATTTGATTTTCTTTATACCATTCTGTTTTTAAATCCCTTATATCTTTTTCGCTTGCATCTTCAAAAATATAAGAGTACATTGACAATTTTTCTTTTTCGGGATAATGTTTTGGAAGCATGCCGAAGAAAGGTATTGAAATTTCTGGATGTTTTTTTATTTTTGATTTTTTTAGGTAGTTGACTGAGTCAAACAATATTTCAGAAAAGAACTCCAAGCCAAGTTGCCAAATGTGTCCTGATTGACTTGTTCCTAGGATTTCGCCAGCACCTCTAAGTTCTAAGTCAGCTTTTGCAATTGAGAAACCAGCTCCCAAATCACTATATTGGGAAAGTTTTCTCAGCCTTTGTCGAACCTGTATCGAGATCTCTTTTTTTTCTGGTGTGAAAAAATAAGCAATACCTTTCTTGTCCCTTCTTCCAATCCTTCCTCTTAGTTGATGAAGTTGTGATAAGCCAAGTCTTGTGGTATCCTCGACAATGATGGTATTGGCATTTTCAAAATCAACACCATTTTGAATTATTGTTGTTGTCAGGAGTATTGATTTTGGTGTTTTTAGGAATTCTAAAATTCGATTTTCTAATGTTTTTGAACTCAATCTCCCATGCACTGTAATCACATTTGAAAATCTTTCTTTGAGCCACTTTTCTCTTTGCTTGATTGTGTGGATGTGATTATGCAAGAAGAAAACTTTTCCACTTCTCCCTATTTCTTTTTCTATTGATTCAATAACATAATTTTCATTCCATCTTTTTACAACTGTCTTAATTGGCTTTCTCCCTCTTGGAGGTGTTGTTATTGTCGTTGCATCCTTGAGTCCAACCAGGGATGTAAACAGTGTTCTTGGGATGGGTGTTGCTGATAGCGTTAAAACATCTACGTACTTATTCTTTATTGTCAATTTTTCTTTATGCTTAACGCCAAACCTCTGCTCTTCATCTATTATCAGGAGGCCTAGTTTTTTAAAATCAATTTCATCATTAAGGAGTGCATGAGTCCCAACAACAAAACAGCATTTTCCGCTACTTATTTTTTCATGAGCTTCTTTTTTCTTTTTTGCAGAAGTGAGCCTGGAGAGATTAAAACATTCAATTCCAAAATGTTGTAACCTTTTTTTGATTCTTGTGTAGTGTTGTTGTACCAAAACGGTAGTTGGAGCGAGGAGTGCAACTTGAGAATTGTTAATAAGAACCCTGAATGCAGCTCTTAAAGCAACCTCTGTTTTTCCATAGCCGACATCTCCTGCAAGAATCCTGTTCATTATTTTTTTTGATGACATGTCTTGGAGGATCTCGTTCAATGCAAGCAGTTGTTCACTTGTTAATTTGTAGGGAAAACTATTTGAAAACATGTATTCAAGTTCAGAGTCTTTTTCCCATGTCTTCTCTCTCTTCGTATTTTTTCTACTGTTGTAAAGCTTGAAAAGGTCTTTTGCAAAATCCAATGTCTCTTTCTTTGTTTTAGTGACTTTCTTTTGCCATCTTTTCCCTCCGAGCTTATCTAGTTTTTTTATTTTTGGCCCGATATATCTTTGAACACGATTCAAGAGAATTACAGGAACTAAAATTTCATCATTGCCATCAAAAAAAAGCCTCATGAATTCTTTCTTTTTACCACTTACCGATGTTATTTTTAATCCACCAAATTTACAAACTCCATGATCTTTATGGATCAAATGTTCCCCAACTTCAAGATTATCTAGAGAGAATATTCTTTTTTTATCTTTTACCCCATTGGGTTTTGGAGATATCCATATGTCTAGTTTTTCCCAATATTCATGAGAATGTAAGTCGATTTCCCATTCTCTCTCTTTTCCGGAACGTATCAGTTTTATCTTTTTTATTTTTAAAAAATTTTCCCAATCCTTTTCCTCTCTTTCTCCGGAAAAAACATTATCACTATATGTAACTCTAAAAATATCGTTTGGCTTCGGTATCGATGAGATTTCAATTCTTTTGATATTTTTTGGGAGAGTGATTTCTTCTTCAATTTCTCCATTTCTATAAAGCCACCACTCTCCTAATTTAGCGTAGTCGCTTTTTTTTATCTTGTCTCCGTCAACAAGGGATGGAATTATTATTTTTTTATATCTTGGATCATCTAAATTTTCTCCAAATAAATCAAAATTAATAGGTTCTTTTTGGTTTGGTATCCATATATGCAATCGATCTCCAACAATATGCCATTCCCCCTCTGCTTCAGGTTTATATGGTTTTTTTGCGTATCCAATTGATTTTAAACAATCTTTCAAGCTGTATTTATCATGAAGCTTTTTGCCATTCTTCCACGTAATCTCATTAGAAGATTTTGTCTTGAATTTTTTAATTTCTTCATATGTCAAAAGAGTCAAGCCTTCATTCTTTGAAGGAAGGCATTTCTGGTTCAAAGGGCGTTTAGCTGATTTTAAAATTTTCTGAAAAACCCTTAAGTCACTTTTTGGAACCACCAATACAACTTTTTTTCTTTTTGATACAACAAGACAAGATAGGAGCGACGGGGAAGGGCAACCAAAAGCCTGAGGCAACTTGATTTTTTTTATCTTTTTTTCTAGCGTTTTAGGGAGATTCAATTTTTGTCTTCTATTCCAAATACTAAAACCCTATTTGAACCTGGATTTGTTATTGCTAGAGTTTTTTGATCTGGAGATACGGCAATTCCAAATGGGCTATTGAATATGTCAGATGGAGATTCATTGTTCCCATACATGATTCTCAGAATGTTATTTTCATCCCAAGCCTGAATTCGAGAGTTTCCACTATCTGAAACAAAGGTCCAACCATTGTTGAATGTTATTCCGTGTGGAGCGAGTAACTCTCCAGGGCCAACTCCATTTAATCCAATTCTGTCAACTTCATTTCCATCACTGTCGTAACCAACAATTGAACCCATGGCTTCATCAGGAACCCAAAAAAGATCATCTTTCCCCCATTCGATATCGGTTGGTTGAGAGAAGGGGGTCGATATTTTTTTCTTTAGTATAAATTGCTTTGTTCTTTCTTCAATTTCTCCACTTTCAGAATTTTCTTTCTGCACTTTTACTTTTTTTCCATCTGGGGCAAGGAGAACTGCTGTTGATCTTTTTTTGTCTATTGCCCATATTCCAAGGGGGCTTGATGTCAATCCTTCGATTTTGTTTACACCTTTTGACCATTCAACCAGTTCATTTTCTTCCAATTTGTAAATAAGATCTTTTCTTACATCTGATATATAAAGTTTATTTTCATGGAACGTAAGGTGCTTTGGTTCTAGTAATTTGTCTTTTATCCTCGTGATAATTTTTCCACTCCAGTCAAACTTGATAATCTCCCCATAATTGTTGTAATGTACTGAAACCCAAAATCCATCTAGATCGCTTACAACACCTGTAGGAAAACCAATTTTTCCACCATCATAAAGAGCTTTTTCACCAATGAGACTCAGTGTTTTATTTACAGATTTAGGGTAAGAGTCAGGAGGCAACCTTGAAAGATTTCTATCTTTCCATCTTTGTTTCAGCGTGATGATCGCGTTTGAGTTGCTGAATTGCATTGAAGCCCTTGCTGCAGCCTGTAAAGCTCCGCCAGTGCTGCCCATATCCAAAAAACTCTTCATCATTGACTGTCTTAGTTTTTCGTTTCCTTGAGCTTCTGCTATTTTTCCCAAATAATACATTGCATCAGAGTTTTGAGGATTTATCGAAAGAGAATTTCTAAATGCTATTTCTGCATTTTTGTAATCCCCCTTGAAAAAAAGTATTTTTCCAATATTGTCTTGTATTACAGGGTCATTTTGGGCATTTTTTATATCTGAAAGCAACTCAACAGCTGCATCTAAATTATCTTGATTTCTGTATATCGAAAGGAGGCTTCTGTATGCGGGAAGGAAAGTTGGTTCAAGTTCTATCAAATTCTTCAAATGGACTAAACCATATCCGTACCATTTGCTATCTAGATATCTGCTTGCCCATGCAAACTCCTGCATTGCTTCTTTTGTTTTTGGTATTTGGTTTTCAGTCCATTCAATATCTCCCTCTACACCTAAGTCCTCGATTAATTTTTCTGTTGTCAATGAGATTAAGTTATATAGATTTTCGAGATTGTCTGATTCTTCAACCAATTTTTTCTTTTGGTCATCTTCAAATAAATATATTGTCAGCTTTACGACATCATCTTCAAAACTATATTCCCCAAGATAGAACTTATCTATGTCGAGTATTTCATTCAGTATGCGAACTTCCTGCAAGGTTGGAGAGTTTTCCAAAAGCCTTGCATGCGTGCCAATATTGGTTCCTAGCCAGTGTGGACTAGCAAAACCCCACTGGAGTTCTTTTGGCTGTATCCTCCACTGAACCCCAAATGTTGCTATGTCTCCAATCCACAAATCACCTTCTTCAACATCAACTGGCGAAAATCCATAAAGGCCAAAAACTGGAATTGCATTTCTTTGCTCTTGCATTGCATCCATTGTTTTTTGCATTTTTTCAAGAGGGTTTTCTTCTTCAACAAATATGTTTGTACATGAAGAAAATAACAAAAACACACTTAAGAAAAATATATTTTTTGTTTTCATGGTAAATGATTCTAATTCTTCTTTATTCCTTGGGGTTTATAATTTTGGAGAATAAGTATTTTTGAAAAATTTATCTTTAATTATCTGGTTTTTAGCTGTTTCTTTTTGCTTTTTTTTTGGCCCGACAGGTATTTCTGGAGAATATATCATTTGGGATCCTTTAAATTCAGAAATTCATTTTGGACCAAAAGAAATTTTAAAAAAATTACACAAAGAAAAGATTATCAGACATCCAAGCTCTCTTCTTTTTATTTGGCGCTTTACTCAGGGGGATAAGAGATTGAACATTGGGCCAATCCATTTGACAGGGAAAGAATGGGTTTGGGAGATATCTAAAAAACTAGAAGAATATAGACCATATTACAAAAAAGTTACTATTTATGAAGGAGAGTCATTGGTCTCTTCTTATAAAAAATTATGCAATTTGATTTTTGATAATGATCAAATTTGTAAAAATAAAAAAATGTATGATTACAAATCAAATTACATCATTGCCAATACCTACAAGCTAGATCTTGTTGAAGGTTTTGAGTCATACGAATTAGAAGCGGGCTCATTTGAGTCTTATAAAAAAAAATACTTAAAAATAATTAAGCCTTTATTCATATTTTCAAATAATTTTATCAAAAAGGAAAACTTGCCTGAAGATGAAGTCAAGAGGATTTTTACAATTGCTTCAATTATTGAATCTGAAACTAAGGTTGAAGCTGAAAAAAAGATTATTTCAGGGGTGATAGGAAACAGAACTAAAAAAAACATGAATTTTGAAATTGATGCAACTGTTTTGTTTTGTTTTGAACTCTCTTTAAAATCTGATTTTTTAGACTCAGAAAAACCTACCAGGTTGTTTTACAGAGATTTAGATATAGATTGTGAATATAACACTTATAAATATCCAGGTTTACCTCCCGGACCTATTTCTGCTCCTAGTTTTTCAAGCATCAATGCGGCGATTAACCCTGCAAATCACAGTTATTATTTTTATGTTCTTGACAAAGATGGGGTTAATCATTACTTTTCTGAGACTTATGATGAACACTTAGGGTATATAAAGTTATTAAGGGAGGATTTTGAAAGTGATTCCTAAACCGACATTTTTTTCTGAAAGGTTGGAAGATATAAGTATGGATCAGGTAGAAAAATACAGAGCAATTTTGATTGATGTCGATAATACGCTTCTTAAACATCATCAAGAATCTATTTCCGAAAAAAAAAGAAAATGGATATCTTCTATAAAAAAGAAAAAAATCAAGATAGCACTTGCTTCAAATACTTCAAAAAAAAGAGCTGAAGATTTATCGAAAATATTAAATCTTGATGTATTTGTTGCCTATAAGCCTTTTCCTTTTTCTATAAGAAATTGGATTAGGGACAATGGGTTTGAAACAAGAGATGTATTGTTGATTGGAGATCAGGTTTTCACAGATCATTTAGCTGCAATTTTTGCAAAGATAGACTCTGTTTTGGTAAAACCTATGACTGATAGAGACTTCATCGTAACAAGATTAATTTCTAGAAGGTTGGAAAAGATAATCTACAATCTATGGTCCAAATGAAAATTGACGGAAAGCACATTTCTTCATTGGTTAGGGATGAAGTCAGAAAAAAGGTTTCTTTGCTTGGGAAAGACATCACTTTGGCGGTTCTTCTTGTAGGTGAGGATCCTGCTAGCTCAATATATGTGAAAGCTAAGGAGAAAGCTGCAGCCGAGGTCGGCATCAACTCCTTGGTGAAAAAGATTCCCTCTTCTTCAAGCCAAGATCAGGTTAATAGGATTGTTGAAGAGTGGGGAATGAGTTCAGGGGTTCATGGAATACTTGTTCAAATGCCCCTTCCTTCCCATCTGGATTCAGATGAGGTTATAAGAAAAATTCCACCATCTAAAGATGTTGACGGATTGACTCCTGCAAGTCTGGGTTCTTTAATAAGGAAAGAAAATATTATTGCAGCTTGTACCCCTAAAGGATGCATGAGGCTTTTACAAGATTCAGGGTGTGATTTGAATGGAAAGAATGCAATAGTTGTTGGCAGGAGCATTCTTGTTGGCTTTCCAATGGCTGCTTTATTGACGCATGCAAATGCTACTGTTACACTTGCTCATAGCAGGACTAAAAATTTGGAAGAAAAGGTTAAAGAGGCTGATGTTGTTGTAGCAGCAACTGGAATGCCTGGTTTAATAAAGGGGGGGTGGATTAAGAAAGGCGCTTATGTTCTTGATGTCGGAATAACAAGGACGGATGAAGGTCTTGTTGGGGATGTTGAATACGAAGAAGCTTCCAAGATCGCAAAAGCAATAACTCCTGTGCCAGGGGGAGTTGGCCCTATGACTGTGGCTATGCTTTTGGAAAATGTTTTTATTTTGGCATCTCTTGAAAAGTGAATTTTATAAATTTTTTACAAGTATTTATTTTTATTTTTTCACCAAATTTCTTTGCAGAAGAGGTGAATTACATTGATGGGAAATCTGTAGAAGCAAAAGGAAATGTTGTTTTTGAAACAGAGGATTTGACAGTTCTTTCTGAGTTTATAAAATTTGACACTGAGTATTCTTCTTTCTCTTCAACTTCTTTAACAGAATTGATTTCTGGAAACCTGGTGTTCTCTTTGGCTGGAATTCATGGAGAATTTGATAGTGATAAAAATTCAATAGAAAAATTAGCTTCTGAAAATTTTCAATTAGACATTAAATCTTTAGACCCCCTTTCTCCAAGTTGGATATTCGAAGGAGAGGATTTCTTATATGAAAATAAAAAATGGACTTTTTCAAATATCAATTTTGGCAATTGGGAACCATTGCCTAATTCGGGGTTTCTAATCAGTGCAAAAAAATGCACTTTGGAAAAAATAGAAGGAGATTTGTACGAGTTAAATTTTGAAGATGTAGATTTCTATATACTTTCTAAAAAAATATTTTCTTTAAAAAAGATGAAGAGGCAATTTCGTTCAGAAGATGAATTTAGTAACATCCTTACCTTTGCCCCTGTTTTGCAAAACCATCAAGATGAAGGGATCATGCTGAGCTTTAAGCTAAAGGATTTTGGTGCTTTTGGGGGATTGCTATCAAGTTCGTTAACAACTAGCGAATCTGGTAAAACTGAATTATTTATTGATGGAAAATTACCAATAGGGGACAAGGCATCTTTTTCTATTGGTTTAGGTTCTGTTTTTGAGGTTGATAAAAATGGAAATGGTTATTGGATATCTTCCTCACCATC
The DNA here is from genome assembly GCA_964507645.1 of uncultured bacterium. Classification (GTDB taxonomy): domain Bacteria; phylum UBP7; class UBA6624; order UBA6624; family UBA6624; genus UBA6624. The sequence goes on from CAZDPU010000018.1 coordinate 8,964, forward strand.
TTACAAAATGAATACTTTTTCAAAGAATGGAAATCAAAGATTTGACTTAACTCTCCAAAGTGGGAGATTTTCTGTAGATGACAGTCCCTTATTTAATGTTTCAGGAGGTAGTTTGATTTTTGAAAAAGAATTTAAAAATTCTGTTTTTGATTTTCATTTTTCTCGATTTTCTGGTAATTCAGAGAATTACGAATCAATTGGGTCTAATCTCTACTTCAAGAAAGATTTAACAAAGTCAAATTTTGTTTTTGGTCTTGGGCAGAGACAGGTTGAAGGGCTAAATCCAATTCCATCTCGACAGGGTTTTTCTTGGGAAGGACCCTATTTTTCTTCATTTGTAAACTTTTCAGAAGGGTGGGCTTTCAGGACTGTATCTGAATGGGATATCAACAAAAGTGACTTTGTTACAAATGAGATTTCTTTAATAAAGTCATTTAATGGGATTGCTTTGGAGATGGTTTTTGACACCGAAGAAAAACTTTTGTCTTTCTCTTTTGAGCTGATGTCTTTTTAGTTTTTTTATTCTTTTTCACCTATCAAGAGGATTGCTCCCATTGGAAGCAGTTCTTTTGAGTAGATCACTTTTAACCCAGAATCTTCCATTGTTTTTTTCATCATGTTTATTCTGGGGAATGTTTTTACTGAGTTTTTTAAATAAAGATAAGACTCTTCGGGAGCATTAAAAAATCTAGATAAAAAAGGCATAATTGACATCCATAAATTAAAGAAAAACCTTGTAGAAAAATTTTCAGGTTCAGCAACGTCCAAACAGCCCCAATGTCCTCCTTTTTTCAAAGAATGAACATGATTTTCTATTGTTTTTTTTATATTTGGAATGTTTCTAATTCCAAAACTAATAGTTATTGCATCAAGATTGTCTAGCTTTGGTTTTGATGCATTTTCTTTGAAAAATTTAATTTCCAAATTTTCTTTGAGGGATCTTTTTTTTGCTATTTTTAACATATTCAAAGAAAGGTCACTTGCAAAAACCTCTGCGCCATTTTTTGCAAGTATCATAGCTATATCCCCAGTTCCCGTGGCTAGATCAAGCACTCTGTCATTTTTTTGTACTTTTAGCTCCTGGACTAATTTTTTTTGCCAGATTCTATAAAGCCCAAATGTAATCACTTTATTCATTAAATCGTATTTTGGAGCTAGTTTTTCAAACATTTCAACCGAATGATCGCTTTTCATAACCAATTATCTTATTAAAAATATTATGATTTACTAAATTCTTATGGAACAAAAGAAAACAACAAGAAGAGGATTTGTAGGGCTTCTCGTTCTTGGATATTCTTCAATAGCGCTTTATGTGGGTGGATCACTGGTTGCTTTTTTAAGATTCTTATTTCCTTATGCGATTTATGAACCTCCGCAAAAATTCAAAGTTGGGAAACCTGAAGATTATCCCGTTGGAACTATTACACTTATAACCGGAAGAGGCCTTTGGATAGGAAGTTATGCAGAGGGCTTTGCAGGAATCATTGCAAAATGTACACATCTTGGATGCAAGCCAAATTGGTTTCCTTTAAAGTCTGGACCTTTTGGCCAAGGTATTTTTGAGTGTCCATGTCATGGAAGCAAGTATGACAAATATGCTAGAAATTTTGCTGGCCCAGCTCCAGCTCCAATGAGAAGAGCAACTCTTTCCCTCTCTCCTGATGGAAGAATAGAGGTTGATAAAACATCAGTGTTGGAACCAAAGGTGAAACTTGAGGATGGAAAAGAGCTAGACGAAACAAAGTTAGAAGGATTTTTCTTAAAAATATAGATGCGTAAAAAAATAAATATTCCCGATCCTTTGGAAATCCTGAACAATATTGTTGTTTCGATTTTGAGTTTTCTCAGCAAATCAAAACTCGGTACCTCATGGAAGAAATTTTTAGATTGGCTTGTTGATACTGAGGTTTACAGGGGTGCTTATACCCTAAGGAGCCCTTTAGACAGTGTTGGGAAAAGAACTACAGTTATGAAGGATAGTTTGTTTCTTCATTTTTGGCCAGTTAAAACACATAGAAATGACTTGAGAATTAGCTACCATTTGGGAATGGGGCTTGCAACAACATGGTTGTTTGTGATATTGACAATAACAGGTGTTTTGCTGATGTTTTATTACAGGCCTAGTGTTCCGCAGGCGTATTACGACATGGTTGACATAAGAGAAGGAGTGTATCCATTTGGGATGTTCTTAAGGAATATGCATAGATGGGCAGCTCATGGAATGGTTCTTTTCTCTATTATTCATATGTGGAGAGTTTTTAACACAGGTTCTTACAAGCCCCCAAGACAACTTAATTGGATATTGGGCGTAATTCTCCTCGTTTTAACTTTGTTGTTGTCCTTTACAGGGTATCTTTTACCTTGGGATCAATTATCTCTTTGGGCAATTACTGTTGGTCAGCAAATGGGAGCTAATGCTCCAGTATTAGGTCACCTGGGACCATTTTCTCAAGTTACAAATTTACAAGATGCAGCTTTTGGATTGGTTGGTGGTACAGAGATAGGTCCAGCTGGATTGATTCGTTTTTACGTTTTGCATGTTTTCTTTTTGCCTTTCGTGACAACGATATTAATTGCTTATCATTTTTGGAGGGTTAGGAAAGATGGTTACTCTTTCCCTCAAACTTAAAGATGGAAAAAGAAACTTTAAAACGTTTTTTAGAGTCCGAGAAAAAAGAAACTGAGGCTTTAAGGAGAAAATTACAAAAATTACAGAACCCTCCACCTGAAGAAGCTATATTTATTTGGCCAGAGGTTATGAAACAGATATTCACGGGTGGGGTTATTTTGCTTGTTTTACTTACGATTGCTTCTATTGTTTTTGATGCTCCTTTAGAGGAGATAGCTGACAGAAGCCATACTCCAAACCCCTCCAAAGCCCCTTGGTATTTTGTTGGATTGCAGGAACTTTTAGTCTATTTTGATCCTTGGCTTGCAGGGGTTGTTCTCCCAACAATGATAATGGTTGGCCTTATGTTGATTCCATATATAGACGTAAATTTGAAGGGCATTGGAAGATTTGCACCAAAGGAAAGGCCTTTTGCAATAGGTGTTTTCAATTTTGGTATGTTCATCTGGTTTGCATTGATTGTTTTTGGTCTTTATTTCAGGGGTACAAATTGGGATATATATAATCCTAGTGATTGTTGGAGAGGTGCGCAAGAGCCCTTTACTTTCAGAGCTTGTCCCGAATCTTCTGGAAATTTGGATTTTATGAATAGTACTGATGGGTCTGTGATAGTTAATGAGAAAGGTGTAAGTTATCCAAATGGTGCAGTTTTCCATCTGGAAAGCACAGATGATTCAGGGAACTTTAACAGTGTTGATTATTTATGGAATGATGGAAAGTGGAAAGAGATGGTTACACCTAAAAAATTACCTCTTGCATGGACCCCTTTTAAGGATGAGGCAGGAAATCCCTATGCGCCTGATCACCCTTACCACATGATTTTAGGGCTAGTGATTCTTGGAGGTTGGTTTGGAGCTTTCATAGTCATTCCTGCTTTGATTAATCCAATTTTCTTTTACAGGTTGGGTCCTTGGAGATATGTTACTGCTATGTTTTTTACAGCATCCATGGTTGGTGTTGTTGGGAAGATGGCATGGCAATTAGTTTTTGGAATTAAATACATTCTTGTTACACCCTGGTTGAATATATGAAAAAACCTTGGATGGATTGGGACTTAGACGAAAGGGTTGATTTCCTTTTTACAGCAATGAGTGCTTTCCTTTTCTTGTTAACCGGATGGGTTCTCTTTAGGGAGTTTACTCCTGAATACAAAAAATTTCAAGATGAGGCTTATCTTGAACTTGCAAAACATGCAGAAGAAGAGGGTGATTATGATTTGGCTGATTACTGGTTGAAAGGTGCTGAAAAGGGCATAAGGCAGCAATTTTTAGTTAATGATGAGGTTGAAAGGTGTATTACATGCCATGTTGACGATGCTGGAATAGAAAAATGGCATTTGGAAAATGTGAATGGAAGATTCCCAACTTCTTTTTACGGATGCACTGTATGTCATGGTGGTGAAATGTTGGCGCTAACTGAACATCAGGCGCATCATGGCTTGAAGGCTACAAAAGAAGATATGGAAAAAAAGATATGGTCTTCTTCTGAAGACAATGCAAAGCCAATGATTGACTTTTGGGCGAGGTTACAAGAAATAAGTCCTCCAATTGACAATCCAGCAATTGAGGCTCATCCCGATTACAGAGACGTTAATATAACAGGAGAACAGCTCCAATATATGACTTCGGCATTTTGCCTAACATGTCATGCTCCCGAATCTATTCTCGTAGAAATGTTTGAAGACGATTATCAAATTGTTGACTCAAACAAGGACAATGTCGATTTGCTGGCACTTTACATAGCTGAGAATGATTCAGAAAAAATAATGAACTTCATTTCTACTAATTCTGTTTCGAAAATGGACATGCAGGGAGCAGTCGGAGGCATTGATCAAGAAACAATTCGTCTGACTTTGGTCGATTATGAAGAAAGAGGATATATTGAAGACTGGGCCCCTTTACACGCCTATAGTGAGAGATCCTGGTGGCATATAAACAGATGGAGAAACTCAAAGTTCAAAACTTTTGAGGTCGTGAAAGAGCAACCAGATTATATAAATGGGGATGATGCTTATCAGGCAAATTGTAAAAGTTGTCACACAACAGGATACAACAAAATCACAAATACCTATATAGAAGAGGGTGTTACGTGCGAAGCCTGTCATGGTCCTGGTCAAGTATTTAGTGCTTTGATGACACTGGAGGTTGTTGATGTTCCGGGAGGCACTCATAGCTTCCAAGCTTATGGTGCTTCTTTGGCAGCAATCAGTGATGCCAGAAATAATATGTGTGCTGCATGTCATAGTCCAAACCGTCATGAGTTAAGGCCAAACGGTGTCAACGGAGAGCCAAAAAGATTGAATACAAGAAGATATGAATCCATGCTTCATTTTGAAGATCAAGAAGCTGAATAACTTCTAAGATTTCTCGAATTTCTATTTTATTTTTTTATGAAGTACAATATCAAGGAAGCATTCCCTCAATGCTTGAGCCCTTATAAATATTAAATAGGAGGTTTTATACCTTATGAATTTTATGGAAATGGAATGGGTTAAATTGATAACCTATATGGTTGCGGGCATAATCTTGCGTATGGGCTGGGACTGGTTAGTCGATGGCAAAACGCTGATGCTTGCATGGGATGGTTTTAGAAAAGCTCTTAAAGACTGGCGAACTTTCGCTATGGGTCTTGGTGCTTGGTTGTTTGTAAACAGTGCTGCTGCTGGTTTCGAAGGAACTATGAGCGCAGATGCTGTTACTGCTTTTATGCCTTATGCTGCTGGTGCTATAGCAGCTGCTGGTCTGGTTCTCTTCTTGGGAATTATGAAAAGTATTTGGGCAGGCAAAGCAAATATGAAAACGGTTAGTGATTGGCTTGCTAACCCATTGAAGAGAGCTCCTGAGCTTCTCGCAACAGCAGCTGGTTCTGGTGCTGTTTTATGGGTTTGGGGAAAGATAATGCCAAGTATTCCTTTCGCTATGCCTGAAATGAGATGGACACAAGGATTGGGAATGTTTACTATGCCTAATGTAGGTGGTATGGTTTCTGGATCCGCATCGGATTGGCTTTTTGGTTCAATTTCTCTATTGCTTATCGGAATCCCAGCAGTAATGATGATTATTCATGCTGATGGTGAGGACGAAGGTTTTGTGAATTCTTTCACAACTTCTATCAAGAGATATCCTGGACTTGTTACAAAATGGAAAGCAAATCTTTCATGGGCATTAGGTGTTTCTCTTGTTGCTTGGGCAGCTGGTGCAATGTCTGCTGCTTTCATGGCAGTTGGCGGTGGTAGTTTTGTTGGTGATGTAATGCAGTTATTTGCAAATGCCGTCCAAATTGCAACAATGATTGGTGTAACTGCTTCCCTTTATGGGCTTAAAGCTGCACACGGTAAAAAATAGTAACTTTTAGTTAGTATTTATTTAGATTGATATCTAAACCCCCCTTGGAAACAAGGGGGGTGTTATTTCATTTTTTCAAGCTAGAAAGAAGGTTTGAGAAGACTTTGACACCATCAGAGCTTCCAAGAAGTGCACTTGATGCTCTTTCAGGATGAGGCATCATTCCTAAGACATTCCCTTTTTCATTAAGAAGGCCTGCTATATTATCAACAGATCCATTTACATCTTGTTCATACCTGTAGATAATTTGTTTGTTTTCAGTTAGTTTCTTTAGAAGGGTTTCGTTACCATACCAATTTCCCTCCATGTGTGCAATAGGTATATTTAATTTTTCTCCATCCTTGGGACCATTCCAAGGTCCATCTAGGCAGTTGATTTTTATCAACTTGGTCCAATCACAAATAAATGAACTTGTTCTGTTTGTACGCATTGCCCCAGGAAGAAGGCCTGATTCAATCAGTATTTGAAACCCATTGCATATTCCAACAATGGGATGCCCTTGTTCAGCATGTTCTTTTATTGATTCCATTATTGGGGAGAACTTTGCGATAGCTCCACTTCTTAAGTAATCACCGTAGGAGAATCCGCCAGGCAGAAACACAATATCAACATCAGTTAGTTTTTCATCACCATGCCAAATCCACTTTGGAGAAAATCCTAGGTCGGACATAAACCTGAATGCATCTCTGTCACAGTTGCTTCCTGGAAAAACTACAACCCCGACTTTCATTAACTCTCTTTAACTATGCATCTGTGAACAACAGGGTTGGAAAGTACTTCTTTCGCTATTTTTTCTGCTTCCTTCAAAGCTTCTTCCTTTTGAAGGTTTGGAAATTCAACTTCAAACCATTTTCCGACCTGAAGATCGTCTATGTCTGCACCGCTTTTCATCAACGCTCTCCTTATCGTTCTTGCTTCTGGGTCTAAAGTTCCTTTTCTGACTGTTACAACTATTTGTATCTTCGTCATAGTTCTTCTTGCAATCTTTTGAGAACCTCTCTGTACCCAACAAGAAGGTCTCCGGTGTCATCTCTGAAAAGATCTTTGTCATAGCTTTCGAAAGTTTCTGGATCCCAAAGCCTCATTGTGTCAGGGCTTATTTCATCTGCAAGAATGATTTCTCCATCAGATGTTTTTCCAAACTCAAGTTTGTAGTCAACGAGAATAAAGCCTATTTTAAGGAAAAGCTCTTTCATAAGTTCATTTATTTTCAGCGTTTGTTCTCTTACGTGTTCGAGTTGTTCTTTGTTGATGAGTTCAAGAGCAAGTGCTGAATCTTCAGTGATTTGTGGGTCATCCAATTCGTCTTCTTTTAAGTAAAGCTCAAAAAGACATGGTTTAAAAGTGATATTTTTTGGAGCTGCATATCTTCTACAAAATGATCCTGCAGATCTGTTTCTTACAACAACTTCAAGTTTCAATATCGTCACTCTTCTAACCCTGTCAGATCTTTCATCAATGTTTTCTACGAAATGGGTTTTGATGCCATTTTTTTCAAGATATCCGAACATGATTTCTGATATCCTTCTGTTCAATAATCCTTTTCCATCAAATTCATTTTTCTTTTTTGCATTGAATGCTGTTGCACTATCTTTGAATTTCTGAATCAAAGTGCCTTCGACACCGTCATCGAAAAGTATTTTTGCCTTTCCTTCGTACATTTTTTTCATTGCTTTACCCCTTTACCCTTTTTAAAATTTCTGATGAATGTTTTAGGTATTTATCAGTTGCGAATATTTTATTAATATCTTCTTCATTTATCAAGTTATTTACACGGTTATCTGCTTGCAATAGTTCCTTGAAATTTCCACCATCTTTTGCCTTGAAGGCAAGCTCTTGTATTATTGAATAGGCTTCTTCTCTAGAAAGTCCTTTTTCAACCATCGTTAGCAATGCTGCTTGTGTGAAAAGTATTCCGCCACCTTGATTCATGTTTTTTTCAATATT
>CAZDPU010000018.1:16983-20416 GCA_964507645.1 uncultured bacterium
ATGCTGCTTGTGTGAAAAGTATTCCGCCACCTTGATTCATGTTTTTTTCAATATTCTTTTCATAAACATTCAATCCCCTTGCAACAATTGAAGCCCTTTCTAGCATGTATTGGAGCGTTGCTGTGGCTGTAGGGAGGATGAATCTTTCAGTTGAAGAATGAGAGATGTCTCTTTCATGCCACAACGCCACATTCTCCATTGCTGTTTGACTCAATCCTCTCAAAAGCCTTGAGAGTCCAGTGAGCCTTTCACAAACAATAGGGTTTCTTTTGTGAGGCATTGCACTTGAGCCTTTTTGTCCTGTTGTAAAAGGTTCTTCCGCTTCAGAAAGCTCAGTTCTTTGAAGATGCCTGATTTCTATTGCGAATTGCTCAATATTTGAAGAGCAAACTGCAATTGTTGTAAGCAGTTCGGCCTGCCTATCTCTTGACACTATCTGTGATGGGACAGTCTCGGGATTCAATCCAACCTGGTCCAATGTGTCTTTCTCGTACTGAGGAGAATAAAAGGCATAGGTTCCAACTGCACCTGCAAGTTTTCCAACAGCGTTATTTTCCATCGCCTTTTTGAGCTTTTCCCTATCTCTCTTTACTGCAGCTGCGAATCTTGCAAATCTAAGACCAAATGCAATCGGCTCTGCATGCATTCCATGTGTTCGTCCTGCTGATGGTATATGGATTGTTTTTTCTGCAAGCTCCAAAAGGCTTTCTATGTAATTGTCAAGTGACTTCAGCAAAGCCTTGTTTGCTGATTTTGTTTGTATTGCAACCCCAGTATCCATAATGTCTGAGCTTGTCAGGCCATGATGAATATATTTTCCCTCAGCAGGAAGTTGTTCTCTTAGCATTTCAAGGAATGCAATAACCTCATGTCGAACCTTTTTTTCTATTTCATCCAATCTATCAAGGTTGATGGTTGCACCAACACATTTTTCAGTTGTGCCTTTTGGGACATCCCCATTCTTTTCCAATGTTTTGAGCCATGCGAGTTCAACTTCATACCAAGCTTCAAACCTGGCTTCACGTGACCATATTTTTTTCATTTCAGGTAATGTGTATCTAGGAATCATTGTTTTCCTCCGTTATTTCATCTTTCATGAGTTTAGACAATTCTTTTTTTCTGACAAGTCCAACATGCATGAAGTCATTTATTATTGTTGCAGGGGTAGCATCAACACCCAAGATGTTTGCTTCCTGCATGTCTGATATTATTATGTTTATTATGTCTTGATCTGTTTTGCAACCGTCAAAAACATTTCTGCTTAGGCCCGTTACTGAATTAAACATTTCAAACAAGTTCTCTTCGCTAGATGGTCTTGAGTCCAGGATCATTAATGCAAATGGCCAGAACTTTTCAGGGTTATGGGCATGAACACATTCTGCAATTTGTGCAAGCACTACATCGTTGTCGGTTCTTATGAAATGCTTGAAAATTATCTTCATGTCGTTTTCCAAGGAGAAAAGCTCCTCGTTCTGTTTTGCACAGAATGGGCATGTAAAGCTCGTGAAGAGTATTACCGTATTTTCGCCTTCATCATCTCCAAGCTGTGGTCTTCCTTCCATCAAGACGTCTTTACTGATGTAAACAGGTGTAAGGACAGCTGGCCTGATAACAAACTCATCCCCTTTCTGTCTCAGGTTTCTGGCTATATCAGCAAACCTGTATGCCTTTGTTATGTTTGAATCAACGGTTACATATGGGCTCCAGGGAATTGATTCGTCAGTCATGTAGATTTTCTCTATCTCCAATGTTGGGAAGTAGTTGTTGAGGAAAGATGTTGAGACCTTGTCACAACGCTCTCCACATCTTGGGTCGATGATGATTCTTCCTTTTATAGGGGGATCTATGTCTTTCAACGAGAGCCTTTCTTCTTTCTCGATTGCCTTTGTTATGAGTTCATCAAATTTTTCAAATTCAGCATATCCTCCAATCGGTACATCCTCAACAAGGAAGAAAGGTGTTCCGCTTGCACCAATCTCAGAAGCTCTCTTGATGTCATTTTCAACTTTCTTGGTGGCTTGTCCAAAGCGGAGGCACATTTCGAATTCAGCCCTGTTTGCGCCAATTGAGCTTGCAATGTTCACGAAGGCAGCTTCACTTTGGGCATTGCTTTTGACGATCTCATCATGCATTTCCCAGAAAAGGTCCTGCTTCTCTGCGCAAACTGCCGCTTCTGCCGCTTTCTTTGCATTCGGATGCAGGTCTGTCAAGGGCAGGTGGTTTATCTTCAGGATGACATCGTCACCATATTTTTCTTTTATCTGCGGAAGCACCTCTGTTGCAAACTTTTGGCAATAGAAGCAGTGAAAGTCAATCCACTCTTCTATCACGACAGGCTTTGATGCGGTTAGGAGGAGAAGAAAAAGAAATCTCTTTATCAGTTTCATAGATTTAACTTTATTAATAAAGTTATTCTATCTTCTTTCGTCTTTTAAATTTTAAACTTATCATTATTAGTGGAACGTGGGCTAAGGCAAGCAAGATTCCCCAAATCAAAACCAATAGAGTGTTTTCGCTTGCTTTGTAACCTTTACTTCACATATAATAATGATAAGTTTGCGTTACATTTAATTAACTCAGGAGGGTTTATATTTATGGAAAAAAATATTTGGCTGGAAAATTCAGCTTTAGTCATCCCAATTCTAGGAATGCTTATACCGATAGCGGCTTTCGTTTACTCATATTTCGAGAAGAAGGATAGAAACAGAACGATATTGGAGATCTCCAAGAACCTGGATGATCGTTCAAAAGTCGAAGACTTGTTGCACATGCTTGATGAAAGAAAAACAGAACCAATTGATTACAGAAGAACTGGGGTGGTTACGCTATTCTCCGGTGTGGGCCTATTTCTGCTTGGAGTATTTTTTCTTGGTCCAATACTCAAGGGTGTTGGAGCATTAGTTGCTGCTATTGGTATAGGGCAAATAATTGCAGGTTATGTTTATCCGAGCACAAGTGAAGAACTAACAAGTGCAGTTGAAGATTTCGAAAAGAAATAGCTGTGGGCAGGAATCATAAAAAACTTTTAAACAATCTTGAGGGCCTCCGCAAAAGTGCAGGTTTAACTCAGCAGGATTTATCTGAAAGTGCTGAGGTTTCAAGAAAAAGCATCAATGCAATTGAAAATGGAATATATGTCCCCTCTACCGTCCTTGCTTTAAAGATTTCTAGAACTCTTGGGTGCAGTGTTGAGGATTTGTTTGAATTGCCAAAAAATTAATTTAACAAATACAACTGCGCCAAGGATTGTCCAACCTTCTTTCTTGTTTATATCCAAACATCATTTTCTGCCGTGAGGTTTCCGCCATGTTCGCCGGTGTTCACGATTCCTCTTGGCTCAATCAGGAGGACCTTGCATTCCTTTTTGGCAAAGGGTTTGTGCATTTCACCTTTCTTCACCACAATCATCTCACCTTCTTCAAGCTCCACTGTC
>CAZDPU010000019.1:0-20093 GCA_964507645.1 uncultured bacterium
GAGAGTTGGTTTTCAAGGTATAGTACTTTATCATTAAAACCTATGAAAGAACAGATGAAAGGAATGTGGCATTTAGAAAGAGAAACGGACAAAGCAGTCTATCTTTTAAGGGTTGAGGATAATTTTAAGAAGTGGTTTCCGAAAAAGGTAGTAGATGGCCCAAATGAAAAAGGTTCCATTCTTGTTGAGGCCTGGTTTCTCAAAAAAAATCCTCTACCAGAGATACTAGAAGAACGCGTCAATATTCCAGATAGAAAGTTTGGAGGGCGCTGGAAAAAGGGGAGCCTATCTTTTTCAAAGGCTCGACAATACATGAACTGCCCAAAACAATATTATTTTTCTTATGAAAAAAAGATTATTTCTTCTGTTAGCACAGCAATGAAATTTGGCAATGTAGCGCACTCTGTCCTTGAGACGATTTTTGAATGTGATTTAGATGCAGCAAAACCCACTTCTTATGTCAAGGCACTGACAAGACGTGATTGGGAAAAATCTAAATTTGAATTTGAAACATCTGAAAGAAAGAAAGGAAAATGGGACGATTCGAAAATAGATGAGGTTGTTGACCAGGTTTTATGGGCATTGGCCAATATGGCTGATGGGAAGATGGATTCTAAAAGTATTAAAAAATTCAAACCTAAACATGCTGAATCCAGGGTTTTTTCAAAAGACGGACTTCTCGGGGGGATCATTGATGCAGTTTTTGTAGATGAAAATAACGAAATTAAGATTGTTGATTACAAAACTGGCAAATCTAAAGAAGGGGAAATTGATCCAGACCATGAATTTCAAGGATGGCTATATGCTTATCTTGCCTCTCAGGAGTTTGGGAGACTCCCCAAAAGTGTTGAATTTTGGTATTTAAGCGCACAAGAGGTAAAAGTTGTTGATTTTGATGAAGATGTAATTGAGGATCTAGTCTTATCTTTAAAAGAAACTGCAGCAGAGATAAAAAACATTTCCGGATCTCCAGAGAGCTCATTTGAAGCAAGACCGTCAGAGAAAAATTGCAAATGGTGCGATGCAAAGCCATGGTGCAAGGGTTATCAGAAGATGGTTCAAGATCAACCATGGAATGAAGAAGGGTATGGAAAATCCGTGAAAGGAGTTGTTCTAGATTCTGCAAAACAGACAGGGAGCAGACCTGGAGCTGCTATAGTTAAAACAGATGATGAAAGGGAAATACTAATCAAAGGATGGGGGGCATCAGGAAAACTACTGGGTTCACTAAAAAAAGAAGACTCTCTCTTTTGTGTTGATGTCAATATACAACATTCTGATTTTTCTGGAAACCTTGAAGGGACTGTTAATGACCCTTTTTCAATAATTGTCAATAACAAGATTCTCCAGGAATTGATGTAATTTAATCCAATACAATTACCTAATCATGACTTTTTTGACTGACACACTCTCAAATATAAAGAAATTTTTGGTTGAAAGCGGTGGGGAGATTTCTTCTGCAGACCATATAGAGGAAATATCTTTTACTCCGCAAAGGTTGGATTTGAGAGATGCTACAACTGTTCATGAAGGCGGAATGATTCAAGACTTAAAGATTGCCAGATCCAACCAAGGAGATCTTTCAATTAGGTGGTTTACTGATGGAATTCAGAAAACCTTCCTAATAGGAACTTTTGATTTTGGCAGCAATCCTGTCACGGTTCACTATTCAATCATTGCAAGTCTCATTATTGGTTTTAGAGACGGTGGTTTTGAAATGTGGGGCGAGCCAAGAATTCAAGAATTTGCATTAATTTCAAAAGATTTACTGGGGGCGGAATTACCAAAAGGGTTTTTAGACACAGGTGAAAATACAGGATATTTTGGAGCCCAACGTTATGCTGCTGTGATGCGTGCAAGGCAAGAAAGGCATAAATTGGAAGCATCCCATCTTTATGACTGGGCTGAAAAAACCAAATACAAAGAAAAAATCCTAGTTGACGGATCTTTGTCCCATTTGCCAAAGCCAATACCTTGTGCTGTTGGTCTTTGCAAAGACAATCATCCATTGTTTTTTACACCTGAAACCCAACGCAACATTTTAAGTTTGGGTTACTCTGAAAGAAGTGCTCTTTTTTCTTACAGCACCCCACAAAAAGACGAAATAACAAGTTGGTTTTTGAGAATCAGACAACCACGTGCACACTCTGCTAATTTTGGTTTAATAAGGCCGGAGGTCTACGAAGGGATGCCTTTAGATCCAGGGAGTGTTGATGAGGTTTCAAGACTTGTTTTCAGCCTAAGGAATCCTGTTGCGTACCCAAGCCCTAAATGGGAACGATTGGTTTATCCTCTAAAGATTTGTACAGATTTTTTAACAAACCACTTACCCAAAGTGGAAACAATCAAATGGTTTCTACATGGAGCAATAGTAACCTAAAATAAAAAGGATGGCATTATGAAAAAAAATTTCCAATTCGCAGAAGAAAAATTTAAAAATTATGTAAATACAGAATGGGGTTTTGTTGGGAAGGGTGCAAGCACCGAGAAACATCCAAACACATCTTCTTATTTTCATTTTTGGTTATCGAGAAAAGAACAAAATCTTGAACTCGGTAATATTGTTGCTGCCGTGAGAGATGACGGACATATAACATTTGGGACCGTTGTTGACTTGCGTTCAACAATGGATATGCCTAATTTTCTTTCAGACTACATATCTCACGATTTTGGGAAGCCCGATCAATCTTTGCCCACTGATGTTTCAGAGGTTCTAGTTGCGAAAGCAAATATCATTGGGTCTACAGACAATAAAGCAAGACCTGTAACAAGAGCAAACATTTTTTACGCCAATCCTGCTGGTGTACGAAGAGCTTTCAACATGGAGGGATACATTGAAGACAGGGGGGTCCCGATAGGCGTTATAAAGAATGGAGATGGACAATTAACGCCAATCTATATTGACATTGAGTTCCTGTTAGGTCCAGAGGGAGCCCATTTCAATATTAGCGGTATTTCTGGGTTGGCAACAAAAACCAGCTTAGTTGAATTTATGTTAAAGTCAGTCCAAACTTTTTTCAAAAGAAATAAAGAGTACCAGAAAAAAAGAATAGGAGTCGTGCTTTTTAATGTAAAAGGAAAAGACTTGTTGTTCTTGGACAAGGCAAATCCTGAGCTAAAGGAAAAAAGCCCTCAGGGAGAATTTTACAGAGATATCTATAAAGAGCTAAATGTTCCTGCAGAGCCATTTGATCAATTACGAATTTTTGCCCCCTATTCATCTTCTACATCTGCAAAAGTTAACAGCTTGCGTCAAGATGGTTCTGTAGAGTATTTTGTGTGGGATATTCCTGAATTAAGAAAATACCTCCCCGAGCTTTTTGATGACGAAGACTGGGATGACAATGTCCAAGCAGCTTATGAAGATATGTTGGACATAGTAGACAAGGATGACACCATAAAAGAATTTCCAGACCTAGTTGATTTTTTGGTTGAAGAAAGAAGGGTTATGAGGGATAGAGAGCATTGGCATGGGCACAAGAGAACAACTTTTTTTAAGTTGGTACAAAATCTAGTTACTCTCCCAGAGCTTTTCAAAGGCCTCGTTAATTCAAGAGACATTCCAGAAAACCCAAAAGACATACCGTTAGATGAATTTAAAACAGGTGACATTTATGTAATTGACATCCAGGCTCTTAACGACAGAGGGCAGCAGATGGTGTTTGAACGTGTGCTAAAAAGACTTTTTGAGCTTGTAGAAATGAAAACAGAGGAAGAGGGGCTAGATAACATTATTGTTTTTGTTGATGAGTTGAACAAGTTTGCTCCAGCAGAAAAGAGCACAACGTTAAAGGAGTCAATCATCCATGCTACAGCAAGAGGTAGATCCTTAGGTCTTACTTTTTTTGGAGCTGAACAGTTTGCTTCAATGATTGACAAGCAGGTTACTGACAACAGTTCAACAATATGTTATGGCCGTTCTGGCCCTACAGAGCTAGGTCTTTCTGAGTACTCTTATTTGCCGGATGAGGTAAAAAAGAAAATGGCAATTTTCCCAAAAGGAACGTTGTTGTTAAAGCACGCAAGATATAGCCAACCGGTAATTATGCAATTTCCTTACCCCCCATGCGTTCCTGGGGATATGTATTTGCAATCCCAAGAAGAAATTGATCGTGGTAGAAAGAGAGCACCAAAAACCGCTGAATGGAAAAAGAAAGGAGATGTTAAGTTTAAATTTTAATGTTTTATAAATCTAAATATTTTCAAGCAGAAAAAGAAGAGAATCTTCTTATTTTGACTATTGCATCTAAAGAAAATCCATTAAATAATCTTTCTGATGATTTTTCTGACAGGTTTGAGGAGTGTGTTTTAAATGCGACAAAAGAGAAGGATATCAAGGCAATCATTCTCATAGCGAATGGACCAGTTTTTTCAGCAGGTGCTTTTTTGCCTGAATTAATGGAACAAGATGAAGCTGGAGCTAATCGCTTGGCCCAGAAAGGCGCTAATATATGGGGTTTGATGGAAAGCATTCCGCTGATAACTTTAGCAGCAGTAAACGGGCTTTGTTTTGGAGGGGGTTTAGAACTGTCTTTGTGTTGTGATTTTAGAATTGCTAGTACCAGGGCAAAATTTGGTCAAACTGAAGTAAATCTAGGCTTGATCCCAGGGTGGGGAGGAGGACAGAGGTTGGTAAACCTTTTAGGAAGAACAAATGCTCTTGATTTGGTCTTAAGTGGTCGTCAATTTAGAGCTGATGAAGCTTTGGCGTTGGGTTTAGTCCAGAAAGTTTCAAAACCAAAAGATTTACTGGAAGATGCCAAGTCTTTTTTAGCTCCTTATGTTGTTAAAGATAGAAAAACAATTGCTTTGGCAAAAAAATCCGTTGGCCTGCAGTTAAAGGTCTCTCAAAACCATGCTCTAAAAGAAGAACCCGCTCTTTTTGCCAAGTCTTGGTCTTTAGAAAATACTAAAAAAACTATTAATGATTTTGTTGAAAAAAACCCTCCAAAAAAATAAAATATTTTTCTTAGCCCATGATTAGTGACGGTTTGATAAAAGTTCTTTTTCTGCTGCTTTCTGGTGGAATTCTTGCCTATATGGGGGATCTTGCTGGAAGAAGATATTCAAAAACAAGGAAAAGACTTTTTGGGCTAAGGCCAAAATATGCTTCTGCTCTTTGGGCAGGGGTTATTGGAATTGGAGTTTCAGCTTTTATCTACGGGCTACTTTCATTTGTTAGCAGTGATTTTCAAGATGCTATTTTTAGAATTCAAAACATAAAACAAGAACTCAAAGATAGTTCAGAAAAGCTAAAAGAGACAGAAGAAACGTATAAATCTCTAGAAGAGTCCTATGCTTTTTTGAATGAAAATGTGGAATTTTTGCAGCAAAATCTAAAAGAAAGCAATGAGCAAATCGAAAATTTATTTTTACAAAAAACAACCCTTGAAACAGAGATAGCCGAATCTTCAATTGCTGTAGAAAGCCTCAACTTTCAAATAAAAGAGTTGACAAGAGAAAGAGAGTACCTAAGCGGAGAGCTTGCATTGAAAGAAAACCAAGTAGACAGCTTGAAGAACGAAGAGAAGGAGCTCAATAAAAATATTTCAGAACTAACTATAGACCTTAACAAAACACAATTTGACCTTCAGGAAAAAATCGACCAGTTGAGTGTTCTTGAAGAAGAGCTTTTGCAAGTTACAGCCGCTCTGAATGCTGCAGAGGTAAGAGCTTCAGAAGGGACTTTAATTTTTGTAAAAAGCCAAGAGCTAAAAAGATTGATGATTCCTGAAAGCCTAGACTCAGACTCCATCAAAAGCTATCTTGAACAAAGCTTCCAAAAACTCATTGAGGATTCAGAACTTCTCGGAGTTAGTTTCGCTTTTGAGACAAGTGAAAGCTTGGCCTTCAAGGCAATTCAAAACAAAGGAAACGGGAATCATTTTTTAAGAATCATGTCTAGTTCAAATGTTTTTGTAGGAGATGCTATAAAAGTTGATTTTGAGTGGATCCCTGTACATGTAGTTTTTCAAGAAGGGGAAGTTTTGCTAGATCGTTTTTTCACAGAAACATCAATTGTTGAGAATAATTATATTTTTTTAGAAAGTTTAATTCAAGCAGTGGAAGACATCGCTAAGACAAAAGGGGTTTTCCCTGATGTAAAAACCCAAAAAAGAGTTTTTTTCCCTTCTTGGAAACTAACTAACAGGGCAGAGGAGATGACTAGTTTTCCAGAAGGGGTTTTGGTGTCAATCCGCATTACAAAAACTCTTTACAATTTTGAATCTGTGTCTAAAATAGAAGTTGTCCTTGAAGGAAGATGAATGTTTAAACACATAACAACCCCTATTTTTTATCCAAATGCAGATCCTCATCTAGGGCACGCCTACACCTCAATCGCAGCAGATGTTCTTTGTAGGTTCGAACGACTCAACAGCAATAAAGTTCTTATGACAACAGGGACTGATGAACATGCTGAAAAAATAGAAAAAATTGCTCAAAAAAACAAACTAACAGCAAAAGATTTTGTTAAAACGATGCGTCCAAAATGGCACAACCTTATGGATCATTTGAAAATTGGAGAACATCAGTTTATTCACACTGACGACAAGGAACACCATAAAGATGTCAAGAGATTTTTTGAAATTTTAAAAGAAAAAGGACAGGTTGAAAAAGGAGTTTACGAGGGTTGGTACAATTTAAGAGAAGCAAGGTTTGTAACAGAGATGGAAGCAAAGAAAGGCAACTATCTCGATCCTGAAACCGGAGATCCTTTAGAAAAAGTAAAAGAAGATGCCTGGTTTTTCCCACTTTCCAAATGGGCAACAAGGGTGGCTGACTATATTGAAAAAAATCCAGATTTTGTTAACCCTGAAGGTCGAAGGAAAGAGATACTCGCAAGGTTGAAGGGGGATGTTGAGGATTTGTGTATTTCTAGACCTAAGGAACGATTGAATTTTGCGGTTTCGATTCCTGGTGATGAAGAAAATGTTTTTTATGTCTGGTTCGATGCACTTACAACATATTTATCTGGAGCTGGTTGGGGAAGAGATGATGGATGGAGGGAGAAATGGGAAGGAACCTTCCACCTCTTAGCTAAAGATATTTTATGGTTTCATGCAGGGGTTTGGCCTGCTTTGCTAATGGCTGCAGACATCCCTTTGCCAAAAGGAATGTTTGTTCATGGATATTTAACAGTAGGAGATACAAAAATGTCAAAAAGCTTAGGAAATGTAATAGACCCTTTAAAGGTTACAAAAAACCTCGGACTTTACGAAGAGGACTCATTACGTTTTTTTTGCATTTACTCAATACCTTTTGGAAGTGACGGCTCTGTTACCGTTGATCAATTTTTTAATTTTTATAATTCTTTTTTAGCAAATGAAATAGGAAATTTCATTCATCGTTCATTATCGATGATAGACAGGTACCTGAATTGCGAAGTGCTAGATGCAGGATTTGAAGATGAGAGCTATTTGAAAGAAAAAGCTAAACACGTTAGCGATTGGGAATCTGGTTTCAAGTCTTTGAATTTTAGAAATTCCATGGATTCGGTTTTAAATCTGACAAGATGGGGGCATAAGTATCTAGATCAAACAGAGCCCTGGAATTTATACAAGCAAGACAAAACAAAAGAGCTTAACGAAGTTTTTTTTAACATTAGTGACGCACTTTTGACCATTGGCAATATGTTGAATCCACTTTTGCCAAGAACGTCGGGGAAGATTTTGGAAATTTTTAATTCTGAAGCATCTTTGCCAACCTCGCAGATGTGCTTTAAGGCCCCGGTTAAAGATTTGAAATCATTCGAGCAGCTCTTTCCAAGGATCGATTTACAAAACATTTCAAGAACAAAGGAGAAAAAGATGGAAAAAGATAAATCCATGGTTGATATTAAAAGTTTTTTTAAAACAAAGCTAGTTATAGGAACTATAGTTTCTGGGAAAAAACATCCAAATGCTGACAAATTACTCCTTTTCAGCGTTGATGTTGGAGAGGATTCACCAAGACAGATTGTTGCTGGTCTTGCTGGACATTACAGTGTTGAAGATTTATTGGGGAAACAGGTTGTTGTTGTTTCTAACCTTGAGCCCGTGAAGCTAAGAGGGGAAATGAGCGAGGGGATGATACTTTGTGCGGATGATCAAGGACCAGTGGCACTGCATCCTCAAAGAAAAGTTTTAAACGGTACGATAGTGAAATGAAAGTTGTAATTACAAGAAATTTACCAGGAACTGCAGAAGAAACGATTGCTAAAAGCTCACATGATGTTTGGGTTTACAACGGAGATGGAGCTATCCCAAGGGATTTGTTGCTGGAAAAAGTGCAAGATGCTGATGCAATAATAACCTTGTTAACTGACAAGGTTGATGCAGAGCTATTAGATAAAGCAGAGAATTTGAAAATAGTTGCTAACTATGCTGTGGGGTTTGACAATATAGATGTTGAAGAATGTGTGAAAAGGGGTGTGGTTTGTACAAATACTCCAGATGTTTTAACACAAGCAACCGCCGATCTAACATGGGCATTGTTGATGGCGTGTGCAAGAAGGGTTGTTGAGGGGCATAAGATGACTGAAGAAGGGAGCTACAAAGGATGGGCTCCTGATTTATTGATAGGGCAAGATGTCTGGGGTTCAACTTTGGGTATTTTTGGAGCTGGCAGGATAGGGAGAGCTGTTGCCGAAAGAGCTAAAGGTTTCAATATGAAGATTCTTTATACTGATGAGTTTTCATGGGAGGAGGGAGAAAATACCTTAAATGCAGAAAAGGTTAATTTCGACACACTTCTCAAGAAAAGTGATTTTCTGAGCTTACATGCACCACTACTCCCATCAACAGAAAAACTTTTGAATCTCGAAGCTTTTAGAAAAATGAAAAAAACTTCCATATTGATTAATGCTGCAAGGGGAGGCTTGATTGACGAACCTGATCTCTACAGGGCTATTATTGAAGGAGAGATATTAGGAGCAGGTTTAGATGTTTATGACCCGGAACCTCCAGAGAAAAACAACCCTCTATTATCATTAGACCAGGTTGTTTTGGCCCCTCATACGGGGAGTGCTTCTGTAAATTCAAGAAATGGAATGGCAGATTTGGCCGCCCAGAATGTTATTAATGTTCTATCGGGAATTGACCCAATTACTCCAATCAAGGGTTAACTCTTGAGAAGAATTTTTGAGAAGTTTTTACTCTACCTCGCACTTTTCTTAGTGAAGGTTGTTCCTTTTGAGAAAGGATATCATTTAGGGAATTTTTATTTTTTTGTTCTTTGGCCTTTACTTTTACCAGAAAGAAAAAGAGCCTTGGAAAGAATGGAAAAGGTGTTAAAAAAGGATAAAAAAACCTGTGAAGAGATTTTGAAAAAAAGCTTCAAAAATTTAGCTTACACAATGGTAGAAGTTTTCTACATGAACCTTCATGGTAAAAAATTCTTAGACTTGGTAAGAATAAATAAAAAAGGTTTTAGGAATTTGAAATCCATAAAAAAAGGCGGAGTGATGATAACTGCTCATTATGGAAATTGGGAAATTGGGGGGAGCCTCTTTGCAAAGCATGTTGCACCAAAAAGATTTATTGCTGTTGGGAGGTCTCAAAGCAATAATGTTTTAAACGACCTCGCTTTAGAAACAAGGGCTAAGCTGGGGATGGTGAACCTAACAAGACACTGGAGGGATTTGGCAAAAATTTCTAAAGAGATGAAAGATGGAGCTATTGTTGGCTTGGTTTCAGATCAGCATTCTGCCAATGGAGTTGTTATTGATTTCATGGGCAGGAAAGCCAAGGCTTTTTCAGGGGCTTTTCGTCTTTCTTCCAGATTTAGGTGTTTGTCTGTAATTACCGTAGTCAAGAGGTTGAAGTGGGGGGAATTTGAGTGGTTGATAGAAAAACCATTGAGCCTAGGTGACCTTGATGAGAAAACTGGGATTCAAACATATTCTGACGGCATTGCTGAAATTATCAAAAAAGACCCAAGCCAATGGCTTTGGTTGCACAATAGATGGAAGGTAGATTAATTAAAATACAAGTATGCTCAAAAACTTTTCTTCAAAATTTTTAATTGCTGGACCTTGCTCTCTAGAGAGTGAAGAAATCTCGATGAATGTTGCATTAAGGTTAAAGGAGATAGGGGAGAGGTTTGAGCTGCCTGTAGTTTTTAAAGGAAGCTGGGATAAGGCTAATAGAACTTCAGCAACTTCTTATCGAGGTTTGGGCCTATCTGAGGGATTGAGGGTTTTAAGGAAGGTGAAAGAGGATTTTGAGATGCCCGTTATTACAGACATCCATGAAACATCCCATGTTAAAGAGGTTTGTTCAGTTGTTGATGTTGTACAAATTCCCGCATTCCTTTGCCGACAGACAGACTTGCTGTCCGAATGTGGAAAACATGCGAGGGTTGTAAATGTTAAAAAAGGACAATTTATGCATCCTGAAGATATGAAATATGCAATCGACAAGGTCAAACATGGAGGCGATGCTGAAGTTCTTCTTTGCGAAAGAGGGTCTTCTTTTGGGTATAAGAATCTCGTTGTTGATATGAGGTCAATTGCAATAATGAAACAATATGCAAATGTTGTTTTTGATGCAACTCATTCAGTGCAACTTCCCGGAGGGGGAGATGGTAAAAGCTCTGGAGAGAGGCATTTTGTTGAACCATTAGCAAAAGCAGCTCTGGCCGTAGGGGCAATAGGCCTTTTCCTGGAAACCCATCCAGATCCAGATGAAGCAATGAGCGATGGCCCAAACATGATTCCATTAGATGAACTAGAAGACCTGGTTGAAAGACTTTTGCCTTATTGGCAAAAGTGATG
Source organism: uncultured bacterium (assembly GCA_964507645.1). GTDB lineage: Bacteria > UBP7 > UBA6624 > UBA6624 > UBA6624 > UBA6624. The sequence continues at coordinate 10,754 of CAZDPU010000019.1, forward strand.
AATTTTATTTTTGTCCTATTGATTTAAATTGAGGAAAGGCTTAAAAGTTCAACATCTTTACTCATATAGTGTTGTTCCATCTTTTCCGAAGTTGAGTAATCTGTGCTAAGGTATTTTTTATTGCAGTCACTAAATACCGTGCATATTACACCATCCAGGTTTTGTTTTTCAGCAAGTTTGATTGCTCCTAATAAATTTGCACCTGAAGATATACCAACTCCGAGGCCAAGTTTTTTGAATATCATTTGGGCCATAATTATCGCATCCCCATCCCACACATTGACAATTTGATTCAGCCATTTTAAATTAACAATCTCAGGAATAAATTCATCGCTTATGCCCTGAATCCTATGGTGCCCATTTTTTTCTCCTGTTGTTAAGGTGGGGGAGTTTGCAGGCTCTAGAGGATTTATTGAAATGTCTTTCAGGTTTTCGCTTAGGTATTTTCCAACACCCATAACAGTTCCTCCAGTTCCAACCCCTGCTACAAACCCGGTTGGAGGAGTCCCTGCCTTGGTCATTTGATCGAGTATTTCAGGGCCTGTTGTTAAATAGTGAGCTTCTACATTTGCTTGATTTGAAAATTGTTTTGGAAGGAATACATTTTTCTCTTTTTCGGCATATTTTTCTGTCAAGGAGATGCTTCCTAAAAATCCCCCATCTTCTCTAGATACAGGGATTATTTCAGCACCATAACTTTCCATTCTTGCAACTCTCTCAGGGCTCATCCAATCAGGCATATATATCTTCACTTTATGCCCAAGTTTTTTACCAATTCCAGCAAATGCGATACCAGTGTTGCCACTTGTTGCTTCTGTGATTATTGAGTCAGGGTCTATAACATTTTTTTTATATGCTTCCTCAATAATATGTATCGCCATTCTGTCCTTGATACTTCCCGTAAAGTTTAGAGCTTCAAATTTTGCCCATATAACCAGGGGTTTATTTTTGTATTTGAGCTTTATTTTTAACAGAGGGGTTTTCCCAATTCTTTTTTTTATAGAAGATATTTTTTCTTTAGTTTTTGAGTGAAGCATGGTATTCTTCATGCTGATACCTAGCCCCAAAAACCTTTTAGATCTTTATTAAACGAAACTTCTTTTCCCTTCATAGAATAGTCAATTTTATCTTCAGAAAAAACTTTCCTCCCATGAACCCAGACAGTTTCTGGCCAACCCATTATTTTTTGACCATCCCAAGGGGACCATCCAGACCTTGTTTCCTGCTCGCTGTTTTTTATTTTTTTCTCTTTATTTAAATCAATTAGAACCAGGTCAGAATCGTATCCTTTTTTTATTCTCCCCTTGTTTAAGATATTCCAAACCTTTGCAGGATTTTTTGACATTTTTTCAACAATTGCACTTAAACAAAAATTCCCTTTGTTAACTTCATTTAGCATTAGCGGCAAGGAATTTTCTATACTTGGTATTCCTGATGGTGAATCGGGATAGGGCTTGTTTTTTTCTTCAAGAAGATGAGGGGCGTGGTCTGTCGCTATAACTTGGATTGAGCCATCTTGAAGAGCTTCAAATAAAGCTTTTCTATCCGAACCTTTTTTAATTGAAGGGTTTGTTTGAATCAGGGTCTTTAGTCTAGGGTAGTCTTTTTCCGTAAACATCAAATGTGGGATGCAGGCTTCTGCGGTAATTAGCTTTTGGTGATCTTTGATGATTTCTATTTCTTCTCTTGTAGACAAGTGGAGGATGTGTATTTTTTTATTTGTTTTTTTTGCAAGATTTGTAATTTTTTTTGTACAAAAAATTGCTGCAGCCCTGTCTCTTATTTTTGAGTGAATGGCTGGATCTTTATTTTCTTTTATTTCTTTTTCAAATATTTTTAAGTTTTTATTTATTATTGATTCTTCTTCACAGTGTCCAGTGACTGGAAGATTGGTTTCTGTAAAAATTCTTTCAAGAATTTTCATATCTTCAACCAAAAGATCCCCTGTGCTTGATCCAAAGAATATTTTTATTCCAGGGGTCCTTTCGGACTTTTTTAATTCTTCTAAATTGTCGTTAGTTGCCCCCATGAAAAATCCATAGTTAACAAGACTTTTTTTTGAAGCGATGTTTAATTTTTCAAGAAGTGCAAAATTGGTTGTTGTCGAGGGGATGGTGTTTGGCATTTCGAGATAGGTAGTTACTCCACCTTTCGCACATGAGGAACTTCCTGAGAAAATGTCTTCTTTGTGTGTGAGCCCAGGTTCTCTAAAATGAACCTGATCATCGATTATCCCGGGGATAAGGTGAAAGCCATTTGCTTCTATTTTTTGATCTGCGTTGGTTGATATTGCAGCATCACATGTAAGAATTTTTGATTCATCAAAAAGGACATGGGTTTTTAAATTTTCATTTTCAAGAACACATGTGGCATTTTTTATTAAAGTTCTCACTCTTTCAATTCTATTTAGAGTTTATTAGATGGATGCCCAGAATAAAATCACTTAAAGCAATGACTTATTTATTTTTTGACACCGAAACAACAGGCTTTCCTTTAAAAAATATACCTTTGGAAGCCTCATCACAACCACATCTTGTTCAAATTGCTGCAATTTCATACGATAAAGAATTCAATAAAATTGGAAGTTTTTGCGAGATTATTTATCCTGAAGGTCTTATTTTAGGAACAGAAACATCTTGGATCATCCCCGAAGCTGCAGCAAAAATACACAGAATAACCCAAGGAAGAGCTGTCCGTGAAGGAAAGGATATTCATAAGGTAATTTCAAAATTCGACAATCTTCTAAATTCCTCAAAAGTTCTTCTGGCACACAACATTGACTTTGATTTAAAGATTTTGAAAATTGCTTATTCAAGACTACAGATGGATTTGAATTTGCCAAAAAGTCTATTTTGCACAATGAAATCAACAACTGAAATTTGCAAAATCCCCAACACAAAAGGTTGGGGAGGTGCGTATAAATGGCCCAGTCTTTCAGAGCTGCATCTGTCTTTATTCAAGAAAGACTTTGAGGGAGCTCATGACGCACTTGTTGATGTAGAGGCTACAGCTCGTTGTTTCATTGAACTCAAAAAAAGAAAATTAATTTGATTTTTTTATCTTGTTTTTGTTTTTTATAGAAGCTTTGCAAAGCCCTCTGAACAAAGGATTTGGCCTAAGTGGCCTGCTGGTAAATTCAGGGTGGAATTGACTTGCTATCATGAATGGGTGATCTTTCAATTCAGCAATTTCAACAAGAAATCCATCAGGCGAGAGTCCACTGAAAATCATCCCTTCATCTTCCATCTGCCCCTTCCAGTCATTATTGACTTCCCATCTGTGTCTGTGTCTTTCGTTTATGGTTTCCTCTTTGTATAAAGACCTTGCCAAGGTTTTATCTTTGATGCATGCTGGATAATCCCCTAAGCGCATTGTCCCTCCCTTATAGCGAATCATCTCTTGCTCTTCCAGGAGGTCAATTACAGGGAAAGGAGTTTTAAGGTCCGCTTCAGTACTGTTTGCATCTTTTAAATTACAAATATTTCTTGCAAACTCGATAACCATCACTTGAAGGCCTAGGCAAAGCCCCAAATAAGGGACTTTCTTTTCCCTGCACCATTGAGCTGTTTGTATTTTTCCCTCAATGCCACGACTATCGAAGCCTCCTGGAACAATCACTCCATCCAAACCATCAAGTTTAACATCTGCATCCTTTTGGTTCTTTATGGAGGAAGAGTTCACCCACCTTATTTTTACCCGATGTTTTTCTGAAGCAGCTGAATGTACCAAGGCTTGATATACCGACTTATAAGCATCTTCCAATGTTACATATTTTCCAACTATACCAATTTCTATTTCTTTTTCTGCAGCGACAACCGTTTCAACATAGTTTGCCCACTCTTCAAGGTTCGGGATTCTTTTTTCAAGTCCGAGCCTATTTTCCAGTATCTGGGGAAGCCCCTCACCTTCAAACAGCAAAGGTATTCTGTAAATGCTATCCGTATCAATTCCTTGTATGACTGCATTTTTTGAAACATCACAGAAAAGGGCAATTTTTTCTCTAACTGAATCGTTTATTGGTTTAGTTGTTCTTGCGATTATGACATCTGGCTGGATTCCAGCCCCTCTCAACTCTCTAACGGTTTGCTGGGTTAGTTTTGTTTTTATCTCTCCAGCTGTTTCAACATAAGGAAGATAAGAGAGGTGTATATAGGCAACATTTTCACTGCCTTCATCTTTTTTAAATTGCCTTATTGCTTCCAAGAAAGCAGAACTTTCTATATCTCCAACAGTCCCACCTAATTCAACCAACAAAACCTCATGACCATCTCCCGCTTCTTTTATAAGAGACTTGATTTCATTGATAACATGAGGGATAACCTGAACTGTTGCTCCCAGGTATTCACCACGCCTCTCCTTCTCAAGCACTCTTTTGTAAACTCTCCCAGCAGTGATGTTATTTTTTTGTTCAAGGTTGATATCTAGAAATCTCTCATAATGACCAAGATCAAGATCTGTTTCAGCTCCATCTTTTGTTACATAAACTTCCCCATGTTGGTATGGGCTCATAGTACCTGCGTCAACATTGAGGTAAGGGTCAACCTTAACTACAGAGACATCCCAATCTCTAGCTTTTAAAAGTGAGCCTATGGTTGCTGATGTTATGCCTTTTCCAAGAGCAGACAAATTGCCACCAGTTATAAATATGTATTTCATTTTCCGAGTTTCTTTTTAGCCTCTTCCCAATCGTTTAAAAATGCTTTTAAGCCAATATCATTCAAGGGGTGCTTCAAGGCTTTTTTAAGCAAAGAGCAAGGACATGTTGCAATATGTGCACCAACCTTGGCAGATTCTTCAAGGTGTTGAGGAGATCTTAAGCTTGCGGAAATGATTTTACAATCAAGACCATTTTCTTCAACATAATTTACACAATCTTCTACCAACCCAATTCCATCCGATCCAATGTCATCTAATCTTCCTACGAAAGGGGATATGTAGTTTGCGCCTGCTTCAGCCGCTAATATCCCTTGATTCAGAGAGAATATAAGTGTTGCATTTGTAGGGATTCCTAATTTTCTCAATTTTGATAAAGCTTTAAGGCCTTCCTCAGTGGTTGCTACCTTCACAACAACATTGTTTCCCCATTCTCTATATTTTTTTCCTTGTTCAACAATAATTTCTGCATCATCTTTTAGGGTTTCTACCGAAACGTGACGATTCCCCATTATCGACAAAACCTCTGAAACTGCATCTTTGTAGTCTCTTCCAGTTTTTGCTATTATGCTCGGATTGGTAGTTACTCCGCGCAAAATACCCCATTCGTCTATTTCTTTAATTTGATTTATGTCCGCAGTATCTAAATAAAAATCCATAATTAAACCTTCCTTTTAATTGCTTTTTTTGCTGATTTCACAATATCTCCAACTGTCAATCCCATTAGTTTCATTAATTCTTCAGGTTTCCCAGATTGTCCATATTTATCTTGCACACCAACATTTTCTACGGGGATAGGGAAGTCTTTTGAAAGGCATTCCGAAATGGCTCCTCCCAAACCTCCTATCACCGAATGGTCTTCAACAGTTACTGCACAGCCGCATGATTTTGATTTTTCGATTACAAGATTTGTATCAAGAGGTTTTAGTGTATGTATGTCAACTACCGCTGCCTCAATCCCTTCTTTTGAAAGCTCTTCCGCTGCCTCAATAGATCTTGAAACCATTACACCACAGGCAAAAAGAACAACATCACTTCCTTCTTTGTGCACAACTCCTTTACCAATTTTTATTTGATCTATTTTATTTTCATAAAGCCTCGGAATTTTATTTCTTGTTGTTCTCATGTAAGACGGAGTTGAATGATTGGCTAATTGAATTGTCAAAATTTCAGCAGAAATATCATCCGCAGGATGTATCACCGTCATGTTTGGGAGAGATCTGAAGATTGCTAAATCTTCAACAGACTGTGCAGAGCTCCCATCTTCTCCGGTATGCATTCCACCATGACTACCGCAAAGATGAACATTCAAACCAGGGCGACAAACACCATTTCTCATTTGCTCAAAAGCCCTTTCACTAAATATTGCAAAAGTGCTAGCAAAAGGGATATAGCCAGATGAGGCAAAGCCAGCTGCTACCAAAACCATATTTTGTTCAGATATGCCAACGCAAAAAGTCCTATCAGGATGGTCTTTTCTGAACCAACAACTTTTAGTTGATTTTCCAAGATCTGCTTCCAAAACAACAACTTTTTGATTTTCTGAAAGCTTTAGAAGTGCGTTCCCGTATCCGTCTCTTGGAGCAGCTAAGGTCATCTGTCTATTTCCTCCAATGCTTGTTTTAGTTGTTCTTCATTTGCTGCAGCTCCATGGAATGCAGGATTGTTTTCCATAAAGCTAACGCCTTTTCCTTTAACTGTTTTGGCAATAACTATTGCAGGTGTATTTTTTACAGAGTCCAACCATGCAATGCTATCTATTATTTCTGAATGAGAATGGCCATCTATTTTTTTAACTTCCCAACCAAAAGCTTTCCATTTTTTTGCGATATCCCCCATTAACATTTGGTTATCACAAAAATCATCATTTTGAATTCCGTTGTTATCTAAGAATACTTTCAAATTGCCCAGGTTGAAGTTGGATGCAGACATCGCCGCTTCCCAAACCTGTCCTTCTTGTATCTCCCCATCTCCAAGCATTACAAAAACAGTACGTTCAGACTTCTCCATTCTTGCTGCTAACGCACAGCCAATACCAAAAGAGAGCCCCATCCCCAAAGAGCCAGCAGAAAAATCTACCCCGGGAGTCCATTTGCTGTCAACATGCCCTTGGCATATTCCCCCCATTTGTCTAAATTGATCCATGTCACCATCTTCAATGAAATTCATTTCTCTTAGTATTGCATACATTCCAGGACTTGCATGCCCTTTGCTCATTACGAATCTGTCCCTGTCTTCCCAGTCTGGATTTTCGGAATTAATTTTTAGCCTTGTTGAATAAAGGCAAACCAACATGTCTATTGCAGATAGGGATCCTCCTGGATGCCCCGAGTTGGCTTTTGAAGTCATTCTAAGGATGTGCTTGCGACATTCCCGGGCAATTTGTTGGGTGTGATTTTCTGTGGGGTTTTTGTTTGTATTTGAGCCCATATCTGCAATCATTATGGGATGATATTCTAGCATCTATAAATATTATTTAATAATATTTAATTAGTTTTTTAACATTATTTAGCAATAAAAGAATTAACCATTTCAAAGATTTTTTCGTAAGATTTTTCTTCTTCTTCCAGTTCTTTTTCTGAAAACTTTGAAAGAACATATCTTGAAAGATCCTCTTGATTTGAGAATTTTCCAACTCCAATTTTTATTCTTTTTATCTCTTTGGTCTTAAGTTTTGAGATAATATCTTTCATCCCGTTATGCCCACCAGCACTGCCGTTTTGTCGCATTTTTACTATTCCTTGATTGAAATTTATATCATCCAATAAAACCAATATATTTTCATTTTCGATTTTCAAATAGTTTTTTATTCCCAAGATAGCCGAACCTGATAGATTCATAAATGTAGAAGGCTTAAAAAGGATAATGTTTTCTTTCTTTGAACATAGCCCATTAATTTTCTTTAAACCCAGAAAGCCATATTTGACCTTTCCCCACTCGGGGAAGGAGAATTTTTTCCTAAACTCATCCAGGGCTCGAAATCCAGCATTATGCCTAGTTTCTTCGTATTTTTCCCCTGGATTACCAAGAGCTACTATCAGAAAATTTACTGACGACAGATTACTGTGTTCCCATGCTGGGCTATTTCAATTCCCTCTGGTATTGATAAATCTTTTATTCTCAACTTATCACCTTCTTCTAGTCCCGTGGTAGAAAATTTAATAGTTCCAGGCATTATTCCTGCAGGGCCTGTCAGCTTAATGGCTTTTACTTCCATATAGAAGCCTTTTGATCTTTGAAGATCCCATTCCCCTGATGGCAACAAGAAAACTTTCTTTGTTATTTTTTCCTCAGGTTTAACAAGCCATAAGTCAACATGTTGCAGCTTCCCGTCAAAATAGTGATTTTGGATTTCATTGAACACGGCTGTGCCCTTCTTTTTACCATCCAGTTCCACTTCAACAACCTGGGTTGTTTTGTAAATGCTTTTAAGTGTTTTCATTACATCTTTTTTGTCAGCTTCAAAACTGATGGATTCATTGTTTTTCCCATACAGTACACCCGGGACTGAACCATCTCTTCTCAACTTCCTCAAGGAAGATTTTCCACTGTCTTTTCTGGTTTTGATTGTTATTGTGTTACTCATGGTTATTTCCTCAACCCAAGACTCTTGATAAGTGTTTCGTATCTTGAAAAATCTTTTCTTTTCAGGTAGTCAAGCAGGTCTCTTCTTCTTTGGATCATTGCCAAGAAACCCCTTTTGCCATGGTTGTCTTTTCGGTTGTCTTTAAGGTGTTCTGTCAGCTGGTTGATCCTGTAAGTCAAGAGAGCAACCTGAACTTCAGGGCTGCCTGTGTCTCCTTTTTTTACTGCAAAGTCTTTGATTATTTTTGACTTTATTTTTGCTTCAATATTCATAGTTTCCTCCATTGCCACGACATAACTCGACATCCCTGCCCAGTTGTAAGCGTAGCTCCTCAATGTTTTCGAATTCTACCTCTTCTCTTATTTTTTTTTCAAGAAACAATGTCACTTTTTGGTTATATATGGTTTTTTTAAAGTCGATAACATGTGCTTCCAGATGCATTTCGGTTTCCTTGAATGTCTTCCTGACACCATAATTCACTGCGGCCCTATAGGTTTCCCTGTTTATCATCACCTCTGCAGAATAGACCCCAGACCCAGGCATCTGCTTGAATTTTCCAGCTTCTCCCAGGCTAATGTTTGCTGTCGGGAACCCGATGCCCTCTCCGCGCCCGGAACCCTTTACGACATTCCCGGAAATGGAATACTTCCTGCCCAGTAGGCGATTCGCCTCCTCTATTTCGCCATTTGCAATCCTCTCTCTCACCAGGCTGCTGCTCACCTTCTGGCCCATTTCCTCAATGTCGTCAAAGACATGGATCGATGACCCTGAGCCTTTCGCCCATTTCTCCAAATCGGGGATACCACCCTTTCTCCCTTTCCCAAAACGAAAATCCCTTCCCACCGAAACGCTTGATGCATTGACTTGCCCCAAGAGGATTGTCAGGAATTCCTCTGGCTCCAATAATGCAAGGCTGTCGTCAAATCTCAAGATCCACAGGTCTGTCAAATCGGTACCATTCAGTATTTCCAGCTTTTCCATCAGGGATGTCAATTCCCTGAAGCCATCTTTGTTGAAATGCTGGTTCGGGTGAGGGGAAAAGGTGATCAAGAGGGATTTTTCAGCCTTCTTGGAGGTTTCCCTGATTATTTCCTGGTGTCC
>CAZDPU010000020.1:0-14241 GCA_964507645.1 uncultured bacterium
TGAATGTTTTATTAGCAGAGGCTAATGTTCCTTATGAAAAACTAGTTGAAATGGATGATATCAATCCTCAATTCCCAGAAACCGACGTGGTTCTTGTTATTGGTGCTAACGATGTTGTTAACCCTGGTGCCCAAACAGATCCAAATAGCCCAATTGCAGGGATGCCGGTTCTTGAAGTTTGGAAATCAAAAACGGTTATAGTTAACAAAAGAGGCAGGGGTGTTGGTTATGCCGGTATCGAAAATGAATTATTCGGAAAAGACAATACACTAATGTTGTTTGGAGATGGAAAAAAGATGATCATTGAGTTAACCAATGAGCTTAAAGAACTTTAATTTTTTAAGTTCATTACTAGGTGCCTGTGAATTTTGATGTCATAATTATTGGAGCTGGTGCAGCTGGCAATGCTGCAGCCGTAACTCTTGCCAAAGGAGGAGCTAAGGTCCTTCAGATCGAAAGAGGAAAGGCTCCTGGCGAGAAGAATTTAATGGGTGGCATAATATATTCCTCTTCTTTGGAGCCAGTTGTCCCGGAATTTTGGAAAACTGCTCCTCTTGAAAGATCTATCAGTGAGCAGAATTACTGGGTTACAGACAAGGACTCAATAACAAAATTAGGTTATTCTGATGATGTTTTTAAAGCAAAAACAGAAGCCCCAGCACATGCTTATACCGTTTTGAGAAGTGAATTTGACAAATGGATGTCTAATGAAGCAAAAAAACATGGAGCAATGCTTCTTCCTGGAACTGTTGTTTTGGATTTGATAGTTGAGGATGGGAAGGTAGTGGGCGTTTCGACCGACAGACCAAATGGAGAGATCAGAGCCCCTCTTGTTATTTCCGGAGAGGGGGTTAATGCTTTTGTTTCTTGGAAAAGAAATTTTGGTAACAGGCCAAAACCTAGTGAAGTAGCATTGGTTGTCAAAGAGGTTATAGAGCTTCCAAAAGAGGTTATTGAAGATCGTTTTCGAGTTTCTGAAAATGAAGGAGCCTCTTACGAGGTTTTTGGAGATATTACAAAAGGATGTTTAGGGTATGCTTTTTTGTATACAAACAAAACAACAGTAAGCGTGGGGGTTGGATCACTTGTTTCTGATTTTGCAGAAAAAGAAATTGCTTCTTATGAATTATTAGAGTATGTAAAAAACCATAAAGCTATTCGCCCCTTCTTGAAAGGTGGAAAAACTGTTGAATATGCTGGACATTTGATTCCTGAAGGAGGATATAAAAAATTACCAACATTAGTAGCAGATGGTTTTTTGATGACGGGGGATGCAGCATTGATGGTGAATGCTGTTCATAGAGAGGGAAGCAATTTTGCTTTTGTTTCTGGAAGAATTGCTGGAGAGGTCGCTTTAAAAGCTATTGAAAAAGGTGATTTTTCATCAGATTGTTTAAATGAGTATAGAAAAAAACTAGAAAAATCATTCATCTTAAAAGATTTAAAATCCTATGAAGATGTTTTCCCATTTTTCAGGAAAAGAAGAGATATATTGAATGAATACCCACAGTTGATAAGTTATGCAGCAAAAAGCTTGTTAACTGTTGATGGAACTCCAAAGGGAGAAAAAAAGAAAAACATCCTGAAAGGTGTTTTGAAAATGAAATCACCTGCAAAGCTAGCCAAAGATTTATATAATTTATTTAAGGTTTTAGGGAAATGACTGAAGAAAACAAAACAAACAATTCTGTTACGGAAACTGTTTCTATTGAGGATAAGCTTTTCACAATCAACTACGATCATTCTCACGAAACTCATATAACATGCATTGGCGACCCCAAAGATTGGGAGGTTTTAAACCCCCTTCAATGGGCATGTCCAGCAAGAGTTTATACAAAAAATCAAGATACTGGAAATTTGGATATTGATTTTGAAAACTGTATTGAATGTGGCACATGTCAGATATTGTGTCCGGACCATATACTTTGGGTCTATCCAAAGGGAGGACATGGCATAAGAAATCGCTGTGGCTAGCTTTCTGGAAGGTTCTTATCTAGGAACCTTTTTGCATTTTTATAAAATATTTTTTCAATTTCATTAGTATTAAATCCAGCTTTTTCAAGAAATGGAATCAATGCTTGTGTTTTTGAAACCTCTTCTACAACAGGGAAGCTTGTTCCATCAAAATCACTTCCAAGAACGATATTGTCACAACTTGAAACTTCTGCAATATGTGCAGCATGTTTTGCCAACATTTTCATTCCGTCCTTTAGTTCAAAATTCCATTCATCTTTTGTTCCTGCTGGTGGATTTCCAACAAAATTTGGGACATAAACAAGGCCTATTATTCCATCGAGGTGTTGTATTTCTTTAATTTGTTCATCGGTTAGGTTTCGCGGATGGTTTCTTAATTTTCTAGAGTTGCTGTGACTTGCGACAATTGGTTTATTTGAAATTTTGACAGTTTCCCAAAAAAGATCATCACTTGCATGAGAAACATCAATAATTATATTTTTTTCATTCATTTTTTTTATCAGATCTTTACCAAATTTTGTTATTGCTGGCCCTTTGCCATTTATGACTCCCCTGCCTACTTCGTTATCGCAAGACCAAACAAGTGTGATTAAACGAACTCCTAGTTCAAAAAAAATATCTAAAGTTTCAAGGTTTCCCGAAAGGGGGGAGGCATCTTCTAAAGACAATAGCGAGAGGGGGCCTTCCTTGCAAAGGTCATTTTTTGTTTGAACTGCAGAGGTTCCAGAGTTTTCTAAAAAAGATTTCCACTCTGATGCATATTTCATTCCAAACAAAGTTGCATCCCCTTTCTTGTATTCCGGTGGTGTGAATATGGCATGAACTTGGAGTTTTCCACCTGCTTGTCTAAACCTTGGTAAAGACCAATGCATTTTCTCATTGTCAATCAAACCTTTAGCACCGCCTTTTGTCAGCGAATCACAGTGAAAATCAAAAAAAGGAATCATTTCAAATCCAACCCTTTAAGGCTTTGGGGATCTGCTTTCCCTGGCGCTCCAGTAAGAAAGCATGTTCCGCCTGTTGATTTTGGAAAAGCTATGACATCTCTGATGCTTGAAGATCCGGAAAGTATCATCACTATCCTATCTATTCCAGGAGCAAGTCCTCCATGCGGAGGTAAGCCATACTTCATCATTTCTAAAAAGAAATCAAATCTTTCTTCTATGTCCTCTTTCGTGTAACCAATAGCTTGGAGTATCTTTAATTGGAGATCTCTATTATGACACCTTATTGAACCGCTTGCTATTTCTTCTCCATTCATGACAAGGTCGTAGGCATGGGATATTACTTTTAAAGGCTCTTCCTCAATCAATGGAATATCTTTTTCAACTGGCAGTGTAAAAGGGTGATGAGCTGCAGTGATTCCGTTTTCCGTTTTTTCAAAAAGTGGAAAGTCTGTGACCCAGCAAAAAGCATAATCTTGATTAGGTTTTTTTAGAAAACCGTTATCTCTAAGGTTCCTATGTATAGCTCCTAGTGCATGGTAGCCAGGAGAATTTTCTTTTTCGGGATGTGCAATGATTAACAATGTGCAATTGTTATTTTCTCCAAATTCATCCAGGCACTTTTCCAATGTCTCTTTTTTTGTAATTTTGCTTATCCCACCATTCCAAGAACCATCTTTCTTAGTGGCAAAAGCAACTCCTTGAATATTGAATTTTTGTGCGATTTTCTCCAAATTCGAAATTTCTTTCCTTGATGGAAAAAAGTTTTTTATACACAAGCCAATAACTACTCCATTTTCTTCAAGAACATTATCAATGAATCTTATTTTTTCATTTTTCAAAATATTGGATATAGTTTTGATTGGATTTGGATATCTGAGGTCAGGTTTATCTATTCCATAATTTTCAATTGCTTCTTTGTAAGTTAGTCTTGCAAAAGGGGTTTTTATGTTTTTATTTTTGACTTTTGAAATGATATTTTTAAATAATTTTTCACTTATTTCAAAAATTTGATCTTCATTAGAAAAAGCCATCTCAAAATCAAGTTGTGTAAATTCAGGTTGTCTATTTCCTCTCAAGTCTTCATCTCTAAAGCATTTTGCTATTTGATAATACTTATCAACACCACTCCCCATAAGTATTTGTTTGAAAAGTTGAGGGCTCTGCGGTAATGCATACCAATTTTTTTTATGTAATCGACTTGGAACAACAAAGTCTCTTGCTCCTTCAGGAGTAGATCTTGTCAAGAGTGGTGTTTCAACCTCGATAAAGTTTTCATTATTCAACGTATCTCTAATTGTTTGAATTACACTGTGCCTTATCTTCAGAATTTCATTCCTGTGAGGTCTCCTTAGGTCAAGATATCTGTATTTGTATCTTATTTCGTCAGGCTCATCATCATCTTTGTCTATGTATATTGGAGGAGTTTCAGCTTCATTGAGTATTGTTATTTTGCTTTCAGTTATTTCGATATCCCCAGATTTAATTTTTTTATTTACCTGCAATCTTTTTGAAATTTTTCCTGTGATTTCAACCACCCATTCTTTTTTAAGTTTGATTATTTCTGAATCCATAACAACTTGTATTAATCCAGTTGAATCCCTAAGGTCGAAAAAGGTTTTTCCGCCAAAATCTCTTATTGCATGCACCCAGCCTTTTAGGATTACTGTTTCGTTGACATTAGCAAGATTGACTTCAGATATATATGTTTTCTTCATTCGTCCAATCCTAATGCTGACATTATGCTTGACATGTTCAGCGGTATCTCTTTTTGATCACCATTCTTCATGTTCTTAACAAGCAGTGTATTGTTTTGCATTTCTTTTTCTCCAAAAATTATTACATACTTTGACCCAATGGAGTTTGCCCTCTTTAGAGCTTTGCCTAAATTGGATTCATTCCAATATGGTTTTACTGAAACGCTATTAGACCACATTTTTGAAATGATGCCAAAAGCTTTTTCACGACATTTCTCACCAAGTGGAATAAAGATACAAAAAGGTTTTATTTGGTCAATTTTTAACGCAGATGCAATCCTGTCAACACCACACGCAAAACCAATCGCAGGAATGTTTTTACCGCCTAGTTCAGAAATTAAATTATTGTATCTTCCGCCACCTCCGTATGCATCTTGAGCACCATCATGGCCCGAGGCTTCAAACACTGTTGAAGTGTAATAATCAAGACCTCTTACTAAAAATTCATCAACCTGGTAGTTGACATTTGCAGTTTCAAGCAGGTCCGTTAATTTTTTAAACCTATCGGATGTTTCTTTACTCCAGAATTCATGGATTTTTGGTGCTTGTTTGATGCCCTTCACGGTTGTGGGTTTTTTACTATCCAATATCCTTAAAGGGTTTTTTTCTATATTGACGCAGTCCTCTTTCGCAATTTTTGTTTTATTGTTTGTCAACCATTGTTGTAAAGATTCAACATAACGCAGCCTCTCTTCCTGTTCGCCTAGTGAGTTAAGCTTGATTACATGCTTGATTTCAAGCTCCTTTAAAAGGAATGAAAGAAAATATATTGATTCAGCATCTGATTCAATATTGTTTGATCCAATTGATTCAGCACCTAGTTGAAAAAATTGTCTGTATCTGCCTTTTTGAGGCCTTTCATACCTGAAGAAAGGTCCAAAATAAGAAAATTTATCACCATTGTGACTGTTGAGCCAATTATTTTCTATTGCGGCTCTTATTAGGCCAGGGGTTCCTTCAGGCCGAAGAGCAAACTCTCTATTTTTTTTATCTTGGAATTTGTACATTTGTTTGGTGACGATATCACTTGATTCACCTGTGGATCGTTCAAATAGGTTTGTTTTTTCAAATATTGGAATTTCAACATGACTGTAGTCTAAAAATCTAGATATTGCTAAAAACAAACTTCTAATTACTTCGAATTTAAATGTTGTATTTTCATCAAGGTCCCTAGTACCTTTTGGTTTTTGATATTTTGGCATATATGTTATTGTAATTAGTCAGGTATAAACCTTATCTAAAAAAAAATCTAGAATTTAAAATATGGTGGGATGGCTGAGCGGACTAAAGCGCACGCCTCGAAAGCGTGTGGGCATATCATTTGCCTCGGGGGTTCGAATCCCTCTCCCACCGTAGAATTAAGAAAATGAAAAAATGTTTTTTGTTTGTTTTTTTCCTTGCAAGTGCTTTTCCAAGTGCGAAAGGCTCAAATTGGATCTCGTCAAATCCTGAAATAAGTCAGGGAGATTTTTCTTTAACATATGTTGAGTCAAGAACAGGGCTTGATCCCGAGGCATTGATTTCTTTTAATTTTCATTCACACCTAGAGGGGAATTCTTCATGGGGTTTTGGAAGCTTGTTTTCTGGAGAAAAAAATAATCAAGATTGGAAAATCAATGAAGGTCCAATTGATTTTTTCTATAGAGCAAAGTATAAAAAAGAAAATGAAATTGCTTCTGGGGATTGGATTATTAAATTTGGAATGCCTACAAATGAAAATGATTCAATGTCCTGGGGGCTTGGTTCAAGAAACGGAGGGGTTTCTGATGGCTTTATATTTAAGGGTCCTTTTTATTGGGGATTGGGTTTTTTATATGAGTCCTATGTTGACAATCCCAATATTGAGCATTTTTGGAAAGCAGGAATTGAGGCTGTTTGGGAAAAAAAATACGATTATGGTTTAAGAGTGGAGCATTTTGCATCAACCTCCCCATCACTTCCAAGAGAAGCGGCTTTGGATTGGTCTTTTTGGGTCAAGGGAGGGAGTAGTGAATCCTGGAGGGCCTTTTCAATAACATGGAGAGATGAGGCGACAAATGCAAACTTAGAAACCCTGTATAAATTTTCTATTGGTTGGGGAGATTGAATTTTGAGAAGCTTATTAATTCATCTTTCAGAATCAAAATTTTCAGAGAATTTTTTTAGGGCCTTTTCTCCAACTAAGAAAGTTATAAAAAGATTTATAGCTGGTGACAGTCTCAATGATGGGATTGATGTTTCAAGGGATTTAAAAAAAATTGGAGCTGATTCAATTCTTGATTTATTGGGAGAAAGTGGAGATGAAGAAAAAACAAAAAAAGCATTAAAAGATATATCAGCAATGATTGACCGCTGCAAGAAAGAGGACGATGTTTGGGTCGGGTTGAAGCCAACACAGCTGGGCCTTTCTGTTAATAAAAGTTTATTTAAACAAAATTTGACAAATGTTTACAAGCAAGGTTTAAAAAATGATGTCAAAATTACTGTAGACATGGAAGATAGCAACACGGTGGATGATACCCTTGCTGTTTTTGAAGAGGTAAGGCAGGATTTGAATCTAGGAATCTGCCTTCAGGCTTATTTAAGAAGAACACATTCCGATCTCAAATCTCTTTTAAAGAATGGATTAAGGGCAAGAATTTGCAAAGGTGCTTATAACGAATTGCCAGAAGTTGCGTTTGGGTCAAGGTCGGAGATAAATAAATCTTATATGAACTTGGTGAATCTTTTTTTAACAGAGGGTTTGGATCTTGGAGGATATCCCGAGTTTGCTACACATGATCCCCATCTGACAGAAAGTATTTTACAGATTGTGAAAGAAAGAAAAATACCAAAAGATAAGTTTGAATTTCAAATGCTTTATGGCGTCAATACGCCTTTACAGAATAAAATTTTAAAAGAGGGATGGCGTTTGAGGATATATATTCCATTTGGGGACAGCTGGTATCCTTACTTTATGAGGAGACTTGCTGAAAGGCCGGCAAATTTATCTTTTTTCTTAAGGGCTATTTTTGGGAGGTAGAAAATGGCAAGGATTTCTAAAATTGTGACAAAAACGGGAGATGGAGGACAGACTGGCTTGGGGGATGGAGAGAGGGTCAAAAAATACAATCTAAGGGTTCAGGCTTATGGTGAGGTTGATGAGGCTAATTCTGCCATAGGGCTTTCTTTGAGCCTCGGGGCATGCCCTAAAGAATATTTACAGGTTGTACAAAATGACCTTTTTGATATAGGCGGTGATTTGTGTTTTCCAGAATCTAAAAACAAAAAATTTATTTTTTCAGAAAAGCGATTAGGTGTTTTAGAAAAGAAGATAGAGGAGGAAAGCAAGGATTTAAAACCTCTTGAGAACTTTATCCTTCCTGGGGGGATGCCTCCAGCTGCAGCATTACACTTGGCACGCTGTATTGTTAGAAGAGCTGAAAGGTCTTTTTGGGAACTCGCAGACAAAGAGAATCCAAATCCTGCAATAGGTAAATATTTAAATAGACTTTCTGATTATCTTTTTATTCTTGCTAGAAAGAATGGAGGAGAGGGGCAATCCACTTGGGACATGGGAGATTAACCTGAGTGTCTTACAAGTATTAAATCTCCATTTTTGACAATATAGCTTTTTCCTTGAAGGGTCCAAAATCCTTCTTTCTTTGCGCTTGACTCTCCTCCAAGCTCTATAACTTTTTCAGACGGCCAAACATCACCTTTTATGAAATTATTTTCTAGGTCTTTATGAATGGCACCAGCTGCTTCTTGGATTGTTGAGTTGGTTGGTATATCCCATGCTCTAACCTCAGTAGGCCCTGCCGTATAAAAAAAATGTCTTCCATTGATGAAGAATATTTTCTTCAAAAGTATCTTTGAAATTGGTTTTTTGATTTTGTATTCTTTTAAAAAGATTTCTTTTTCATCATCTTCCAGTTCCTGTAAATCTTTTTCTAATTCAAGACATGCATAATCAAAAGCCATATCACCCCATTTTTCTTTTAGGGAGATGTTTATTCCTTCAAATTTTGAGGAATTTATATCATTTTCAGAGATATTGATTACAAAATATATTGGTTTTAAAGAAATGAACTGGTAACCTTTTACGGTTGACTTTTCAGAGTTTATCAATTCAGGAAGTTTTGATAAATTCAATTCTGAATTTATTTTTTCAAGAACCTCTAGCTCCTTTGCTCTTGCATTAACGCCTTTTTTTGTTTCTTTGGATATTTTTTCAATTGATGATTCAACTATAGGGAGGTCTTGTAAGCAGATCTCTTCTATAAAGGCATTTATATTTGTTAGTATTTTTTCAGGATTTAAATTAGAAAAATTTGGAATTACACAAATTAAACTATTTAAGTTTCTCAGCCTTGAAGCTTCTCTTGTATTTATTACTGAAGAGTTAGAGGAGGGGCTGTCAGATAATTCAATTTTTGTTTTAGTTATCTTTTTTGGATTATAAATTTTTGAAAGATCTTCAAGTTTTGAATCTTCTATAGATGTTATTGTTATGCTTTCACCGTTTTTCCCAAAGGTATCAGGATTATTTTTTTTCAACGTTTTGTAAAGTGTTGTTTTTCCGCTTCCCGGGGTTCCTACTATGCCAATCTTTAACATCGAAACCTATTTTGCTAATAGGGCTTTGCAAGCTCTCAATGCTGTTGGATATTTGAATTTGTATCCAGCATCTAAAATTTTTTGAGCAGAAACTTCCCTTCCTTCAAGAAGGAGTGAAGACATCTTGCCAAATATACCTTTTACTGCGATGCCTGCAATTGAAGATGCTATTTGAGGTTGCATTTGCCATGCTGGCCTTCCATAAGCTTCATTTAATGCTAGGCAGAATTCTTTTTGTGTTGTTGGCTCCGGGCCTACTAGATTGAAAATACCAGAAGATTCAGAATTTTTTTCCAAGAATATTATCGAATCTACAACATCATCGATATGTATCCATGGAAAGAATTGCTTGCCTGATCCAAGCCATGCTCCAAATCCAAGTTTGTAAGGAAGGTCTATGTTCGGAAAGGGGCCAGCTTCTTTTTGTAAGACAGGGCCAATTCGAACGATGATTTTTCTTATGTCATCACCTGTCTTAACCTCATCTTCCCATAGTTTACAGACATCAGATAGCCAGCTTTCGCCATTTTCAGTATCTTCATCAGCTGCATCACCGTCCATGCCATAGTAGCCAATTGCACTTGCGTTTATCCATGTTTTAGGGCTTTTTTTCAATGAGTCGTAAAGGAAGGAAATCATTCCTGTTGAGTTGACACGACTGTCCAAGATGTTTTTTTTAGTTTCAGGAGACCATTTTTGAGCCACGTCTTCTCCGATAAGATTTACTATTGTGTCTGCTTTTTCCCATGCATTCAAGAATGGCTTTCCAGCATCCTTATCACTGCTGTGAACAAATTCAATCCCCTGTGTCCATTGAGATTTGTCTACAGGAACTGACCTTGAAGAAACAACAACATTGTCCCCACGCACAATAAGCCTTTTTACAAGGTGCCTACCGATTCTTCCAGTTCCGCCAATAATTAACCAATTAGTCATTTTCTATAAGCGAAAATTGTATAACTTAAATATCCGATTTAGTATTTTTGATGTATTTTTTTAATTCAGTTGTTGAATCCCTGTTTGCAATCAGGATTCCGTTTGGGCCATCAATAACTATCAAATCTTCAGTACCGAGAAAAACAACCTTTTTTTCAGATATAGCAGCATTATTTTTTGCTATGTATTCTTCAAAGTTCAAATTTTTAATCTCCCCTTTTTCTTGAAAAAAATCAATAATTTCTTTCCAATTTCCTAAATCTCTCCATTCAGTATCGCATTTTGTCATAGTCACCTCTTTGTCTTTTTCAGCAATTGCATAATCAAAACTAATTTTTGGGATTTCTTTAAATGAATTATCCGGATGTGTTTTATTTTTGGATATTTCAAACACTTTTTTGACCGAATTTAAAATTTCTGGGCAAAATTTTTCAGATTTTTCAATCATTTTTTTTGCGGAAAAAATAAATGTTCCACTATTCCAATACAGCCCAGAGTCCATATATTTTTGTGCATCTTTTTTATTTGGTTTTTCAAAAAAAGATTCAACTTTAAAAACATTATTTGATATTTCTTTTGAATATTTTATGTAGCCATATTGGGTTGTTGGATGACTTGGCTTGATGCCAATTGTA
Organism: uncultured bacterium; assembly: GCA_964507645.1. Classification (GTDB taxonomy): domain Bacteria; phylum UBP7; class UBA6624; order UBA6624; family UBA6624; genus UBA6624. Next base: position 10,825 of record CAZDPU010000020.1, read on the forward strand.
GTTAGGTTGCCCTCTTTGGCTGATGGTATTGAAATCTCGATGGCTCTAGCAAAAGCAGAATTATCTTTGAGAACTTGATCACATGGAGTTGCCAGAATTACATCATCTTTTTTTGATCCAAATTCTCCATTATCTAAGCAATAGGAAAGGTATATTATTGCAGCAGCAGTGTCTCTGGCGGAAGGCTCTATCAGAAAATCAATATTTTCAATTTTCTTTTTCCTTAAAAAATCAACAAAAAGTTTTTTATGGTTTTTATTGATTCCCAGGATTATTTTAGTTTCAGAATTCAATGTTTTTATTCTTGAGATTGTTTCTTCCAGGATGGTTTTTCCCGAAGGGAGAAGTTCAAGCAAGGGTTTTGGGGTTGTTTCAGAAAGAGGCCAAAGCCTTGACCCAGAACCACCTGCCATCAAATATATAAAAATCATTACTTTCTAATTATAGAGAGGGCTTTTTTCGTTCCTGTTGGTATTGGTAACTTATTTACATTGTCAACATTAGCCCACGCCTGCTTCCTGCTCCCTTTTTTATTTTTGGCTTGTATTGTTGCTGAAAATATGTGTAGTACTACCTTTAAATGGGTGTAAGCATGCTTGACTATGCCAATTTTTTTTTCGATTTTTATACTCATTCCCGTTTCTTCATCGACCTCTCTTAGGCAAGCCTGTTCAACGGTTTCATTTTTTTCAATCTTCCCACCAGGGAGCTCCCATAATCCTTCAAGCATAGTGTTTTTGGGCCTTTGAACAAGGAGTATTTTGCCATCTTCTATAATCGAAGCAATTGCAACATCAACCTCAGGTACATTTCTTTTTTTATTTTTTATTGGATATTTTGTAGCATCTCCTGAATAAAAACCCTTGCATAGTTTCGAGACTGGGCATGAAAGACATTTTGGATTTTTTGGAGTACAAACGATTGCACCCAGGTCCATCATTGCTTGATTGTGATCCCCGGGAGATCTTTTATCAAGAAGTTTGGAAGAAAGGTGATTTATCTCCTTTAAACCATCACTCTTGTCAGTATTTTTTTCAAGAGCAAAGATCCTAGAAACTACCCTTATAACATTCCCATCTATTGCAGCTATTTTTTCTTTATGGCAAATTGATGAAATTGCTGCTGCTGTATATTTCCCTATTCCAGGTAACTTTATTAAATCGGAATATTTTTTTGGGAGTTGACTATTCAGTTTTTCATAACAAACTATTGCTGTTTTTCTAAGGTTTTTTACCCTTCGATAATATCCAAGTCCTTCCCAGGCCTTAAGGGCTTCCTGTTCGGTCGATTTTGCCATTGATTCAATAGTAGGAAAATCTTCAAGGAATCCTTGGTATCTTTTTAAAACAGTCTCCATTGTTGTTTGTTGAAGCATTATTTCTGAGACAAGTATTTCCCAAGGGTTTTTTGACCCTCTAAACGGCAGGTTTCTTGATTGTTTTTTGTACCAATTGGATAATAGTTTTTTGAATTTTTTTTCCAATTATCTAATTGGCCAGGGTAAATTCATACTTATCCCCGCCGCAATTTCATTTTCTGTTTGTTGGTTTGGGTTTTTTGTTACAAGGTATGCAATCCATCCACTGATTTTTCCAAAATTTTGCTCAAGAGAAAAGGCTGTTTTTTGCGGGAGAGATTTTTTGCCACCACCTCTAAATTCACCTCTAAGAAATGTTTTTCCAATTTTTTTACCAATAGAAAATATTGGTTCCATTTCTGTATTGTCAGGACCCGCGCCTGTATCATGCCCATAAGATGTTCCAAAAGATATTGCTGTTTTTTCCTCTGTTTCAATTAGATATTGGAGATTGATGCCAAATTGCGAAGATGCACTTCCCTCGGCAGTTGTTTCCCAATAGTAAGGAGTTATGAAAAAAGCCGTTTTTATTTTCGAGGTTTTTTCAAATGGAACATACCTGAAACTGAAGCCGTATTTTTCATAGGTGTCATTCTTCCAGTCTTTTGCCCAGAACCAATTCCATGTCAGAGGATCTTCATTCCAGTTCAAGTTCAATTTAATTGTTCCGTCTGGTCGTGAGCCATCAGTCGAAATGCTTCCCAGGAGACCTTCGTGTTCGGTAATATCGGGAAGAATCATTCCTCCAGGGCCATATTCTCCTGCTGGTATGAATCCAGTTAATGCCAGGAAAATACAAATGAGCTGTTTTTTCACAATACAGATTGTAAAGAGTAGGATTGAACTTTAATGTCTGACATCATTCGTATCGGCCATTCTCCAGACCCGGATGACGCTTTTATGTTTTATGCGATGCTCAACAACAAGATAGACAATCTGGGCTTGAATATTGAAGAGTGCGTTGAGGATATTGAAAGCTTGAACAACAGGGCTTTGAATGGTGAGCTTGAAATGACAGCGATATCATGGCATTTGCTTTCAAAGGTATACAAGAGCTATGCTGTTTTGGACCCTGGAGCCTCAATGGGACTTGGTTATGGCCCGGTTCTTATAGCGAATAAGGATTCAGATATTTCTTTTCCTGACCTGAAGGGAGTAAAGGTTGCATTGCCAGGACCGCATACAACTGCAACTTTGATCATGAGGATATTCGCATCAAATTTTGTTGAAGAGTTCGTGCCTTTTGATGAAATCATGGCATCTGTGAAAAACAACGATGTTGATGCAGGTCTTTTAATCCATGAAGGACAGATAACTTATGAAGAAGAGGGTTTTAAGAAGATTGTTGACTATGGAGAATTGTGGCATGAAGAAAGTGGAGGGTTGCCTTTGCCATTGGGCACGAATGCAATCAGCAAGGATGTTGATCCTGGAACTGCAAAGAAAATGTCGAAGATTCTTTTGGATAGTATAGTTTGGGGTGAAAAGAATCGCCAGGAAACGAATGACTATGCCAGGGATTTTGGAAGAGGCTTGAGTGAAGACAAGAACGATCGCTTCATTAAGATGTATGTCAACAACAAGACAATCAGTCTAGGGGAAGAAGGTGTTTCTGCTGTTAACCTTTTGTTCAAAATGGCTTTTGAGAAAGGCTTGATTGAAGAGATGCCTGATTGGGATTTGATAAAACCCTAGTTCTTTACGTTTTTTTCATAAACATTAATCCATTCGTCGACGGTCATCTTTGATACGAGTTCACCAATGAGTTCATATGGGATTTTCTTGATATTTTTGAATCTGACACATCCTTTTCCCATGTTTATTTTTGCTTTCACATGCTTTGGCCATTCTTTTTTAAGCCAGGCTGTCAATTTGTTGTCGCCATAAAGTCCCATATGATGCAGGGTTATTCCTGATTTCCTGCTTCCAATTGATACGAATGGAACTGGAAGCTTGCTGTCGCAATGATAACCATCTGGATAAATTGATTTTGGGACTACAAATGATGGCATTCCGTAATTGATTGTCCTTTCAAATCCAGAAGGTATGTTTTTTTCTAT
>CAZDPU010000020.1:14341-18367 GCA_964507645.1 uncultured bacterium
ATCGCACCAAGGCTTGCAGAACCCATAATGTGATAACCCATATCTACATGAACGGTTTCGCCAGTTATTGCGGCAGAAAGGTCAGAAAGAAGGAATGTTGCTGTTGGCCCTAATTGATCCAATGAAAGGTTACCCCTTAATGGAGATGTGCTTTCTTGCCATTTCAGGACTTGCCCAAAATCACCAATCCCTGAAGCCGATAATGTCTTAACAGGACCGCTTGATATTGCGTTGACACGTATCCCTTCCTCTGGTCCAAGGTCATTTGCAAGGTATTTTACAGAAGACTCAAGTGCGGCTTTTGCGACTCCCATTACGTTGTAATTTGGTATGACTCTCTCTGCGCCAAGGTAACTGATTGTCAAGACTGAAGCATCATTAACCATGACTGGCATAAGTGCTTTTGTCAATCCTATCAATGACCAGGCACTGACATCAAGTGCAAGCTTGAAACCATCCCTTGTTGTGTCAACAAACCTTCCAGCAAGTTCCTCTTTTTTTGCCATAGCAACGGCATGTACCAAGAAGTCTATTTTGCCGAATCTTTTTTCTATTTCAGCAGGAGCATTTTTAAGATGGTCATCATTTGTGACATCAAGTTCAAAAACCTGGTCTGATCCAAGTTCTTCAGCAAGTTTTCTTACTCTGCTTTCAAAGGGTTCAAGGTATGAGAATGCTAATTCAGCGCCTTGTTTAACACAGGCTTTTGCAATTCCCCAGGCTATTGAGTGCTTGTTGGCTACCCCAACAACCAATCCTTTTTTTCTTTCAAGAATGCCCATTCGTCTTAATTTTATCTGCTTTCGCGACTTTCAAGCTTTAAATCAACTTCGTATTGTTCATTTTCTCGGATATATGTAACCTTGATGGTTTCACCAGGTTTGTATTTTTCCAATGCATACATGAAATCTTCCAGGCTTTTTATTTCAGTTGAGTTTATTTTGATGATTCTGTCTTTTGCTTGAAGCCCAGCTTTTTCAGCTGGAGATGCTTTTGAGATTCCACCAATTAGGTATCCTGAATCACCACTATCTGCATAATCAGGGATTGAACCAAACCATGATCTCCATCCTGACTCAGGCATGGCTTCTTCCTCTTTCTCTTCAATAAATTCTGGCGCAATATCTTCTTCTGATAAAACATTTAGGTCGATTGATGATGCAACTAAATCGATTAATGATATTGAAAACTTGCCAATTTCCTCCAATCCTTCATAGTCAACTTTGTCAGGTGTATCGGTTGGCGTGTGATAGTCATCATGAATGCCAGTGAAAATGAACATTGCTGGAATTCCTTTGTCTATAAATGGTGCGTGATCAGATCTCCCATCACCAAAAGTTGATTTTTCAAAATTCAAATTTTGATTTAATCCTGTCAGTCCAGACCAGAATTCATCACTTTCAAAAAGTTCAGAGCTGTTCATTCCACCCATGAGTATTTTTTCATTATCGGAATACCTGCCAACCATGTCAAGATTCAGCATGAAATCTATTTCTTCCATTATCTCAGGATTATTATTTGTGAAATATCTACTGCCCAAAAGTCCGCTCTCTTCCGCATCAAATAACATGAAGTAAAAGTTTGCAGGCCTTTCTTCTGGGGGCATATGGGAATAGTAATTTGCCAATTCCAAAACTCCAGATGTTCCACTTGCATTGTCGTCAGCTCCCCAGTAAATTTCTCCAGAACTATTTTCACCCATGTGATCTTTGTGCCCACCAACAACAAAAGTTTTGTCTTTGCCGCTATCTAGATAACCTATAACATTGAAAGCAGTTACATAATCAAGTTCAACCTTGGTTGAGAATGACAGTGTTTTTTCAGCAGGTGCTTTTTTTGGCTTGAGACTTACATCAGCATCACTAAAAATTTCCGAGTAGGTCTCTGATGTTATAAGTCCTATAGGGATTGGGGAAGCTCCCCATCTTATGGTTCCACCAACATTAATCAAACCTCCTGGATTATCTGATCCAAGGTATATGAAAAGGACAGCTGATGCTCCATGTTCCTTTGCAACCTGAGTTTTGACTCTCAACATTCCAAGCCTTCTGTTTTCCCTGAGGTTTAAAGGATGGTCTTCTTCAACATCAGGCAAGCCCAATATCATTACCGCAATCCCACCTTCAAGATTTATCTTGTTGCCTTCGGCATCTACCCAATCATTCCAGTCAGATTCATTTTCAGCAATCCCATAACCCAAAAACCATGCTTTGCCTTCAACATCACCATTAGCCGTGTAATCGATTGGAGAAAAGTCGATTCCTTTTTCAAAGGATTTTGAACCATATCCAAGTTCAGATTCGACATTTTTTGTTCCAAGAAGAACTTCAAATTCCTCTAGCCATGATTCTGTTAAGTGGAAATATTCAAACCAGTCCAGAATCTGTTTTGAGGAACTGACACCACCTTCTTGCCCTATGCCTCTTCCTAGATATTTATCTCCCGAAAGTTCATAAACCAACCATTCAAAATCCTCTGCCGTAATCTCAATGTTTCCAAGCGGGTGATCTTCATTGCCATGATTATGTTCATTTGTTTCTTGGAGGTTTTTGCTCAATTGAGCTTGTTGTTCGTAGCTGTCTTGTGACTGGGAACAGCTTGTTATTAGCGATAATAAAATTATTGGAAATAGTTTTTTCATTTTTTAATTTCTCCTTTTTTTTGTGATGAAGAATTGATTCTATATTGAAAGAAGTTTACAATAGTACGCCTTGGCGGGTGTAGCTCAGGGGGAGAGCGAATGGTTGTGGTCCATTAGGTCGCGGGTTCAAATCCCGTCACTCGCCCCAAGCGCCTGTAGCTCAACTGGCAGAGCGTCGGGCTTCGAACCCGAAGGTTGCAGGTTCGAATCCTGCCGGGCGTAGGCGATTGTAAGAATGAAGTATAGAATTTATAGTAATGATTTTTGGGCCGGTAGCTCAGTGGTAGAGCAGCGGGCTCTTAACCCGTTGGTCGGGGGTTCAAATCCCTCTCGGCTCACGGCTTGCGGAAGTAGCTCAGTGGTAGAGCATCACGTTGCCAACGTGAGGGTCGAGGGTTCGAATCCCTTCTTCCGCTTAGGCCTTAATTTATGAAAAACATTGTTCTAGCTCCTAATTCTGTTAAAAGAATGAAGCCAAACAAGGCTTTGATTACCTTCAACGTGAGCAATGATGAGTTTTCCCAAATTGAAAAAAATCTATACAAGAAGTACAAAAAACAAATCAAGATACCGGGATTCAGAAGTGGAAAAATCCCAGATCACATGCTGAAAAAATACATTGATGAAGAGTCTCTTTTTGAGGAAGCTGTTCAGGCTGTTTGGAAAAATTCTGCCGAGTCTGCAATTGAGGAAAGCAATTTGCATGCGATATCACTTGAGTCAATCAAGAACAAAAAAACGAAGAAGGGCGTAGATGTTTTTGTTGAGCTTCAAGTTCTTCCTGAAATCAATGTTGATTTTGTCGATAAGTTTAATTACAAGTTTTCAAAACCATTACCGGTGGAGGATTCTGCAGTGGATTCCGAATTAAATAAAATCGTCAGTGCTGAAGCTCAATTTTTACCAGTAGAAGATATAAAAAAAGGGGATTACGTAAGGCTTGAAGGAATCTTCAGCTCAGGAGATTTTGAAGAAAAGATAGAAAGGGCTTTTGAGCTTGATGAAAAAACATTGCCATCAAAAACTTTCATAAAGAAAGTTTTAGAAGCAAAACCGAATAGCGATCTTTCTTTCAAAAATAAATTTTCAAAAACTTATTCAAACCCTGATCTTGCTGGGAAAACGGTAAGTGTAAATGTAAAAATAACCTCTGTAAAAAGAGAAACTATTCCAGGGATTCCTGAACTGTGCAACAAGTACGGCATGAAGGATGAAGGAGAATTCAAGGAGAGGGTTAAGGGTAATTTGGGAATTCAGAATGAAGACAAAGCATTTGCTGAAGCGAATGAAAAACTCCCTGCAATCTTGTTGAAGAAGGTAAAAGATTTTTCCATTCCTGAAGTGATGATTGATGAAGAGAAGCAGCTTGAGTGGAATAACTACTG
>CAZDPU010000021.1:0-18206 GCA_964507645.1 uncultured bacterium
GTAATTTTTAAATGACTAGTCGTGTATCAGGACTTCTTTAAAATCGTCGCTTATAACTACATTCAGCCCCATGGACTGAGATGCCAAGCCAATAATCTCATAAACTCTCATCTCAACCACAAGTGTAAAATTTTTGTTTAATTCCTCTTTCTTTGATTCCGAGATATCCAAATTTATTTTGAAGTTTGAGCTGGCTTCAATTTTTTGCAAAAGCTCAACTAGCGTGCCATCATGGCTGATTGACACAAGGTCTTCAAGGTTCCAGAGATTTTCTACCTGGTTGTTGTTTTCTTCAACTTCTAAATTTGATTTTTGAGGTTCAATTGTTTCATTAAAAACGAAACGTGCAAGCAATATACCTGTTAAAAGTATGCTGAAGACAATTATCCATTTTTTTTTACTCACGACTTAATCCTATAATCTAAAGTTAGGTTATGAAGAAAATAGTAATCCTCAGCCTTGATGGCGTTCCTTTAAGCCTTTTGGAAGGTTTTTTAGAGAGAGGCTTGATGCCTGCTTTGAAAAGAAAAATAGAGGAAAGCAAGTCAAAACCTGTTGAAATTAAATCAGTGCATCCATGCGAATCTGCAACTGCATGGACCAGCTTTATGACAGGAAACAATCCAGGAAAACATAACATTTATGGTTTTATTGACAGGCATGTCGAATCTTCAAAAAAAGGAATGTATGTCGTGAATTCAAACTATAGAAAGGGTGACAGTTTATGGAAGACACTTTCAGGCAACGGGTTCAAGCCAATAGTGATAAACGTCCCTTTGAACTTCCCTCCAGAAAAACTCGATGGAATCATTATTGGCGGATTTTTGTCACCTCCTGGGAATTCGGGAATAGTTCACCCAAAGAAGCATGAAGCATATTTGAATGAAATTGGGTATAGGCCAGATCCGGATAACAGTTTAGTCAAGAAGGATCTTTCTGCATGGTATGAGGATTTAATTGATACTGAAAACACAAGAGTAAATCTCGCAAAAAAATATTTCCAGGAAGAATCTTGGGATTTTTTCCATCTCCATGTTATGGGCACAGATAGATTACATCATTTTCTTTGGGAGAAGTGGGAAAACAATGAAGGGCCATGGAAAGAAAAATTTGAAAACTTTTATTCACTGATTGATTCACATCTAAAATGGTTTTTTGAAAATGGTGATGATTGTATTTTTGTGATGCTTTCAGATCACGGATTTTGTAAGACCTTGTATGAGTTTGATTTAAATTCTTGGCTTTCTAAAAATTCTTGGCTTGAATTAGGAGAAAATTCTTCCTCTTTCAAACCCATTGTTCTCCCTGAAAGCAAAGCTTTTTCAATCCTTCCAGGAAGGGTTTATTTGAATCTTGAAGGAAGGGAAGAAAGAGGGTCTGTTTCAAAAGAAAACTACTTGAATTTAAGAAGTTCTCTAAGGGATGAAATGTTAAAAATAAAAGACCCATCAGGAAAAAAGGTTTTTAAGGACATATACCTCAGAGAGGATATCTATTTTGATGATTTTTCGAAAAACGATTTTTTCTTATCAGGAGAAAAAGATTTTTTTACCCAGTACGATCTTGCTCCAGATTTAATTTGCTTTAACAGGGACGGAATAGACTTGAAGGCAAGTTTTGACAATAATTCAGAAATGTTTTACCATTCTCCTATCACTGGGATGCATACTTTTGACAATGCTTTTCTTTGGGTCTCAGACAAGCAAGCACAAGAGGGGTCGATACTTGATGTTGCTCCATCAGTACTAAAGAGATTCTCTATTAAATCTAAAATGGATGGCAAGGTGATATTTTGATTCAAGGTATAAGAAATTTCGCTATAGTTGCACATGTAGATCACGGTAAGTCAACACTTGCTGATCGTATTTTGGAAATGACAGGGACTGTTGATTCTAGGGCTATGAGAAATCAGTTTTTGGACAAAATGGACATAGAGAGAGAAAGGGGCATAACAATAAAAAGCCAAACTGTAACTGTTTTTCACAAGCATGATGGAGAGGAGTTTCAATTGAACCTTATAGACACTCCCGGACATGTTGATTTTACATATGAAGTTTCGAGAGCGCTTGCTGCTTGTGAGGGGGTTGTCCTGCTTATAGATGCCTCTCAGGGAATAGAAGCACAGACTGTTGCTCATTTTGAGCATGCAAAAAATCTGAATTTAAAAATAATACCATGTTTGAACAAGTGCGATTTACCAAATCTTGATATGAATGATGCAATAATCAGCGCTGCTGATTACCTTGATGTTGATCCTGATGACATTATGCAAATTAGTGCAAAGAGCGGAGAGGGTGTTGAATCTCTTTTAGGGCAAATAATCGAAAAGGTTCCTTGTCCAAAAAGCCATTCAGAACATTTTAGGGGTTTGGTTTTTGATTCTGAATATGACAGTTACCGTGGGGTTATAGCTCACATAAGGATTATTGACGGATTTGTCAGTAAAAACGAGAGGTTGAATTTACTAGGAACAAATACAAACCTAGATGCCTTGGAAATTGGTTATTTCAGAGAGTCAAAAGTTCCAAAAGACAAATTATCCTCAGGTGAGGTTGGTTATATTGTTACAAATTTAAAAAACATTAGTGAGTGCAGAGTCGGTGATACGGTTTCTTTGAGAAAAAATGCAGATATCGTAAAGCCTCTATCTGGCTATGAGCCTGCAAAACAAATGGTTTTTTCAAGTTTTTATCCCGTTGAGGGGAAAGATTTTGAGAAATTAAGAAATAGTGTTGAGAAACTGTCTCTAAATGATTCTTCAATTACATGGGATGTTGAAAACAGCCCTTCTTTTGGTTTTGGATTAAGGATGGGTTTTTTAGGACCTTTACACAAGGAGGTAATTCAGGAAAGGATAGAGAGGGAGTTTGATTTGGACATCATTTCAACAGCACCTACTGTTTCTTACAAAGTTGTAACTTCTGATGGGAATTCTCACTATATAAAAAGAATAAAAGACATCCCTTATGACAAAAATATAACTGAATGGATGGAGCCTGTGGTAAATGCTACTATTTCTTTTCCAGATAATTATTTAGGAAAGGTTATGGATTTGGTTCAGAAAAAAAGAGGTTCTTATGTGGCTATGGAAAACACCGGGTCTAGAATTTTTGCAAAATATGAAATTCCCTTGGCTGAGGTTGTAAATAACTTTTTTTCAAATCTAAAATCTTCTACACAGGGTTATGCGGGCTTGGATTACAAGTTTTCAGGATGGAGAAAATCAGACTTGCAAGTTGTTGAGATAAATGTTGCAGGAAATTCTGTTGAAGCTCTTGGAAACATAATTCCAAAAGATCAAGTTTATTCCTTTTCTAGATCCTTGGTAGATAAGCTTGCAAAAGAGATACCAAGGCATCAATTCAAGGTTCCCGTGCAGGCTTTTTCAGGAGGAAGGGTTGTTGCAGCTAAAACAATACCACCATACAGAAAAGATGTTATAGCAAAATGCTATGGAGGGGACATTACGAGAAAACGAAAGCTTCTTGAAAAGCAGAAAGAGGGTAAGAAGAGATTGAAACAGGTTGGAACTGTTGCCATTCCCCAGTCCGCATTGCTTTCTATTTTGGATTTATGAGATCTGGATTCTTGTTAGTAGATAAGCCAAAAAAATACACTAGTCACGATGTTGTTGCAAGGGTAAGAAAGAAAATAGGTATAAGGAAGGTTGGGCATTGTGGAACTTTAGACCCTTCTGTAACAGGGCTTTTGGTGTTGGCAATAGGAAGAGAGGCAACTAAGCTAAGTTCTTTTATTTCAGATGCCAAAAAGGGTTATCTTGGGAAGGGAAAGCTGGGTATCGTAACTCCAAGTCAAGACTTAGAAACACCTCCTAGTTCTGAAATGCTTGTCGAAGATCTTGAACTTAAGGACTTGATCGATTGTGCAAGGAAGTTTGAAGGTTCTATTTTTCAAAAGCCACCAATGTTTTCAGCTGTAAAGAAAGACGGAACCCCTCTGTATAAGCTTGCCAGGAGAGGCTTGAATGTAGACAGGGAGGAAAAATGGAGATATATTCATTTTTTTCAAATTAAAAATTTAGACGTGCCTTATTTTGAATTCGAGACAGAGGTGTCTAAAGGAACTTATGTAAGAACCTTAGTCCACGATATTGGCCACAGTCTTGGTTGTGGAGCAGCTTTGTCTGAGTTGAGGCGAACACAATGCGGACGTTTCCATGTAGAAAATTCCTACACTCTAGATTCTTTAATTGATTCAGAAATCGAAAAAATAGAATCTTTAATCATTCCAGCTGAATGCTAATCTTTGTTTAAGATGTAATATATATAAGATGAATATTTTTAAGCTTTTTCTTTTGCTTTTTATTTTTAACTCTTGTGCAAAAACAGTCACTGGAGCACAGGCTAATATCACTTTGATAGATATAGAGATGGCTTTTAGGGGGAATGTTAATCCTTACAATTATTTTTATTATTTCATCTTCATGCTGGAGGAAAGTGTCGAGAAGGTGAAAAATCCTGCACTATCTGGAGAAAATATGCTTGTTTTAAAAAAGAGTGATGGTAGTGATTTTGATTGCTCTAATGATGATTGCACACAAATGCTTGCCAATCTCCCCGTAAAGATAACTCATCCCAACATAGTTGACTTTACGTCTGTTATTTCCAATATGGATGTTTTGTCATCCACAATTACATTGGAGGATTCTTTTGCAGAAGACATACCTGTTGATTCTCTTGTTTATCTAGGGCTTGGAGACAGCCTTGCTCCAGCGGCAAGTGTTTTACCTCCGAACAGGGGAGAGTATTGGACAAGATATCTTTTATACACTTCAGATATAGACCTGACTGGAAACCAACCGAAGTTCCTTCATGGCATTGGTGGCAAGAGGGTAGAGGGAAGTGAGGAGGTCAATTACATATACCAACCTCCTCAAGAGTTAGATTTTTTAACAGATTGGTATCAGTCAGCTGAGGTTTTTGGTTTTGACCATTATGAAGCAGAGAGTGTTTCTTCGAATGCTGTTAGGTTCACTTTGAGGCTGGAAGAATGGATTGGCAGTGTTGATACTTTTAAATTTCAAATATTAGTGACATCTGGTGGAGGGGTTGATTTCATAACAAACGAACTTGGAAATGAAACAGGTTTTAATGTTGATTGGCTGGATCCTTATTTGATAGAGCTTCCTTCTCCCCTTGTCGAAGGTTTTGAATATAGTGAGGATTTGCAAGGTTTGGAAAACTCCTATGACACAACTCAGCCTTCTGCAGATTTAATCTGGTGGAGGGTTTACGTTAGATGAAGAATTTTTTTACTGACTGGTTGACTTTTACTTTCATTATTGCTGTTGTTTGGTTTGGTGGGCGTGGTATGGGTTATATAAACCTTGAAAAGACATTTGAAGAGCAGGTCAGGGTGGCAGCTATGGCAGAAATAGAACCTGAGCAAATAGAGATTTTAAAAATTGAAGGGATGAGCCAAGATCCTCCTACACTAAGCGCTTTTGAATTAAAGGCACCTACTGCACGATTAGGAAGATTGAAAATTAGAAATTTGCATATAAATATCAAGGAGATGGATTTTAAGAAAGGAGAATTGGATATTGAAAATTATTCAATTGATAAGCTGATTCCAAAAAATGCAAAAAGTGGGAAGATATCTTTTCAGCTATTTTGGAAAGACCTTGAGGAGAGCATTGCAAAAATAATAAGAAACTCAATACCAAAGATTTTTTTAGATAAAAAAATAAAGCTTATTAATATATCTGGCCAATTGCAGTTGGTTTTTGGAGATGGTCCTGATTCAGAGATGATTCCCGCAGAGTTGATAATTGAAAAAGAGGGTCTTGTAAGGTTCAAGATTTATCCAAGCAATTGGCTTTTGAAAGAATTTCCTGAAGGCTTTAAAGATCAGGTTTTAGCTGAGATGCCTGGTTATAAAGGTCTAGACTGGAAATGGGTTCAAGAGTATTCCGAGGAATCAATAGCTTTTTCTGGAAGTATTGCTGAATAAGTTTTAGGAAATTATGAAAATTCAAGATTATGGATCTTGTCCTTCAGACGATATTTTGACAGAATACCTTCAGGGTTTTGTATCTAGTTTTAAAAAATGGCAGCGAAAAAAAATAATCTCAACAAAGATTGACTATGTTCTAGGTTTCTCGCATCAAGCTTTTTCATTCCTTTTTAAAGTAAAGAATGATTTACTCAAAAGGGATAGGGTGCTTGTAGAAAAGAGCTTGGCTTATTTTTTCTGGCCAAATGATTTAATCTTAGACTCCCTTGGCCCAATTGGATTCACAGATGACACTTTCCTTTTGTGTTTTGTAATTTTTCTAGTAAGCAAAAGAAACAAAACAAAGATTTCAATCAATCTTAAATCTTGTGAAAAGATTGTTGAAAGAGCTCCTTCTTACTTGGGAGAAGGCGTTCAGAGGCAACTCAAAGAACATGCTTTTCAATGGAGCAAAGAAACACAATAGAATAGTAAGGTTTATGTCTGAGACGCAGAAAAGAATCGAAGAGCTATTTAAGTCAGCACGATTGAAAAAAGATTATTTTGAGATTGAGACTTTTAATATGCTAAGAGCTCAAATTAAAAATGCAAGGATTGAAAAGATGAAAGACCTTGTTGAGGAAGATGTTTTGAAGGTTGTCAAGAGGGAATGCAAGCAGTTGAATGAATCCATGGAAGCTTTCAAGGTAAGCGGTTCTGAAAGTGGTTACAGAGAGTCTCAGGAAAGATATAAACTTATTGAACCCTTGCTTCCTGAAGAGATTAGTGAAGATCAAATTCTTGCGGTTGTTGATGAAGTCCTTTCTTCCATTCAGGATAAGAGTAATTTTGGCCCGATAATGGGACAGGTTATGTCTAGGCTAAAAGGACAGAATGTAGATGGCAAAAAAGTCAGAGAGGCTCTTCAAAGGAGAATTTAATGAAAAATTTTTTATTTTTATTTTTAATTTGTTTTTGTATAGGTTGTTCAAACCTTGAAGAAAAGACTTCATCTGAAACTAATGCTTCAAATAAAGGAACTCAAGTCATTGACAAGATTGTTTATTCTGATGAAAAAGTTGTTTATTTTTCAAGCAACTGGGAAAACAAAAGCGGCAGTGAAGCTTTTAAAAAACTAATAAAACCTTTGTTAGGAGATGGTATTGATGTTGTTGTTGATTTTCTTACAGTTTATGAAAATGATGAAAAAATCCTGGAAGCATCTCTTTGTTTTGACTCTTTGGAAAAAGCAAACTCTTACAAAATGAATGCTCTAGAGGGTTATGAAGCTTGGAGTTCGACTAGTGATGCTGAATTTATAGCTCCAGAATCTTTATTGAGTTTTGCAGATGGCTCTGATAGAGAGATGCTCAAGGGGTGTCTTGACAGTGGGGAAAAATCTAATCATGCGAAAGCAATAAGAGAAGAGACTGTCAGCAAGATAATGAAAGGGCATGATGTGGAAATTGAAACTTCATACGGAGTTCTAAGGACAAGAATGTTGCCATTTTTGATGGTTGGACCTTATGTACTAGGGTCTAATGTTACTGGGGATCAAATTTCAAACCTCCTTGAATCTTTTGATACTAGTTCCTCTGTCAAAAGATCAAAGGTGATTGTTGTTGAAGGTGATTGTGAAGGATGCAGGGTTGAAACTTTTATAAATAAGATAGCGGGGGCTTTTGGAGTTCAATATATTGAGTGGAGGATTAATGGGGATCCAGTTGGAGATAAGTATCTTGAAGCTTTGAGTCCGGAAGTTCTTCCACTGATAATGTTTGAGAATGTAACCATTCCTAGAAATGCTGCTGAGTTTATCGAAACAAAAGGTTCTTTTAGCGTGCTTTCAGGGAGTTTGTATGAGGGTGTTTACAAGATTCAGGGTTTAGAGAAAATAGAAGGAGGGCACTTGGAAGGGTCTCCAGATGCTCCAACATTACATATTTTTGAAGATTTTGAATGTCCTGGATGTGCAGCTTTTAACATTAGGGAATATCCTGAGCTAAAGAGGAATTTTATTGATAGTGGTTTAATATCTCATTCTTTTCATCATTATCCGTTGCCAATGCATCAAAATGCTTATGAGGCAGCTATTGCATCCGAATGTGCTCATGATCAAGGAAAATTTTGGGAATACAAAGATGTATTATTTGCAAATCAGAAAAGCTTGAGTGGCAGTGATTTACTCAGGTATGCCAGTGAGCTTGGAATGGACTTGGAAGCATTTAGGTCTTGCAGAAATGGCAATGAGGCAAAGGCGCGAGTTAACAGGGACAAAGAGACAGGACAAAAGTTGTCTTTGCCTGGTACTCCTGCATTCGTGTTTCCGCCTTACAGGCTTAGCGATGCCGGATCTCTAGCTTATTTGCCTTTTTTAATTGATATTTCTTCAGAGGAAAAATGAAAAAGATTATAAGTAAGCTTCTTTTACTGATTGCTTTTATTTCTGCAAGAGGTGATGCAACATTTCCAGAAAGCCCATTTTGGCCTATGGCAATAGGAAACAAATGGCTCTATGAATTTGAAGGAAACCTAACAAGCTCTATAGTCAATTCTTCATTTGAGATTGAGGTTATTGACAGGGTTATAAAGGATGGCTATACATACTGGGTTGTTTCTGGCTACCCTGGAAAACTGGGACCTTTTCAAAATACAACACTTAAGGTTAGATACAACTCGAAAGCCAAGTCATATTTTTACAGAACCCCTTCAGGGGATGAGTTGCCATTCTTGCCAATGGATCCAGATGGAGCAAGAACATATGGTGTGTCTTCAGGCAATGCAGAAGGCTGGGATCTTGCTGACTCAATGAAATATCATGTTTGTCAAGGTTGTAAAAATATAGGAGTTGATGAATGGATACTGAAAGATGGTTTAGGCGTCATAAGCAGAACTTGGTTTGAACCTAATGGAACTTGGGGAAATTATGTTTTAAGAGAGGCTTTCATCAATGGAGAACGTTTTTATCCTGGGTATCAGGAAGATGGATTAAATGTTGAGGTAAGGGCTAAACCAGACAGGACTCAAGTAAGGTTTGAAATGATAATAAGGAACTTGTCTGATGATGTCAAGATGCTCAATTATCCTTCAGCAAAAAAGTTTGACTTTACTGTTTACAACAAAAACAAAACTCATGTTTTGTGGGAGGCATCTGCTGGGCAGTTCTTTTTGGAGGCTCTTAAAAAAGAAACACTTCTCCCAGGCGAAGAAATAAAGATAGAAAGAACTTGGAATTACTATAAGAGAGACAGTTCCCTTGTTGAGGCAGGAACCTTGTTTGTCGAGGGTGTTTTGCCGCTTGTAGAGAATGAGATAACAATAGGGCCTATACCTTTTCAAGCTGGTTCAGGCTTGGTTGTAGAAGGCTCTAGCGCAATTGCAGAGGAGATATTGGAAAGTCCAGCAATTGAAATTGTTGTAGATTATTCAAAAAGTCTACTTGACAACATTAATGCTTCTAGCGGCAGAAGCATAAAGCAGAAGGTAGTAATTAATGCTTTGGAGAATTTGTTTCTTCAGGGAAAAATGGAAGATCACCTTGTTGGAGTAAGAGTTTTTGGAAGTAGTGACAACCCTGGATGCAATTTAACATCTTTAATACATCCTCTTGAGCCATTCAAACCCTATAAAGCCCTAATGTCTTTAGAGGATTTGATTCCAGCTGGACAATCTGCTCTTACAAGGGCTCTTAAATCTGCATATTTAGATTTAAAAAATCACCCAGGTCCAAAATCTATATTTTTAATTACTGATGGTGGAGACTCATGTGACCAAAATCCAACAATAATAAGAGATCTTCTTAACAACAGCTCTACAGATTTCACACTTGAGGTCTTTGGTTTTAATCTAAATTCAAAACTCCAATCTGCTTATAAGAAATTAGCAAAAGACACAGGGGGTTCATTTCATCCCTTTATAACTTTGGTTGAATTAAGTTCATCCTTGGAAGATTGGTCCAATGTATATCTAAATGGGGGTCAGTTGGAAATAGTTTCGGAGAATGAAACTGGAGAGGGTTTTGTTGTTGTGAACGCATATGGATCAATAGTTGCTTCTGGGGTTGTAGGAAAACCAGTTCGAGTCTTGGAAGGAAATTATTCAATCAGGGTTTTGGGTGCAAAAACTTTACATGTTCCGGGAATAGATGTTTCAAAAGGCAGAAGAACCATAGTCTTTCTTGAAGAGAGGATCAAAGAGTTGGATGAGTTGGAAAGCATAGACGTCAAGGTTTCGGAAATGAATGAAACAGAAGAAGATGATGATGAAAAGGGTGATGGGAAAAAGGGCGGAAGAAGGGGAATAAGATAATTTTTCATGCTTGATTTTCTTTGGGAAAATAAAGGCTGCGTATTTGTTGTTGCGGTTATTGTTTTTTTTGTTCTCTATGTTGTTGGTCGCTCTGGGAATCTCCAAAGCCTTGTTACCAAGTCAAATGACAATCTTATTGTTACAAAAGTCAAAGTTTTAGATGTCCTAAAGGTTGACCCCCATGATGTAAATTCAACTATTGAAAACATG
This sequence comes from uncultured bacterium, assembly GCA_964507645.1. Taxonomy (GTDB): domain Bacteria; phylum UBP7; class UBA6624; order UBA6624; family UBA6624; genus UBA6624. The sequence continues at coordinate 10,474 of CAZDPU010000021.1, forward strand.
GGTAAAAAAATATCTGAAATTTCTGGCCTAGACAGAAAGACGGCGGAAGATTTGGTTATAGAAGGGCCTTTGGTTGGAGAGTTTAAAGGAGGTCTTGCTTATCTTGAAGTTGAAGGCTCTCAGGTTGAGTGGTTAAAGCCAGGAGATAGGTTAATTATTTTTTCTTGTTCAGTTTATTCGTATCCTGCACAGGCAAGAGATTGCTTTGAGATACCTGATGGAAATATATTATTTATGGATTATCCTCCTAACCTAAGAGGAATTATTGACAAAAGGGGGAATTTTTCTCAGATTGACGCTTCTTCACTAGGGAAAGATTCGAATTTTACTGGAATGATTCTGGTTGCAGATGTTTCATTGAGGGAGGAAGGTTTCTTGGATCCTGATTTTTCTGAAGAATGAAATTTGGCAAGGAAATCATAGGAAACTGGCATCTTGATCCAGCTGCCTCATTTTTAAATCATGGCTCTTATGGAGCATGTCCAATTCCAGTATTGAAGTCTCAATCAAAATGGAGAGAGAGGATGGAGTTTCAACCATGCCAGTTCTTTGGAAGGGATGTATGGGAAGGCCTCATTGAAGATTCGCTGAAGGAGGTAGGGCTTTTTGTTTCTGCAAGAGGTGAGGATATCGCTTTTATTGACAATGCAACAACGGGTGTTAATTCTGTTCTTAGGTCAATGGACTTTAATCCTGGAGATGAGCTTGTAACAACAAGCCATGTTTATGGTGCCGTCAAGGCAACCATGGATTTTGTTGCAATACAGACAGGTGCAATAGTGAAGGAGGTCAATATCCCATTTCCCCCAAAGAGCAATGATGAGATAATCAACCATATTGAAAGTGCATTAACTTCCAAGACAAAGCTTTTATTGATTGACCATATTGCCTCTGGATCTGCGACAATTTTTCCGGTGGCTGAAATTGTGAAGATGGCTCATGACAAAGGGGTAAAGGTTTTGGTTGATGGTGCTCATGCTATTGGCCAAATTAAATTGGACATTCCATCTTTGGGTGCTGATTGGTACATAACAAATGCACACAAGTGGCTTTATGCGCCAAAAGGGTGTGCGCTTCTTTGGACCTCGCCAGAATGCCAGGAGCAAACACATCCCACTGTCATTTCATGGGGATATCATGGAAATGAGGGTTATAGCAGGGAATTCCTATGGCAGGGAACGCGGGACCTTTCTCCATGGCTTTCAACAGGTGCTGCAATAGATTTCTATAAGAGCTTTGGGGAAGATGATGTCAAATCCTACATGCACAATCTTGCTTGGGACTCTGCTGAGATGCTTGCTGGAGAATGGGGTGTTGAGCTTGGCTTGAATAGAGATATGTTTGCAAGCATGGTGCCTATTCCGCTTCCAGGTCGTGTGAAGGGTGGGGATGAGGAGATGGTTGAAATTGTCAAAACCCTTTGGAAAAAATACAAAGTCGAGGTGGCCATAACAAGTCCAACTGACTGTATATCGGCAAGAATATCAGCACAAATTTACAATGAAAAATCAGATTATCAAAGGTTGTCCGATGCAGTTAAGGCTGAATTTATGTAACTTCTTTTTTAAGGAGTATAATTTTTTGGAGGTGAGATTATGAAAAAAGGATTTACTCTCATTGAACTTTTAGTTGTTATAACTATATTGGGCATATTGGTTGCTCTTGCATTACCTAACTTTGTGAAGGCTAAAGACAAAGCAAAAGAGGTTGAGGTTAAGAATAACTTAAGGATCATCACAGGAGCTCTTCACAGGTTTGCTGCAGATTATGACGGATATTATCCGGGTTACATTTGGGGAGGAACCCCAAATGCTTGGGGTTATAGTGGAACGAGTGTTTCTCACCAAGATCTTGCTGATCATGATCATGGAAGCTGGTCTGCATTAGACCCATTGCTGAGATACGGCTATCTTGACGAATATCCTGCAAATCCTTTTGTGAGGGATGGAAGAGGCATGTGTACGATGGCTGTTGACGATCCTAGGTTTGGATGTCTTGATGAACATATACTTGATCATGTTGGACTTACAGAATCACCATTGAATAGTGGTACCTACATGGGAAATGTGCTTCATGATCCAAATTTCCCTTCTTCATGTTGGTCAGCATTAAGCCATACAACGAATGACTGTCAATCTGCTGGAACTTATTTTGTGGGTGACGGTGATCCAAAGAGTATCGATTTTATCCCAGGCCTTTTCATTTACAGGTCATTGGTTTCAGGGAGATTTGCACCTTATGCACAGCAAGATCAAAACAACCCTACAAGTGAAACGAAAGCCGTATCCCAAGGTTGGGTTTTGGCTGCTTATGGTTCAACAAGAGGAACTGGAAAAGATTATCTTTGTTCTCCAGCATATCAGCTTAATGGATCAATTGAATCAAGGGGAGACAGGGAATGTATGCCGGGTGCAGGCGCAAACGGTGAGCAGCCTTACAGCGGCGACACCATATATGGTGACGGTGTCCCCAATGTTCTTATGAGCGATGCCTGGGATCCTGACAATGATGGTGTCATTGGAGATTCAAAAGGGTTTAGGTTCATTCCTGGAAATCCGGATTCATTGCTTGATGGAATCATCATGATTGTGGACACTGACGGCAACGCGAGATAAAAGCATTTTATGAAGAGAGTATTTTTCTTTCTCTCTCTTTTCCTTTTTTATGGATGTGGAGGAGGGAATGATGATCCTCTTTGCTGTTCTGGCCCCGAAGTATGGGTGACAAGCGGTCCAGAAAGCACTACGACCTCTACAGAGGCAACCTTTGAATTCACATCAAACATCACAGATGCCACATACACCTGCTGGCTTGTAAACGAAGATCCGGCAGAAAGTTGCACCTCTTCACATTCTTACACAGGTCTTGGAGTCGGCTTGCACGCCTTTGTGGTGATTGCTCAGGATGCGGTTGGCAATACGTACTCAAGCGAATATTGGGAATGGGAAATACTCCAAGATTAAAATACGCTTACAGAGAGAATAATTAATGAGAAAAGTGTTTTTTGTACTTTTTTTATCCTTGATTTACTCTTGTGGAGCAAGTGATGGAGGGGATTGTTGTGTTAATGCATACACCAGCAATCCAGACATGAATGGGCAATTTTTGAATGCAGTTCTTGTAAATAGAAATCCGGACTGCAGAGATTATGCGACAGATGCAAATGACGGTGACTACGGATCGAACCTAATTTCAGACATATCAAATGGTATCAGCAATGCCTTCAGCGACGTGCATATCGATATGGTTGTTGCAAGTGGTTGGAATGGAGACAACTATGACTATGACAATGTGACGCTGACCAATGACCCGAATCTTGCGACCCATTGCAGAATGACATCAAACATGATTCCGAATCATGATTTTGGTGTTGAGGTCACTGGCTTTGGGGGTGATGGATGGACAAAGGCCATTGACCATTCAGATGTTGAAGTTACCTATGTCCCTGTAGATCCAATTCGAACCAACACACCCACAGACACTCCGAGAAATCCACCGATCTTCGATTTTGACGGCATTTTGCTGAATGGTGTTGGCATTTCTATGGATTCTGGTTTTTGCTATAACCCCGGAGTAAACTCAGGTCCTCCGCCCTTGCGATCAAATGAGGCTTGCAACACCTCTGGATGCGGTCCGCAAAATTCTTGGTTTGAATTGCCAGCATATAAGATTTGGCAACCTGATGCAGAAAATATGGCTGCCGTTTTTGATCCTTATTTTGCACACGGATATGAAGGCACCTACCATTATCATGCCTTAACCCATCCATTGCAGGAAGATGCTGATCAAGATCAACCGCCTTCCAATGGTAATGGATCTCCTGTTATTGGGTTTGCCCCAGATGGATTTCCGATTTACGGGCATTGGTTCATTGACGGCAACAGTCAATTGGTGAAAGCTGAGTCCGGTTATGAAACTTATGCAACCAACTCGCGTACACCAATAGCGACTGCCTTGCACGGCACTCCGCCAACCCCTTGGGACATTGAGAACAATCCCACCTCCTTTGCCTGTGACTTTGGTCTTGAAATGGGGCGTTACGAAGAGGATTGGTATTTTGCCGATACGGGAAATCTTGATGAGTGCAACGGGGCATATGACGTGAATGGTGATTACGGTTACTACATAACCGACAAATACCCATTCACTCCGCCTTGCACCTTTGGCGTTCGTGATCCGTCATTCGGCAAGGAGTCTCCGACTGAGCCGAGCACCATTTCGCGCCTGCGTAGAATCAGGCCCTAGGGTGACAGGCCCTGTATGTCATGAGCAGGTCAGGGAAAGCCAGATGGGTATAGACCTGTGTCGTGCTTATCCTCTTGTGCCCAAGCAGTGACTGCACTATCCTGATGTCACAGCCGTTCTGCAGCATGTGTGTCGCAAAGGCATGCCTCAATGCATGCGGTGATATCCCTGCACCCAAGCCGGCACTCTTGACAGCCTCATAGAACCTGTTCCTCAATTGCCTTGTCGTTATGGGTGTTCCCTTCTTGCTTATGAACAGGTAGGGCGACTCATCATTATCCCATTCCTTCCTTGGCCCCTCAATCCAGTTTTCAAGCTTCTCCTTTGACCTTGGGCCAATGAGGCAAACCCTTTCGCGGCTTCCCTTTCCCATGACCCTGACTTCGGCCTTTGACTTGCTGAGATCGGTCAGTTCAAGCTTCAGGACCTCACTTCCACGGAGGCCTGCGTCATAGATCATCTGGAACATTGCAGAATCCCTCATTCCTATGGCTGTCTTGACGTCACATGAGTCAATGATGTCCTCAACCTGTCTTTGCACCAGGAATGTCGGAAGGTGTATCTTTCTCCTGGGGTTGACTATAAGCCTTGCAACATCATCTTTCTCATAGCCGCTGTCAATAAGGAACTTCCCCCATCTCCTTAAGGAAGAGGCATGCCTTGAAAGCGTTCTTGGAGACTTTCCCCTTATTCCGAGTGATGCTATATGGTCAGCCATCTCTTCTGCCGTTGTGCAGTTTTTTTCAAGCCATCCCTTTACGTCTTTCATGTATGCCTCTACAGTGAGATCCGATTTTCCCTCGCTGAAAAGGAACAGTGAAAATTTCTCCAGCAATTCAGTGTATTTCTTTTGATTCGCAAGGTTCATGCTGTATAAATGATACTTATGAAATTGAATCTTTCAACCTTGAATGAGGACCAACTCAAGGTTGTCACGGCAGAAAAGGGTAAGCATTTGGTGCTTGCGGGTGCCGGCACTGGAAAGACAAGGACATTGACATACAGGGCCGCTTACCTCATTGAGAAGGGCATGGACCCACAAAACCTGCTCTTGCTCACATTTACGAACAAGGCGGCAAGAAACATGATGACACAGGCATCATCATTGATATTCGATAATCGCGGAACAATCAATGGCGGGACTTTTCATTCAACCGCAAATAGGCAATTGAGGGTCAATGGAAAACTGATTGGCCTTGATAACAACTTTTCAATCATCGATATGGAAGACCAACGGGACCTTGTGAAGGCAACAGTGGCAGAAACTCTTGGGAGGCTTGAACACTACTTTCCAACCCCAAGGATACTGATTGAAATGTTTTCAAATTCAATCAACAAGAACGAAAGCCTTGAGAACATTGTCATGAAAACATCTCCACAGTCTTTTGAATACATGAAGGAGATATTTGATGTTTATGCTGCATACACAAAAAGAAAATGGAGTGCAAACTGTCTTGACTATGACGACCTTCTGATTTGTTGGCATAGGTTATTGAAGGAATTTTCACAAAAGAACAAGGAGCTGTTTTTTCATGAAGACATACTTGTTGACGAGTTTCAGGACACAAACAAGATACAGGGAGAAATCGTCGACCTTCTTTCAAAAGCAAACAAGGGCAGGTTGACCGTTGTTGGGGATGACTGTCAAAGCATATTCGCTTTCAGGGGGGCTGTATACGAGAACATCCTTGAATTCAAGGATAGGCACAAGGATGTACAGGTCCATTATTTGAAAAAAAATTACAGATCAACAGGGCAGGTTTTGGATTTGGCAAATAGCATAATAAAAAACAACAAGAAACAGTTTTACAAGGAGTTGACCCCAGCTTACAAGAGCGTTGGGCTCAGGCCAAACATAATGCCTTTGCCAAATGTCAATGCAGAGGCAACATGGCTTGCAAAAAAGATTCTTGGAAACTACCAGAACAATGTCAAACTTTCAGAGATGGCTGTTCTTTATAGGAACCATAGCCATAGCGCTTTTCTTCAGGCTGAGCTGGTAAAAAGAAATATCCCTTACCAAATAAGAAGTGGTGTCAGATTTTTTGAGCAGGCACACATAAAAGATGTTGTAGCTCATTTGAAAATACTGATGAATAACAAAGATGAAATTGCCTGGACGAGAGTTGTTGGAATGTGTCCTGGAATAGGGGCTGTTCGTTCAAGCAAGTTGATAAAAGAAATAACAAAAGCAAAAAACCTGTCTGACATGAGGCAGGATTTTGGGAAAGACATGCTTCCTGAAAAACCATACAGAAATTGGAAGATATTTTTTCAAGAGATCCTTTCTCTTCTAGATATTAACAGCTCAAAGTCATCAACAGCTTTTGATTTGGTAAACAGGATAATGGAGGGTTCATATTCTGATTATGTTGAAGTTAAATACAAAAATCCAAAAAACAGAAAAGAGGATATTGAACAGCTTGCACAACTTTCTGATTCATATAAATCATTAGGCTCATTCCTTTCTGATTTTGTTCTTCTTGGAGAGGTTTTTGGTTCTGATGTGGTTACAGAAACCAAACATGGTGAAAGGTTGATTCTTTCAACAATCCACCAAGCAAAAGGCCTGGAATGGGATAGGGTTTGGCTTATAAGGGCAAATGACTCTTCTTTTTGTGCACGAGCAGAAAGCGAGGATGAGATTGAAGAAGAGAGGAGGGTTTTTTATGTTGCTGTCACAAGGGCAAAAAGATTCTTAACTTTTACTTATCCAATTATTGCAAATGAGTGGGGATCTGCAAAGTCAAAATTTCAAGGTTCTGAATTAAACAAGCCATGTAGGTTCCTCATAGAGGGAAACGACAGTCTAGACAAGCCTTTTCGTGGTGGTTATATTTATTAAGTTTAGTTGTTAAAAACAACTGTATAAGTCAAAACAACTTCTTTGTCGGGAGGTATTGAAACGGTTGATTCATACCAGCTGTTTCCTATGTTTTTCAGGTCTTCGGTTGTTGACTTGATATCAACCTCTCCCCACAACCTTGTCCTGTATGCAACTTCAACCATTTCATCTTTTCTGTTCCTTATCGAAACTTCATAGGACCTTTGAACCCTTTTCCCTTCAAGGTTTTTTGTTGATGTTTGTTTGAATTCGCTCACTATATCAAATGCCTCTCCTGCCATGAGGCTTATCTTCTCGTTTTTTGGAGTGTGCGAAACATTGTCTTCTCCAACAAATTGACCATTTCCTTTGCTGTCTGTTGCAAACATTCTTACAACCCCTTTTGGAAGGGGCATTCCTAGGCCATTTTCTTGTGAATTATTAAATTCAATTGAAACCCTTACAGGCATCTTTGTAAGGCTTTCATAGTTGTAGCCATTATTTTCTATTGTGTATTTTCTTACGAGATTTAGGTTGTCAGCTGAGACAAATTTGACTTGCTTCATGCTTCTGTCTGGTAGGTTTGTTTTGTTTGGAAGTGTATACATGTGGTATTCAAATAGGGATTCTTCAGAAACGCTATCTGATTCCGCATAATTTCTCG
>CAZDPU010000022.1:0-8862 GCA_964507645.1 uncultured bacterium
TGGCTGGTCAATGTCCAAGTCCAAATGCTTTGCGATATGGTATGAGAGGAGCTGCAGCACAACCACAAAGCAGAAGGACGACATCTCGCTGGATATCGAGGATATCCTTATTGTCGAGTCAGCCTGCTTGATGTCAGGTGCGTCTTCTGTCGTCAAGAGAAGTATCTGTCCCTTCCTTGCAGATATCTCCCTCAGATTCCCAATCACCTTTTCAAAGTGCTGATCATTGTTTGCCACAATGACCGACAGGAGCTTTTCCGAGACAAGGGCGATTGGGCCATGCTTCATCTCTCCGGCGGCATAGGCTTCAGCATGGATATAGGAGATTTCTTTCAGCTTGAGGCTGCCCTCAAGCGCTGTCGGCCATGAGTATTGCCTTCCCAAATAAAGGACATTCTTTACATCTTTGTATTTTTTTGCGATATTTTCAATCTCCCCGTCTTTGGAAAGAACCTTCTCTATCGCCAATGGCAATCTTCTCAACTCCTGGACCTTTTCTTTTTTGTTGTCTTCTTCTGAAAGGTGCAGTGATATGAGGTAAAGGGTCAGAAGTTGTGTGATGTGGGTTTTAGTGGCTGCAACCCCTATTTCAACACCAGCATGTGTTCTCAATACAGCATTAGACATTCTCTCAAGTGCGCTTCCGTAGCTGTTCACGATAGACAGCAGGGGGATTTTTTTCCTTGTGTAGTTTTCAGCTGCCTTTATGGTGTCAGCAGTTTCACCGCTTTGGCTGACGGCAATGACCAAGAGCCCATCTTCCTTGAACACAGGATTGAATCTTGCCTCACTCGCATATTCAACCTCACAGGGAATGTTCGCAAAGTTTTCCGTCCAGTATTTGAAGGCTAGGGTGGCGTTGTAGCTTGTGCCGCATGCAATCAGCTTGATTCTCTTTACATTTTCGAGAACCGAAGCAACATCTTCTGGGAAACGTATTGATTCAAGATCCATCTTGTCCGACATGCTGTCCGTAAGGCATCTTGGCTGTTCAAAAATTTCCTTGAGCATGAAGTGGGGGTAACCTGCTTTATTTGTTGATTCTGGATCCCATGGGATGGTTGATGTTTTGATGTTTTCCCTTATTCCATCCATCGTGAATATTGAAGCTTCATCGGGAGTGATGAAGCCCCATCTTTCATCCTCGAGAAAACATACCTCTCTTGTTTTTTCCAGTATTGCATTGACATCACTTGAGAGCCACATTTCTTCTTTCCCGACGCCGATGATCAGCGGAGAAGACTTTCTTGCAAAGTATATTTTTTGTTGGTTCTTTTCATCAAGGATTGCTATTGCAAAAGACCCTTCAAGTTGATTAACCACTTCAGGCAATGCATCATGGACGCTCTTTCCGGATTCGATAAGAAGCCTCAATATGACTTCCGTGTCTGTTTCCGAGATGAATTTATGGCCTTTTTCAATAAGGTTTTTTCTCAGAAGAGATTCATTCTCTATTATCCCATTGTGGACCAGTGATATCCCATTGTCTGATATTGGATGGGAATTTGTCTTTGACGGTTTGCCGTGTGTTGCCCATCTTGTATGGGCGATGCTTGTGTTGCCTTGTGGCAAGATATCGATATTCTTCTTGATGAAATCATTGACCTTACCCTTCATCTTGCTTGTTTTTGTATTCGGTGTTAATGTGCTTATTCCTACGGAGTCGTATCCACGGTATTCAAGCTTCCTCAAGGCATGAAGCGCCTCTTTTGAAGAGTCTTTTTTGCTTGTTAATCCAACTATTCCACACATATTCAATAAATAATTATTTAAAATCTATGTTAATCCTAATGAAAAAACTAAATAAGGGCATCTTCCTCGTATCCGCTTTGGCTGTCTTTCTTTTCGGGGCTATCTATTGGTTCAACACCTCTCAATTCATGCAAAGAGGAACATTGTTGAATGAAGTTTATGTAAATGGTCCAGATTCCGAAGAGTATTCTCTCTTGGAAACAGGAGGAAAGGAAAAATTTGTAATAGTTCTTTTCAAGGATGAGGAAATGTGGGATCAGATAAAGTCAGTGACTTCTTCTTTTGAGGATGATGTTTATTACATAAGGCGTGAAAGCGTTGGGACAGATGAATATTATGGAGATGTGAAGAAGAGGGGTACAACCAATCTTTTTCCAGCGATAATCCCTGCTTTTTATTATGTAAGCAGTGGGATTGTTGTTGATGTAACTTATGGCTTTCCAGAATACATCGAAAAAGAATTAGAAACATTTTTTATGAATTAAACTTTCAATTATGGATAACAAGCAATTAACAAAGATTTACAAAGAGAATATTTCTGAAGGTTTTTTCAATCTCGTTTCTTTTTTGGGTTTCGATACTGAAGAGATGAGTGGAAGTGGTTGCGAGGTTACAACAGCTGATGGAAGGGTCCTTCTTGATTTTCTTGGATCTTTTGGAGCTTTGAATCATGGACATTTGCATCCAAAGGTTGTGAAGGCAGTAAAGGATAAGCTTGGATCAATGGGTCTTTCAAGCAAGGTTTTGTTGAATTCAGATCAGGCAAGACTTTCAAAAAAACTTGCTGATTTGACCCCTGGAGATTTATGTTATTCATTTTTCTCAAATTCAGGAACAGAGGCTGTTGAGGCAGCAATAAAGTTTGCAAAAGCAAGAACTGGCAGGCAGGGTATTGTTCATACAAGAGGTTCATATCACGGAAAGAGCTTGGGCTCTCTGTCAGCTGCAGGAAGAGAGTCTTTCAGAAAGCCATTTGAACCTCTTCTTCCTTCGTTTAGTTCGATTGAGTTTGATGATGTAGATGCTTTGAAAAAAGCTATGGATTCAAAACCAGCTGCATTCATTGTTGAGCCTGTTCAGGGTGAAGCTGGTGTAAGGGTTCCAAAAAAAGGATACATGAGTGCTGTTAGAGAGATAACTGAAAATGCTGGTGTCCTTCTTATAGCTGACGAAGTTCAAACAGGGGTTGGAAGGACCGGAAAGCTTTTTGCATGTGAGCATGACAATATTCAGCCAGACATACTTTGCTTGGCAAAATCTCTTGGTGGAGGAATCATGCCAATTGGTGCTACTGTAGCAACTAAGGATGTTTGGGAGTTGTTTGAGGGCAATCCACTTTTGCATTCTTCAACTTTTGGGGGAAACCATCTTGCTTGTTCTGCAGCTATTGCAGCTCTTGATTCTGCTGTTGAGGAAGATTTTTCAGGGAATGCTGAAAGGATGGGAAAGAGAGTTATTGACGGCTTGAAGAATATCAACTCTCCCTTAATGCTTGATATAAGGGGTCAAGGGTTGCTTATTGGGGTTCAGTTCAAAAATAGCGATATTACAAGCATCATAATGAGCGCTTTGGCTAATGATGGAATCATGGTCGCTTACACATTAAACAATCCTGAAGTTATCAGGCTAGAACCGCCTTTGGTTGTTACTCAAGATCAAGTTGACAGGTTCTTGGAATGTTTTGAAAAAGCACTCAAAGGAACAGAAGATTTGCTGGCTCAATTAGAGTGATGTACGCAGATGTTTCAAATATAAAAATCAATCTGACATTGGATATTCTCTCGTTGAGGGATGACGGATATCATGAGATTGATAGTATTTTTTCAGAAGTTGGGTATGGAGACAATGTCATTTTTGATGCAGAAATGAACAATCCTTTGGAGGTAACCGGTTTTGATGTTCCTTCAGATAGTTCTAATTTGGTTTGGAAAGCACACGATCTTTTTTGTGAGTTTTTCGGGATAGAAAAAAGGGGAGGATTTAAATTAGACAAAAGAGTTCCACCTGGTTCAGGATTTGGGTCTGGTTCCTCCAATGCTTGGAGTGTTTTTAAGATTCTTTCACATTATTATGAAGTTGTCATTGACGAAGAAAAGGCAAAAGAAATGTCAATCATGCTTGGCAGCGATATTTTTTATTTTTCAAAAGGGGGTTTTTGCAGAGTTGAAGGGGTGGGGAACCTTGTTGAAAAGATAAAAATTAAAAACAATAACTTGAGTGTTGTTTTTGGAACCATAGATGATCCTGTTTTAACAAAAGACGCATATTCTTGGTGGGATAGTGCATCTGTTGAATCAGGGAAGAACACAGAATCTTTTTTAAAGAATTTTTCATTTGATAATCTTGATTTTTCAAGCATGAAGAACGACTTGGAAAGAGTTATTTTGCCAAAAAGAAAAAAAATGAATTCCTTTCTGATTTCCCATAGGAAAGATGGTGGTTTTGTATCAATGACTGGTTCTGGGAATGGTATATTTACAATTTGTAAAAACAATGATGAAGTGGATGATTCGATGAAAGCTTTTAAAAGATTTTGTGACTATGGGCCCAAGGTAGGTAAATTAATAGCATGAATTGGAAAGTCGTTCTTTTTGCTGGAGGCAAATGCAAAAAGGCATTGAGGGAAGCAACGGGAGTTGAGTATAGAGCATTGATAAAATTACAATCCAAGCCAATTATCCTTCCTGCTCTAAAATCATTTATCAATTGTTCTGGTGTTGAGGAAATCAGCATTTATGCCCCTAAGGGTTTAAAAGAGTCGTTGGATCCTTTTTTGGGAAAAGATATAAAAAAGATTAATTTTTTAAAACTTCACAAAAGCGGTTTGTCTTCGCAAGTCAAGGAAGCTATAGGAAAATACAAAAAAGATGACAATCTCGTGTTGGCTGCTGCCGATTTGCCTTTGGTGACGCCTTCAGCAATCGCATCCCTGCTGAAATCTTCCGAAAGCCTTAAGGGGATTATCTATCCTTTGATTTCAAGAAAATCTCTAGATTTGAATCTTGTTAAAAATCGTACTTATTTAAAAACATCAGATGGACAATTTACTGGAGGAAATGTGATTGTTGGAAAGGTCCATGAATTTGATAGGGTTGTTAGCCTTTTGGACAACTTGATTGAAAATAGAAAAAATCCAATTGCTCTTGCGAAAATTATAGGAATTGGCTTTGTTTTTGGAATTATTTTTGGAAACAAGTCTTTAAAAGATATTTCTTCAGAGATAAAAAATCGCTTAGACATAAATTTCACCCCTCATAAAACAAATGCTTTTGGATTGGGTGTTGATTTAGACAAACTTTCCGACTATCTTGTTTTCCAGGATTTTTTTGATGAAGGTTAAGATTCTTTATACTTGTTGATTGTAGGAATTGGATCAATTTCCACACCTGAACCTTCAGCGATTGCAGTTGCAAAATAATCACCAAGAATACAAAGTTGAACTGGATGTATTTGAGGCAGAAGAATTGTTTCTTTTTCTCTAAAAACCTTTAGGAGTTTCTTGTTCTCGTTTTTTGTTGACTCTGCATCAATCAAAATTAAACCCATTTGAAATAACATTCCACCAAGTCCTTCGATTTGATTGTGAGCAGCCTCTGGAAGTATTCCAAAACCTGCTGGGATCTTGGCATCTTCTTGCATCATTCCTGTCCATCTTCTCGCTATGGGGTTGCATTTTTCAGGAACAAGCATCCATGGGAGGATTTTCTTTTTTCCCCATTCAATTCCTTTTCCAATAATTTTTTCAACTAGTTCATCCTTTGGCCCTTTTCCATCCCAAAACATTTTTCCTTGTCCGGTTAAGCCATCCAGTATCCCAAGAGACTCATAAAGAGATCTCCTGGGGGGCCCAGGATGAATTATTTTGATTTTTCTTGGACACGCTTCAGCAAGTTTTCCGCCTGTTGTTATTCCAAAACTTGTCAAAGAAACGACCTTGAGCCAACTTAGGGTTTCTTCGGTGTTTCCTGAATAAGAACAAAGTATGAGATTTGCCCATCCTTTTGGATTCCTCAGGAAAGCTTTTGGTTTGTATTTTCCATTAACCTTTTCATTGAAGCTTTCTATTTCATAATAGTCATTTACAGAGTGTATTTTTTTATTTTTTGGAGAAAATGTAGCTAAAACAGAACCAGCTATTCCAGAGCCTCCCATACCAACTATTAAAACCGGTTTGCTTGATGTTGAAAAAGCATTTTTTCTACCTGATTCAAAACCTCTAAGGTAATCTTCTTTTGGGTTAAAGTTTTTTTTCCAATTATTAAAAATACCCATCAGACAACAATATTAACTATTTTTTCCTTTATTACAATTATTTTTTTAGGACTTCTTCCGTCTAGAAAATTAATTACATTTTTTTCCTTTAAAGACATTTCTTCTAGGTGTTTTTGATTTGATGCATCAGATTTTTCTACCTGAATTTTAGATCTAAGTTTTCCATTTACCATTATTGGAATCTCTAGAAGGTCATCAATTGATTTTGCAGGGTCTCCTTTGGGCCATGACATTTGGCATGCTAAAGTTTCACCTTTTTGAATTAGGTTGATTTCTTCGCACATATGTGGAGCAAAAGGACTCAAGACTCTCAAAAAGGATTTTTTATCCTTTTCAGAAACTCCATTTTCTTCTAGGTTTTTAAGGTAGATCATCAAGGAGGATATACACGTGTTAAGAGAAAATTTTTCAAGATCTTCAGTTACTTTGAGTATCATTTTGTGTCTAGCTTTTTCATTTGGATCATTTTCTATTGATTCTGAAAGAAGCATTTTCCATGACCTGTTTAAGAATCTTTTTATTCCAGATATGCCATCAGTGTTCCAGGGAGCAGATCCTTCAAAGGGCCCCATGAACATTTCATACATTCTGAATACATCAGAACCATATTTTTCAATTACATCATCAGGGTTTACAACATTTCCTCTTGATTTGCTCATTTTTTGACCATCTGAACCTTGGATCATTCCTTGATTCAGCAACTTCTTGAAAGGTTCTTTGGTGGATACTGCACCTACGTCATAAAGAACCTTATGCCAGAACCTGGCGTATAAAAGGTGTAAAACTGCATGTTCTGCACCTCCAACATAAAGATCCACTGGCATCCATTTTTTTTCTATTTCTTTTGAGACAAGGAAATTTTTGTTTTTTGGATCTAGGTATCTCAAATAATACCAACACGACCCTGCCCATTGTGGCATGGTGTTTGTCTCCCGTATGCCTTCTTTTGTCTTTAGCCATTCTTTTGCAAGAGCCAAAGGGCTTTGTCCATCTCCGGTCGGTTGTATTTTCTTAAGTGTTGGAAGCGTTAAGGGAAGCTCTTTTTCAGCTATAGGTCCATTTTCAGTATGGATTATTGGTATTGGTTCTCCCCAGTACCTTTGTCTGCTGAACAGCCAATCTCTCAATTTGTATGAAATTGATTTTTTCCCAATCTTTTTTTCCTCAACCCATTTGTTCATGAGCTCAATCGCTTCAAGAGTTTCAACATTTTTTTTATCAGGTGTTGAAGATGTTCCATAATCTTCAAATGCGGAGCTATTGAAATCATGTTTAGGTCCTTTTGGTTTAACAATAGGCTGTATTGGCAGATTGTATTTTTTTGCAAAATCCCAATCTCTTTGATCATGTGCCGGAACAGCCATAATTGCCCCGGTTCCATAATGTCCAAGAACATAGCTGCTTATCCATATCTGCATCTTCTTACCTGTCAATGGATTTATTGCTAACGCTCCAGTGTTCACCCCTGTTTTTTCGTTGTCATTCCCTGTTCTTTCAAGGTCACTTAATTTAGAGCATTCTTCTTGATATGACTTAATTTCTTTCATCAAAGACCCTTTTGATATCTTCTCTACAAGGGGATGTTCTGGAGCAAGAACCATATAAGTTGCACCTGCTAAAGTGTCAGATCTTGTTGTAAAAACTTCAATATGATTTGAATCATCAGTTTCAAATACAATGTTTGCTCCTTCTGACCTACCAATCCAATTTCTTTGCATTTCTTTAATTGGATCTGGCCAATCCAAGTCATCCAAGTCATCCAGTAAGCGATCTGCATATGCAGTTATTTTCAACATCCATTGCTTCATCGGTTTTCTTATTACTGGATGTCCTCCTATTTCTGAGACACCATTAACAACTTCCTCATTTGCGAGTACTGTTTTTAATTCAGGGCACCAGTTTACTGGTATTTCTGCTTGATAAGCTAGGTCTTTTTCAAACAACTTTAAGAATATCCATTGGGTCCATTTGTAATATTCTTCATCTGTGGTGTTGATTTCTCTGTCCCAATCAAAACCCAAACCAAGCATTTTGATTTGAGACTTAAACCTTTTTACATTTCTTTCAACAGCTTCCTTTGGGTGACGTCCTGTTTTGAGTGCAAATTGTTCTGCAGGCAACCCAAAAGCATCCCATCCAAGTGGATGCAAAACATTAAAACCATTCATCCTTAGGAATCTGCAGTAAGTGTCTGTTGCCAAATATCCTTTAGGGTGACCAACATGTAACCCATCCCCAGAGGGGTAGGGAAACATATCCATTACATATTTTTTTGGTTTTTTGTCATCCTCAGATGTTTGAAATACTTTTTTTTCTTCCCAGGTTTTTTGCCAAAATGAATCTCTTTTTTGAAATTGATACTCTTGTCTATTCTTCATCTGAGATTTGTAGAATTTTTATTTTTATTTTTCTTTCTCCATTTATCGACTCAGACCAGGGTGCTTCTATTTTTTTCTGCGTGTTTAGATAGCTGCTGAAGAGTTCATTTGAGGTTGATTCTTTTTGAATTTTTATCTTTCCTGAAAATTCATAGTCAACATCATCCGGGAAAAACAAAAGAGGGGCAATTGGTAGATTTATTGGCGGCCAGTGCATTGAGTGGTTTATGGATCCATTTATGTCTATTTCTATTGACTCTTGTGTTGGAATCCAGATAGCCTTCCAAAATCCCGATTTGAATCCTTGTTCAAAAACTCTTTCATCTTCCATTAATGCAAAGTCAACATTTTTAAAAACAGAGAAGATTAAGTTCATTGGCTCGAGCCATTTTTCCAAATCTTCTGAATTTAAATCGTTTAGAAGTCTTGTGGGGTAGATGTTTTTATTTTCCTCAACCTC
>CAZDPU010000022.1:8962-15748 GCA_964507645.1 uncultured bacterium
AATTTAAATCGTTTAGAAGTCTTGTGGGGTAGATGTTTTTATTTTCCTCAACCTCGGGCACGGCCTCTTCCTCAACCTCGGGCACGGCCTCTTCCTCAACCTTTTCAAATTGAATAAAGTTATAGGTTGTAATAATAGGATTTTCAAACATCATTACCTCATCGTTGATCTTTATTGATTCCAGTTTAAGAGTTAAACCGGTTTCTTTTTCAGTGATTTCTCCTTCAAGGGAATAAATAGATTCAAGTGTTTGTTCGTTGATGTTAAAGATGATTTCATCTTCAAAAACAAAACGAAAACTTTTTTCAACTTCCATTCCAAACTGGTAATTAAAAGCATTAAAAATAGATATGAGAATAAGCAAAAATATCATAGGTATTATCCTAACAGAGCAAATTGTGATAAAATAAGCGTGAATATAAAAGTCTAAAAGAGGTAAGAGCTACTTTGTACGACGAAAAAAGTGAAATGAAAAAAGTAAGTATTGTTTGTTTTCCCCCAAATTCTTTACGTGATTTTTGCCGAAAAGATTTTTATAAAAGTCTGTGAGTAGGCCAAAACCACTTGTGGCTCTCCTTGGAGTGCCAAATGTTGGTAAGTCAACCATTGCTAACAAACTTTCTAAAAATAGGAAATCCATTACGTCTAGTGAGCCTGGCATTACAAGAGATGCTGTTTTGCACAAGGTTCGCGGGGAGAAATTTTGGATTCTAGACACAGCAGGATTTCAAGAAAGCGCAAAAACCGAATTAGATAAAAAGGTGCTTTCTTTGACTGAAAAACTAAAAGATGAATGTGAATTATTTTTGTTAGTTTTAGATGGAAGAAGGAATATCAGTTCATACGAAAAGAAATTAATTAAAAGTTTAGAAGTTTCAAAACTGAAATACATAATTGTTGTAAACAAGATTGATGATGAAAAGGTTAAAGTTGACTCTTGGAACAATATAGGTTCTTTGCAAATTGATCCAGTTTTTATTTCTTCGCAAACAAATTACGGTTTTAAAGATTTGATTAAAGGTATCAAGAAGCTTTTACCAAAAATTGAATTTGAAGATACTGAGGGGCTTAGATCTGTAGGCATTTTTGGAAGACCAGGTGTTGGAAAGTCCACACTTTTCAACAGGATAATGAAACAAGAGTTGAGTGTGACCAGTCACGAAAACAATACAACAAGAGACATTGTTGAAGGTTTGTGGAATGAATGCAATTCTGTTTTGGTAGATACTGGAGGGATGAACAAAAAAAAGCCAAAAAGTAATGTTGAGGCATATTCAAGAAGAAGAACAATTTCTGCTATCAACAATATAGATGTTGGTTTGGTGGTTGTTGATCCAGAGGAAGGTATCACCAGGCAAGATTGCAGATTGATAGGAGAATTGATTGAAGCGGGAGCAGCTTTGATGATCCTGGCTGGAAAATCTGATTTGGGCATAGAGGTTAAAGAGGTCCCATCCTTTTGTAAATTTGTGAACATTCATCATGTTTCAGGTCTAACTGGAGATGGTATTGATGAACTTGGCAACATGATAGGGGATCTAATGACAAGAAAATCTATTCAAATGCAGACAGCTACAATAAATAAAATTTTCCAGGATGTAACTATATCTTGGCCGCAGACTGGAAATAGAGCATGCAAGCATTTTTACTCAGTGCAGGTTGGTACATCCCCACCAAAGATTAGATCTTTTGTTTCGGATGTTGACAAGGTTGACAGCAACCATATAAGATCTCTCGAGACAGGTTTAAGGAGGTTTTTTCCTCTGTCAGGAGTTCCTGTAAAGTTTGATGTCTCAAATAGGCCAAAAAAAGATTTTTCAATTAGAAAAGAAAATTTAAATAAAAAAGAAAAAATTAAAGGAGTTTAAATATTATGAAAATAAAAAAAATGAAAAGAGTGGAGTTTGAAGAGAAGATGACCTTCAACGGTAAAGAGTTGAAAGTTACTGCAGGAAGAATTGCCCCACAGGCAAACACTTCCATTTTGATTTCCTATGGAGACCAGCAAATTTTTGTTGCTGCAACTATGGGACAGGAGAAAGATATAGATTTCTTCCCACTCACTGTGGATTATGAAGAAAAGTTTTACGCAATAGGGAAGATCCCAGGAAGCTTTTTCAGGAGAGAGGCAAGGCCTACAGAAAGAGCAATTTTGATTAACAGGATTATCGACAGGTCAGTTAGGCCTTTGTTCCCTTCAAGCATGAGGAGAGATGTTCATTTGGTTATTACGCCATACATCACTTCTGAGGATGAGAACACCTCGTGGTTAGCTACTTTAGGAGCATCGATTGCATTAGCTGCTAGCGATATTCCTTTTGCAGGAAACATGATGCCGATTCGTTTAGGGGAATCAAATGGTGATTTCACATTGAACCCAACTTTTTCAGAGAAAGAAAGTCAGAATATGGATTTATTCGTTTCTTTCTACAATGAGAATGTTGTAATGATCGAGCAAGCTGGAAAGCAAGTTCCTGAAGAAAATGTGTTAAAAGGCATAGATTTTGCTTATGAGCAAAGCCTTGTTTTGAAAAAGTTTGTGGACAAGATAGTTTCAAAAATTGGGAAAGATAAAGTTTCTGTTCCTGAGCTGGAAGCTAAAGATTTTATTGTTGGAAAAGCATTAGATGAATTCAAAAAGAATTACACAAAAATATATAAGGAGGATTTGGAAAAATCCGAGTTCTCAAAACAGGTAAATGTTCTTAAAAAGGATGCCTTAGATTCTCTAAATCTCGAGGATCCTAAAGATGTTAAGGATTTTATGAATTCTTTCAACACTTTAGAAAAGAAGATTGTTAGGGAAAATGTTTTGAAGAAGAACCTGAGGAGATGTTCCAGAAAACCAGACGAATTAAGAGAGATTGATGCACAGGTATCTCTTGTCAATGGTGCACATGGAAGTTCTTTATTCCAAAGAGGAGGAACTCAGGTTGTTTCATTTTTAACTCTTGGATCTCCAGGGGATAAACAAAAAATTGATGATTTGTCGCCAATTGGAGAAAAGAGATTCATGCATCATTACAACTTCCCTCCTTATTCGGTAGGTGAGGCAGGATGGATGAGAGGTCCCGGAAGGAGGGAGATAGGTCATGGAGCATTGGTAGAAAAAGCTATAGCTGGTGTTTTTCCATCAGAAGAAAAATTCCCTTACACTGTAAGGGTTGTTTCTGAATGTACTTCAAGTAATGGATCAACATCTATGGGTTCCACATGTGCTGCAACGCTTGCGTTATTGAATGGTGGAGTTCCTTTGGCTGCACCTGTTGCAGGTATTTCAATAGGTTTGATGTCGGATGAGAAAAATCATGTTCTGTTAAGGGATATTGAAGGCATAGAAGACTTCTATGGAGAAATGGATTTCAAAGTAGCTGGAACTTCAAGTGGAATTACGGCAATCCAGGTAGATGTCAAGGGAGATGGAATCAAAAAGGATTTAATTCCTGAGATATTAAAGGAAGCAAAAATTGTACGAAATGCTTTAATTGATGTCATGGTAGAGGAAGCTGGATCAGAAGTTAAGGTTTCTGAGAATGCACCAAAGATCTTCCAAAAGAAAATAGGCAAATCTGATGTTTCGATTTTGATAGGTCCTGGCGGAAAGATGATTAAATCTATACAAGGTGATTGCGATGTCAAGATAGATATAGATGATGAGTTTGATGATAAAAATGCTTTGGTTGTTGTAACAGCTCCAAACTCTAAAGCTGGAGAGATGGCAAAAGAAAGAATTGACTTGCTTTTCAAAACAGCAAAAGCCGGCGAAACTTATGAAGGAAAAATAACTTCAATAAGGGAATTTGGTTTATTTGTGAGCCTTTTTGGAAGGACTGAAGGCTTGTTACATATTTCTGAAGTTGACAAGAAAGGAAAATCGGGACGTTTAAGCGAGAAGGATTTAGTTTCTTTATACAAAGTTGGAGAAGAGATAAACGTAAAAGTTAAAGAAATTAGGAGAGATGGCAAGGTTTCGTTGATTCTTAATAAATGAATTTAGCTGTTTTCATATCCGGGAGAGGTTCTAACTTTTTATCGCTCTTGAATGCTGAGGGAAATGGAGATCTTGGATCTGCAAGTATAAAAGTTTTAATCAGCAATAAGGAATCTGCATTGGGGATTGATTATGCGAAAGAGAATAACATCCCCTTTGTTATCCTTTCTCAAGAGAGCTGGGAGGAAGATGCAATCGGGATTTTGAAAAAGCATAAAATAAATTTAGTTTGTTTGGCAGGTTTTATGAAGATTGTTACTCCTAAATTGATTAACTTTATGAAAGGCTGGATAATCAATATACACCCAAGCTTACTGCCAGCTTTTCCTGGTTTAAATGTTCACGAAAGGGTCTTGGATTCAGGCTTTCCTTACTCTGGGTGCACTGTTCATTGGGTTGATGAGGGTGTTGACACTGGCCCAATAATAAATCAGTCCGTAGTTCCTGTATTGAAAGGAGATGACGAAGCTCGGTTATCTTCTAGAATCCTAAAAGAAGAACATAGGCTGTATCCATCTGTTGTCAGGAAGATTTCAGATGGTTGTTTTTCACCAAATTTTATGGAGAGTGATTCAAATGAGTGACGAAATAAAAAAAATATTAAAAACTTTAGGTATAGAGGATTTGAATCCAGCTGCGTATTGTGGTTGTTGGATTGAAGGAGGAGGAGATATTGTAGATTCATTAAATCCTTCAAATGAAAAATTAATATCAAAAGTTAAAACCTGCGATGATAAAGATTATCAAAGAGTTTTGGATGAGTGCACTAAAGTTTTTGAAGACTGGAAGGTCTTGCCTGCCCCAGCTAGAGGTGAGTATGTAAGGAGAATTGGCGAGGAGTTAAGAAAGTACAAAAAGGAATTGGGGGCATTGGTTGCTCTTGAAATGGGAAAAATTCGTGTCGAAGGAGAAGGAGAGGTTCAGGAAATGATAGATATGGCAGATTATGCTGTTGGACTTTCTAGACAACTCTACGGATTGAATATTGCTAGTGAAAGGCCAGGACATAGATTAATGGAACAATGGCATCCTTTAGGTCTTGTTGGAATCATTTCTGCTTTCAATTTCCCAGTTGCAGTTTGGAGTTGGAATGCATTTTTAGCTATGGTTTGTGGAGATGTTTGTCTTTGGAAGCCGAGCATGCAAACCCCTTTAACGGCAATTGCCACAACAAAGATTGCTGCAAGAGTTTTGGAAAAAGATGGCTTTGGTCCAGTTGTAAGTTTGTTATTAGGAGACAGGAATAATGTTGGTTCTCCCCTTGTGCGCGACAGAAGGGTTCCACTTATTAGTGCTACAGGCTCTACATCAATGGGAAAAAAAGTTGCTGTTGATGTTGGTGAAAGGTTAGGTTCAACTATTTTGGAATTGGGTGGGAATAACGCAATGTCAGTTATGAAATCAGCTGATCTGGAGTTGGCTTCTAGGGCGATTCTTTTTGGGGCTGTTGGCACTGCTGGCCAAAGATGTACTACGACTAGAAGGGTTTTTATTCACGAAGATATTTATGAGAACTTGAAGAATAAGTTGATTTCTGGGTATAAACAGGTGAAAATCGGAAACCCTTTAGACAATGAAACCTTGATGGGGCCATTAGTTTCAAAATCTTCTGTAGATGATTACCTGAATGCGCTTGAAGAAATACAAAAACAAGGTGGAAAGATTATCTCAGGAGGAAAAACTCTCAATAAGGATGGTTATTTTGTTGAACCAACAATCATTGAAGTTGAAAAGCATTTGCCAATAATGTCTCATGAGGTTTTTGCTCCAATTCTTTATATTATGAAGATTAAAAATATTGATGATGCAATTAAGTTCAACAATTGTGTTCCACAAGGTCTTTCTTCTTCGATTATTACAGAAAACATGAAAGAGGCTGAAGCCTTTACTTCATGCTTTGGTTCTGATTGCGGTTTGGCAAATGTAAATACAGGAACTTCAGGTGCGGAAATCGGAGGAGCTTTTGGAGGGGAGAAGGATACTGGCGGGGGTAGAGAGGCAGGTTCTGATTCATGGAAAGCATATATGAGAAGACAGACAAACACTATCAACTATTCAAAAGAATTGCCTTTAGCCCAGGGAATTGAGTTTGTATAATCTTGATTTTCATCTATAATTAAGAAAATCTTGGAGGTAAACAAAATGAAAAAAATTCTTCTTCTTGTTCTTTTTCTTATTCCTTTTTCTTCATGCAAAATGCTCAAGGGCAAATTAACGGGCACTATATCAGGAAAGATTGAGGTTGTTAATGACGATGGTTCGCTCGCATTTATGTGTGGGTACTGTGGAGTCACTGTTATGGATATGGATGGCAATATCATAAGGTATACGCAAAGTAATGACAGAGGTCTTTACTCTTATGATCCTGCTGATCCGAATGCAAAGGGAAAGCACAAATTCCCTTGGCAAAAGTACAAAATTGGCGTTAAACCTCCTTCAATGGGAATGGGAGGGAAGGACGTTCCTTTCATGTATGAAATGGAGATTGATTTGAAAAAAGGTGCTGCGGTCGTTACGATAAAAATTCCAAGAGCAACATACGACGCGGCTAGATAATTGGCAGGCATTCAAGAGTTCATATCAAAGGTCTCTAGAAAGTTCTCTAGAGGTAGAGATTTCGCTATAGACCTGGGAACAAAAAACCTCATAATTGCAGAACATGGTGCAGGTGTTGTGGTTAATGAGCCTTCTGTTGTTGCTGTTGATACAGTAACACGAGCAGTTAAGGCAGCTGGTTCTGAAGCTGCAACAATGTTGGACAGAACAGGTTCAGATGTTCAAGCTAGAAGACCAAT
>CAZDPU010000023.1:0-14558 GCA_964507645.1 uncultured bacterium
CCTAATGGGGAATGTGTTGGTGCAAATGACGAATATTTCATAAAGATAAAGGTTACTGACCAATTGGGTAATGAGACAATCTGGTCCGGAGCTGATAATGACGGTTTCTTCACTGTAATTGAATACCAGCCACTGTCTCTCTCATTCAAGGCAAGCCCACCAAGCGACATTGCTGAAGGCAGCACCTCAAACGAGACAGCTGATGTCAAGATCTATTTTGAAGAGACAAACCATGATGATGCGGATGTCTCTTATGAATGCAACCTGAATGACTCAGGTTGGCTGGCTTGTGACGACGAGGACGCGGATGGTCACTATTACTCTGCAGGAAGTATAGGCTCTCCATTGCAGGATGGCGTTCAGACTCTCAAGGTCAAGGCAGAGCATCTGAATATAGAGGAAGTTGAGGATGTTGAGCAAACCATAACATGGACAGTTGACAACACTCCTCCAAATGCCTCTGTTGATTCTGGACCTGATGACATAACCAATGAAACAAATGTAACATTCACCTATTCAAGCAGTGAGGGAACCCTTTCTGC
Organism: uncultured bacterium; assembly: GCA_964507645.1. Classification (GTDB taxonomy): domain Bacteria; phylum UBP7; class UBA6624; order UBA6624; family UBA6624; genus UBA6624. The sequence continues at coordinate 543 of CAZDPU010000023.1, forward strand.
TCCTGACACCACTTTTGAATGCAAATTAGAAGGTAACAATGGCATCACGATAGATTGGCAATTATGTCCAGATTCAGGTAAGCTGTATCAGGGATTGCAGGAAGGAACGTATCTGTTTGAGGTTAGGGCTAATGACATTGCAGGAAACACAAGCGTTCCAGCAAATGACTCTTTCAGCATAGACAAATCGAATCCAGAGACGACAATTGATTCAGGACCTCCTGAACTAAGTGGTTCTGATGAAGCAACATTCACCTTTAGCTCAAACGAGGCTAACAGCACCTTCCACTGCAATCTTGACAATGCTGGATGGGAAAATTGCTCCAGTCCAAAAACATATACAGAACTGAGTGGGGGCCCACACAGTTTTTCAGTAAGGGCGGAAGATGAGGCTGGAAACATTGATGGAAGCCCGGCTTTTGACGATTGGGACATAGACCTTTCAATACCAGACACCTTAATTACAGACAACCCTGAAGAGATGACAAACTTGAATATTGCAACTTTCCAATTTGTAAGCCCTGAAGGAGGAAATGATTTTGAATGCCAAGTAACCCCTGATGAAAATTCATACAGTCCTTGTAATGGTGGAAGTAGAACCTATACAGAACTTTCAGAAGGAACTAAAACTTTTTATGTTCGTGCTTTGAACAACGTTGGGACACCAGATCCAACTCCTGCCGAATTCACATGGACGATAGACCAAACCCCACCAGAAACATCAATAACACTGGAGCCTGCAACCTATACTAATGAAGACAACATAACATGGGAGTTTGGTGCAGATGAGACTGCTCCATTCTTCCAATGCAAGCTTTCTACAGGTGCATGGTCATTCTGCACAAGTCCAAAAACCTATGAACTCCTCTCTGAAGGAACCCATACATTCGAGGTTAGAGCCTGGGATGAAGCAAATAACATTGATGGCACTCCAGCAACGAGCACCACGAATGTTGACAGGTCTTCTCCAGTAACAACAATAGAATCTTCTCCAACTGATCCATCAAATGAAACAGATGGTTCTTTTGGAGTTAGTGTTGTTGATGACCCATGGGAAGGGATTGATGGATCGCTTCCTGGATTGACAGAAGTTCTCTACTGTATTACAAATGATGAAACTTGTGTAGGACAAGCCATGACATCTGATGGATCTGGTGCTTATTCGGCAGGTTATTCATCTCTTTTAGAAGGTACATGGACATTTAAAGCATGGGCGGAAGATTTGGCAGGAAATATTGAAATACAGGGTTCGAGTGCAACCCACACATGGACAATAGATACGACGGGAGCTCAAACTGAAATAACATCTGGACCAGACGATCCTACAAATGCAACTATTCCTGTCTTTGAATTTAAAGAAAGTTCTGACGATCCAGATGCAACATTTGAATGTAGGCTTTACATCTCATCATCATCACCAGGAAACTGGGAGTCTTGTGAAAGCCCCAAGATTTACAATGCTCAAACGGATGAATCTTACACCTTTGAAGTTAAGGCTTTTGACTCTCTTGGAAACGAAGATGTTTCTCCTGCAACATGGACATGGACAATAGATACAACCTCTCCAACAACGCAAATAGATTCTGGACCAGATGATCCGACAACTTCCACAAGTGCGATATTTGACTTTTCAAGCCCTTCTGATGTTGATGCAACGTTTGAATGTGAACTGGATGGCGATGGTACATCTTTCTCTTCATGCCTTACAGGAATAATTTATTCTGATTTAACAGATGGCGCTCATTCCTTTAAGGTTAGATCTATTGATGCTGCAGGAAATGTTGACCCAACATCTTCAGAATACCTTTGGACAATTGACATTACAGGACCGGTAACAAGCATTGATTCTGCACCTATGGATCCAACAAACTCCCTTGATGCAGCTTTCACTTGGACAACCGATGAGCCTGGAACATCTGAATGTAACATTGACTCTGAAGGATGGGTTGCATGCACAAGCCCTCAAGCCTATACGGGCCTAGAGCAAAATGCATCCCATACTTTTGAAGTAAGGTCAACTGACTCTTTGGGAAACCAGGGAGCAGCAGATAGTTGGACATGGACCATTGACACAATCAACCCAACAACAGTTGTTCTCACGGGGCCTGTTAATCCATCCAATGATGTAAATCCGACATTGACATACGAGAGTCCTCAGAATCCTGATGCAACATTCCAATGTGATTTGGATGGCGGTGGGCTCGTTCAGTGTGATGGAGGGTCTTTCACTTACAGCAACTTGTCTGAAGGAACTCATGTCTTCAGTGTTTTCTCAACTGATGCTGCAGGGAACACTGACCCTGATGGAGATACATGGACTTGGGATATAGATTTAACCCCTTCTGAAACATACATTGATTCAGGACCTTCAGATCCGACAAATGAAACCGATGCTGTTTTTGATTATCGTGATGATGAAACAACAGATTATTTCATGTGCAAACTCAATGAGGGAAATTGGGAGCAGTGTGATGGGTCTCAAAAGAGTTATTCCGGACTTTCTGAAGGAGTTTACATCTTTATGGTCAAATCAATTGATGAAGCTGGAAATGAAGACCTGACGCCAGCGGAATGGAATTGGACAGTGGACTTGACTGAACCAGACACAACAATAACAGACAGTCCTCCAAATCCAACACCTGACCCAACAGCCACCTTTGCTTTTGAGAGCAGTGAACCAAACAGCACATTTGAGTGCAATCTTGATGGGTTAGGGTGGGAAAATTGCTCCACTCCAAAAACATACACGGGATTGGCTGATGGTAACCACAGTTTTGAAGTAAGAGCAACCGATGCTGCTGGAAACACCGATTCCTCTCCTTCTCTTTGGAATTGGCTAATTGACTCAAGCATTCTTCCTCCAGACACTTTCATAGACAGCACTCCACCAGCAAAGACCTTTTTAACAACAGCGATATTTGAGTTTAGTTCTGACGACGTGGAGGCAACTTTTGAATGTTCACTGAATAATGAATCTTGGAGCACATGCACATCACCTCAAAACTATGAAAATATACCTACAGGTGACAGCAATTTTAGGGTTAGGGCAGTGAATGGTGCTGGATTGAAAGATCCAACTCCTGCTTCATATGATTGGATTATCATTACTGACTTGTTCTCCAACTTAACTTCTGGACCTGATATGCAAGGTTCTTTTTTCACATCAGCAGCAACAACTGACGTGAAACTTGAATGGAGCGATGGCTATACAGATTATGAAAAATCTCATTGCACTTCCTCAACCCCATCAAGCGCTCAGTGCGAATATGCGGTTCTAACATACCAAATGACTTCATCTGAAAATGGCAACAAACGTCTATGTCCAGCAGTTGATGGTGGGCAATATGATGAGACAGGATACACTGTTGACTGTTCAAATGGCTATTGCGGATTTGTATCTTTTATGCCGCCAGATGGAAAATATTGTCTTGCTATTCGAGCTTCGGCTCCTGACGGATCAACTGGTACTGTAGTTGGCCCAACAACATCTCTCACATACCCAACGTATATGTATGACAATTTTGAGGGGGATGTTATTTATGATGAAACGGCTGGAACTGGAAACTGGATATCAACTCAGTTTGGAAACACTGAAACAACCTTCTTCCAGGTTTGGTCAAGCAGTGATGGATCTGCTTATTCTGGAAACTCTTTTATAGCTGCATGGAATCCAGATACTCAGAATTACGACAATGACGAAGACCCTGTATTCATAACTGCAAAAGCTTTAGACTTGTCAAAAACAATGAACCCTGCATTGGTCATGGCCCATCAGGTAAATAGGCCACCTGAAGATTTTGAAGACATATCCCTTTGGATAAATACAGATCCATCAAACACTGACAATTGCTTTAATGGACAATGGACACCATATTCATCAATATTGAACGATATCGTAGGAGACATTGAAATAAACCCTTCTCTAGACACAACTGACTGGGAATACCTGTATCTTGACATTAGTGAATTTGCAGGAAATCCAAATGTTTGTATAGGGATTGGGCAAAGAACAAATAGCGAGGGAACTGACACCGGTATCCTTTTTGACGATATCCAACTTGTAGAACAGCCAGACTTTACTAAAACCCTCTTCTATGAACCTTTCCCTGGAAATGGAGAAAGCTGCAGTGATCAACATGCATGGACAGAAATGGGATATTGGATAGATGACACCCAGTGGTGGAGGGTTATTCCTGGGGATGATGGAAATCTTGACTGCAAGATGTGGATGACTGGAACAAATTCAAATATTGGAAACTACCTAGATGGCTGGACTTATGATGATGCTTCATTGCAGATAACATACCCATGGCCTTCCGGTGATCAAGATGGAGCAAATGGCTATTATGTCTCAGAAGGCGGATGGACAAGACTAACATTTAATGAGCTTTACGAAACACCAAGTCCAAGCACATTTGGAATAGTTGTAAGATGGAGCGATACCCAAATAACTGATTGTTATGTTGGTGGCAATGTTTGGATGTACAGCAGAAGCGCAGGAGACACTTTTGCAACTGGAAGTGGAGTTGGGCTCAAGAGAACAATTGACCTAAGCCCCTTTAGAGGAAAGTATGTTTGTTTCATTTTCTGGGGAGAAGATGCTCAAACCTCTGGAGAGAATGGTGATGGGCAAGATGGAATCTTTGGAGCAGGTTGGCAAATTGATGAGGTTATTGTAGATACAAAATAAGGTGAATTATTATGAATAAGAGAATATATGTTTTTTTCCTGATCTTTTTGGTTTTAGCTTTTTCTTATAGCGCCCATATAAACATGAAAGAACTTCCAAGTGGACAAGTTATGGATGTTGATAACCTAGAAAGAAGAGAAGCCGGAAAAAGCCTAGCAATAACTGGAAAATAGAAAGCAGAAATGCGTTTACCCATCTGTTGGTTAAAAGACTTTGTAGAGTGTCGTTATTCGGCAAAAGAAATTGCTGACATATTTACCGAAATAGGTTTTGAGTGTGAAGAAATCCTCAATATAGAGGGTGAAGAGGTTTTAGACTTAAGTACTCCAAGCAATAGAACCGACACTTTGTCAATTTACGGGTTGGCAAGAGAGTTTGGAACAGCCAAAAATCTAAAAATAAAACAATTAGAACTAGAAGATCTTTCAATAGAAAACAAATATCCGATAAGTGTCAACAGTAATAACTGTGACTCTTATCTTGGAGTTCGCTTAAACATTTCTTCTAGAGAAGATCCTCATATTGAAAAAATGTTAAAACTCATGGGGAGAAATCCAATAAGCCCTTTGGTTGATTTAACAAATTATGTTTTATTTGAGACAGGACAACCGCTTCACCTTTTCCCTTTTTCTTCAGTTGAAAATGGGATTATTGTTGATGTTGCAAAAAAAGACATCAGCTTCAATGCTCTTGATGGAAAATCTTACAAGTTGTCTAAAAAAGACTTGCTGATAAAAAACAAAAAAGGAGACCCTCTTGCATTAGCCGGAATAATTGGATCTGAAGAAGGCTCATCAAAAGAGTCAGATAAAGAGTTTCTCCTTGAAGCAGCATGTTTTAAGAACTCTTCAACAAGAGAAAGCGCCAATAGGATAAACCTCCTAACAGACTCTTCTTACAGATTCCAACGAACAGTTGACCCAAAAGGTTTCTTGATAGGTGCAAGAAGGTATCTTTGGTGGCTCAACAAAATGAAATGGTCAAATGAAATAAAGACTGCAACATTGGTACAAAAAGAAAAAACGAAAGAAAAAACAATAAACATAAAAACATCTGAAATCAATTCAAGATTAGGAATGAAAATTGAAGATGAAAAGATAAATCAAATTCTTGCAAGCCTAGGCATATTAAAGATATCAAAAGACAAAGATGGGAAATGGAAAGAGAGCTGGAGTATAAAAAGCAAAAAAGGGCTAAGGAAAGGAGAGTGGCTCATCCCTTCCCACAGAACAGATTTATCAATTCCAGAAGATTTGATTGAAGAAGTCATAAGGGTTTATGGGTATTCAAAGCTTAAAGAAAGTCTCCCTAATGTTGGAATGACTACATCAAAATCAGATGATTTTTTTCATATAGAGAAATATCTTATAGATACACTGGTTTCTTTTGGGGGAAGGCAAGAGGTTCGATCAAGCCTGGTTTCAAAAGATTTATCAATCTTTGGAAAGGCTGTTTCGAACAATAAACCTCTAAAAATCCTAAATCCAAGATCTGAAGAAAAATCTTTTTTAAGAAACTCGATATCGGCATCTTTGCTGAAGGGACATGAAAATTCTAGGAAAAGAGGCTTTTCTTCTGGTTGGAGTTTTGAAATCGGAAAAGTTTTTAACGATACTCAGGAATTATTGAATCTAGGAATCATCGCCAGAGAGGAGGAGGATGGGGTAAGGTTCATAAAAAATCTAATTGAAAATATTGCTAAAAAATGGAATTCTTCAGTAGCTTATTCAGATTCAGATGATAAGGTTTTTTTGGACAGCTCAACACTTTCCGTAAATAGTGATGTTTTTAAAGGTGTCATAGGTGCAATCCAGATAGAGATAGGAAGCAAAAAGGAATTGGTTTGGCTTTGTGAGTTAAATCTCAATTTACACTGGCCAATGCCTAAAACAAAAATAATTAACTTGCCAAAGCATAAATTTGCTTATAGAGACCTCAACATCAAGACAAGCAATCATGAAGAAACAAAAAAACTAACAGATGTCATTAAAGAACTGAAGATAGATATGATTCAAGAAATATTCTTATTTGATATCTATAAAAAGAAACAAGACTGGAACTTAACATGGAGATTGGTTATAGGTGATGGAAAAAAATCTTATACAGATGAAGAGATAAACAAGGCCATAGAAGATTTTAAAAATGAAATCCGAAAAAATAACATTGTTTTAAGTTGACCTTTCAGGAAAAAGATAATGCCCTTATGCTTGAGGCAATAAAAATTGCCAAGAAAGGTCTTGGCAAAACAAAAACAAACCCTTTGGTTGGAGCTGTTGTTTCATCTCAGGGAGAGATAATCTCAAAGGGTTTTCATGAAAAATATGGTCAAAATCATGCAGAAATAAACGCCCTTGAGAAGGTGGCTGTAAAAAACACAACACTTCATGTAACTTTGGAGCCATGTTCACACCATGGAAAAACTCCTCCATGCATAAACCAAATAATTTCAAAAAATGTAAAAAGGGTAGTTGTCGGCACAAAAGATCCAAATCAAAAAGTCAATGGAGAAGGCATCAGGAAGCTAAAGGAAGCAGGAGTAGATGTTTCTGTTGGTTGCTTAGAGGATCAATGCAAGCTGCTAAACTACAGTTATCTAACAGGAATATTAAGAGGAAGAGCTTCTGTAACTGTCAAAGTTGCAACTTCAATTGATGGAAAAATTGCTGCTGCAGATGGAACGTCACAATGGATAACTTCTAAGGGTTCAAGAGAAGATGGAAGATCTTTAAGGAATGAACATGATGCAATCATGATTGGATCAGGAACAGCCATAAAAGATAATCCAACACTAGATAGAAAATCAGGAATAGAAGAATGGAAAAAAATATTAATTGACAGAAAAGAGAAAGTTAAAAAAACTTCAAAAATTTTCAAAAATGGAAACGTGTATCTGTGGGGAAGAGGCAAAGAATCCTCTAAAGGAAATATCCACCAACTCAACGTCAAAAACTTAAAAGAACTACTAGAAGAGGTCAGAAAGAAGGATATTCAATCAGTTTTATGTGAGGGAGGTAAACTCGCTGCAGAACTGATAAAACAAAATCTTGCTGACAGGATTATTGTTTACATTTCCCCTAAGATAATTGGACTAAAGGGTATCGAATTTTCACCAGATAATTGGACAACGCTATCTGAATCAAAAAAACTTTCTGACGTAAGCATAAAAACAATTGGAAACAACGTCAGAATGGAGGGGTATTTAACAAATGTTCACAGGGATAATTGAAGATAAAGGATTAATAAAGAAAGTAGAAGAATTAGAGAACTCCACAATCCTCTCAATAGATTTGAAAAATTTTAAAGATCCCTCCATTGGAGAGTCGATATCTGTAAATGGAGTCTGCTTAACACTTAATAGCTATAAAAATAATATTGCAACTTTCAACCTCTCAGAAGAAACCGTTCTAAAAACAGCTTTTTCTAAAAAATCTGAAGGTGAGTTTGTAAACTGGGAAAGGGCCTTGAGAATGGGGGATGCAATGGGAGGGCATATAGTTTTAGGCCATGTGGATGGGGTTGGAAGAGTTAAGGAACTCAATAAAATTGATTCTTTAAGCTCCCTGTGGGTAATAGAGTTTCCAAAAGAATTAGATGATTTTATAAAGGAAAAGGGGAGTGTTTCTTTGTCAGGTGTAAGCCTAACTATAGCAAAGAAAGAAAATAATTTAATTGAAATTTACCTAATTGAGGAAACCCTAAAGAGAACAAACATAGAATCTACAGATATTGGAAGTGACATAAACATAGAAGTTGATGTCATTTCTAGATATTCTCTTGGGAAATGGAAATGAAAGAAAGTATTGAATTAGCGATAAAAGCTTTACAGGCGGGAAAAATGGTTGTTGTTGCAGACAGTGAAGACAGGGAGAATGAGGGTGATTTAATCTGTGCTTCAATACACGCAACTCCAAAAAATATTAACTTTATGACAAAAGAGGCAAGAGGGTTGATTTGCGTACCAATGACTGGAGACAGGCTAGATCAACTAGGGTTAACTTCAATGACAAGAAAAAACATGGACCCTCATGGAACAGCTTTTACCATATCAGTTGATGCAATAGATGGGATAACAACTGGAATAAGCTCTTTTGAGAGGTCTAGAACAATAATGCAACTTATAGACCCTCTCAAAGGCCCAAATGACTTCAGACAGCCAGGGCACGTATTTCCTTTAAGGGCAAGAAGAGGAGGGGTTTTATCAAGGGCAGGGCATACTGAAGCTGCAATTGATCTCTGTGAACTTGCAGGGTTGCCTAAAGCAGGTGTAATTTGTGAAATACTTGAAGAAGATGGATCAATGATGAGAATACCTTCTTTGAGAAAGTTTTCAAAAAAGCACGATATACCACTGATAACAATTGCTGATTTAATCTCTTACCTTTTAAAGCAAAGGCCAAATATTTTTTTAAAAAACAAAATGAAAATGCCGAATGAAGAAAATTCTGAAATTCTTATCTTCCAGTCAAAAAATACTTCTGAAACTCATTTTGCATTTGTAAAAGGTTCAATAGTTAAAGAAAAAGAAACCCTGGTGAGGGTTCACTCAGAAAAAGATTCTGGCGAAGGGGCTGAAAAAAGGCTAAATTCTGCATTGGAGCAAATATATACTTCAGAGAGAGGGATACTTGTTCTTCTAGGCTCCAAAGAGAAAAATGAAGAAGATTCAGATGAAATGGATTTTAGATCGTATGGAATAGGTGCTCAAATACTAAAAGCTTGCGGCGTAGGTAAGATGAAAATAATCACGAACAATGAAAGAAACATAATTGCCCTAGAGGGCTTTGATCTTGAAATAGGTTCGACAGAGAAGATAAAAGAATGAAAATATTCGTAATTCAGTCAAGCTTCAACAAAGACATCACCGATTCTCTTTTCCAAGGTGCAAAAAGCGTTCTTGATTCAAAAAATAAAAAATTTAGCCATCTTACAGTTTCTGGATCCTGGGAAATACTTTCCCTTGCTTCAAGAATTTTGAAAGATGAACCTTCTCCGGAAGACATTGCCATAATAACAATTGGAGCGATAGTAAAAGGGGAAACCGACCATTACGATTTCCTCTGTAGCTCAATATTTAATGGATTAGCAAATCTTCAAGTTCGTTACGGATCTCCAATAAGCATGGGAATATTGACAACAAAGAACATTGAACAGGCAAAAGAGCGGGCTGGAGGAAAGAAAGGAAATAAAGGATCTGAAGCAGCTTTAGCGCTCTTGAATTTACTCTAAAAGATATGCAGATTTTTGATGCCGTAAGGAAGTACAAAGTCAAAAGAAGCGACTCAGCTATCTTTTCAGAACTAATAGAAACAAGTGAAGAAAACCTAAAAGAAAAAAAAATTATTGAAAAAATAAATATTTCAAAATCTTCTTTTCATAAAACTATCGAATATTTTCAAAAATTAGGATTTTCAATTAGTTTTAGCAAAAACAAAGGTATAAAAATCCTGAAGAAGGAACCTCGCTTAAGCCCTCCAGAATTCTTTAATTACTGTCCGGAAAAATTTAGAAATAATTATCATTACTTTACAACATTAAATTCAACTCATGAATATGCAGTTAGATTGATAAAAAATGAACCAATCAATGAATCTCTGATTATTGCAGAATATCAATCTTCTGGCAGGGGTAGATCTGGAAGGAAATGGTTTTCAAAACTCGGATCCGGAATCCTTGTGAGTATTGTTCTTGATCTAAGTGATGTTAAAAGTGAAGATTTTTCAATGTTGCCAATAGCTTTATCTTTATCTGTTGCAAAGACAATCAATTCAAACCTGTCGTGGCCAAATGACATTGTTGTTAATGATAAAAAAATTGGGGGAACCCTTATCAGCAACTTCATAAAAGGAGATAAGAAATATGCTGTATTAAGCCTTGGTTTAAATGTTTTTGGATCAGGTGAAGAAGTTTCTCCAGCCTTGAAAGAAGCTACAACAATGTATCAAGAAGGAATGATTGAGAAAGAGTGGGAGAACCCTAGGGCAACAATATTAAAAAACTGGATTAACAACCTGGACAAAGAAATAAAAAATATCTCAAATAAAAATAGACTTTTTAAAGAATGGAGCAATCTTCTTGTTGACAAAGGCAAAAAAATATTCTGGATAGACGTCCATGGCAAAAAGTTTTATGGAGAATTCATTGAAGGTTGCCAAAATGGAGATGCTTTTGTTCGAGATGCTGATGGAAATGAACTTGAGATAAAAGCGGAAGAAACTCCTTTTTATAGTTTTAAATAATAAAATATGTCTTTATGGGCCATTAGCTCAGCTGGCTAGAGCGCGCCCCTGATAAGGGCGAGGTCCGTGGTTCAAGTCCACGATGGCCCACCATAAACATAGTTAAAATGAAAATAGTAATCAGAAAAGGCTTTAAAAAAGACCTCCCATCTGTTTTAAATCTAATCAAGGAATTGGCCGATTATGAAAAATCACTTGACGAAGTGAATATTACATTGCAAGATTTAGAGAATGATGGCTTTGGTGATTCTCCATCCTATCAATTTTTAGTTGCCGAAGATGGAAAAAAAATTATCGGATTGTCTTTTTACTTCATACGTTACTCAACATGGAAAGGAAAAGTTTTACACTTAGAAGATTTTGTCATAACTGAGGGTTATAGAAACAAGGGGATAGGAAGTTTACTTTTCAAAGAAACAATGAATGTATGTAAAGAATTGAATTTATATGGCATGACTTGGCAAGTTCTAGATTGGAATGAACCTGCAATAAATTTTTATAAAAAACACAAAGCAGATCTTGAAACGTGGTTGCATGGATTTCTTACAAGGAGACAAATTGAAAAAATTACATCCTGATAACGAAGAATGGGTTGAACAGTGGGAAGACGAAGAGTGGGAGTAGGGATGGTCGGGGACGCGGGATTCGAACCCACGACCTACTGTTCCCAAAACAGTCGCGCTACCAGGCTGCGCTAGTCCCCGAACTTTTGAGTTATTTTATTTTCATTTTTTGAAAAGATGGACAGGGAATCCATCAAATCTGCAAATTCATCAAAAGTTAAACTTTGTTCTGAATCTGAAAGGGCCTTCCTTGGCTCTGGATGGACCTCAACCATAATCCCATTCAACCCGGCAGCCAAAGCAGCCAAGCACAAGGGTTTAACAAGATTAGACCTGCCTGTTGCATGAGAAGGATCAATTATTACTGGGAATTTTGAACTTTCTTTCAAAAGAATAGCACCTGCTAAATCAAGAGTAAACCTCAAAGAGTTGTCAAAGCACCTTATACCTCTTTCGCATAGAACAATGCTTTCATTACCTTCTTTAGCAATATGCTCTGCAGCAAGAAGAGTTTCTTCAATAGTTGCCATATAACCCCTCTTAAGGATGACTGGCTTGTTTGTCTTTCCAACCTCTTTAAGAAGTGGCGTATTATGCATATTCCTGCTCCCAATCTGAAGCATATCAACCTTTTGGGCTAAATAGTTAACCTTTTCTACTGACATAACTTCTGTAACAACCGGCAAAGAAGCTTTTTTAGAAGCTTCAACGAGATAGTCAACTCCTTTTTCTTTTAATCCTGAAAAGGTGTAAGGGCTTTTCCTGTATTTGTATGTACCACCTCTAAGGATTGAAGCTCCTAGCATTGAAACAGTTTCGGCTGTTTTTAATATCTGATCCTGACTTTCAACAGAGCATGGTCCAGCTATAGTTACGAAAGTATCCTCTCGAAAGGAAACGTTTCCAATAGAAACTTCTGCCCTTTCTCCTTTGTATGAACTTAGGGGGTATCTTGTCATAATAAAAAAGTGCGGACAAAACCAGCTGGCCGAGGGCCTCGCCGGTCGCGCCTTGTCCGCACATCTTAATTGTAGTCTAAAGAATTAAAAATCTTCAATTGATTTTTTTTCTTGGTATCCTTCCTCTGGAAAATACCAAAAATTTATGTTTTCATCTGGATAAATCCATGTTAAAAAAATATCTTTCTTTTTCCTCTCTGAAGGAAAGTCAACTATCCCTTCTTCAAGAGACCTTAAAAGAATGCCCAGCTTATGGAATTTCTTTTCAATAATATTACAAAAATCTAAAAAATCCTTAGGAAGGGATCCCGTTCCATTTGGAGAACATCCTTCTCTAAATGTTCCATAAACTATATCAAATCCAATCTTGTCTAGATTATCTTTCAGTGCTACAATTTTTTTAAAATCCTTCTTGAGTGAAGGAATTGTTTTCTCAGCTTCTTTTAGGGTATATTTTTTATCCAAAGGATCACTCATGTGCTAATCATAGGCTAAATGGGATTTGGTATGTCAAAAAAAACAGATTCAATATTTGATTTCTTGTTCAAATACTGATTCAGCATCTTTATTCCAACTCTTTCAGTTGCATAATGCCCGCATGCAAACAAGTTTACGTTATGCTCAATAGCCTCATGCATTGACCATTCCTCAGCTTCTCCAGTTATCAAAAGGTCAATATTTTCTGATGCAGCTTCCTTGATGAAATTAGCACCTGCCCCAGAGACAATCGCTATCTTTTTTATCTTCTCTTTTTGGCACTTTAAATGAATAACCTCGTGTTGATAATAGAGTTTTGTTTGTTCTCTTAGGAATTCAACATCTAGGCTATTGTTCAATTCAAAACTTGCACCAATTGAAAAATTGCCCATTGATCCAAAATCCTTAATATCCTTTCCTTTGAATCCAGATTCATGATGACAATAATCCCTACAAACAGGATAATTATTTCCAATATCCCTATGTGCATCCAGAGGAAGATGATAGGCAATCAGTGAGATGCCATTTTTTGACAAGAGGTTGAATCTTTCCCTTGCTATGTCTTGAATAGGATAAGACTGCTCCCCCCAAAACATCCCATGGTGGACAATAATGGAATCACACTTTTCTTCAACAGCTTTCTCTATCAGCTCTTTAGATATTGAAACTCCAGTTAAAATCTTTTTGACATTCCCTTTTCCAGGAACCTGAAGCCCATTGATGCTTTTATCAACGAACTGGTCCTTTTTCAAGAGTTTGTCTAGTTTGGAAACAAGGTCATTTAATCTCATATTTAAATAATAGTTTTTTAATTACATAGGTATTCTAAAAAGATTACAATCTAGATTATGAACAATAAATTTTTCTTTTTGACTTTTGTTTCTTTTTTAATTTACGGATGTGGCAATACAAGCGAAGAAGCGCCTGCAGCTGAAGAGGCAGCACCTGCAGCTGAGGAGGCAGCACCTGCAGCAGCTGAGGAAGCAGCCCCAGCAGCTGAGGAGGAGGCAGCACCAGCAGCTGAGGAGGAGGCAGCACCAGCAGCTGAAGAGGCAGCAGCACCTGCAGCTGAGGAGGCAGCACCTGCAGCG
>CAZDPU010000024.1:0-14364 GCA_964507645.1 uncultured bacterium
TGAGAAAATGTTACATCAAGACCAATGCTTGAAATCATGTTTCCTCCGCCGACAATGAAAGAAGATAAAGCTCCGCCTTCTATAGAGTTCCAAACTGCATAGTTTTTGTTCCAAAAATCTTGACCAACCCCTGAGGTGCAAGCAAGTATAACAAGGACAGCAAAAGCTCCCTCTAAAAGCATAGCCCCATAACCAAGCATTTGACTATCAGTTCTTTTTTCTAGTTGCCTAACTGTTGTTCCGCTTGAAACGAGGCAATGGAATCCAGAAATAGCCCCACAAGCTATTGTTATAAACAAAAACGGGAACATGGAAGGAGCCCCTTCAACAACAGGTTGGATTGCTGGAGCAACCATTTGGAATTTTTCTTGGCCAAAAAACAACCCCAAGGTAATTGCACCTAAAAACACATAAAGCTTGTATGAATTTAAATAATCCCTAGGGGTTAACAATAACCAAACAGGCAAAACGCTTGCAAACATTGCATAAACGAGCAATATCGTTATCCATTGTTCAGATGTCCCCCATTCAACTGGGTTTTGGATTCCAACAAGTATTAAACCAAGATTTAAACCCACCCCAATAATTGAGGCTGGGACAAGAGGTACGCCTAGTTTTTTTAACGCAGTTCCAAAAATCATTGCAACTCCTATCAAGCCAAAAACAGGAATTATTACTTCATGAAATTTACCAAAAAGCCCAGCAATCAGTATTGCAAAAACCCCCATTGCAAGAGCCAGTAAAAAGAAGATGATAATTAAAAAAAGATTTTTTGCTCTTTTCCCAACGATTTCTTCTGTAATGTCCCCAATACCCCTTCCCTTGTAGTTTAAACTTGTTGCGAGTGCTCCAAAATCATGAACACCTCCGATAAATATAGATCCAAGCACAACCCAAAGAAGGGCTGGAACCCATCCCCAAATTACAGCAATAGCAGGGCCAACGATAGGCCCTAGTCCCGCGATGCTTGCAAATTGGTGACCAAATAAAATCCATTTATTTGTAGGGACATACTCAACACCATCATTCCTTTCGACAGCTGGGGATTTTTCCTTGTCGTTGATTTGGAATATTTTTTCCCTAAGGAAATTTCCATAAAATTTATAGGAAGCAATTAGAAGGGAAAATGAAATAACTGCAATGAAAGAAGCATTCATCAGGAAATTGCCTTTATGGAATCCAATAAAACTTTAACTACTTGGTTTTGTTGTTCTGGTTTAATTTCTGGCCATATAGGAAGAGATAAAACCTCTTTTGATAATTTTTCTGATATTGGGCAACTTGGAAACCTGTTTTTAAAAACAGGCAGTTTGTTTGCAGGTATTGGATAGTAAACCATGCTGATAACTCCCCTTTTCTGCATCTCTTCTTTCAGAGCATCCCTGTTTGTGTTTAATATCCGCACTGTGTATTGGTGAAAAATATGTCCACAGGTGATTTCAGGAAGAATGATGCCCCCAACCCCTTTTAAGAGTTTTTCATACCTTTCTGCAGCTTCTCTTCTTTGTAGGTTCCATTTGCTAATGTGTTTGAGTTTAACTCGTAAAATTGCTGCCTGAATTGCATCAAGCCTGCTGTTGTAACCAAGCAATTCATTGTTGTAGCGTGATTTTTCACCATGTTGTCTCAGCATTCTTGATTTTTGAGCAATTTCCGGGTCATTCGTTGTAAGCAATCCCCCATCCCCAAAGGCAGATAGGTTTTTAGTTGGGTAAAAAGAAAAACAACCGATTTTTCCAAGCCCTCCCGCTCGAGGATCTCCAGCACCAAAAGCCTGACAAGCATCTTCGATTATCGGTACACCTTGACATGTTTCTTTTAAATCTGACATATCAATTTTTTCATTTTTGGAACCTGCAATTCGGCCATAAAGATGGACTGGCATAACTGCCTTTGTTTTGGTTGTTATTAGCTTCTTAACTTCATCTACATCAATATTGAAAGAGTGTTCTTCAACATCTGCAAAAACTGGATCAGCTCCAACCAAGCATATTGCCTCAGCGGTTGCAAAAAAGGTAAATGGGCTGGTTATAACCTCATCTCCTTCTCCCACCCCTAAAGCCCTTAGAGCTATAACGAGAGCATCTGTTCCGGAATTAAGACCCACAGCATGTTTGACTCGTAAGTATTCTGCGGCTTCTTTTTCAAAGGATTCAACCTCTTCACCAAGAACAAAATTTCCCTTATCCAATATACGTGCTATCGCTTCATCGAGGTCTGATCGAATACTGGCTGTTTGTTCTTTTAAATCTATTGGTGGGATGAATAAATTTTCAGACATGTTTTTATCTTAATATTTTTTACAAGTTTTTATATTCCGGATTGATATTTTTATGCACCGTTTTATAACCATAAGATTCATTGATGATATTTGTTATTCTTTTTGAAGCATGACCATCACCATAAATATTTTCATTAAAACGCATTTGTTTTTTTTGAATTTTGTTAAAAAAATTATCAAGGTTTTTTCCAAAAATTTCTTTTTTTCTACCAAGCAATACGGATATTTTGTGATCAAGGCCTTCTTCTCTTTCTGTAAAATCTCTTGCGACTGCTAAAGGAATATTTAATGTTGCCGCCTCTTCTTGAAGCCCTCCTGAATCAGAGATAACAAACATTGATTTTCGCATTATCTTCAATAGGTTTTTGTAATTTGTTTGTTCAATAATTTTTATATTTCTAACCGAGGCAAGAATGGGTTTAACGAGATTTCTTATTGAAGGGTTTAAGTGAATCGGAAAAATAAATTCAAGATTGTTGTTTTCTGTTGCAAAATTAGCTATTTTTTTTACCATCCCTTTTAAAAAGGGAATACTGTCTTGTCTATGCAGCGTGATTAAAACCTTTTCATTTTTGAGATAATTTTTACACTTGTCAACTTTCACATAATGAACAGAATCAACAATGGTGTTTCCGGTAACATATATTTTTTCTCCAGGGACCCTCTCTTCCAGTAGATTATTTTTTGCAATTTGTGTTGGGGCAAAATGAAAGTTTGCCATCTGGGCTATCAAAACTCTATTGATCTCTTCGGGGAAAGGTTGATCTTCGCAGTGGGTTCTTAAACCTGCTTCTATATGCGCTAAAGGTATTTTTAAATAATTGCTAACTATAGCTCCACTAAGCGCTGAAACAGTATCTCCTTGAACAAACAGACAATCGGGTTTTATTTTCCTTAACTTTGATTCGATATTTGTTATCGATTCCATAAGAAAGGAGGTCCATTGTTGTTTTTCTTTCATCAGCTTCAAATCAAAATCTGGTTCAATTTTGAAAATTTTAAAATTTTCTTCCAATTGCTCTTTGTGTTGGCCTGTTGAAATAAGTATTCCTCGATGCCTTGTGTTTTTAATGAAATTTTTGTAAACTGGTGCAATTTTTATCAACTCAGGTCTTGTACCAAGCAAGAAAGCTAAATTTAAATTATTCTTCATTAAATATAATCCTAGAATTTATCATATGAATCCTTTATACAAATATGTAAGCATTTCAAAAAAAGCTTGTGATTATTGTAATGAAGAGGGTTTTGAGGTAATCCAGTCATTTAAAGACAAGATAATTGAAACATGTCCAAAATGCGATTCAAAAGTTGAGAAGGTTTTTGGAAGGCAGGCAAAAAAATACACAACAGAAAGAAGAATGAACTATTCACAAACAAATCAGGATCTAAGAAGGATGGGGTTGAAAAAATACAAAAAAACGTCAAAAGGCTACAAAAGAGAAGCCTAGTTTTTGTAGATGCCAAGTATAGAAGGGTGATTTCTTAATCTATTAGACAGCTGTTTGAAATTTTCATTTTCAGGACCTTTTATCCCTTCGGAAACATCGGCAAGGGGGAGTATCCCATAAGGTCTTTTTAATCCTGGATTTTCAATCCACCTATCGTCAAACCAAACAATATCTAGGTCCAGTGTTCTAGGTTCATTTGGATCTTCAGATCTTTTTCTACCTGAGCTGTCCTCAATATTCCTCAACAGTGTTTTCCATTCATTGAAAGTCATTTTTGCTGATACTTTTATTGCTCTGTTGATAAAATCAGGAGCCTTTTTGGAGCCTTCTGCTTTTGTCTTCCAGGATCTTCCAACTTTCTCAAGGGTGCAATGTTTTTCTAAAATCTTAACTACCTCTTCTGCCCAATATTCTGGATTTATATTTGTTCCGAGCAATATTATGAGGGTGGACATTAAGGCCTTTTGATTTGAACTGTTACGCTATCTGACCATCTTAATGCGCCCATTTTTGTGACAGTGACTGTCGTGCTTGATATTTTTGAATTTTCTAGAATAGCTTCACTTACTAACTGAGCCAATCTTTCTATTGTTTTTATATTTTTGAGATCTTGTAGTTTTAAAATTTTCTTATTCACGACCTTGTAGTCAACTGTTTCTTCGATTTTGTCTGATTGTCCAGCTTTTGACAAATCACATTCAAATTCATAACCAAGCATAATTTCCTGCTTGTCTTTTCTCTCCCAGTCTTCTATCCCAATTACCATTCTTAGGGAGACCCCTCCAACACAAATTTTATCTTTCATTTCTGAGTGTCAATTTTACACGCGACAGCTATTTTTATTTTGTCGTTTTTAGATTTGATTATCTTGGTTACTGCTGAACTTACATCTTCTAAAGTCCCAGCTTTTTTCTCAGGGGATTTTTTAATTTGTTTATCAAAATCCTCGAGGGTTCCTGATTTTGGTGGGAGGATGGGCCCCATAACCACAAGGCCAGTTGTAACATTTTCATGGGTGTTAGAAATAATTTCAAGCAATGAAACAAGGCCAGATTCGCTCACTGTGTACGCTAAGTGTTTTTTGCCAGGATTCAAGGCCCTTCTGTCAATCATGCCTATTATTTTTTTTTCTTTTTGTTTTGAGTTTTTTAAAAAAGACTGACTCAGGATAAAGGGAGTCGTAAGGTTGACATCCATATGATCTCCCCAGCTTTTTATCGTAGTGTTGTGAATATCTCCATTTTGAAAATGACTTGCATTGTGTATGAGGATATCGATATCCCCAAATTTTTCCTGAACCTCTTGAAAAAATTTTTTTATTAGTTTGGTTTTTGAAAAATCGCAGTAGATTGTTTTAATTTGATAATTTTCAGCAAGAACATCAGCTTCCTTTTTGCTTTTGTTGTAATGAACAATAACATCCATCCCCAATTCTGACAATTTTTTTGCAACACTTGCTCCAACCCTAGTTGCTGCGCCTGTAATTAAAACTGTTTTATTTTTCATTCTCTTAAATAATCATTCTAGGATTTATATGAACCAGTGAAAGCCAATTTGAAAGGAAAATTTTTAATCTCGAATCCAAAATTAGAGGATCCAAGCTTTAACGGTTCTGTGGTTTTGATTGTTGAGCATGATGAAAAAGGGGCCATGGGATTTATCTTAAATAGGCCAATAGGCTTATTAGAAAAACCAGAGATGAAAAAAATTTTTGTTTTTGAAGGGGGCCCTGTGGAACAGGATTTGTTTTGGGTTCTTTCAAATGAAAAGGAGTTTGATTTCCAAAAAATAAAAACAGGTTTGTATTATGGGCAAGGGGTTTTTTCTTCGAAATTAAAGTCCAAATTTTTTTCAAAAAAAAATATAAAATCTAAATATCTGCTAGGTTGTGCTTCGTGGGTAAAAAACCAGCTAGAAACAGAACTCGATTCCAAAGTTTGGATTGTTGCTGAGGCAGATTCAAAAGAGGTTTTTTCATTAGATGGTCTTGAGATGTGGGTTCGTACAATATCAAAAAAAGATTCAAATTTTAAATGGACAAGATCTTTTATTGGGGATCCAGATAGAAATTAATTTTATCCAAGGGATGGCGGAGAGTGTGGGATTCGAACCCACGATACAGGTCATCCCCGCATACACGCTTTCCAAGCGTGCGCCTTCGTCCACTCGGCCAACTCTCCTTGTCTAATTGAAAAAAATTCTAACTCTTATACAATAGGTTCTCATGGCGAAGGTGATTTATTTAATGAATGGGGAAAAAACCGCTCTCGAGGTTCCGGTTGGAGAAAGTCTTGCTGGGTTTGGGATTGATAATGGTTTGGATATCAAACACGCTTGTGGATTTAATTGCAGGTGCACTACTTGTGCTTGCAAGATTAAATCTGGGGCAAGTTTTATAAGTGAAAAAATGGAACATGAGCAAGAAAGACTTGAGATGAAGGCTGTTCGTGGGGATGTTCGCCTTTCTTGCCAATGTATTGTTGTCAAAGATGGAGAAATTGAAGTTGAGTTCGAAAGCGTTGCTTCAGAAAAAAAAGAAGAAGAAGGGGATACAGTTTTTAAGTGAAAAAGATTTTATTAGTTTCAACATCCTTGAATGAGGGTTCTAGAAGTAGAAAGATTTTAAATATCGTTAAGCAGAAAATGGAATCATCCACTGTGTCAGTAGAGCTTGTTGATCTTAGGGATTATGAGCTGCCTTTTTGCGATGGGAGACACCCTCTTTCCTCTTATGGAGAGAATGCTGTTAAATTGGATGAAAAAATAAAAGATGCCGATGCTTATATCTTTGGGATGGCTGTTTATTGTTATTCAATCAGTGGTGTTTTTAAGAATTTTATTGATATTTGTTGTGGAGGAATGAGCAATAAGCCTTTCGGGATTGTAGCTGCCTCAGGTGGAACAATGTCGTATATGGCTGTTGAAGATTTACAGAAAATTTTATCTTTTGAGGTTCGTTCAATCCCTTATCCAAAAGTTGTTTTTGCGGCAAATGAACATTGGGATAAAGATGGTAAAAGAGATGAAGGGCTTCTCGCGCCGATCCCTGAAAGAATAGATGATTTTGTTGAATCTTTTTCTAAGTTTGTAAATAGTTTAAGTTCTTGATTTTTTGGAGAGATGCCAGAGTGGACGAATGGGCTCGCCTGCTAAGCGAGTGAGCGGGGATGACCTGCTTCGTGGGTTCGAATCCCACTCTCTCCGTTTTCATTACTCTTCTTGAAGTTCTTCAAGATTGGCCTCATCCAGAAAATCTTTAAAATCATCGCCTTCGTTTTCTTTGTTCTGAGATCCAGGTTGTTTTTGTATCAACGCTTCATATTGAGATTTATCTCTTCTTGTCAATTCAAAAACTTCTCGCGTTGTGAAAAATGGAGAATGAGTTCTTAATGCAATTGATATTGCATCACTGGTACGACTGTCTAATTGGATATTTTTCCCATTTATGACAAGAGTAATTTTTGCATGATAAGCACCTTTTTTTACTTTGTCTATTAAAACCTCTACAACTTCATGATCAGCGATTTCCACTAAGCTTACAAAAAGATCATAAGGAGAAGGTCTTTCTTTGAAGTTGTGAGTCAACCCTTCTCTAACAGCTTCTGCTTCACGATGTCCAATAACTATAGGAATAACAGATTCAGGTTCATCGCTAGATTCAAGAAGAAGCAAATTTGAACCGGGTACAGCATGAATCCCTGTTATGAGGTAAGCAACTCTTAGAGAGATTCGATCGTTTGACTTATCAACCATATTTTTTTCTAGATTCAAGTCTTTGGTTTTTCACCTTTTCTGAAATTCTCGAATCTTCAATGCCCAATATCTGACATGCTAAAAGCATACCATTTTTTGCATTGTTTATCCCGACAACACCAACAGGTATCCCAGGTGGCATTTGAACCATCGCCAAAAGTGAATCCATCCCTGCAAGAGAGCCAGAAGCAACAGGAACGCCAATAACAGGTTTTGTTGTATGAGAAGCTATAACACCACATAGATGTGCAGCGAGTCCTGCAAAGCCAATCCAAACTTTTATGTCATCATTTTCATTGATTGCTTTTTCAAGCAGGTCGGGAGTTCTGTGTGCAGAAAGAATGAACAACTTATGAGGAACTTCCAGTTCCTCAAGAATTGCTATACCTTTGTCAGCAACACTTTTGTCTGAAGGTGAACCTAATACTATTCCAATCATTTTAAAAACCATCCTTATTTTTTTTCAAGATACTATCAATTTCATTTTTCAATTTTTTTCTTTTCAGACCACGAGTTGTTCTTTTTGGCCTTAATGATCTCATTCCAATCCAAAGGAGCAAGACGAAAGAAACAAGCAAGATTGTTGGAAAAACTAATTGATTATTCATTTATTGAGTAATTCTAGATGACTATTTGAATGCTTTTTCTAATAATTTTTGATTTGCGAAATGCCCACCCCTTACGCTTAAGAAATCTCCAAAAAACATCTTGCCAGAAAGGTAGATATCTCCTATCAAATCTAAACATTTGTGAGCCGGTATAGAGATGTCAACAGGGGTATTTTTAATTATGTTGACCGAATCCGAAATTTTTTCGGAATTTTTATCAATTGTTCCTAATTCCATAAGTTTCGATACCTCTTCTTCAAAAATGAAAGTTTTCGCATTCAAAACAACATCCCTGTCATTTTCTTTTGACATGTCAAAGCTTTCATAATAAACCGGAACTCTTGGATCTAGATGATGGTAAAGGATTGTGAAACGCAATTTATTAGATGGCCTCCAACACAGAAGAATGTCATCTTGCTCATAGATGATGGTTTTTTTCGGAATATAAAGATCAATATTTTGGGCAAGTTCTTTAATCCCAGCCTGTTCAAAAAGCTTAAACCAGAACATTCCACCTCCATCAAGAAGTGGAAATTCAGGGAAATCAAGTTCAATATATGCATCAGTTAAGCCCCACAACCTTGCTGCAGCAAGAAAATGTTCGGTCATTTTGATTTCAATTTTTTCATTGCAGATACATGAGCATCGATGAGAGTGCTTCCAGTTTTCGCCTAGTTTGACAGTTTGGTTTTGATTTGAAAAAACAATTCCTTGATCAGAGGGAGATATTTTTACGTTTATATTCTTGCCACTAAAAACACCGAGCCCACTAGCAGAAATATTTTTTTGAACTGTTTTTCTCTTCATCCGGATTCTTGCTTTTCATTTTCAAAACCGATTTCCGGGATTGAATTTATTTGACTATCTTTAATGTTTTTTTCTTGTATTAAAGAATAAGCAAGAAGCGCTATTAGCCCTACAACGGTTAATCCAATTGTTAGTTTCATGAAAATTTTTGAGGTCCTGTAAACAATTGTTAAAAGCAGCCCCAAAACAATAATAATTAACAATTCTTCCCACTCTCT
This sequence comes from uncultured bacterium, assembly GCA_964507645.1. GTDB lineage: Bacteria > UBP7 > UBA6624 > UBA6624 > UBA6624 > UBA6624. Next base: position 9,116 of record CAZDPU010000024.1, read on the forward strand.
TGGCCATCCCCAAGACAAATTCCTGAAAATTTCAAACAATCCCTTCATATACCTAGTGAATAAAGGATAACATAAAACAACTGAATATGAGATTAGCAATAATAGGGAAGTATGGACAGCTGGCACAGGCTGCACAAGCTTGTGCAAAAATAAAAAAAATAAAACATGTTAGTTTTTCAAGAAAAGAATTCCCTATGCAAAAAGCACTCTCTTTTGAAAGGCTTGATGAATTCAGACCCACGCACCTCCTGATTGCATCTGCATATACTTTTGTAGATAAGGCTGAAGAGGAGCAAGGGTTAGCCTTGGCAATAAATTCTTTTTCAGTGGGAAAGCTTTCTGAGTGGTGCATTCGGAACAGTGTGAAATTAGTTTACCCTTCAACAGATTATGTTTTTGACGGCAATGCTGGAAATTATAGATTTTCAGACAAGGTAAATCCAGTAAACTTTTATGGCAAAACAAAAATGCTTGGAGAAGCCGAAGCTCAGAAGGTTCCTGGTTCAATTATTGCAAGAACTTCTTGGCTTTATGGCATTGGCCCCAACCATTTCCCCGAAAAGATAATCCAAGCTGCACGGAGGAGAAAAAGAATTAATGTCGTGAATGACCAAATTGGATCACCGACACATGTTTTTGATTTCTCTGAAAGGATTTTTGAATTAATTAAAATGGATGCAGAAGGTATTTTTCATGTATCTTCACAAGGACATGTTTCTTGGTTTGATTTTGCTTCCAGAATATTGGAGCTTAAGTCAATTGAGACAGAGATTAAGCCAATCTCTACAGAAAGTCTTGGATTGGCTGCCAAACGTCCCAAAAAGTCAATTTTGATTGAAGATAGGTGGGAAAGCTTAGGGTTAAAAAAAATGCCTCACTGGGAAGACTCTTTGAAAAATTTATACTTACAGTATAGTTTCAATGATTAAATTAACAATTAGGGAGTTTTTGTACTAGAATTGCTGGGTTGCTTGTTTATGAAAAAGTTTAAATTACATCTTTTATTTTTGCTCTTTGTGTCTGCTGTCTCCTCTTGTGCTTCAGGGGATACTTTCGATGTTGTCTCATGCGGACCCTATTCTTCATACGGAAATGAAAGTTGGGATCCCAACTCTACAGATCCAGATGACAGAAACCCAATGGTCTATTATCAAGATGCAGGACAGGTTTTAGAGGCTTTTGTAACAGAACCTCTAGCAATTGGATTTCACACTAGTTGTATTGACGCTAACACTGACGGGTTTTTGCTTTTAAATAGCATCAAGCAGCAGTTTCCATCACATGTTAGTGCAGTTTTTGATGCAGGGCAGTACATCAGAGGTGCTGATACAGTTGTCAATATCGCGGTTCCTGACATTGCCAACAGAAGTGACATAGAGAGTGCAATAATTTCTGCCTTAAATAAAGGTGTTGCCGTCAACATAGTTGTTGATAATCATTATTTCAATACAAATTCAACCGTTTATGCAACCCTGGAAACAGCAGGTGCTGTGATTGTTACTGATGGAAACGACCTAAATACCCTTATGAATTCGAAATATATGGTTATTGATGGAAATGAGGTAATAGTTTCTTCAGGAAACTTTTTGTCTAACTCGTTTTTTTCAATGTCAAACCTATCACTGAGGATCAGCAATTCTCTTTTAGCAGAATGTTTTAATGAAGATTTTGATCAAATGTTTGAAAACAACCAGTTCCAAGGACAGAAAGAAGAATCAGCTTCCAGTTGTGAAAATGTAATTATTGATAACAAATATGGTGTTGATGTTTATTTTGGACCCCACAGTGGGCAGCTTAGAAACGAGATGATTAATCTTATCAATGATGTTGATTTCAGTCTCTATTGGGCTAATTCAAGAATTGATGATCAGATATTGGCAAACTCCTTAAAAGATGCTGAGCAAAACGTTCTTTCAATAGGGGTTTTGAATGGTTCTGATGAGAATGGAGGACAGCAGTCATTAGGTTTTGATATTCAGTGTTTTACAAATGAAGAATGCACTCACCTTTTCGGCAGCTCCTCAATCGCTTTTGATTTTTTGGCGGGAAGCGGAGGGGCTCTTGGAAACGTTGCAGTTCGAGGACAAAACCTAAGGTATTTCATAGGTGACCCCGGGTCATCAACTCTTGGTTCATTTTTAGCTTTGACATCAGCAAATCTTACAAATAATGGATTGGGTGCAAATGATGAATTTATGATAGTTTTAAGAGATAGAGAGTTAAGTGAGTTTGCATCAAGCGTTCATGCAAGAGCGTTAACAGCTACAGACTTGTTTAATGCTGATGGAGAGTATGAAGAACCAGCTCTTGTGAAGGTTACGGGAACTGCAGAAATCAAAAATCCAAATGCTCCAATCGGAGACAATTTACCAGAATCTGTAACCGTAAGGGTTGTTGCACAAGGTTTAACAGATTTTAACGAAGAAGAAGAATGTACTGAAATTTCTTATACAAGCGGCTTAGACGCTTATTGTTCTTTTGAATTTTATGTTCCTGTCGGAGGTTTTTTAACGGTTCAAGTTGAGGCAAGTGGATGGCGAGCTCAGGATGACAGGGTTGTTGTTATGTCTCCTGGAACATGGGATGTTGGTAATTTCAGACTTTATCCTTCAAATGGTTTTGCTTCTGCTGACGGGGGAGGAGGATAAAATTATGTTTAAAAAATTAACAGCTGCATTCTTTATACTTTTCCTTTTTTCTGCTTGTCAGAATTCAAGTCCCGTTGACTTGATTGCGGATCCTCCTGGAGGAGGGTTCCCAGGCGATACGCTTCCTGGTGACGCTGGAGGATCTTCTATCGGTTCCGGTGTTGCTTATGGTGAGTTGGATGACTGCGTGAATCCTTTCTATGGATCCCTCACCCCTTTCAGGAACCCACTGACAAACCCATTCATATCTGCTGATAGCAGCGGATTGGGAGACTTCCCAGGATTAACAGGGGTTACAAATGGATATTTCCCTGAAATTGGAGACGTTATGCTTGTCTCAACAACAGAAGGCGTTCTTGTTTTTGACAGTATTGGTCGTGCGATAGCAAGACCGTTGAGTTTTGACAATGATTGTTTTTTCCAAAATGGAAATTTCATTTGGCCTCCAGAGAACGATGGCACATATTTAGACTTGATTGATGATCCTTTTGGGATTTTGGGTGGAGCCGGTTATTTTGCTGCAAGCGTCTATGGTGGCTTGGGAACATACCGTTTGACAAGCCGACAGCCAATTGGTGGAGACCCAGCAGATGATTATTGGTTTGACTGCGAGATTGAAGAAGCTGATTCTGGAATCATTGGACCAAGAGATTTCTGGCTTATGGGGAATGAGTTGGTTGAATTTGCTGGTGATACGCTTTACGATGGCCAGGGTTCCCCTTTCCAGGTAAATGGATTATCTGGTGGGCCGGGGCAGCTTGGTGTTGAGTGGGATGCATACGGAAACCTTTGGCAGCGAACTGTTGGACAGCCAATTTGGCCAAATTTCGAGGAAATAGAATGTCAAGATTCAGCCGATGATAATCCAGACACGAGAGGATCTGCCCCTGAGCCAATATTGATCGGTTGGACACGAGGAGAGGGGCTGGAAGGGGAAGGTCCAGGCTATAGTCCTAACGACAACACAACATGTCCTTATGAAAGCAATGCTGGTGATGGATTTGATACAAACCCAGGGGATTGCAGGATGCATGTTTTCAGGAGTTCAGGTAACGCACCTGCAGCATGGGGGCTTCCAACGAATTTTAATATTGGTGCAGTTGTCGATTTCGATTTCACTTCTGACAACAGGATGGTTTATACATCAAATATCCGTTTAGGAAAAGGGGTTTGTATAACCCAGCCAATTCCTGATCTTCTAGACGCCCATCAAACATCCCCTTACTTCCCGCCACAAGCACCCCAACAGCAATTTTGTGTGGGTGGTTTTGGTTCAAATACAGCTGGGGACAATGTTCATTTCTTGGCACCTTGGGGCATAAGCATTGACAAGCAGGTTTTCCCAAATGAAATTTATGTTTCTGATTTTGGTAATGGAAGAGTTACCGTTCTGGATACAAACCTAAATTTCCTTAGAACAATCAACGAAGCACATTCCCCACAATCAAATATTGAGGGGCCAATGGATGTTGATTTTGATTTTTTCTGCAGGATATTCGTTCTTGACAAAAGAGTTGGAGGAGATCCTGAACTGCTTGTTTTATTTAGAGAAAATTGTCCTGTCCCAGGAAATGGTTCTGCAGAGTTAACAGTAAGGGATTCTGCCACAGGAGTTGCGATAGAGTCAGCATCTGTTGTTTTGGGGATGTTTGCTGGCACCGTTACAGGTGTTACAGATTCAGAAGGAAGATTAACCTTCCCAACAATCCCTCCTGGAATCAGGTCTGTCACAATTAGTGCTCCTGGTTACCATTCTTCAGCTGTTCAATTCACCATCTCTTCGGGAGATACAACCATTATCGAAGATTCTTTTGGTTCTGGATTTGTTGGGGTAAGCAAAATAGGAGATGCAACAACAGGGGCTATTACAGGTATTGTGAGAGACTCTGTTACAGGGCTTTCAATTCCGAATGCTGTTGTTTTGGTTAGAAGTAGCGGACAAATAGATGTCACAGATAATGTAGGTCTGTTCAGAATTGACAATATTTTGCCAGGATTTAAAGAAATAGATATTTCTGCTAGCGGTTATATGGGAACTACAAAAACCATAATTGTTGAGGCTGGCAGAACAATAGATATGGGTGACATTCCACTTGACCCCAACCCATCTACATAACTTTTAAGTATGTCTTTTGATGTTGTTATACCCACTTTGGGTAAAAGTCCTTGTTTGGACAATCTGATTGCTTGGCTCCTTAAGGAGAATCCGTGTAATATTTTTCTTGTAGGAAGTTTGGAAAAAACATATAAAGATGTTACATTTGTAAAAAGCAGAAAAGGATATTCGAACTCTGTTAATAAAGCTGTTTCTCTTTGCTCGTCTGAGTATGTTCTTATTGTTAACGATGACATACGCCCCATAAAAGGATCAGTGCAATCCTTAGTTAGGGAAATCAAATCTGACAAGACTATTTTTTCTGTCACCCCAAAGATAAAAACCCAAAAAGAAAACAAAATTATCAATGAGTCTTTGATTGGTTTGAAATTGAAAAATGGAAGACCTTGGCCAACCTACAACATTAATCCGCCAGAGTATCCAAATGGAGCTATTTTTTTAGTGAGAAATGATTCTTGGAAAAAGCTAAAAGGTTTTTTTGAAGG
>CAZDPU010000025.1:0-14038 GCA_964507645.1 uncultured bacterium
GCTATTTTTCTCAATATTCTTCTCATTATTTTTCCTGAACGTGTTTTTGGAAGCCCAGCTGTGAATTGGATTTTATCTGGCGATGCATGCGGCCCAATGATCTCCCTGACCTTCAGGCGTATCTCGGTCTCGGTGTTTTCATTTACCTCTCTCCCTGTCATCAATGTCACAAAAGCATGAACGCCTTGTCCTTTTATGTCGTGGGGAAAACCAACTATGGCTGCTTCAGCAACATCATCATGCTTCCCTATGGCTCCCTCAATTTCAGCTGTCCCCAGCCTGTGTCCAGAAACATTCAGCACATCATCAACTCTTCCTGTAATCCAATAGTAGCCATCTTGATCTCTTTTTGCACCATCTCCAGTGAAATAGTATCCATTGAATTGGGAAAAATAAGTGTCAAAAAATCTTTGATGGTCCCCGTAGATGGTTCTCATTTGTCCCGGCCATGATCGCTTAATTGCAAGCAGCCCCTCAGCAGGGTTTCCTTCCACCTCTTTGCCATTTTCGTCAAGTATCACAGGTTCAATTCCATAAAGGGGGTTTGTTGCAGACCCTGGTTTTAATCTTGTAATGTTTGGAAGAGGGGTTATCAGTATCCCTCCAGTTTCAGTTTGCCACCACGTATCAATTACAGGACATCTTTTCTTTCCTACAACCTCGTAATACCAGGTCCATTCAGGTTCCTTGATTGTTTCTCCAACTGTACCAAGAACCTTCAGAGAATCTCGATTCCATTTGGTTACGAAGCCATTTCCTTCTTTCATTAATGCCCTCAATGCTGTTGGAGCTGTATAGAAGATATTGACCTTATGCTTTTCTACAACTTGCCAGAATCTCCCAAAATCAGGAAAGTTTGGCACACCTTCAAACATAATTGTTGTTGCACGGTTTGATAATGGCCCATAAACAATGTAAGAATGTCCAGTAATCCAGCCAATATCAGCAGTACACCAATAGATATCCCCAGGCTGATAATCAAAGACTATTTGGTGAGTGTATGAAGCATAAACCATATATCCACCAGTTGTATGCAAAACACCTTTCGGCTTTCCTGTCGATCCTGATGTGTACAAAATGAACAAAGGGTCTTCGGAATCCATTTTCTCAGGGGGACACTCACTTGACATCTTGTCCATCTTTTCATGCCACCAGTGGTCTTTTTCGGGATTTATTTTTACATCAGCCGCTGTCCTTTTGACAACTAGGACATTTTCAACTGAAGGACATTCCTTCAATGCTGAATCTCCATTTGATTTCATTGGGATGTCTGTTTTCAAACCCCTCACTCCCGTGTCTTGGGTTATTAGAAGTTTGCATTTTGAATCATTGATTCTGTCTCGTAATGAATCTGAAGAAAATGCACCAAAGACTATTGAATGAACTGCACCAATCCTTGCACAAGCAAGCATTGCTATCGTTAATTCAGGAATCATCTGCATGTAAATGCAAACCCTGTCTCCTTTTTTTATATTTATTGATTTAAGGAAGTTTGCACACTTTGAAACCTCACCAAGAAGCTCCTTGTAGGAATAGGATTTATCTTCATTCGGGTCATTCCCTTCCCATATTAAAGCAGTGTCATCTCCATTTCCGTTTTCGACATGACGATCAAGACAGTTATAAGAAGCATTTAGCTTTCCACCTTCAAACCATTTGATTTTTCCTTTTGTGTAATCAACATCTGAAATATTTTCCCACTGCCTGTACCAGGTTATTCTTTTTGCAATATTTGACCAAAATTGATCTGGATCTTGAATTGAATTTTTGTAAAGCTCCCTATATTCAATTGTCATATTTTTATTCTGGGCCATGAGCAAAATCTTTTGCCCAATACTTTGCCGAAAGTTGTTCTCCAGTTACCTCTTCAACCAAATTGTCCCATCTCAACCTCGATCCAAAAGAGAACATGTTTGCAAGATATTTTCCTGCTTCTTTGTTGTTTAGCAAACCCTTTCCAGTCTTCTTAACTATATTGTGTTCAAGCTGGCTTGCTGTCATTTCACCAAGCATGTAGTTGTGATAATAAACAGGAGCTGTGGCTATGTGGTTTTTTGCAGCCCAGTCTGGTTTATTTCTTCCTTTAGGTTTTTTCATGCATTGGTATTCTTCCTTAAGGTCCCACCAAAGGCTATTTAAATCTTGTTTTGGATTTGAATAAAGTTCTTGTTCAAATCTACACATGACTTGTTCCCACCTGCTAAATGCAAGCATTTTGAATCTTTGTGAATCTATTAGTTTTGGAGCTGCAGCATTTACTTCTTCTTGATTGGCTCCAAGAAAACCTATCAACCAATCGGGGCTTAAAGCCTGTCTGCCAAAAATCATTGCGATTGCTTCGGTGCTGTTGATGTGTGCTGGACCTTGGAGGAACCAAGGTAGGTTGTCTGTAGATAAAAGATCATAAATGGCATGTCCAAACTCATGAAGGACAGTGTCTCCCCATGTTAAGTTGTTTCTAAGGTTACAAAGAACCCTGACATCTCCATTGGGGTCATCGACTCCAAGACAAAATGCATGTTGGGACTTCCCTTCCCTTTCATACAGGTCAGATTGTTTAATTGAGCTTCTTATGTCAAGGCCACAGCTGTCAAAGGTTTCGATTGCAAGCTTTTCCAAACAGTCTTTTTCTTTGCCATCAAACCACTTGTCCCCAATGCTTGTGTCAAAGGGAACGCTTTGGAAGAATGGGTTTTCGTAATTCCATGGCATCACTTCATTTTCCTGAATCCCAAACCTCAAAGCTCTTTCTTTGTCGTATTTGCGTTTATGCTCTGTGAAAGGGGCCCTTGTAAGGGTGTCAAGTTCGTCTAGGAGGTTGAATAAAAAAGATTCATCAATCTCTTGAGTGATAAGTCTCATTGAGTAATAATTCTTAAAACCCATTCTCTTTGCACAGCTGTTTCTTATTTCCACGAGGTTTAAAAGTTTATCTTCGACCTTTTCACCAATTGTCTTTGTTGCTTCCCATGCTTTTTTGCTTAATGAATTATCAGAACTCTGCTTGAGGATATCGGATAAATCGTTGGATGATTTTTTCTCACCATCAACAATTCCCCTATGTTTTACATAATCAGAAGAGATTTCAAGTCCAAGCTTTACGCTTTCTGATATTTCTTTGTCAGTTTTTTGGCTTCCTATTGCTGAAAGGTAAAGTGTTTCAATAATTCTCTTGGTATCGCTATCTTTGATATTCTCAATTTGAGAATGCCAACCCTTGATTTTTTCAAATCGTTCCTTATCAGCAATTCTTTTTTCCATTGTTTCAGAAAGAACCTGAGCGATTTCATCATAGTTTTTTTGACTGGTTGTTTCTTTTCCCCACCATGCCAGTGCCAATGCTTTCCACAATGGCCTGCTGAATTTCTCCTCATCGGTTAAAAAATTCCTTATTTCTTTTTGCATAAAAATCCCTCCAAAGTTTATATCCTAGTCTTAGGATAATCTAAGTGAAGGATATTATTATTATTGGTGGTGGAGTTGCAGGAATGGCTATTGCTTGGGAGGCTCAAAAGAGGGGTTATGCGGCTTTGTTGCTGGAAAAGGATTCCTGTGGTGGTGGAGCCAGCCAAGCGAGCGCAGGAATTTTGTCTCCTGCTGGGAAATCTTGTGGTGATCCTGAGCTGAACAAACTTTGTTGGGAGGGGATAAGGATGTTCCCTGGCTGGGTAAAGGATTTAATGGAGATGTCAGATTCTGATCCAGACCTTCAAATGGAAGGCGTTTTTTATCCTGAAGAAGAAGGCCTGCCAAAAAGAATAGAAAGCCTTAAGAGTGTACATGTGAAACACTCATGGCTTTCATCAGAAGATATAGAAAAAAAATTTTCATGGCTAGGTGTTGATAGGGTTGTTTTGATTGAAGATGAAGGAAGAATCAATCCGCGTAAGCTTATGTATTTATTGAAAGACGCATTGGTTGCAAAAGAAGTTGACATTCGTGAGAATTCTGAAGTTTTGAAAATTTCTAAACATCAAAATGGCTGGAAGGTTTCTTTAAAGGGTGGTGAAAGTTTCAAGTCTGACAAGATTGCAATGTGCACAGGAGCTTGGGCAAAGGGTGTTGAAGGGTGGGTTCCGCCTGTAAAACCGATGAGGGGCCAGTTGATAGAACTTCTTGGGAAAGGGGAAGGGTTTCCAACGCACACAGTGCATGGAGAGGCTGCATACATGGTTCCCCAATCAGGAAATTACTGGATTGGCGGGATTGTCCAGGACAGGGGTTTTGATGATTCCATTGATAAAAAAACCTTATTCCAAAAAGTTGCCACAATGACAAGATGGGTTCCAGGTTTTGCAAAGGCAAAACTTGGTGAGGCATGGTGTGGTTTTAGACCAGGGTCTCCGGATGACCGTCCAATTATTGGAGAGAAGGAAGGGCTTGAAGGCATTTTTTGGGCGACAGGTTTATTTAGAAATGGTGTTTCTCTATCTCCAATTGTTGCAAAAAAATTTATCTCATGGATGAAAGGAGAATTTGATTCAAGCTTGAATTCTCCCTTTTCCCCAAACAGGTTCTCATGAATTTTTTTCCGCTAAAGACAAAAAGAATAAGCAACACATGCAATGTCGGAGGCATTCCAATCGGCGGCGGGAATCCAATAGTTGTCCAATCTATGACAGATACAGATACTGCAGACATTGAGAAAACTGTAAAACAAATCATTTTGCTTGCAAATGCAGGAAGCGAGATTGTTCGAATCACTGTAAACAATGACGAAGCAGCAAAAGCTGTCCCAGAGATTGTGAAACGCATAAAAGCAAGTGGCTGCCCTGTCCCCATTGTTGGAGATTTTCATTTCAACGGGCATGTTTTATTGAAGAAGTATCCCGAAATGGCAAAGTCGCTTTCTAAACTACGAATCAATCCTGGCAATGTTGGGAGGGGGCCAAGACACGATAAGAATTTTGTTACTTTCATTGAGATTGCAAAAGATTTCAATAAGCCAATTCGTATAGGGGTTAATGCGGGGAGTTTAGATCCCGAGGTTTTAGCAAAAAGAATGGATGAGAATGCAAAAAATAATTTTCCGCTTTCTTCAGAAGAGGTTGAAATTGAAGCACTGGTAGACAGCGCTTTAAGCAGCGCTGAAACAGCCATTGATTTGGGTTTGCCTGAAAACATGATCATTATTTCCTGCAAGGTTTCAAGGGTGCAGGAAATGGTTACGGTATATAGAAAGATTGCTGAAAATTGCAATCTCCCTCTTCATTTGGGCTTGACCGAAGCAGGGATGGGGTTAAAGGGTGTAGCATCCACATCTTCAGCACTTTCAATTCTTCTTAGTGAGGGTATTGGAGACACAATTAGATCAAGCTTAACTCCTGAGGTTGGAGGTGATAGGTCAAAGGAGGTTAGGCTTTGTCAGGAAATATTGCAGGCATTGGGTTTGAGGAGTTTTAGACCTTCAGTGACAAGTTGTCCGGGTTGTGGCAGAACAACTTCAACTTTTTTCAGGGAATTAGCAGAAAATATTCAAAATGAAATTGATTCAAATATGAAAAATTGGAAAAAGGTTTTTCCAGGCGTTGAAGATTTAAAGATTGCAATTATGGGGTGCATTGTTAATGGTCCTGGAGAATCCAAATCTGCCGATATAGGAATTTCTTTGCCAGGAACCGGAGAAGATCCAAAGGTGCCTGTTTATATTGACGGAAAACTAGACAGAACACTAAGCGGATCTTCGATATCAGATGAATTTGTTGATATAGTAGAAAACTATATAAAAGGAAGGTGGGGCTGATGACAAAGATTCATGCTACTTACGAAGGAGCATTAAGGTGTAAGGCAGTTCACGAATTGTCAAATTCGGAATTAATAACAGATGCTCCGTTGGATAATTGCGGAAAAGGAGAGTCTTTCTCACCAACGGACCTAGTTGCAACAGCATTGATAACTTGTATTTCAACCATAATGGGAATAGCTGCTGAAAATTCTGGAATTAATGTTTGCAATTTCAAAATAACGGTCGAAAAAAAAATGTCTAAAGATCTTCCAAGAAGAATCTCTGATCTTATCGTGGATCTTTATATGAAAAAAAAATATTCTGAAAAAGAAAAAAAAATATTTAAAAATGCTGCTGAAACATGTCCTGTGCACAAGAGTTTAAGCAGTCAAATAAAAACAACCATAACATTTCATTGGGATGGTTGAAGAGGTAACTTATATGAAAAAAATAATAATTTTAATTTTCTTCCTATTTAGTTTTAGCATTTTGGAAGCATCGGATTTTGACCCTTCGGAAAGGTATAAAGTTCCTTTACAGGAATCTTTTTCAAAAGGTTCTAAAGATCCATCTGTAACTATAGTTGAATTTAGTGCTTTCAACTGTCCTCCATGTCAAAGGCTGGCTGGTATTTTTGATGATGTTTTAAAAGACTACCCTGATGATGTGAGATTAGTTTTCAAACATGGGGTTCCAAGAGCTTTAGAGCTTGAAAAAGAGGCTGTTTTAGCAACTTGGGCGTCTGGGCAACAGGGCTCTTTTTGGGAAATGCATGATTTGTTATTTCAAAACAAAGAAAGAGGGCTTAAAACCTATCTTGGATACGCATTGGATTTGGGGCTAGATACAAAAATTTTCCTTTCCGACTGGGAAAGCCAGGAGGCAATTTCTTCTATAGAGGACGAATGGAGGGTTAGCAGCTGCCTAGGGAACTATGGAACGCCAAATTTTTTCGTTAATGGAAAAAAATACGCTGGAGAACTTTGGACACATGAAAGAATTCGGGAAATTATTGATGACGAACTTGACTTGATGAAAAAAATGGGAAATCCAAATTACGAAGAAGTCATGAACATGTCGGAGGGAGAAGAATTTCTTTGCGGTCAAAAGATTTTTGAAATAGTCCCCAGCCTTTCAGAAGCAAGATTCTTGATTGATGAGACATTGAGGGGAGAGCCAATTACGGTTGTTGGAACAAATAAAGATATATCAGGGTTAATAAGTATAGATTTTGACTTCCCACAAAAAAGTTCTGTTGATAAGATTGTTATTGATAGCAGCAGTTTTGTAACAGATTCAAGTGGAAGGAATCGAGCTATCAGACAAAGGATACTTTCTTCTTCGGATTATCCTCAAATTTCTTTCAAGTCTTTGCGTGGGAACGGAATTCCCGAAAAAGCGACTTTTTATCCTGACCAAAAATACGAATTCACAATTAGTGGAGAGATGACAATAAGAGACAGGACCCTTTTTGAAACCTTTGATGTTGTACTTGAAATTATTGATTTTGAAACTATAAAAGGAACAGCAAAGACAAGCGCTTTATGGTTTGATTATGGAGTCGATATTCCACAGCCACAGTTTGTTCAAATTATCGATGATGAACTCAGGATAGAGTTTGATTTTTTTGCCAAGGTTAAATAATGGACCCAAGGTTTGAAATTTTACTGACCTCTGCAAGAGACGCCTTTCTCCAGGTATCCGTATTTGTCGCATTGATGGTTCTTCTTTTTTCCTGGCTCCAATATAAAACATCAGGAAAATTTGTTGCATTGTTGCAGAAAAATAAAAAAATACAGCCATTTTTTGGTGCAATTCTTGGATTAACTCCTGGTTGTGGTGGTGCAATTATAGTAATGCCACTTTATGTTAAAAAAGTTGTTACATTTGGGACTGTTATTGCAACACTTGCAGCAACCCTGGGCGATGCAGCTTTTATTTTGATAGCCAAGGCCCCAAAAGATGCCCTGATTGTTCACATGGTTGCGTTTGTTAGTGCGATCCTTTGGGGAATGCTTATAGATAAGTTAAAAATTACACATGATCAACCATTTGGGATATTCTCAAAAAACTTCAACACCGAAGAAAGCTTAGTCCAAGAAGACATTGATCCAGATGTTTTTATAAAAAATATCAAAGGGGAAGAAAAAAGCGAATCTTTAGGTTACAAAATAACACATCAGGGTTATGTTTTGTGGTGGTGGGTTTGTCTTGTGGGGTTGGTTCTTGGCATTACGCTTTTAGTCAAGGCTGCTGATCCAAACTATGCTCTTGAGTTAACTTTAGATCCTGCACATAAAGATGCAATATTTAATTATGTTGGCCTTTTTGGAACTTTTTTATCAGTAGTCTTGTTTGTTGCAGGAAAACACTTCATTGGAGATGACACCCTGGAATCTTTGAGAGATAAGCTTACGTCTTCAAGAGAAACCCTCATTCATGCAGCTTCCGAAACAGCCTTCGTGACCTTTTGGGTTCTTTTTGCGTATCTTGTTTTTGAATACTCGATGTATTTTGGGAATATAAATTTTTATGAGAGTGCAAGCCAGGCAAACGCTTGGGCCATTATTGTTGGTGCTGGGGTTGGGTTGATCCCGGGTTGTGGGCCTCAGATATTATTTGTTACAGCTTATACAGAGGGGCTTCTTCCAATGTCTGTTTTAATAGCTCATGCTATTTCTCAGGATGGGGATGCTTTGTTCCCCTTGCTTGCAAGGAATAAAAAAGCAGCATTATGGTCGACCATAATTACAACCATTCCAGCAATACTTGTGGGGTTATTGTGGTTTTATTTTGTAGGTAATTGAAATTAGGATATATGTATGTTATCAAACCTAACACCAGACTCTAGCAAGAGGCCCGGAAATGATCCAATTTTTGCACTGAGTGAAGAGGCAAGAAGCAAAATTTCAGCTGGAGAAAGAGTCATCGACGCAACTCTTGGATGCTTGTTTGGAGATGACGGCAGACTGTTGGTTATAAATTGTTGGGATGAGGTTGCATCAGCTGTGGATCCAAGAAAAGTTTCTGGATATGCTCCAATTTCAGGAATTCCAGATTTCAACAATGCGATTATCTCAGACACTTTTCATGGCCATAAGGGGCTGAAGGACATTAGTGTTTCTTCTGCGACACCAGGAGGAACTGGAGCTGTAACTTCTTCGATTGTGAATTTTTTAAAACCTGGTGAAACTCTTATTTCTCCCCATTTGTATTGGGGGCCATACCAAACAATATCCAAACTTAATGGAAGAAATCTTGAAACATATAAAACATTTACAAAAGAACTCAATTTCAATCTAGATGGATTAGATGAAAGCGTGCAAAAAACAACTAAAACGAACAAAAGGACTCTTGTTGTCATAAATTCTCCATGCAACAATCCAACTGGTTATTCATTAAGTTCAGAAGAGTGGAACGGGGTTGGTGACATCCTTGTTAATTCTTCAAAAAAGTCAAAGATTTCCTTAGTAGTTGATTTGGCTTATTTCAAGTTTGGCCCCAAGAATGATCACTGGATCAAGGTTTTGGAGCGCATTGTTGATGATGTCCAGGTTTTAATTGCGTGGAGTGGAAGTAAATCTTTTACAAAATATGGTTCAAGGGTTGGCGGAATCATAGCTTTAAATTCAAGTGCTGAATCAAGAGAAAGGCTGAAAAGGGCATTTTCTTATTCTTCTAGAGGAACATGGAGCAACTGCAATCACCTAGGACAATTTATAGCAACTAAATTAATGACAAATCCTAAACACATCCAGCAAGTCAGAGATGAAAGAGAGGCAATTATTGATTTATTGCAAGAAAGGGTGAATGTTTTCAACGAAGAAGCAAAGAAATATGGATTGATTTATCCAAGATATGAAGGCGGTTTTTTTGTAACTGTTTTTTGTGATAATCCGCAAGAGGTAGCAAAAAGGATGAGAGAAAAGAACGTCTACCTCATTCCGGTAAAAGATGGGGTTAGGGTTGGGTTATGTAGCGTTAGTTCTAAATTCATTCCTGAACTTGTAGAAGTGTTAAACAGCTCTCTTTGATGAATTACAAGATTCAAGGAAAGGGAAAGCCTTTATTGTTAATTCCAGGACTTGGGGGTTGCTTGAAAAGCTTTGATCCGTTGATGCCTTTCCTTCAAGGCTTTAAGGTGATTCGTTTTGATCCTAGGGGCTGTGGAGAAAGTGAGTCATTCACAAAAGAGACAGAGGATTCACTACTTTCAGAAATAGTTTCATTAATCAAGGAAACAACAACAGAGAAAATTAACATTCTGGGGAATTCTTTTGGCGGGGTCCTTGCAAGAATTCTTGGAGTTCAAAATGAAGAAATTATTAACAAGGTTATTCTTGTTGCAACTGAGCCTGACCTTGCGCGAGTTGTTTATGAGGAAAAGACAAAACCAAGTGTTGGGAAGGGAGCTTCTCCAAAAGAAAGAACCAAAGCTTGGTTAAAAAGTTTTTCTTCTAAAGGTTGGAAGGAAAGAGACCCTCATGGCTTCTTGAAAGCAGTTGCTTATTATTCCCAAAATGAGGCTTTGGCTGAAACTCAAAAAATTCAACGTGAATTTGTTTTAAGCAATGGTAGAGAAGGGCTTCCAGAGAACCTAAGAAAGAAGACTTTAATAATCCATGGAGACTCTGACCCTCTTGTCCCTTTCGAAAATGCTCAAATTATGAAAAATCTAATTGAACGATCTACCTTGGAGAAGGTTTCTTGTTGTGGGCATATGGTTGTTTGGGAGTATCCAGAATTATTGGGGAAGCTGATTGGAGATTTTGTTTTATGAAAATTTTGATACTTGGCGGAACAAGATTTATGGGTAGGGCTTTGGTTGAGGATTTTCTCAAGAGGGGATACGAGGTTTCGATTTTAAATAGAGGCTTGGCCCCAAATCCTTTTAAAGGACAGGTTCAAAATATTATTTGTGACAGGTTTGATCGTGCTGCATTCAAAGAAGAGATTTTAAAAATGAAGAGAAATTCCAACAAAGACATTGTTTTTGATGTGGTGGTTGATTTTCTCTCTTTTAAAAAAGAACATGCTGAAGATATTGTTTCTTCTTTTTCAAAGCCTTTGCGTATTGGTCATTTTATACACATTTCAACAGGTTCAGTTTATGCTGTTACAAAAAGATTTCATGAGGGGTTCATTCGTGAACAGGATTTTTCTAATCCTTTGGCTGCCCCATGGAAAAACAATATGGAAAGTTGGAATTATGGGACTGGAAAAAGAGATGCTGAAAGCGTTTTGCAAGAAGCATCACAAAGAGCTGGTTTCCCTGAAACGAGAATAAGGATACCGATAGTTGAAGGTCCATATGACTATACTTTGAGAAGTTGGAAATATCAGCTATGGCTTGAAAGCGGATCCCCTGTAGAGCTTCCAGATGGGGGCAATTTTAAGTTTACGCATGTTTTTTCTCAAGATGTTATTGATGGGATTGTAGCAATCTTGAAATCAAAAGAAAAAGTCTTTGGGGAGGCTTTCAATTTAGCTCAAGCGGAATCCCCTACCTTGAAAGAGTATTTGGTGAAGATGGCAAAAGTTCTTGGGGTAAATCCTAGATTTAAAAACATACCATTAGAAAAATACTGGAGTCCATTGGAAAAAAATAAGAACTTTACAAAATCTAGAGAATGGCAACCCTATGCATCTTGGCTCAAGAGAGATTCTTGTTTAAGTATTGAAAAAGCAAAAAAGCATCTCAACTGGACACCAACACCTTTAAAGAAATCATTAAAAACAACATGTGACTGGTTCAGGAGCAAAGAAAATCTGTTTAAAGAGCCTGACAACAAGCCCTGGAAGGCTTGATGTCCAACAAAAAAAATACCCTTAATGGGTATAGCTTTATCTTGTGGATAATTGTCCAGTTTGGAAGAAAGAAATTATAAAAAACATAATAAAAGGTAGAATATACCCATTGGGGGTATTTTATGAAGAATGATAATTATTGCGATTCTTTGACTGAGCTTCATGGCCAGGCTTTAAGAAATTTGGCTAGAGTCAAGGGTCAAATTGGGGGCATCCAGAAAATGATCGGAGACGGCAGTTACTGCTTAGATGTTTTAACGCAAATACATGCTGCAAGATCTGCATTGGACAGTGTGTCAGCGGCCTTGATGCAAAATCATCTCGAAAGCTGTTGTACCGAAGCTATTAAGTCGGAAGATAAGGAATTAGCATTAAAGAGAATAACGGAATTTTCTCAGTGTTGCAAAAAATTTATTAAAAGTTAAACTTTACATCAATGAAAAATAAATTTTCCTCAAGTATTTTCGGCATGCATTGTGTTAATTGTGCTAACTCTGTTGAAAAGAAGGTTTCAAAAATCAAAGGAGTTGATCACGTTTATGTTAATTTCCATGCTAAAAAAATAGTTGTTGAGGGAACTTTCAAGGAGGCCGATGTGAAGTTGGCTGTTCAAGATCTCGGTTTCTCTTTTGAGAAAATCCAAAAGAGTCACCTTGTCGAACTCATTTGCTGTTGGGTTGTTTCAATTTTTTCTTTTACCGTTCATGTCGAGTCTTTTTTTATTTTGGGATTACTTGTTGTTCTTTTGTTTTTTGCAGGAAAGGAACTTGTCAAGACTGGAGTTGCATCTTTTGTAGAAAAAGATTACAAAATGGAATCTTTAATTTTTATTGGTGTTTTTGGAGCCATGTTACACCATGTTTTTTCTTTGCTTCAAGGAACTCATGGCATGGGTAGGGAAGGAATAATCCTTTTGACAATATATTTAACTGGCCAATATTTAGAAGAATCACTAAAAAAGAAGGCAGATTTGGCAGTTCAAGGTTTGTTAGACCTAATGCCAGAACAGGTAGTTTTGCTAAAAGGCACAAAGTCCATAAAGGAGCATTTGGGGAATATCAAAAAGGGAGATTGTTTAGTTGTTCTTCCTGGGCAGACAATTCCACTTGACGGGGTTGTCGTTGAGGGGGTAAGTGAAATTGATGAGAGCCTGATAACTGGAGAGTCTCAACTTGTAAATAAGGATTTAAATGATTTGGTTACTGGCGGAACTTCCAATATTTCTGGAAGGATTGTAGTTAGGGTTAGCGCTGCTGGAGATGAAGGATATCTTTCAAGGCTTGTTGAAATGGTTGAAGATGCAAGTGCTACAAAAATCCCAGTTCAAGGTCTTGTAGATAAAATTGTTGCTATTTTTATACCCATTGTTTTATGGGCAGCTGCTTTGGCAGGTGTTGTTTGGATTGTTATTCCAGAAAAGATGGAGAAAATAAATAAATTCTTGCTTTCGACCTTGAATATAGACATGGAGCCTTTGAGCTGGTTTATGGTCGTTCTTGCTGTATTGGTTGTTTCTTGTCCTTGCCCACTAGGCATAGCAACACCATTGGCACTTTTTATAGGTGCAGGGAGAGGTGCTCAGATTGGCCTGATTATTCGGGATGGAAGAGGCTTGGAAGCTTTGAAGAGCTGTAAGGTTTTAGTGCTGGATAAAACAGGCACTCTTACAACAGGAAAACCCAAGGTTCATTCAGTTATCCCGCTTGGAGCATACACCGAGGAAGATGTTTTGAAACATGCTTCTTCGGCAGAAGAAGGCAGTGACCACCCCATAGCCAAGGCCATATTGAAACACTCTGAAAAGAAAAAAATAAAATGGGATAAATTAACAGGTTACAAGTATCATTTCGGATCTGGTGTCGAGGGCTTTGATGAAGGTAAAAATAAAATAATGGCTGGAAACACCTCTTGGATACTTGAAGACTCTTTCGAACCTCACGAAAACATCTCAAAAGACTCAACCCTTGTTGCTATAAGTGTTAATGAAAAACCAATAGGTTTAATAGCGTTAAGGGATGAAATAAGAGCAAATGCACTTGAAACAGTTGAAAAGATTAAAAAAATGAAAATAAAAGTCATCATTGCGAGTGGAGATAGAGAAGATTCTGTCAAAGCGGTTGCTGAGAAACTTTCAATAAAAAATTATTTTCATTCCCAAAAGCCTGAAGATAAACTTTCTTTGATCAAGCAGTATGAAAAAGAGAAAACTCATGTTATTTTTGCCGGAGACGGAGTAAACGATGCTCCAGGATTGGCCGCGGCTACTGTAGGTATTGCTATGGGAGAGGGATCCGATCTTGCAAAACAAAACGGGAGTCTTGTTTTGCCGAAAGGAAACCTTTCAAATATTTACAAGGCGATAATATTAAGCCAAAAAACTTTTTCTGTTGTTGGGCAGAATTTGTTTTGGGCAGCAATATACAACGTCCTTGCAATCCCTTTAGCGTTTTTTGGGGTTCTTCATCCAGTGATTGCCCAAACCGCAATGGTGTGTTCTGACATTAT
>CAZDPU010000026.1:0-7958 GCA_964507645.1 uncultured bacterium
AACAATAAGAACCGCTGCAGATGCTCCATGTCCAGGATTTGGAGAAGATCCACCATCAAAGTGTATTCTTACCTTGCTTAGGTTTCCAGATGTTTTTTTAACTTTGGTTTTTTTAGGTTTCTTAGGCTGTAAAGCCAAAAGCCTTTCGATAACTAGGCTTGCTTCCTTGGTTGTTAGGTCTTGGATTTTTCTTTCTTTCAAGATATCCTTTTGAGGATGTCCCGTTTGCTTGAATAGCCCTTTTATGAATCCAATTTGTTTTTCAGTAGCCATAGGAGGTATTCTAGATTTTCATTAAACGTTGTCAAGATTTGAAATCAAAACTACAGCAGTTGCATCTATACATTCTTTTCTTCCAACAGCCCCTACCCCTTCACCATGCCTTGCTGTAACTCTTACATTCTTTGTATTTAAAATTACTGATAGGTTCTCTTCGATTATTCCAAGATAAGGAGACAGCTTTGGCTCTTCCAGCTTCACGATAACATCAACCTGAATTATTGAGATTGGATTTTTCTGATTAACAAAATCGAGAGTTTTTTTCAATAAATCAATGCCACTAATTCCCTCTGTCCAGGTTTCATTGTCAGGAAAAAGCTTCCCTATGTCCCCCAATGAAGCAGCACCAAGAATAGCATCGCTTACAACATGGGAAACAACATCTCCATCACTATGAGAAATAGGGCCTTTCTCAGAATCGATCTTTACACCCATTAAAAATAGAGACTTACCCTTTTTTAAAGCATGCCTGTCCCAGCCATGACCTATTCGAATTCCCTTATCCATCAATCAACTCCAAATCTTCTTTCCATGTAATTTTAGGGTTTGGCTCATTGGTTTTAATCATTTTAACCTTATGCCCAGAATTCAAAAATAAAGAAGTTTCTTCTGTAACTTCATCACCCATAAGGTTCAGAAGCAAATCCCTTCTAAAGATTTGAGGCGTTTGAATTTCAAAAAGATTTTCTCTTGACGTATTTTTTATTTCTTCTTCTATATAACAAACAGAACTTGATACAGGCCTTGCGAAAGATGCTGCATCATAATTCTCTGAGATTGCCTCTAAAAGTTTCTCTATTGAGTCTTTTGGAGGGAAAGGTCTTGCGACATCATGGACAACAACAAAATCACCTGAACCTTGCAGAACGCCTTTTCTTACCGATTCAGATCTTGTTTGACCTCCAGAAACAATTTGTATTTTTTTGTTAAGAATCTGGGTTAACTCTTGAATGTTTGAAGAGTGTGACACAACCGTGATTGTTTTCCACTCCTGCCCAAAAAAATCAACAGAATATTCAATCAAGGTTTTGTTTTTGATTTTTAAAAGTGTTTTTGGAACACCAAACCTTGTTCCTTTACCTCCAGCAACTATTACTAGATCAACACTAAGCTGGTCTTGCGAAAACAATTTGGCCTGCCTCCGTCTGTAGTACAGATTTTGCTATAACATCAATTTTTTTTCCAAGATGCTTTGTCCCACCTTCAACAACAACCATTGTTCCATCTGGGAGATGCCCTACGCCCTGCCCTTTCTCATTCCCTTCTCTCGTTACCTTTAATTCAAATCTTTCACCTGTAGCAAAATGCGGTTTCAATGATATTGCCAATTCATTAAGATTCAAAACATTAACACCTTTCATTTTTGCAACATGGTTTAAATTCAGATCATTAGTAATTAAATCTGCCTTTATGACTTCCGCAAGAAAAACGAGATGAGAATCTGTATCAGTTTTCTTTTGCAACTTCTCTTCAAGAACTCTTACGGACAGCTTCTTGTCATTCAGCAAATCATTAAGGCATTCAAGACCCCTTTTGCCTCTTGTTCTTTTCTCAGGGTTAGTATTGTCTGAAAGTTGATGAATTTCTTCTATTACGGAGTTAGGTATAAGTATAGGACCTTCCAAAAAACCAGAATTTAAAACCATATGAATTCTCTTGTCTATCAAAACATTTGAATCAATAATTTTCGCCTTTCCAACCTGCCTTGGTCCACTTTTTATAAGACTTGAAAGCGGATCAGCTGCAACCATTGTTAACACGCAAAGATAGAGTATCAAAAAACCCCCAAGATAAGTAATGGACATGCTCGATGTCTCTCCGCTTAAAAGCCATGGAGCTGAAAGGTGGAGTGAAGACAGCAGTAAATAAAAAATAATCAACCCTGCAACAAGTCCAACAATTCCCGAAATGACCTCAGAAGGCCTTCTTGAAGAAATTTGTGCAATAAAGTCGCTGTTAAACTTCCTAAAAGCTTCAGTTAGAGGTGCAGACAGGTACCCAAAAAGAATTGTTATTGCGACAATTATCCCATTTGTTAAAGCAGCAGTTTGCTTAACCTCAAAAGAGCTTAAAAGGTAAGGTGTAGCCTTTACACCAACAAGCAAGCCTATCAAAAGGTAAAAGAAAATCGATAATCTTTTCAAAACTTCAAGTCAATAGCAAGTTTTATCAAGTGAAGCAAAAAGAAAAGCTTCGCTAAAATGTGCTACGAAAAATCAATAAGGTTAAGAACCTTATTGCAAACATCCGTCATATGGGAGTCAACAACTTCTTTTTTTCCTCCGCGAATACCCATATAACATTCAACTTCACCCCTTATCTGCTCACAGACGTCAGAAAGCAATTTCTGATCTAATATTGACAATCTACTGTGATCGTCATTATGTCTTGCTAACAAGTCTCTTGCAACTTCAGCAACCAATGAAAGATCTCCACTCTTTATCTTCTTTAGATTTTCAGAATGATCTCTGTTCCACCTTTGCTTCAATGCAGTTGGAGGACTCTTTAGGACTCTAAGACATTCTTCTAAATGATGATCATTTGCTAAATGCCTAATAGCTAAGTCTCCTTCTGCAGGAATTTTTATCGTCAAGCCTTTTTGGAAAAGGCTAACCTGTAAATATCTTCTAATTTTTCCTCCTGGCACTCTCATCTCCTCTATGTTTTTTATTACCCCCGCACCATGGACTGGATGGACAACACCCATTCCAATTTCAAAATTCTCTGAATCAAAACTCATGATTTTTTCTCCTTTTTCTTTTTCTTTTTTCCTGACTCTTTAATAACGTCAAATGTAAATTTCTTGTTGCTTGTAGAAACAACTATAGTATCCTTGTCTTCAACTTTTCCTTTCAGAATTATTTCTGCCATAGGTTCTTCTAAATCTATCTCTACTTGTCTTCTGAGTTTCCTAGCTCCCTCTCTAGGGCTGTAACCATTATTGGCTAATAATTCTTTTGCATCATCACCAACAAGAAGGCTTATGTTTTTTTCTTTTAGCTTCTTTTCAAGACCTTCGAGCAACAAGTCAATAATTGAAATAATTTCTTTTGGTCCCAAAGAGTCAAAAACAGCAATTTCATCTAGCCTTCCTAAAAGTTCAGGTCTAAATCTTTTTCTTGCCTCACTTTCGAGCCTCTTTTTCAAAATGTCATGATCAAAATTGACTTGCTCCCCAGGAACACCAAAACCAAGATCCGGCGTATCAAAAAGGCCTTCTGTTCCAGTGTTGCTGGTCAAGATTATGACAGTATTTTTAAAATTAACTTTATGCCCAAGAGAATCTGTAAGCTCTCCTTCTTCTAATATCTGTAAAAGTATATTAAAAATATCAGGATGGGCTTTTTCAACCTCATCAAAAAGAACAACAGAATATGGCTGCTTCCTAACTGCTTCAGAAAGCTGTCCCCCTTCGTCATATCCAACATATCCAGGAGGAGCACCCAAGAGCCTGCTTACAGTATGTTTTTCCATATATTCAGACATGTCTAATCTTGTTATTTTCTTTTTATCCCCTAATAAAAATTCTGAAATTATCTTTGCTAGTTCTGTTTTTCCAACTCCAGTTGGGCCTAGAAACAAGAAACTGCCTTGTGGCCTAGACCTGTCAGTCAATCCTGCTTTTGACTTTCTCAATATTGAAGAGACTTTTGAGACCACATGTTTTTGTCCTACTATCCTCTTCGATATGAACTTGTCTATACTTAAAACCCTTTCTGATTCAGACTTACTTATCCTTGAAACTGGAACGCCTGTCCATATATGGACCACTTCAGCAACAGCATCATCGTCAACAAAAGCTTCTTGAAGAACCCTTACGCTCTCTTCCTCTTTCTCTAACTCGACCTCAAGTTCATTAATCTCTTCTTTGATCCCTTGCTTCTTCTTGTTTTCCTTTTCTAATTTTTCTCTTTGATTTGTTATCTTTTCTCTCAAAATTGAAGCCTTTTCAAGGTCTTTAGACAAAACAGCTTCACGTTTTTCTGCTTCAAGATCCTCAATTAGTATTTTTATCTCGCTACCTATGCTTTCTTTCTCTTTCTTTCGATTTTCTATTTTCTCTTTTATTTTCATCATTTCGGGAGAGCTTGTAGAAAGGTTCAACCTAACCTTAGAAGAAGCCTCGTCGATCAAGTCTATTGCCTTGTCAGGAAGAAATCTCTCAGTAATAAACCTGTGGCTTAACTGCACAGCAGCATCTAACGCACTGTCACTGATCTCAACTCCATGATACTCTTCATATCTTGACCTTAAACCCTTTAATATTTCAACTGACTCTTCAACAGTAGGCTCACTAACCTGAATTGTTTGAAACCTTCTATCCAAAGCAGGGTTTTTTTCTATATGCTTTCTGTATTCTGTGAATGTTGTTGCTCCTATGCAATGAAGCTCTCCCCTAGCCAAGGCAGGTTTTAGTATGTTTGAAGCATCAATAGCCCCTTCTGCAGCACCAGTTCCAACCAAGGTATGCACTTCATCTATAAAAAGGATTATCATTCCATCTGCAGCCTTTACTTCAGAAAGAATCTTTTTTATCCTATTTTCAAACTCTCCTCTGTATTTTGTTCCTGCTACAACACTCGCAAGATCTAAGGAAAAAACTTTTTTATTTCTTAATTTGTCAGGAACCTCCTCATTTATTATCCTTTGTGCCAAGCCTTCGACAATTGCAGTTTTTCCAACCCCAGGTTCACCAATAAGAAGAGGATTGTTTTTAATTCTCTTGTTCAGAATGTGTATCATTCTTTCGATTTCAGGCTTTCTTCCAATTGTTGGGTCAAGCTTTCCTTCAGATGCTAAAGATGTCAAATTTTCAGAAAACTTCTCCAAAGTTTGAAGTGACCTTTTCTCTTTCTTTGAAGCCTGAGGAGAATCTTCTTCAACATCATAAAAACTAGATATTTCTGCTTGGAGTTCTCCTATGAAAAGACCGCTTTCCCTTAAGCACTTGCCAGCTGGACCGCCATGCTTAAAAATTGCTGAAAGTATATGTTCGCTGGCTATTTGAGGTTTTTTTAACTGTCTACTTTCGTCGTAAGCTAATTCAAAAACTCTTTTTGTTTCAGATGAAAAAGAAACCGCATAATCAGACCCACCTTCCTCTGGAATTATTGACTCTACCTTTGATAGAAGTTCAGTAATTTTTGCACCCATTGATTCAAGTATCTTGTAAGCATTTGAATTTGGGCTTTTTAAAATAGAAGTTAGCAAATGTGTTGGCTCTAAAGCCTCTGATTTTTGATTTTTAGCTATCTTCTGAGCTTTTATTATTACTCTTTTCGAATCACTATGAAATTTATTCCACATAATATATAGACCTTAAGACAACCAAAAAATACAATACTCGTACCTAACAATTCTACCATACATCTGTAAAAAAGTAAACTAGAGGCTAAAATTTAAGATAAATTTTGACACATCATCTTCTGATAAATCTTTTCCAAAGGACCTAAATCCCGCCCAAAAAAATCCATTTTCTTCAGCTAGCTCCCAAACCCTTTCAACTTTGTCTATATTGATCTCTCTTCCCAAGGTGGCTAAATCAAATTGTTCAGTTAGGGATAAAAGTATTGTTTCTGCTTCACAAGCATAAGCAATGTTTTTTGGCAAAGGCCAATCGTAAGAAAATTCAGGACTTCCAGGTAAAAGAATTTCTCCACTTTCAAGGACCAAGCAGTCTTTTCTTTTTGCAGCCTCCTCTTTGCTAAGTTCTGGAGGTAAAGCTATATCAACAACTATTGATCCTCTTTTTAAAATATTTATAGGTATTGCCTTCCCTGAAGAGCTTGTTGCACCAACAATTATCTTTGCTTTTTTTAAAAGATTTACCTCTGTGCCAAAATCAATAACATTATCTCCTATCTCCCTTGCAAGCTTTTTCAGTTTGTCATTGGTTTTTGAAATCAAAATAAGCTTTGCACCTTTTTTACTTAAAAGTTTTGCAACTGCTTTTCCTATAGATCCTGTTGCACCGACAACTACAATTTTTTCCTCAGAAATAGGTTTTTTTGAAATCTTCAAAACACTTTCTATGCTTTTGATTGTTGCAGCAACTGTCAAAGAATTTCCTGTAGTCACACTTATTGGACTCCTTTCTGAGACAGTTACCCCAGCATCACCAACAACACTTGTAAAAGCCCCCAGCCCCATGACTGAAGCTCCATATTTTTCACCCCATTTAGAAGCTTTTACCAATAACTTATAAGTTTTTTCAGGATTTTTCTGAATCATCATTTTTGGAGTTGCTAGAAGACCAAGAACCCACCCTTCTGCCTCTTTGCCTTTTTTAGACTTGATTCCCTTTATTTTAAAAAGCGGAAAAGGTCCCAGCCCCCCAACTATTTTTTCAGGCAAGCCTTTTGGCAATCCTTTTAAAAATCTCAACTGGGGTATCCTGAATAAATCTTTTTCTTCTGGAGGATGAACCATGAAAATAAATTTTGAAGTTTTTTTCAAATCACCCTCCTAAGCCTCTTTTCAAATCTTCCCAAAGATCATTGTGGTCTTCGATTCCGCAAGAAAGCCTGATTAAGTTTTGAGTAATCCCTTTTTCCAAACGAATATTTTCTTCAATGCTGGAATGTGTCATGTCAAAAGGAACACATAGCAAGCTTTCAACTCCTCCTAAGGACTCAGCAAGAGTCCAAAATTTTCTTTGAGATGCGAATTCCTTAAGGTTTACTTGTTTGCTTAACTTAAAACTAACCATTCCCCCATAACCTTTTGATTGAGAAGAATGAACCTCATGCCCTTTATGGCTTTTGAGCCCAGGCCAATAAACTTTTTCAACATTCTTGTTATTTGATAAATTTTCTGCAATAAACCTTGCATTTTTCTCATGTTTGTCCATTCTTATTGAAAGTGTTTTTATTCCCCTTGTAAGCAAATAACAATCAAACGGACTTGGAACTGATCCTGTGTCGTTTTGTACCTTTCTCAACCTAGAGTTTAAGTCCTTGCTGTTTGTTATTGCTGCACCTCCAAGAACATCAGAATGTCCTCCTATGTATTTTGTTGAAGAATGCATAACAATATCAGCTCCAAAATCCAAAGGATTTTGAAATTTTGGGCTCATGAAGGTATTATCAACAACTAATATTGCCTGAGGTGCTAATTTTTTTATTTTTGATATATCAGTAATTTTCAACAAGGGGTTTGTTGGTGTCTCTATCCATATCAAAGAAGCATCTTTCCAATTTTTTGTTTTTTCAGGATTAGTAGTATCTACATGCCGAACATCAATCCCTTCTTTCACTAAAAAATCTCTCATAAATCGACTTGTACCACCATACAAGTCATCTCCAGCAATTAAAGTTTCCCCTTTTCTTACCAATCTTGTAATAGAAGCAACAGCAGCCATGCCACTTGAAAAACTAACTGCATATTTTCCATTTTCAAGAGTGGCTAAAAAACTTTCCAAAACAGACCTTGTTGGGTTGTCGCTTCTAATATACTCATAATCAGACAAAGGTTTTCCAGGTTCTTTTTGAGCAAAAGTTGAAGATAGATTTATTGGAGGCATTACACTCCCTGTAGCTTCATCTATACCTTTTTTGTTGTGAATACACTTAGTGTCAAATTTCTTTTTCATTATTTTTCCCAATCCTCAAAATATGAATAAATGTTTTTAGATATGTATCTTTCCGAAGAATCACAAAGCAAAGTAACTATATTTGTCC
>CAZDPU010000026.1:8058-11516 GCA_964507645.1 uncultured bacterium
TTTTTAGATATGTATCTTTCCGAAGAATCACAAAGCAAAGTAACTATATTTGTCCCTTTGGGAGATGCTTTTGCAACCTCTAAAGCAGCAAAGACAAGTGCTCCAGAAGAAGCCCCTACCAAAAGACCTTCCTCCATTGCTAACCTTTTTGTAACAACATGAGCATCCTTGTCAGAAACAGTAATAACTTGATCTGGCAAATCTTTTTCCCAAAGCTTTACTGTCTCCATGTCGTCAACGCCTATACCCTCAACTTTATGAGGTCCTGGATTGCCCCCAAGTAAAACAGATCCTTCAGGCTGAACAGCAACACATTTTATATTTTTATTATTTTTTTTAAGATATTTCGAAACACCTACAAATGTTCCAGCAGAGCCTACGCCCGCAACAAAAACATCTATTTCTTTTAATTGAGAATAAATCTCCGGACCGGTTGTTTCAAAATGAGCTTGAGCATTGTCAGGATTTGAAAACTGTAAAGGAACCCACCCATTCAAGTCTTTTTCTAACTCATGTGCTTTCTTTATAGCTCCCTCAATACCATCTTTTGTAGGAGTCCTAACAACCTTTCCCCCTAAAGCAACAATAATCTTTTCTTTTTCTTCAGAAAACCTTCCCGGCATAACTGCAATCATTTTTAACCCATAAAAAGAACACGCTAATGCCAATGCAATCCCAGTATTTCCAGCAGTAGGTTCAATAACAGTTTGTCCTGGCTTGAGTTCCCCTCTCTCTATAGCTTTTTCAATCATGAAAAAACCTATCCTGTCTTTAACAGATCCACCAGGACTTAAATATTCAGCTTTTCCAAAAACACTTCTGCCTTCTGGAGACAATCTTCTTAATTCGAGAAGGGGTGTATTTCCTACAAGGCTATTTACTCTCATCTACTGTCTCCATTTGATATTGCAACCCATACTTGGAAGTTGATTTTCAGATATCCCTTGTTTGTTTAGCAATAAATCTATGGCTTTCCTCAGGTCTTTTCCGTCAATAGGAAAGTCATTTCCGGGCCTGCTGTTATCAAGTTGCCCTCTATAAACCAACTTTTTTTGATTGTCAAAAAGAAAAAAATCAGGAGTACACTGCGCATTGAAAGCTTTTGCAACTGACTGATCTTCATCAAAGCAATAAGGAAAATCAAAATTATTTTTCTCTGACTGAGCCTTTAATTTTTCTGGAGAATCTTGAGGATGGCTAATAATATCATTACTTGAAACAGCAATGAGATTCACCTTGTCTTTGTAATCGCAAGACAGCAACGAGAGTTGAGACTCTATATGAACAACATAGGGACAATGCGCACAGATAAACATCACCAAAACTGGCTTATCCTCGAAAGAACCTGAGTCGATATCTGAGCCAGAAACCACTTCAGGGAGAAGAAATGCTGGCATCTCGGTGCCCAAAGGAGTCATATACGAAGGAGTTAGAGACATTATTCCTCTTCTAAATTTCTCTCTTTTATCTGATTTTTAGGGCTGATTCCAAGATCCTTTGCTCTTTCCAGCTGTCTTGAAAAACCCCCTCTTCCTGTTAACTTCTTGTCAAGTTTGTCAAAAGCATTTTTCACTGTTTGTATATTGTCAGTAACACCTGCATATTTTTCATACATTGTTGTAACAAGTTCAACTAATTTTTCATGATTTTTTTCACGTTTTTCTGATTGCCAAAATCTTGCAATGGTATTTATATAAGGCATAAGGAGAATGGGACAAACAACCAAAACCTTTTGGTTTTTGGCATAGGACAAGAAATCTTTATCATGTTTTACAACACTCAAAAGAGCATCATTTATTGGGATATACATAACAACATGATCGTAAGAATTTTTTGATTTTTTTTGATACACCCTCTTGCTTAAATCTCTTACGGTGTTTTTTAACTTCTGTATATGTTCATTTAAATCTGCCTTGTCTCCACTCTCTACATATTCCAAATATTTTTTTGTAATAAACTTTGAATCAATAATAATTTTTCTTTTATTGTCGAGCTTCACAACAATGTCTGGCCTTCCTGAGCCAATTGATTCCTGAACTTCATAATTCTCATTCCTTATAAGCCCATTGTTTTCAAGCAGTGATTCAAGTTGCCATTCACCGGTTTCTCCCGAAACTCTGGGATTTCCCCCCATTGCATCACGAAGCGTCTCTGCTGAGTCTGTTAATTTCTCAAGATTTTCTTTTTGGAAGTCCAACTGATTGTTAAGCCTGGCTGTTTCTTGCTTTTGCTCAATTAAATCTTTTTTAAGGTCTTTTAAAACACCTTGTTGGAAACCTGAAAGCTCTTCTCTTAACTTGTCTGCAAAATCGCTTTTACTGGTTTCTAAAAGTAATTTTCCATGCTCACCCAAGGAATTTTTTTCATCATGAAGATCTTCTTCGTGTTTTTCTTGGTTTTTTCTAATCTCCAATTTGTATTTTCTTTCTTGCCAAACATAAAGTAAAAAAGCACCCAGAAAAAAACCAGCAGCAAATTCCATTATTTTTTGATTTTTTCTGGAGTAACTATACCAAGTGAGATGACTGCCTTCATTGCCTCTTCATTTGTCCAACCCGTATCTCTTATCTTGTCTTTCTCCACAAAAACAACCCAGCCAGTTGCTGGGTTTGGGGGAATCGGAATAAAGCACTTTACCAAATCCTTCTTGCTTTTTTCGTCATGTATATCTCCACAAATGAATGCAACAGTCCACTGTCCATCCTTTAAATAAGGAACTAAAACAGGCTTGTCAAAAGCCTTTCTCTCCTCAGGAGACAAAGACTCTGCTAACTGCTTTCCGACACTCATCGTTTGTCCAACGATTGGAATCTTAGAAACCCAAGATTCAAAAAGGGCCAAAATGCTCTTTCCAAAAATGTTGTTTATAAGCACTCCCATAAAGTACAAGAAAATCACCAGGACAACAAGCCCGAGCCCTGGAATCTCAACCTTTATCAAAGGCTCAATTAAGCTCATTACGTTTTTGTCTATAGCAATGTAAGTAAGTTCAGCTACCTTAAAAACTAAAAGAATTGGTATGAGGGACAACAACCCTCTCAAGATGTTTCTTCTCAAGTGCTCCAAGAAGTTGTTTTTCTTTTTCTTTTTCATAAGCTCTCTCCTATTTTATTAAAAAGAGTTAACAAGTTCAAAAAATTCATCTTTTGTAAACTCTCCTATATGAACAACCGGTGGCTTCCCAGATTCAACCTCGTTAAACATAAGGATCAGAGAGGGGGGGCCGGGAACATTATATTTTTTTCTAAATTCAGATTCCTCTTCACTTTCTTCAGTCAAATCAACCTTTATAAATTTCCAATTTGAACTTTGAAGAAATTCAACTACTTCAGAATCTTCCCAAACATGTTTTTCAACAGCCCTACAAGGGATGCACCATTTGGCCGTGAAGTAATAAATTTGATTTTTTTCTTTTCCTGATGTTTCAATTGTCCCATCTCCTGAATCAAATCTGGACC
>CAZDPU010000027.1:0-4544 GCA_964507645.1 uncultured bacterium
GATCGCTATGGAAGAAGAGGCCTTGACAGAAATGGCTATGACAAAAGCGGTTTTAGCATCTTTGACAAACGCCACAAGATCACTGGAACGAAATATGACGAGCAGGGCTATGACTGGCAGGGCTGCAACAAAAATGGCGAGTGGCTTGAGGGTTTGGGTAGCATTTGGGATGTGGTCGGAATCTGCCAGTAGCCTAAAGGAGATATGGAAATGAAAAAAACTTTAACTTGGTGCGAAGGTGCCTACGATCGGATAAGCGCAAACTCAAAGCAGGAGAAAGACCTTGAGAAGATGAAGGATCTTTTTGAAATAGCGCTCGAGAAAGAAGGCATGGACATTTATTCTGGCATCATGGAGGACAGTGAGGTTCAAGATAGCTTGCAGAGCTGGATGTGGGATGTAGTGCCATGGGATGACATAAAAAAACTCATACCAGGAAAACCTGAATGCATAGGCAGGTGCGATTGGTATTATGAAGGGTTCGGCAGCAGGCATGATGAATATTACCTGTCAAAAGAAGGCGACACATGGTTTTTCTGGCTGGTCTCCAACACCGGCGAAGACGAGGACTTTGAGGCTTTCAGATTGATAGCAACCGACACATGGAAAACAACAAAGAAGGATCTTGCCAAGGCGATGCTGTCAATGTTCTACTATGAGACAAGGGAAAGCAGTTTTCTTGGCGAGGCTGACGAGTGTGGGGCTGCAGGCGGCGGCGATATACTCTCATGTTCCGAAGTACAAGAAATCCATGATAAAGATTTACGAACTCGGTATATGCCCGGTCCAGGTGAGGGTGACGTTCTTCCGTATGACCATTGATGACAAACATGAGTGACAAGGCTTTGAGATGACCTGTTTTCAGACCCTGCTTAACAGATTCATCAAGCCATAGTCAATTGCAGGTTTCGTGAATTCATCGAATTGCCAACTCTTGCCGTCAAAGACATAAAGGAATGGTTGGCTGTTTCCAAGGCTGTCAACATATATCAAGGAAAGCAATATCTCACTATCCTTGTTTGATGCGAGTTCCTTGATCTTTAGCACCCCATGTTCCGATTGGATTTCAGGGGATTCTTTCCTGAGTTGATTAAGTGCTTCAAGAGAGTTTGGCAGTTGGATAGGGTCCTTGGAGAAAGTTTTTTTAGGGCTGCTTTCAGGATGCTTTTTCTTGACAAGGTGCCACTTGTGCATTTCCCTTGATTCACTCTTTCCGATCTGCGCATATTTGCTGTAGGAAATCATTTCATCAATTTCATCGCTTTCTGAAACGTCAAACCATTCATTACCTTCCAAGAGTTCCGTGAAGTAGCCGGCAAGCTGTTCATGGTCAGTTGCAAGAGAGAAGGAACCGCCATCTTTCAATGTCCTTGAGATGCCCTTTAGTGAGTTCCCATCAAGCCATATCCTTTTCTGGTGCCTTTTCTTTGGCCATGGGTCAGGGCATATGCATACATATCTCTCAATTTGCCTTTCGGGAATTCTTTCAATCACTAAAGATGCGGGAGAATGGATGATTCTTAGGTTATTGTCAGCTTTTTTGTTGATTTGGTCGACTGAGTATCTGCTTTGTTCAATGCCAAGCCATTTGCTGGTTCTTGATTGTTCAAGCAGCCATGTTCCTTTTCCGAATCCGATTTCAATTGACATCCCCTCAAAGCAGGAATCTGAAATTTGAGATCTATGAATCTCATTTTTGCTTGAAACCCATTTCTCTTTTGCATATTGAGTCAAGGTTTCCAACTCGTTCTCTTCTCTCATTTTTTCAAGGATTTCAGAAAATATCTGGTTTGTTGCCTTTGAGGGTATTCTTGAGGCTGGTTCAAGACTCAACGATACGACACCATCCTTTTGCTTGATCTTCGTCCATATCTTTGTGCCATTTGTTTCCATCTGGAGAAAATGGATATCTTTCTCTGAATCAAAAAAAACACCGCTGAAGATTTTCTTCAGGTTGAACTCGTCATTTCTTGCTTTTATTTTTAAAGCACTCATATTTTTGCATTCACCATAGGATAGTCAATGTGCTAATTTTATTTCTAACATTCATTCTTAATAGCAAATTTCTCTATTCAGGTTCCAATTTAAGCAGGTTTGATATTTGTGAGTGCGGCGATGTGGGTGTTGGGGGTTTGATTCCACAAGGGGAATTCATCAAGGATGTCGAAACTTTGGAGAATTTCTCTTTCAAGATGAATGTCGGGAACCTTATCAAGAAATCTGATTTTGATAATTTCAATGTGGCTATTTCATTGTTGGACTTGCAGGATTATGACTTGCTCGTTCTTGGGCCAAATGAGGCAGAGATGCTCCCTGAGGATATTTTTTCAGAATCCCTGAAGCACAATAACATTGAAATGGTGATGTCAACAAGTATTTTTCAGGATGTGCCAAGATACAAAATATTAAATTGGGATGGCAATGATGTTTTGGTTTTTTCTCTTATGGACCCGATAAATATCAATCCGGGTTGGGGGTATATTCAACCTGAAGAGGTCTTGAAGGATATCCTCCTAGAGACTCAAGGTATGTATGATTTTGCAATTGTTATTTCGTGGCTCGATACTTTTAGGAATAGAGATCTTCTTGCTCTTTGGCCAGGGAGGATAGATTTTCTTATTGAGGCTCAATATGACTTTGAGGGAATTGAATTAACGTTTGAAGAAGTTCCAATAGTCGGACTGAACCATTGTTCAAATTTGCAATTGGTTTCTTTTGAGGAAAGTTTCGATTTCTTGTATGAGAAAAAATGGAAAAAGGTTGTTGTTGACATTGGGGAAGGGTATTCTTTCGAAGATTTGAAAGATTCTTACAAGGATTTTTTAATGCTTTCAGAACCAGCCCAAAAAAAAGAAAATCAAATATCTTCAATTTTTCCACTTGAATTTGTTGAATCTGAAAAAGATTATTTCTTAGTCTTGAATTCAGAAGAGGCAGAGATAGGGTCTCTATTTAAAAATGATGACATATGGCTTTGGAATATTTTTTCTCCAGATGAACTGATTGTTTCAGACGAATATGAAAATAAGGAAGAGGCAATAGATGATTTGAAGGTTTTTTTGATAAAAAAATGGATTAACTCCAATCGTTGATGATAAAATCTCCATTTGATTTAGGGGTGTAGCTCAGCTTGGTAGAGCGTCGGTCTCCAAAACCGAAGGTCGTCGGTTCGAGCCCGGCCGCCCCTGTTTTCAAAAATATAAATTAGAATAGGTAAAAATTATGGGCGTACCAAAAAAGAAAATGAGCAGAAGCAGGTCTAGAAGAAGGCATGCTCAATGGAAGAGCCGAGGAGCCACTACTCTCCTCAGCCCTTGCCCTAAATGCAATCGTCTAAGAAAAAACCATCACATGTGTGCACATTGTGGTTACTATGGCGATAAACAAAATGATCAAGGAGGCCAAGATGGCGAATAGAGAATCTGTTATAGCAAGTCTTAAAAATTTAATAGAAGAAAGCAATCCTTCAATAGATGTGAATGCTATTTCTGAAGATACCAAGCTCGAAGAGGATTTACAAATGGGATCTTTAGAAATGTATGAATTGACAATGGCTGTTGAAGAAGAGTTTGATTTTACATTTGATGATGAGGAGCAAGAACAACTTATGGATGCTTCCGTAGGTGCTCTCGTTGAAGTAATCTTAGAAAAGATATCTTAGAAACAAATGAATCCTAGCGATGAGCTAGGGAGCCTATTTAATGATTTAAGTAGTAGGTTTGGGTTCCCTAGAAGTTTTTTAAAACCGTTTTGCTCTGCAATAGAGGGCTTTCAGAGGTCTCCAATTCCTTCTTACGAGCAAATAAAACATTCAGAAAGGCTTGAGTTTTTAGGAGATTCTTGTCTTCAGTTTTGCATAACAAAACTGTTACATGAGAATTTTCCAGATGAAGATGAGGGTGTTTTGTCAAGTGTTAAGGGCAATATAGTTTCTGGATCTTCAATTGGTTCAATTGCTGAAGATATCGGATTTAAGACTGTTTCAAAAGGTGCAACGAAAGCTAGGCTGAAATCTTTTCTGCCCGATTCTTTTGAGTCTTTTCTCGGGGCTCTCTTTCTGCATTCTGGAATCAAGAGTGTTGAAAAAGTCATTTCTGAATTGTTTACTGACATCACTATAAAGATGGTGAGAGAAAGATCTTTCAAGCCATTAAAGTCAATGCTTCAAGAAATCTCAGCAAAAGAGCTTTCTGAAGATCCTGTTTACAAGTATGCAAAAATACCTCGAAACAAATTTCGTGCAGATATTTTTTTAATTGGGAAAAAAGTTGGTAGCGGCAGGGGTTTTTCAAAGAAGGAAGCAGAGGACAATGCTCTTGAATATCTTTTGCCAAGATTGAATTTGGTTTTTAAAAAAATAGGTAAATTGCCAAACCAGGTTAAAGATATTGATTCAACAACAACCAGGAAGGTTGTAAAGACAACAGGGACCCCTTCAAAAACAACAACAACCAGGAAGGTTGTAAAGACAACAGGGACCCCTTCAAAAACAACAACAACCAGGAAAACCCCTGTAAAAAAGGAAGAGAAGAATGAAGCCGACA
>CAZDPU010000027.1:4644-9917 GCA_964507645.1 uncultured bacterium
ACAACAACAACCAGGAAAACCCCTGTAAAAAAGGAAGAGAAGAATGAAGCCGACAGCTGGGAGTCTTTTTGAGCTTAGTGGTTTCTGATTGTTTTTTTGATTTCTTTTTCTGGATATTTCAAAAATATGCTTGTTGAAATTATAGAAAAAATAATTATAAAAATACCTATCATCTTCAACCCTTGTTCAGGAAAGAGGTTTTGAAGGTATAGGACAATAAAAGGGCCTAACCCATAACAGCTCTTAAGAACAAGTCCTTGAATCCCATAAAAAATACATTCTTTGTTCTCTTTCGTTCTTATGTTTTCTGATTGGACTATATCTGCAAGAAAGGCATAAGGAACAACAAATAAGCCGCTTAGTCCAAAACCTGCAATAAGCATCAAGACGATCGCCAACTCTTGTGATTGCGAGAATGTGATAATTGACATTGGCAATCCAAAAACCAGCAGAGAGACAATAAATGATTTTTTAAGTTGGATTTTGTTTTTTGTTTTTTCATTCAGCCAATATACCTTTGTGACAATGATTGCTGTGATTAATGTTATGGAATGGAGTATTGCAGAAAAACTTATTTGCATTTCTTGAGGAATGCCCATGTTCGCTGGAACGTATGTTATTGTTGTTAATGCGACCATTACGGATATTAGATAAATAAAATGTGTTGATAGGAATATAACAAAAGGTTTACTTTTAATTGCTCCTGCCATTGAGCTGAAAAGCTTGGGTTTTTCTTCTTTGTTGTAGGTTTTTTTTACCTTGAAAGGACTGAAGAATGGGGTAATCAAAAAAAACATTGCTATAAAAGAGATGATCTTTACCGTTCCAGGCAATCCGTATTCAGGTTGAAATATTTTGATGATTATTGGACAAGCAAGCATTCCAAAAAGCCTTGCAACTCCCTGGTATGTAGATATTTTCAACCTTTCTTCGCCTGGTTTTGAAATTTCAGGCATAAGTGAAAGGTATGGAACTACATAGCATGTTGAAAATATAAAAAATAAGACCTGCATTCCGAACCACCACCAAGCATTTTCTTCTGAATGGATATTTCCTGAAGGGTTTGCCCATATTAGGTTGAATGTCAATATCAAAGGGATTATTGAGAAAAACATGAATGGATACCTTCTTCCCCATTTTGTATCTGCTCTATCACTCCAATTTGCTATCAGTGGGTCATTTATGGCATCTGTAATTCTTGGAATCACGGTTACCAAAGTAACAAAAGAAGCTGGAATTAACCATGTAGACTCTTCAAGGGTTGGCATATAGTGTTTCAGCATCCATGTTGCCATAGTAAAACCTAGTAAAGTAAAGCCAAAATGACCTAATGAGTAAAGGATGAATTTATTGTTTTTTTTCATTTTTTAATTTCAAATATTTGCCTTCTTTCTCAATAAAATCCCAAAGGTCATTAAATATTTTATTTTTACTGAAAGTCTTTTTGTCACCAATTATTATTAAATGTTTTTTTGCCCTTGTTAAAGAAACATTGAGCCTTTTTTCATCTGAAAGAAATCCAATGTTTTTATTTTTGTTAGATCTAACAAGTGAAATGATTATTAGGTCTTTTTCTCTTCCCTGAAAGCCATCAACTGTGTGTACTTCTATTTCTTTTATTTTCTTTTTTATCTCTTTTGTTTGAGCTTTGTATGGAGAAATTATTCCTATTGCGGAAGGTTTTACTTTTTTTTCTTCAAGATAGTTTGTTATCTTTTTTATATACTTTGCCTCTTTCAGGTTTTTCCATGAATGGTCTTCTTTAGTAAGGTTTTCTTTAAACAACCCTGCCGTATCAATTCCAATAACTTCTGACTCTCCAAATGGGGATGTTTTTTTTAATATGTTTTTATAGCTCAGAACTTTTTTATCAGATTTTATTTTTCCTTCGTACCATTGTTTATTAGGGAAAGATAGAATTTTTTCCCTCATCCTGTATTGAGTTTTCAGCATTGTTCCATTTTGAGGTTTTTCTTTTTGAATATATTCAAATAAAGTATTCTTTAATCCAAGATTTATTGCTTTTCTGTTTTTTACGATTGGTGAAAGTTGATTGCTGTCACCTACAAGTATCATTCTGGCTGAAATTAACATCGTTATTAAAGCAAGAGGTATTGGGGCTTGGCTTGCTTCATCAAGGATACAAAGGTCAAAATTATGATTCTCAAGAATTTCTGAACCACCTGTGCTGCATGTTGCAAGAATTATTTTTGTTTCTTTGATCTTCTTTTCTTTGAATCTGTTTTCTTCTTCTTTTAAGCTCTCAAAGATTGAACTATTCTTTTTTTTTGAACGCACCCAATTTTGCAATACCTTGATTTGGTTTTTTCTCAATCCACGGTTATTTGACCCTTTCTTGCTAAGAGACATTATTTCTTCATCAGTTTGTCCTCTTATTAAACTTCTTCCAGGATGTTTGAGTTCCCCTAATTCTTGTGCTGCCAATATTGCTTCTGTCCTCAGTTTGACGATTTTTTTATCTTTTGTATTTTCTAATTTGTAATCTAAACAATATTTTTCTAATCCTTCAGCCATTCTTGCAGGATGTCCAATTCGTAAAAATTTATTATTTTTCATCTCAAGAAGCTTGAATGCAATATTGTCAATTGCTGTATTTGAAGGTGCGCATATCAAGATGTTGTCTTTTCTGTCATTTGCAGCAGAATTTGCGATATGCGTTGCAACGGTTGTCTTGCCAGTTCCAGGAGGGCCATGTATAAAAGAGACCTCTCGTGTCTTTAAGCCAATTTTCCATGCTTCTAATTGAGACTGATTTAAATATTCTGGTTTTTTTATGTTTTTCGGAACCCTTCCCCAGCGATTTTCTTTCTTGAAAATCTTATCCCTAGTTCTCCTGCCACTGCCTTGAGGTTCATAAAATTTATTAATTGCATTTTCCATTCGTTTATACGTAATGTCATTTGCTGCTAAATCAATTCTGTAAAGGCATCTTTTCTCGATTTTTAATCTTGATTCCGTAGTTATTGAGATTTTTTTTGACATTGACCAGACTGTCCCAAGTGCAATTTCTTTTTCTGGTTCTTGCATTTTTGATAGCCTCACAACATCCCCTCTACGAATATCGGTCTTGTCTTTTTTTTCATTAGCTGTAAATTCTGTTAAAGATCTTTCACCAATGACGAAACCTACATTTTTTCCTTTTAGGTTAAGGATTGCTCGTCCACGTTTCTCCCTCTCTTCAGGCTTCAGTTCTTTTATTTCATTTCTATGGAAATTTATTTCTTCATCTCTTTCTAAACTGATTGCTTCCATCAGTTTTTTCCAGTTTTGGTTATTTGAATTCATCATTCTGTAGAAAATAAGCAAAAATTAATATGTTTTTCCTGCATTTAGTTTTTAATCCTAAGTTAAGAAGTTCTAGAATAAAGACATCATGATTTCTAAAAATCTGAAAGTTTTTAGTGGAACTGGTCATCCTGATTTGGCAAAGTCAATTTGTTCTGAGATCGGTATTGACCTTAGTGATATTGAGATTTTCAAATTTGCGAATGATAATATTTTTGCAAGAATACTCGAAAACGTTCGTGGAAAAGATGTTTTTTTTGTTCAAACATGTGTCCCGCCTGTAAATGATCGATTCATGGAGATACTGATAGCTGTCGATGCTTTTAGGAGAGCAAGTGCAAAAAGAATCACTGTTGTCTTGCCTTATTATCCTTATGCAAGAACAGACAAAAAAGATCAACCCAGAGTTCCTATAACTGCAAAACTTGTTTCAAAATTGCTTTCATCTTCAGGTGTTGATAGGATTCTTGCAATGGATTTGCATGCAGAGCAGATACAGGGTTTTTTTGATGGTCCGAGTGATCAGTTGCTTGCAGAGCCTGTTTTGTCTAGATATTTTCTTGAGTCAGGAATGACTGGAGACAAGGTTGTTGCAGTTTCACCAGACACAGGAAGCGCTCAAAGGGTGAGGCGTTTTGCAAAAAGGCTGGGGAGTTCTTTTGCAGTAATAGATAAAAGAAGGGTAGGCAACAATGATAAAACTGAAATTATCAACATCGTGGGGGACGTTAAAGACAAGGTAGCGATTCTTGTTGATGATGAGATTGACACCGGAGGGACGATGATAAATTCAGCAAATGTTCTTTTGGAGAAAGGTGCAAAAGAGGTATACACTGTTGCTGCTCATGGGATATTTTCAAAAGATGCTCATAAAAAATTAGAAGATTCAAATTTAACTGGTGTCATTGTCACAGACACTTTTCCAAGACCAAAAAACTTTCCAAAACTCACTGTTCTCTCAGTAGGGCCTCTTTTTGCTGATGCAATCAAGGCGATTAATGAGGAAACAAGTATTACGCAAATTTTTAAATAACCGATTTTCTTTTTGTCAAATTCTTTTTTAGTGTTAGAATGGGAAATTGTTGCCCTTTTTGTTGGCGACGTGTAAATGAAGAAAATTATAGAGTAGGGCGCAAGTCAATTTTAAAATTGGATTACATGAAAATCCAGTGTATTGAACTTAGGGTTATAAGGTCCATTTAAAATTCATGAAAACAAATTTTTTATTTATGGATTTGATCCTGGTTCAGGACTAACGCTTGCGGTACGCCTAATGCATGCAAGTCGAGCGAGATATTTTCACTTGAATGAAGACTAACTTGTTAGTTTGATTTCTCCGAAGAAATCTAGCGGCGAACGGGAGAGTAACAGGTGGGTACCTGCCCAAAAGACTGGGATAGAGGACCGAAGGGTCCAGTAATACCGGATAATGTTTTTCGAAATCAAATGGTGGTCGAATTATGGCCTC
Source organism: uncultured bacterium (assembly GCA_964507645.1). GTDB lineage: Bacteria > UBP7 > UBA6624 > UBA6624 > UBA6624 > UBA6624. The sequence continues at coordinate 9,419 of CAZDPU010000027.1, forward strand.
TGCTTTTGGATGGGCCCGCTTCCTATCAGCTCGTTGGTGGGGTAAAAGCCTACCAAGGCTACGACGGGTAGTCGGCTTGAGAGAGTGACCGGCCTCATGGGGACTGAGACACGGCCCTGACTCCTACGGGAGGCAGCAGCAGGGAATTTTGCGCAATGGACGAAAGTCTGACGCAGCGATACCGCGTGTGGGATGAAGGTGCTACGCATTGTAAACCACTGTCAGGAGGGAATAAGGACAAGGTCAGGAAATGGATCTTGTTTGAAGGTACCTCGTAAGGAAGCCCCGGCTAACTACGTGCCAGCAGCCGCGGTAACACGTAGGGGGCGAGCGTTGTCCGGTATTACTGGGCTTGAAGCGTTTGTAGGCGGTTGAATAAGTCCATAGTGAAAGCTCTCAGCTCAACTGAGAAATTGCTGTGGAAACTGGTCGACTGGAGGACAGTAGAGGTCTGTGGAACTCAAGGAGTAGCGGTGAAATGCGTAGATATCTTGAAGAA
>CAZDPU010000028.1:0-9502 GCA_964507645.1 uncultured bacterium
ATGTTTCTTGAAGATGGGATGCTTGCAGATGGTTTAACAGATGCTTATAGTAAAAAACACATGGGCGAAGCAGCGGAATGGGTTTCTGAAGAATATAAAGTGTCGAGAAAAGACATGGATGAATACGCATGTAATAGCCATTTGAAATCAACCTCTCAGGCAAAAAGCCTGGGATGTGAAATTGCTTCAGTTTCAACTCCAGGAGGAGTGTTGGATTGTGATGAAGGCCCGAGAGAAACCTCCCTTGAGAAATTAGCTTCATTGAAGCCCGTTTTTAAAAAGGGAGGAAAGGTGACAGCCGGAAACTCTTCCTCAATCAATGATGGTGGAGCTGCGGTTGTTTTGGCTTCGCGTAGCGCTGTAGAGGAAAGGAATCTTAATCCCTTGTGCTGGATCAGGGATGGCGTGGATGCCGGGGTCCCCCCACAAGAGGTTTTAATGAGCCCTCTTGCAGTGTTTCAAAACTTACAAACAAATCTTGGCTTAGGTGTTGATGATTTTGAAAGAATTGAAATAAATGAAGCATTTGCGTGTCAGATGGTTGCTCTTGAAAGAGAGTTGTGTTTAGGGCCAGAGAAGTTGAACCGCTTAGGGGGGGCTGTTTCCTTAGGTCATCCAATTGGGTGCTCGGGAGCAAGGATAGCGGTGTCATTAACCTCACAATTAAAGGAAACAGGTGGATTAGCTTTTGCCACATTATGCCTCGGGGGAGGAAATGGCACAGGGATGATTTTTCAGAGGAATTTAAATTAATCTGTTAGAATTGCTCGTTGCACAATGAGTACAGTAAGAACATATCAACCAAAAAAAAGGCACAGAAAGCGTGTCCATGGCTTTAGGAAAAGAATGCTTCGCCCTGGAGGAAGGGCTGTTGTTAGAGCAAGAAGGCGCAAGGGTAGAGCCAGGCTCACCCACTAGTTTGTCCAAAAGTTCTTTTTGGGGTTCCAGCCTGCGTGGTTGGTTTTATTTTCACCCTAAAAAAACCCCTAGAAAGTTTCATAAAATAACAAATGGGATTGAGCTCTTCTTCCTGCAAACAAACTCCCTGCAACCCCGTCTTGGAATTGTCATCCCAAAAAAATACGGCAACGCGGTTAAAAGAAACTCGGTTAAAAGAAAAATACGTTTTTGGTTTTGGAAAAAGGCAGAAAAGATAAAATCAAAAACAGCAATTTTAAGGATAACTTCTGACCCAGGCAAAAACCTGGACAAGGTTTTGAAATCTGTGCTAGAGTGTTGGGAAAATGAATAAAATTTTTGTATCTTTGATTGTTTTTTATAGAAAAAAAATCAGCCCCATGTTTCCTCCCTCTTGCAGGTTTTCTCCAACTTGCTCAGAGTATTCTTTGAAAGCTTTTAAAAAATACAATGCTTGGAAAGCCCTTGCTCTCTCTGTTTCGAGGGTTTTGAAGTGTAATCCCTTTTTTAAGGGGGGAGATGACCCTTTGACATGACAGAATTTCTTGCAAAAGCCTTTTTTTCTATTATTGAAATGATCCATTCTTTCACGGGCTCTTACGGAGTGGACCTCGTCTTGCTTACAGTCATGGTCAAAACAGCTCTTTACCCATTAACTTTTCAACAGATGAAAAATCAACGGTTGATGCAAAAAATGGCCCCAGAGCTTAAAAAACTTGATTCCCTGAAGAGTAAAAATCCTCAGGAATACCAGCAAAAAACAATGGAGTTGTATAAAAAACACAAAACAAACCCCCTGGCTGGGTGCTTACCAATGTTTATTCAATTCCCAATTATCATCGCCCTTTTTAGAATGCTTAGAGACTACTCAATAAACAATGGTGTGTTCCTAACTCAAGACCTGTTTGGCGTCAATCTTGGAGCAACTCCCGTTGGTACTGTCCCAACCCTTAGTGAAGCTCAAAGGCTTCCTGGGGCAACGGCTTTGCCTTCTCCATGGGGAAATGACCCAAACTTCATAAGTTTTTATTGGCCAGCATTACTCTTGTTGGCTTTTTATCTTCTGACAACAATTCTTTATCAAAACCAAATGATGCCAGTAAAAAAAGAGGGCGAAGATGCAATGCCGCAACCTTTCAATCCAAAAATATTTACATTTATGATTTTAATTTGGGGTCTTTTCTTTCCTGCAGGATTGATTTTTTACTTTATAGTTTTCAACGTGGTTAGCATTTTCCAAACAAAGATGATCTATAAAAAATTGGATTATGAAAATGTTCAAAAATAAATTAGTTGTTGTTCTGGTTTTTCTTTTTGTTTTTCTTGCCGTCCCAAAAACAAAACCAGCCTCAACGCCACCTCAACCAAATGCATCCTTGAGCTTTTCAGCTGCAATGCCTGAATTGCATGTCTTCCCAGCAAAGAGACTTTTAGATTTTGAATCAGGGAGTTTTGAAGAGCTTGTAAGTCTTTTGTATGATTTTTTAATCTATTCTCCCCTCTACGAAGTGAGGGTTGCTGTCCCTGAAGGATATTTGTTTAAAGGAGATCTTGAAGAGTTTATTTCTGAATTCCTTCCAGCTAGCAATTTTTCAAAGTCAGACATTGTTGTTTATCCGGAAAGGGAATTTGAAGAGGGTAATTTTGTTTTTTGGCTAAATGACAGCAAGGGAATCTCACAAAAGTTTTCAATCTTGGAATCTATAGATCGCCTAAGTCAAGAAGAAGAGGCGCTTTTGAAAAAGAGCTGGCTCACTAAAACAAAGGAAAAAAACCTTCCCTTCAGCATGCTGCAGGAAGGGTGGGTTGTTGTTGAGCATCCATACAGGGTTCCAAAAAAAGAATTTTTGGATCTAGAAAATGTCAGGTTTTTGGAATTGGATTTGGGTGTCAATGTTGATTTCCTAAAAAAAGACCCCGTGCCTTGGATTGGGAAAATAAAGATTTCAGAAATTGAAGAGCTTGTTGGATCTTTTTGTTTTTCTTTTTGTGGTGAAAATGAAAAAACTGGAAGGTTTCCCATATTTTTCAAAATCAAAGATGGAAAAACTACACATTGGTCGTCAGGATACCCTCCAATTGAGTGGGTTGCACAATGAAGAACCACTTTAGGATAATATCGATTGATGGCCCTGCTGGCTCTGGAAAAACAACAGTTTCAAAAAATCTTGCAAAGGCTTTAGGCAATTCTGGTTGCATTAGCAGTGGGCTTATTTACAGAATGATTGCGCATGATGCTCTTTATGGAAAAATTCTCGCTTCTCTTGGGGGTTCGGAAAGCGCCTTGGCTCAGATGATAGATATGAACGAGTGGAGCCTCCTTAACACCATGGAGATAGTTCGGAAAAATGATTCAAAAAATATAACGAGTGACTTTTATGGTGAAGTTTGTGATAAAAAAAGTAGTGAAATCGCGAAAGACAAGAAAAACCGTTTTTTGGTTTCTGGGTTTATAAAAAACCTGATTACATGTGATGTTTGGTGTGATTATGACTATGTCATCATAGAGGGCAGAGATATTGGTTCTGTTGTTTTTCCAGATGCAGGTTGGAAAATTTACCTTGACGCATCTCTTGAACAGCGGGTTGAAAGAAGAAACCTCGAAATAAGGGGAGCTGGTGATGGAATCCTTGAAAGAGACAACAAGGACAAGACAAGGAAAAACAACCCTCTTGTTGTTCCTGATGGTGCTTTTTGTATAGACTCAACCTTATTGAAAGTAGAAGAAGTTGTTTCTTTGATTTGTGATTATGTTGAAAAATCCTAAAAAATACCCTTTTAGCATTCCCTCTTACTGGTGTGCTGTAAATAGCTGTAGAGCTTTCCTGCTTCTTTGCAACTCCTTTTGGTTTAGTAAAAAGGATAAATTTAAAAAGATAAAACCAATTATCTTTGTGGCAAACCATACCAGCCACCTAGATCCCCCCCTTATTGTTTCCTCAAGGCCTAGACCTGTTCGTTTTTTGGCAAAATCAGCTTTATTCAAGGGTCTTTTAGGTGCTGGAATGAAATCTTGGGGTCAGGTTCCTGTTTACAAGACTGGCAAATCTGCTGGCATTAGCGTCATAAGGATAGCAATTGATGTTCTTGCCGGGGGTTGGGATATTTGTCTTTTTGTAGAAGGAACAAGGAGTCTTGATGGGAGATTTAAGCCCCATTGGGCAAGAACGGGGGCTGCAACTATTGCCCACAGGTCAAAAGCAACCGTTGTTCCTGTTGGGATAATAGGTTCTCACAAATCCTTCCCAAAGGGAACAAGGGTTCCAAAAAGGTGTCCTTTGGATATTGTTTTTGGAGATCCCATAGATTCAAAAGATTTTATTGAAAACAAACTAACGACAGATTCAGCAAAAGTCTTCACTGAGCAGGTTGTAAAGGCAATTGATGCTCTTTTGCCAGAAGAGCAAAAAGCTTTGCCTGAATCTTGGGAAAAGTTTAAAGGTTAAAAATTTTTGCGCTCGTAGCTCAACTGGCAGAGCGTCGGCTTGCGGAGCCGAAGGTTGCAGGTTCAAGTCCTGCCGAGCGTGTGCTGAATAAGCGCTTGTAGCTCAACTGGCAGAGCGATGCCCTCCTAAGGCATAGGTTGGAGGTTCGAGTCCTCCCAAGCGTGTTCAGTTTAATATTTTTGTGTCTGCTTTTGCGAGATGAAAACTTTTTGGAAGGCCTAAAATCCCGAGCATTTTGTTTCCATTTAATGTTTTTTGTATTTCTCTATATGTTTTGTTGGAGGGAGCTCTGTCATATGCTCCATCAAAACGAGTTGCTTCTTTTGGCACAAAGTAACCATCCTCTATAAAGTCTGGATACCAACCTTCTGCCTTCTTTTTGAGAATTCCGTAAATTCTTTTTTTTGCAAAAAGGGATTGCTTAAACCACTCTTCATCAAACCATGCACCTACAAAAACCCTTCTCCCCTCTTTTGCAGGAAAGTCGGAATCTCCCATCCTCATACAGCCAACAATAAGGTTTTCTTCAGTTGGAGCTGCGTTTGGAATATCTTGTGAGATGTGAAGTTCTCCTGAGTGTTTCCCGTTGGCGGTTCCAACCACTTGCACAAATCTTAACTTTGGCCAATTGAGAGATTTTGCAATCCTGTCTGTTGAAACGTGGCAATTCCTTTCTGCTGGCTCGTTTGTAATTTCACCACCAGAGAGTTCCCACATATTTTTTGTCTCTTTTATCTGGGTGTTGATGTTAAGCATCATCCAGGGTCTTATTTCTTTCGACAGCAACTCCGCAATGCCCGTCAGCCTGTTTTCAGTCGGTTGGCTTGACCCAGTTGCAACAAGCAACATTTGAAGCCACTTGATCCAGTTGGAATTCTTGTGTTTGGAGAATTGGTATTCTTTTTTTGGTGGAAAAAAAGAGAAGCTCCTATCAACGGGAACCCCTGTCTTTTGTGCAAGGTACTCTAGTGAATGCTTGTCCCACTCCCGTGTTTGTGCTGCTATCATCAAGTCTGATATCTCTGCCTCGCAACCCTCCATTTCCTGTATGTCTGTGCATAGGTCTATGGGGTTTGGGGCAACCCTCATTGATTTTTCACCAAGATACAGTGTTGTCTTTAAATTCTGATAAGCAGTGCCCTTTGGGGGTTCGCCTAAGAATATGTGTGGTTCTTTTGGGTGTTTTGAATCTGGAGCTTCCTCAGACCCTGTGCACCATGATCCGGGTTTTTTTTGGGCGATGATGCTCTGTGCGGCGTATACCGCCAAAGCATCATTCCCATGTATGTTTTTTTTCAGGAACTAGAAGCTACCCTTCATGTTCCATGACAATTGCCACTCGTTGTCATTTGATGACCTGTTACCCCAATCTAGTGACCAGGATGTCTTTACGTTGCTGGAAGCCTGTCTTGAGACTCCAAGCGACAAGTAGTCTATGCCTGATTGATAAGCTCCGAAAGTGTTAGAGACATTGCCGGTTTTTCTCCATGCAACAGAGCCGTCCCAGCCGTCAAGCAGGCCGATACCTGTAGCAACCTCGTAACTGCTATCAGAAGATCCTTGCCCTGAAGCATCCCACAAGTAAGTAACAGCAAGATCTTTATTGATTAGGTTGATGTTTGTAGCAATACTGCCAACCTTTACACCAGAATCTTCATTTTCTGTCCAGCCAAAAGTACCTGGAATCCCAAAAACCAATGAGTCCGCAGACACCTGCAAGAATGTTGTGTCTGTATTTGTGACATTGTGCATCCAACCTGTAACAAACCTGTATTGTTTGAGTTCTCCGCCAATAACAAAACCTTCAAACGTTTCATAGGGGTTCCATGAAAAATCTGTCTGTGACCAGAAAGGTTCAAATTTTCCAACCACGTAGTCCAAGCCGTTTGCAGAAGATTTTCCGTTGTAAACCATGTATGTTTCGTGAAGGTCAAAAGTCCAATTTACAATGTCCCCTGGGGTTCCGCTGTTGGTTCCCGGATTACTGTTGCTAAGTGCAACCCATGGTCCCTGCCTCATGAAAATATTTCTGAAACCGTCTGGATCTTCCATTTCTGTTTGAAGAGACATCCCGAACATAAAGTCACCTGACTCGTGAGCCATGTCCATTCGCATGTGCCCCCAAAGGTTTTCTGAGTTTACTGCCTGAGGGCTGTTTTGTTCATTTAGTTCAAAGGCGTAAGTGAAAGCAAATCCCGAACCGCCACCAGGGCCAATCCTGCTCATTCTGTCATCAAGGTTGTCAATCTCTTCCCAAAGATCCATAACCTCGCCAGAAAGAGCGTCTATCCTCAACTCATTCGCAGCAATTGCAGCCCTGACTTCAGCCAGCTCTGCATCAAATTCGCTTCTCAGCATTGCCATTAGGCCAGAAACATCATCAGGTGTTCCTCCGCCCTCTGCAGAAAACCTCATGTTAAGGTCTCTCTCAAGCCTTGCAAGCATAACTGCCCACTCGTATCTTGTCATTTGCTGGTCTCCCTTGAACTCCTCGTCTGGGTAACCAATTACATACCCTTTAGCCGCAAGGTATTCAACAGCGTCATATGCCCAGTGATCAACAGGAACATCGTCAAAAGCTCCTGCCTTAAGGTTAAAAGAAAACATCAATGTTAATGCTATCAATAAGATTTTTTTCATAACTTCAATCCTCCAAAAAAAAATTTACTCAATATAAGATTATAGGGAGGTTGTCTGGTTTTTGACTATTTTTTACCTGGAAACAAGAGCAAAAGGGAGTTAGATAGGGTGAAAAAGCTCCCCAAACCTATCGAATTAAATGATTCCCTGCTGATTATCAATGTTGAAGATATGTGCAGGGCGACAGAGAAAAAAAGGAGCCAGGCCATCAGGGTGATGTTCTTGTCGTTCTTGTAGTTTTTAGCTAAAGCAAGAAGAAAACAAGAAGAAACTAGCAAAACCTTCAACGAAGAAGATGCGTTTAGCTCTGCAGTTGTGTACCATGGGAAAAAAAACCCAAAACCACATAATAAAAAACAGATTATGGTGATTTTTTTCATTTTTAAAAGATTTCCATTTTGATCCAGTTGAACCCTTCCCTACCCGCTCTTTTTGACGCAAGTTGTTTGTTGCAGATTGTACAGTCGGTATGAAATTTGACATTGTTTTCAGTTTGATCTTGAAGGATCTGTTTCATATCGAGGTGTTTTTTGCCTTTAATATTTTTGATATATTTTTGCTCGAAATGCTTCAGGGCAAGATTTTCTCCGAATTCGTAGCAGCACTTTTTTGCGAAGGGGAACACAAAAACCTCCTTCTCTCCTTCAACCCTCCTCTCCATCTCTCTTAATATTCCTTTTGAAAGGCCTTTCCAGCCAGCGTGGACTATTCCTGAAGAATCCTTTCCAACAACCGCTATACACATACAATCAGCAGTTTTTATCCAATAGGTTCCTTTTTTGTCTGCAAAAATTCCATCCCCTGAAATTTTGTTTGTTTTTGGGTTCGTGAAAATTTTATTGCCATGAATTTGATTAAGGGTTATCCCCCTTTTCGGCACGTATGGCGGAAAATGTAAGGAAAACACAACGTTTTTGTTGATTTTAGAAAACCATTTAATCATTATGGATATTATCATTTATTATTGATGCCGGTGTGGCGGAATGGTAGACGCGACGGACTTAAAATCCGTTGTCCGCAAGGACGTGGGGGTTCGAGTCCCTTCGCCGGCATCTAGATTATGACTGTTTTGATTGGACAAAAACTTGCTCGTCTTAGGCAGCAAAAAGGTTTGACCTTAAATGATGTTGCAAAACATGTGGGTATATCTGCCGTGTATATATCACTCTTGGAGAGGGGTTTAAGAAAAAACCCCAGCAAAGAAGTTTTGAGAAGGTTGGTTGCTCTTTATGGTGTTTCTGAATCAACCCTCTTAAGTCCTGGATCATCTTCTCCACCTGTTGAGGATGAGTCTGGGTCTGATGACTTTAAAACAAAACAGGTTACACCTGGGTCCATTCCCAAAAACCCTCAAGGAATCCCTGTTTCCGTTCGTCGATTTTTGGAAAGTGAAGATGCTGATTTTTTGAGACCAAGCGCAGGAGAAATAAGGATATTGGTTGCATGGGCAAGAAAAAACCAACACGCATCCCCTGAAGAGGTGATGTTTTATTTGATAGAAAAAGTTCGCCCGTCCCTTCCAAAACAATTTTGAAAACTGTTTGGATTGTTTCTGCCAAAAGAACTCCAATTGGAAAGTTTGGTGGGGGGTTTAGGGGTTTTTCTGCAGTTGACCTAGGTGTAATGGCTGCGAAAAAAGCAATAGAGGAAAGTGGCATCCCTGAAAAAGACATAAGCCTTTCTGTTTTTGGGCACGGAAGACAGGGTGGAAGTGGTCCAAATCCAGCAAGGCAAATTGGGGTTCGGTCAGGTTTGGAAAAATCTTCAGTCGCCTATACTGTAAATCAGGCTTGTGCTTCTGGTTTGTTGGCTATAAAGAGCGGTTTCAACGAATTGCTTTCGACTGAAAAAAAAGCAGTTCTTGTTGGTGGGATTGAATCAATGAGCACATTGCCCCACTATGTTTTTGATGCACGATGGGGTAAGGGTTATGGCCATATCAAAGGTCTTGATGCAAATTTCAAAGATGGTTTTTTCTGCCCTCTTGCCGATCAGCTTATGGGCAAAACAGCAGAAACACTTGCGATTGAAGGCAATATTTCAAGGCGGGACCAAGAGTTTTTTGCTGTCAACAGCCACAAAAAAGCCTCAAGAGCAACGTCAGAAGGGGTTTTTGAAAATGAAACCTTTCCGGTAAGCCATAAAAAGGGGGTGGTTGAGGTTGATGAAACAATAAGGACCAACCCTGACCCTTCAAAACTTGCAAAACTTCCAACAGTTTTTACAAAAGAAGAAGATGGTGGAACCATAACGGCTGGAACAAGTTGTTCTATGGCTGATGGAGGAAGTGCTTTGGTTATGGTTAAAAGTTCCTCTTGCCCAAGTGGGGCCTTGGCAAAAATTGTTGGTTTTGCTGATGTTGGCGTTCAGCCAACACATATGGGAATTGGTCCCGTCCCAGCATGTCAAAAACTTGAAAAAATACTTGGGTGGAAAACTTCTGACTACCAACATGTTGAGCTTAATGAAGCTTTTGCTGCACAGGTTCTTGCATGTCA
>CAZDPU010000029.1:0-9142 GCA_964507645.1 uncultured bacterium
CTTGGTTTGACATAGTTTGATTTTACTGTTTAGACAGCTCCTTTTTTATTTATAACTGCAGGAATCGTAAGCATTAAAATTCTGAAATCTTCCCATGGAGACCAGTTTTGAACATACCAAGTATCCAGCCTTACCCTTGCATCATAGGAAAGATTGCTACGTCCTGAAACTTGCCATAATCCAGTAACCCCGGGCTTTGCGGACAAAAGAAGATCTTGCCAGTCCCCATACCTTTGAAGCTCTTCGTTGACAACTGGCCTTGGTCCAACAAGGCTCATATCTCCCAAAACAACATTTAAAAGTTGCGGAAGTTCGTCTATGCTGGTTTTTCTCAAAAATTTCCCCAAAATGGTTACGCGTGGATCGTTTTCTATTTTGTGATTTTCTTGAAATTCTTTCTTTAGTTCCGGATATTTTTTCAAAACTTCTTGAATTGTAAAATTCTGCATTGTTCGAAATTTAAAAAGTCCAAATTTCCTTCCAGATCGACCAAGTCTTTGGTGCATGAAAAATGGATTTCCTCCATCTGTGAGAAAAATCAGAAAAGCAACCAGAACCATCGGTATGAAAAAAATTCCAAAAAGAACTAGGCCAAAAATCAAATCAAAAATCCTTTTCGCAATTCTTGCAGGTAGGCCAACAAGTGAAAAGTGGTCCCCCATCAGAGGCAATCCAGTTTCATCGACAGAAACAAAACCGTATCCTTCTAGCCTTGGTAGGGTTTTTACCGGAATGCCCCAACGATATCCAGCATACTTGATCGACCTTAAGGCTTCCCAGTTTGTTGTTTCTTCAGCAATGGCTAAATAAACAAGCTTCCCCTGTATCAAACTTTCAATTTCTTTCACCTGGCCTGAATCAACTTTAATAACCTCAGTTTGAATATATCTGATATCAAAAATATTTTTTACAAGATCTCCCTCTTGTTTTCCTCCAAACCACCAAACTTGTGTTTTTATCCCTCGTGCCGAAAGGGCTTTCCTGTAAATAAAAGACAAGAAATCATGATTAAGCTGGAGGGCAACTATGCCAAAAGCCCACCAGGAAAAAAACCTTGCTGCTGGAGCAAGGGGGAGAAGGAATACCCCTTGAAGAAAATCCTCCGCTACATTGCCGGGAAAAGAAAAAACAAAAAAACCCCTCAGAAAAAATAGTGTGCATAAAGATATGGTTAAAGAAGCAACCCCCAAGCTCCAAGAAGAAAAAGGCCTTAGATGTTTCTTGAGTGGGGAATAAGCTTTTTTATAGGATTTCCAAAAAACACAAACCAAAGGAACAAAAAAACTACTCAATGGAGCTTCTTCAAGATTCACATGGACCACACTCTCAAAAGGGTTGAACTGATTGATGACAAAAAGATCCCATAACCAGACAAGTAAAAAATAATCAAGTAACCCATGGAAAATTTTTAAAATTTCTCTTTTCATTATTTAGCCTTTTTTCTAATTGTTGATTTTATATTTTTAACAAACTCATTTGTAGAAAATCGCAAAGCTCTTTGCCTGCAAGCCTCTAAAGAAATTTGTGTGTCTTCCAACTTTTGAACTGCATCGTTTAAGGAATCAGGGCAATCTTCACTGTAGAAAATGCCGTTAACACCATCCTGGACAGTCTCAACAACACCTCCTTGTCCCAATGCAACAACGGGAGTTCCGCATGAAAGAGCCTCGACTGGCACTAATCCAAAATCTTCCACTGAGGTAAAAACAAGGGCTTTTGCCCTTCTGTACATGTTTCTTAATTCTTCATCTGAAATACCGGATAAAAAATTTATATTTGGATATTTTTCCAAATTGGGATAATCAATTGTTCCCGAGCCAACAATAGTGATTTTCTTTCCACTTTTTGCAAAGGCTTCAATTGCTGTATTGATCCTCTTGTAAGGAACAAACCTGCTGACTAGAAGGTAGTTTCTTTTTTTTATGTCTTTTCCTGGTGTGAAAAAATCTGTATTAACTGGAGGGTATATTACCTTTGAACCTCTATTAAGTGTTTTTTTGATCCTTGCAGAAACAAATTTAGAAATTGACAAAAACTCGTCCACATTATTGGATGCTTTTTGCTCCCATTCGCTGATTCTTGGTTTCACAAAATCAAAGAAAATTTGTCCAAAACGGTCAAGTGAACTTCTGTATATTTCTTCTTGATCACTAATCCACCTTATAGAACTATAACAATAACAATAATGGTAAGTTTCTTCAGAGACATTGATTCCTTTTATAAAGCCGTGACAATTTGAAACATGTACATTTGATCTAACTGTTGGCAAGCTTCCAACAGCTCCTGGCCCCAATAGCGGAACTATCTTTTTGTAATAATTTTTTATATTTGGAAAACTATTTAGATAGCTATAAAAAACCTTGTTGTTGGCTAGAGATCTTCTCCATCTTTGTTCATCTGCCCACAAACAGTACAAATCAGCCTTGGGGAAAATTTTCAGAAATTCCAAAAATACCCTTTCACTCCCTGCATGATCCCCAAGCCATGGATGAGATATGGAAATATCAGTCTTCATAAAAACTCAAATGCTCCTTAACAACATTTTTCCAATTAAAAATTTTAATTAGTTTATTTTGCTTTTTTGTCCAATATAAATATCTTTTTTTCACATCAGTCAAAGATTCAACAATGCTCCATTCGGGAAAATCTTCATCCTTGAAAGGTTTTTTGTAAGGCGGAGGGGATATTGCTGGAATCCCCATCTTCAAAAGAGACAGCAGTGTTGTTCTTCTTGGAGATGTCCCATCGATGAAAGGCAACACTCCTATGTCCCCCCATCGAATTTGTTGGGATATCTCCTCAAATGAGCAATCCTGTCTTAATTCAACATCCTCACACCTTGCTAAAAAATTTCTCAAAAGAGCATTTTTTTTGCTGCTTGTAAAAATAACAGGTTGGCTCCAACCTAGGCTGACAGAATGATTAAACCATTCAGATAAATTTTTAACATCTTTGCTTTTAGACAAAAATCCAAAAAATACCAACCTGAATTTTTTTGGATCAATATTCCTGGCAACAACACTTTCGAAAGGGGAGCCAATTGGTAAATAGGTTTTTGAGTCATGGAAATAAGGGAAATTTTTTAATTCAAAATCATCAGAAAAACCAATCTTTTTTGACATCAAGGATAAAAACAAATATTGTAATTTCCTTAAAAATGAAGCAAGGCTCCACTCGTGCAATGTTAAATATCTTTTTCTCTTCGGAAACTTGCTGTAAATTTGAATTTGCTTAAATTCATTTTCCCAGCCCTTGCTTGGAGTGTGCAGATGAACAATTTCATCATCCGCAAGAACGAGGTCTTTCTTTAGTTCAGGATGCCAAATCCTTGAATTTTGTCCCATCTCTTTATCTAAAGATTTCACAAAATCACCAACACCACATCTTCCATGCTTGATAGTGCCAACAACATGAACAATCCTCATGAATTTACCCTCTTTGATATTTGAAAAAATGCCTCTTCGATACTCTTTTCTGACAATTTCCATAATTGATTTTTTATTTCTTTATTATTGGACCCAACTGATTTTTCTATAGAGGTAATTAGGCTCTCTGTGTCTTCTGTAAAATACTCGACCGCATCTCTTCCAACCTCTCTTGAAACCTTCGTATCAAGCGTACAGACAGGAATACCTGCAAGCATTCCTTCAACAACTGGAAGCCCAAACCCCTCAATCTTTGAAGGGTAGATTAGACAGTGTGAATCCTTCATGCTCTTTTTTAAAATACTTTCTGGGCAGTCTTCTAACCACTCAACCCCCAGCCTTTTGGCCTTTTCTAAAATTACCGAAGACCCCTTTCCCCTATACCCAATCCACTGCATCGAATAGCCTCTTTTTTTCAAAATTGAAAATGCATCTAACAAAACCTTCAGTCTTTTTCTTGGTGAAATTGCCCCTAGGTATAGTAATTTTGGAGAAGAAGGTTTTTCTTTTTTTTGATACCTGTTGCTCTTCCAAGATTTTTTTATATTAGAAATTGGATAAATTGCCAAAAAATCCTTTTCAGGAAAAATTTTCTTTAACTCCATGCAGGACCACTCTGAATCCGAAAAAACTAAACTTGAAATTGATACACTCTCAGGAGTCCTTAACCTAAACCAAAATCTGGCCTTCAAGCTTAAATCTTCTGGGAACAACCATGGGACAGGATCGTGAACTGTTAGAAAAACAGGACATTTGAAATTGAATCTTGGCAATGTCCAATCAGGCCCCCAGAATGCAGACATTGAAGACTCCTCCTCTTTTAGAAGAGCTGGCAATTTAGAAAACTCCCAGTATGGCCGTGAAATATTCTTGAAAGAAATCAAACGCTGTGAATGGTTTAAAAGTTTCTCAATGTCATTCTGAATAGGTTTTCTTGAAACGAAAGTTGTTTTTGAAGGGCTTATTTTTATTATTTCACGAATATAACGACCTATCCCCCCCTTCACTGCACAAGAGGAAATATCAATGAAAATAGACATTATTTTCTCACCTCGTAAAAAGAATATCTCCAACAAGATGTTTCTGGATCCTGTCCCGTAATCCTGTCAATATTATCCAAAATAAACCTATGAGAAGAAGGTCTTTCATAAAGCAATCCTTCTTTTTTTGTGAAATTTGAATCTTCTTCAATTAAAAACTGGATTTCTTCCCATGTGGAATCTAAATCTTCCTTGTTTGTTTCTCTAATCAATAAGTATTTTTGGGGATTTGAATCAGCCATTGCCTGAAGGGTAAAAACAAGATCCGCAAGATTGGATATTGTGTACCCATCCATAGAATCATTTTTAAAATAATCCCTTTCAGAAATGATAAAAGCATCCTTGACATCTATCCCTTCATCTGAAAATTTGGCTAGTGGAGTTTCGTAACCACAATGGAACGGTCCATAATTGAGGATTGTTGCAATATAACCAAATAAACATGTAGTTAAAAAACATGGTAAAAGAATTTTCTTATACTCATCTTTTACGCTAATAAAATATTTTGAAAAAACCATTGCTAGCGGAACGACTAAAAATGCAATTCTTGTTGGTGTAAAAGACATTCCTATATTTATAACAAAAGTTAATATTGAGCAGAAAAAGAATACTGCAAACAAATATCCTTTTAATAGCTTGAATGTCTGTTTTTTGAATCGGTTGTTAACCAAAATAAAACAAAAAGGGACAACTAGAAGAAAAAATAAAAGTACTGGATTAATAATGTAATAATGCCCAAAAATAAATGAAAATTGAGAATACAAGACCTTTACAAAAGATTCTAAGAACATATTCAAAAGAGGTTCACTATTCCCTAAACGACCCTGAGACTGATCAAATAAAGTAAAAAGTCCCGGAATCCAAAAAATAGATGAAAAAAGAGCATCTCTTTGAGAGTTTTTTATTGATTTTTTTGGAACAAGCAATGTTGATCCCCAAAGAATAAATATCCCCAAATGAGTTGTGTAAGTGAGGATTGCCCCTGCTAATTTCCTTACATTACAAGGATTGTCATGATCGCCTAACCTGATAAGCCAAGCAACAAGAAAAACTACCATTGAATAATATCGAAATTGTGCTCCAATAAAGAAAGTAAAAGGAAGCATCCATAAAATCCAGGCTGAAACCTTCAGCTCTCTTCTTTGAGACCTTATCAAAACCCTCCCAGCAGCCCATGCAAAAAATACAGGCAAGATATAAGCATAGGGCTCTAAAAGGGATGAAAAAGCCCATTGCGTAACAAAGTATGCTGGTGGATGAACATCGTTGGCCAAACTTTGAAGCACGTTATCAAAACTTCCAGAAGTTGCAGAATGTGTAAAAATTTCATCTGGCCAGCCTCCCTTTTTTAATTTTGAAAGATGTGAAACGCCAAGTATCCAAAAAACAAATATAAACCACGAATATCTTTCAAGCCCCTGGAGGGGTTTGGTGATTCGAGAATGCCCCCACCTCAACAAACCATCAAAAACACTCTTCCTTTTTGACCATTGTGGTGCAAACCATTTATGTATTTTGGAGTCATTTACTTTTCTTATACTATTTATATGTTGGTTTTTTTTGTAAATATATTTAAATGAAAAAAGAATATGCAACCATGCATAAATGAGAGAGAGAAATCTTGGAATATTAAGGGATGAAGAAACAAGTCTTCCAATTTCATTTAAGCTATACCATGGAGCATAAGAAAAACGTGTATTCTGTGTATTTAAAC
Source organism: uncultured bacterium (assembly GCA_964507645.1). Classification (GTDB taxonomy): domain Bacteria; phylum UBP7; class UBA6624; order UBA6624; family UBA6624; genus UBA6624. Next base: position 6,180 of record CAZDPU010000029.1, read on the forward strand.
AATGCCAATTTAACAACCTATTTCTTTCTTGATAAAAATATTTCTTAAAAGAGCTTAAATGTTTTTTAACTGAACCTTGCCCTTCATGATGAACTTTGCATAAGTGTGTCTTTTCAACATCCCAGCCAGCCAAACGCAATTTCCAACCAAAATTAACATCTTCTCCATATAAGAAAAAATCTGGTTCCATCCCTTTGACAGACTCCCAAGCTTCTCTCCGTGCGATGAAAATTGCACCAGAAGGATAAAAGGTCTTGGTGGGATTTTTGAACCAATTGGGGACTGTCGTCAAAAATGGATTTAATGTTCCCCCCATCTCTTCATCTCTTTCATTCTTGTTTTTAATAAAACAACTCAAAGATCCGAGTTTTTTATTTTCTGAAATCTTTTTAAAAAGAACTTCAAAAACATTACTTTCTAAAACTAGATCGGGATTCAGGAATAAAACAAATTTCCCTTTAGATTTTAAAAAACCCTTATTACACCCCTCACCATAACCAAGATTTTTTTCTTGAGAGAAATACTTTATTTTATTTTTTTCAGAAAGCTGCGAAAGATCCAATGAATTCTTTTCTGGGCCATTGTCGATAATGATTACCTCGTCCGCCTTCAATGACTGCGTAGCTAAACTTTCTAAAAGCTTCTGAACCAATGAATTGGACTTGTAAGAAACGATAACTATAGACAGGTTCATCCCTTAGTCCTCCAAGGATTTAAACGAAAACCACAAATCCATCTTGAAATATCCTCTTCTGAACATCTTCTTCGACCTGCAATAATTTTCCTCCATTCCTCTAACCTTGAATCGTCTCCTGCATTAAATGTTGTGGCCAAAGGATCTTTTAGCATCCCCCAAAAAAAACTCATCGCGCAAAAGAAGGATGCGGACATTCTTTCTTTTTCAGAAAGATTTTTAAAAATTATTTTTAAATAATTACTTGCTCCACCCCTTCTAACCTTCAATTCTTTTCTAGCATTGCTTGAACCACGTTGATGCATTGCTTCCTTCCCTGGAATTATCCAACTTTCCCAATTTAAATGCCTTAGCCTGATGTTTAAATCTACATCCTCAAGATACATTCTGAAAGACTCATCAAATACCTGCTGGTTGACAGCAGCCTCAAGTAATGCCGAAACCCTGTACGTTGTTGCAGTTGCAGAAAGACCAAAAACTTCTTGAGGTTTTTTGATTTTTGAAACCCTCATTCCGGAAAATCTCTCCGTACAAACCCAATCACTCCAAAGAAGATGCCCTGCAGTATCAACATTCCCAAAAGAATCTAAAATTAAACCAGAAACGGCTGCAGCATTTTCATTTTTATTCAAAAAACTCTCTGCATTTGCAATCCAATCATTGGGAATCAAACAATCTTGATTCAAAATGCAAACATATTTTGATTTGATTTTTCTCAATCCAATATTTACAGAAGTTGCAAATCCTAAATTTTGATTATTTCTTACAATCTCGCATTTAATTTGTTTAAAAATGTCAGAAGAGCCATCACTTGAACCATCGTCAACAATAATAACTTTGTCCAAAAAAGAAGAATATTCTTTTATGGAGGAAATAAATTCTTTGGTAATTATTTTCCTACCATTAAAAAGAGGAATGATTAAACTTGTCATAATTCTTTTAAAGCCCTTAGGGTCTCTTTTACAGCCTGCTCTGATGTTTTCGGAATCCATTCAGAAGAAGGCATAAACCTTGAAGGGTTTGACATGAGTTCTTTGATAGCTCTAGGTAAAGCATTTTTATCTGTTGGCTTTCCATAAGGCTCAACAACTGGCAATGCTTCTCTATGTGAAGGAATGTCAGACATTAAAACAGGTGCTCCACAAGCAGCAGCCTCCATTGGAACAAATCCAAAACCTTCCGAAAGGCTAGGACAAATAACCCCAACCGCTCCACTATACAAATCAATAACCTCTTCTGTTTTTTTATAACCTTCAAATTTAACCTTATCCCCAAGAAGATCTTTAGCACTTTTTTCAAGTTTTGCTGGGAGCAATCCAACAACCTTCAACCTAGGGGATTTTTTAACAGAAAATATCGCATGTATAACTGATAAAAAATTCTTTCTTCTTGGCCAAGCTCCTACCATTAGCAAATAATCCCCTTTTTTGTTATGGGATTTTGAAAATTTCCGATTCAATCCATGCTGAACAACAACTGTTTTTCCAGATTTTGGAAAAATTTTTCTCAACATGCGTTTTGTTTCATGACTAACACAAATTCTTAAATCTGCTTTTTCCCAAGTGGCAGGAACGATTTTTTGCCAATACCAATGATTGAATTTTCCCATTTCAGAAGGATTCTGTAATGGTATCAAATCATGAACAGTGACAGCGAGCGGCATTCCTTTTGCAGTTTGTGCACTAAATCCCGGACTAAATAAAACATCTGCATTGGTGAGAGATGCATAAGATGGCATTTGGATCTGCTCCCACCAAGCTCTTGAAAAAGCTCCTGCAATTGGCCTGTCTGAAGATCTCCTCAATTCAAAAACATCTATAGTTTTATCCCTCTTGAAGCCTTCTCGTATCAAGTCGGTATAAACTCCAACACCAGTATTCTTTCCTCCAATTGAGGTTTGTATATCAAATGCTATCTTCATTCAGCCCCCATCTAAAAAACAGCCTCTTCCAGCGAAATGTGAATAGATCTTTCATTTGACTTAAAATCTCAAAAAACCACCATGTTTTTTTCAAATCCAACCTTCGATAATGCCTAGATGTAAAAATTCTTTGACCTCTTAAAAAAACACCACTCAGATAATCAGGAGAAAAACCACCTGTCGTAGCACCTCTAAGATGTTCGACTTCTAATGCATCTGTATATCTCAATGAAAGTCCTTGTTTCGTTGCACGAAAGCCAATATCAGCATCCTCCCAGTAAGCTGGGTAAAATCCTTCAAAAAAACCTTTTAGCTTTTTCCAAGAATCATTTCTCACTAAAAAAATAG
>CAZDPU010000030.1:0-8893 GCA_964507645.1 uncultured bacterium
AGCAGGATACAGTTCAAATAATTGATGACCAATGATCTGAAAAGCTTCAGAAATACTGATATTCACAGAGCCATTTGTCAAATTGATTATGCAACTAAAAACCAACAAGATTGATAAAAAAATCAACAATGTTCTTTTGTTTGTTTTTTTATCTGTCAATTTTCTACCTTGTCCTGTTTTTACCTTGTTTTGTATTTTAAAATTAAAGTAGTAGTTAGGAGGTTTTTTAGATGTTTAAAAAAATATTTATATTTATTGGTTTGTTTTCAGTTTTTTCATTTTCTCTTATTTCAAAAGATTCTGAAGGGTTGAAGACTTTATTAAGCCTAAACGATGCGTTTATTGAGATATCTGAAAAAGTCAATCCATCAACTGTTTATATCCAGGTTGGAGAAGAGGTTGAGATTCAAAGAAACCAACAAACTCCTTTTCAAGGTTGGCCTTTTGATGATAATTTTCAATTTCCTTTTCAAATGCCCCAAGAAGAGTCGCCTCAGCAATTTTGGAGAGAGGGCTCTGGAAGTGGATTTATCGTTAGTAAAGATGGGTTAATACTAACAAATAACCATGTTGTTGGAACTGCAGACGAAATTAATGTCACAATGTTTGATGGTCAAGTTTATGAAGCAAGCTTGATAGGTGTTGATCCATCTACAGATGTTGCTTTGATAAAGATAAACACAGGTGCTGATTTGCCTTATTTGGAAATGGATCTTGAGAGTGAAATAAAAGTAGGGCAATGGGTTTTAGCATTTGGGAACCCTCTTCAATTGCGATTTACAGTAACTTCTGGAATAGTTAGCGCAATGGGGAGAAGCCTAGGCATATTAAGGAACTCTTCTACTTGGGCAATAGAGGATTTTATTCAGACTGATGCTGCTATAAATCCAGGGAATTCTGGGGGCCCTTTGGTTAACTTAAGAGGTAAAGTTATTGGGATCAACAGTGCATTGGTTAGCGATACGGGGTCATTTTCAGGATATGGTTTTGCGATTCCTATTAGCTTGGCAAAAAGGGTTATGGATGATTTGGTTGAATTTGGTGAAGTCCGAAGAGCTGTTTTGGGGGTTATGGTTTCCCCCATTACAGATTTAGACAGAGAGGCTTTAGATTTGCCAGAAAATTCTGGAGTTTTAATTTCAGGGTTTGTCAACTCTGAAGAAGGTTGGAGTCCGGCAGAAAAGTCAAAATTAAAACAGTTAGATGTTATATGGACAATTGATGGCAAGGAAGTGAGAGCCCCAGCTTTGTTACAAAAAATAATAGCCAATTACAGTCCTGGAGATACTGTAACTCTAGAGGTTTACAGGGATGGTTACAAGGATTCTTTTGATGTTGTGTTGGGAACAGCTCCAAAGCCAAAAAAACAAGAGCTTTTTTCTGAGAAAAAAACAGATAGCAATATCTTGGAAAGCATAGGGATTGAAGCAAAGGATGTTTCTTTTCAAGATTTACTTGATGCAGGATGGGAAAACCCCCCAAAGAAAGGTCTAGTAATTGCTTCTATAAGAAGAGGAAGTTCTGCACACAAAAGAGGAATGCTTAATTTCGTTGGATTCATCATTACCCATATTGCAGAGTATGAAATTCAAAACATGAACGAAGCTTTAGATGTTTTGAAAAATTTCGAAAGCGGAGCAATAGTTTACTTTGATATTGTTGGCCCTGATGGGTATCCAAGTCTAATTTCTATAAGAATCCCTTAGTCAGTAAGCCACATTTTCCACATTTTAGCTGCTTTAATTCCCCCTATTAATGGAGCAACCCAGTAAAGCAATATCGTTTGTATGTCATTTCCGCCCGAGGCTATATAAGATCCAAAATGCCTTGCCGGATTCATTGCTGCACCTGTGAAAGGGCCTCCTGCAAGGATGCCAATTGTCACAGTTAAGCCTATATACAAGGCAGCATTTTTTGCTGGCATCTTGTTCATAACTGTTGCAACTATTACAAAAACAAGAAAGAATGTTAAGGTAGCTTCTATTAGCAGTCCTTGTAGATTGGTTACTCCATTAAACGCAGGAATCCCTTGTCCAGATCCCCATATCCATAATGCAAGTAGCGCGCCAATCAAACCTCCAAGAAGTTGAGACGTGATGTACCCAAGCATGTTTTTAGAAGGAAATTTGTCAATAGACCACAATGCAATTGTTACAGCTGGATTGAAATGAGCACCACTGGTTCCCGCCAAAGCTGAAACCATAACTGCGATTGTAAGCCCATGAGCAAAAGCAACAGTTAGGAGATCTCCTCCTGCAGCCATTGCAGCAGTTCCAATGAAAGTCAATGCAAAAACACCAATGTATTCTGCCAACCATTCTTTTTTAATTTTCATAAAATCCCTCCGATTAGATATTTTTCATTATCTTAACAACTGAAATTAGGATATTGTGTTGGAGATTTATAAATCATGAAGAAAAAAAAGATAGTTTTGTCATTTGATCCAAAATCTATATTTTTTGGAATGGCCTTTGGCTTAATACTGGGTTATTTAATTTCACCTAAACAAGAAACTGAAACCCCTGATACGGTTTTACCAACAGGACATCCCCCAGTTGAAAATGTTGATTCTTCAGAGATGCCAGTGCTTGATGAAGAAACAGCGAAGCAGATGAATGAATATAAAAAAGAGCTAGATTCATGGAAGGAAAAATGGGAAAACGATAATGAGAACTGGATGGCTGCCTTGAGGGTTGCTGACATGTATTATGAAGTGCAGTTTTATGATCGTTCGATTCCCTGGTATCAAAAAGCGTTAAATGAGAATAATGTCCGAGAAACCAGGAATGACATGGCTTTTGCTCAATTTATGACAGGGGTAACAAAAAGAGAAGCAGGGTTTAGGGAAGATTCTGATGAATTTATTTCTGATTCAATAGAAACGTTAGAAAGCCTTCTTTCAGATTACCCTGATTATGCAACAGCATGGTTAACTTATGGTTTTGTGATGGTGAATACAGGACAACAAGAAATTGCAAAAAATGCTTTTTTGAAATGTTCAGATCTTGATCCTTCAGGAGCTGTAGGAGATGAAGCAAGATCTTTTTTAGATCAGATAAATACTGATGAGTAAGACAGCAATCAGTCTTGATTCAGTTTATAAAAAGTTTAATGACAACTATGTCATTGAAGATTTAAATTTTTCTTTCCCCATGGGAGAAACAGCGCTTTTGAAAGGAAAAAATGGGATTGGCAAGACAACATTTTTTAGACTTATTGCAGGAATTATCAAGGCTCAAAAAGGAAAAATTGAAACCATGGGAGGAATTCCAACCCAGAACAAAATCAGGAGCCTTGTTAATTACATGGGGCCAAATGATGGTTTTTACGAGCATTTATCTGCTTATGAAAACTTAACTTTTTTCCAAAAGGTATTTTCTTCAGGAAAGGATTTTTCTCGTGAGTCAATTTTAAAAAATGTTGATCTTTGGGAAAGCAGAAATGTCGCTACAAAAAATTATTCAACAGGGATGAAGAAGAGGTTTTCTTTAGCAATTTCAATGATCCGAAATAGCGATCTTTATCTTTTTGACGAGCCGTTTAAAGGCTTGGATGATGTTGGGAAAGGGATTTTAAAAGGTTATTTAGAAAAGATAAAAAAAGAAAAAAAAGCAATCTTCATGATTTCTAATCTTTTCAATGATTTTGAGGGTTTTGATTCTGTTTATGAGATGGCAAGCTCCTCAGTGGTTAAAAAAATAAAATGAATTTGTTAAAAACTACTAATATTATTTTTTCAGAAAGTCTTTTTTCTCTTCGTAGGAAAATTGGGAGATTTTTTGGATTATTTCTTTTATCGATTATTTTTATAGTGGTTTTTGAGCTTGCTTATGAGCCATCTGCGGATGATATAAATAATTTTCTTCCAGGTTTAATTTGGGTTACTTCCATATTGTCAAGCAGTATAGGAATTCTTAAAATATGGGATGATGAGGAAGGTGAAGGCTTGATGGATTTATTAAAGTCTTCTCCTTTGGATCGTGGGGGTATCGTTTTGGGAAAAAGCTTGTGGGGTGCTTTTATTTGTTTCACAATTACTGTCTCAACCTTGCTTATGACTTTTTTCTTTTTTGATTACACTTTGGATTTAAAACAATTTTTCTTTTTACTGATCGTGATTCTTTTTAGCTCAATCGGATTTGGTTTCTTGGGTGCTATATTCGGGGCTTTGTCTTTGGGTTTAAATTTTAGAAATATTTTGCTTCCATTGTTCTTGTATCCTTTGGCCGTTCCTATATTGATGGCTTCCATCAATATTACAAAAGACATATTGGTAAATGGCTTTTTGATAGGTACGTGGTTTTATATTTTGTTTGTCTATTCTTTTGTGCAATTTTTATTGGTTTTTGGGCTTGGGGAGCAGTCTTTGGAATCATGAAAAATCAATCTAAAAAATGGATTCTCCCAGCCTGGTTCATTACTTTGATATTGGTCGATTTCGGAATTCTCTATTGGTCTCCACCTGATGCAGCGCAAAATATGGGAACGAGGGTTTACATGATGTATATGCATGTTCCATTTGCGTGGACTTCTTTTTTGATGACAGTACTTGGAGCATTAGCTGCGGGGATTTATTTATGGAAAAAGGAAAACGATTGGGAAAGAACTTCAAGGGCCATAATTGAGGTTGCTGCTGTTGCAGCATTTTTAACACTTATGACTGGGAGTGTTTGGGGAAAAATCACATGGGGAACATGGTGGGTTTGGGATGCAAGATTAACAACTATGTTGATATTGTTTTTACTTCTTTGTGCCTATCTAATCGTTAGGGATATGTACGGTTCAAGTTATGAAGGAAAAAAGACAGGAAGCATAATTGCTGTTATAGCTGCTTTGAATGTGCCGATTGTCCATCTTTCTGTAAATTACTGGAGGACCCTGCACCAAGGGTCTACAATATTTAGGCAAGAGGGGCCACCGAAGATTGATTCTGACATGTTTGTTATCTTGCTGGCGTGTTTTGGTGTTGTTCTTTGGTGGGCATTTTCATGTGTTAAATTAAGGTTGTCGGGTTCTAAAAATGGATAACTATGCATTAGTCATTTACGCAACATACTTTGTTGTTGCTGCTGTATGTTTATCATTTTGGATCAGGCAAAGAGGTAACCCATTGCCTTGAAAAGGACAATCTATTCATTATCTTTGGCTTTTATTGCCATAGTTTGGTTAGTTTTTTCAGGACTAAAGGAAGCTTCTCTATTTTTTTATTTCCCTATCGAAGTCAATACGGAGATAAAGACTGGAGAGATTGAGCCTCAAGCACGAATAAGGATTGGAGGTTTTGTATCCCCGGGATCAATAGAAACTAGCGAAGAAGGTGTTCTTTTCACACTCACAGACGATGAGAATGGCCTTGTTGAAGTTTGGTATACTGGAATTCTCCCAGACATGTTTGCAGAAGGGCAGGGTGCCGTTGTCGAGGGTGTTTTCGACAATGATATCGATTGGATTTTTTTTGCCGATGCGATTTTTGTTAAACACGGTGAGGAATATTCAAAAGAGCATCTTGACAAGTCTGAAATGAAAGAAAAGTTTGGTTCGGGCATTCCTTCAGGAACGATTGAATGAATCCATCTTTACCAGTTTTTTTGGGGAGGTTTGGATTATGGATTCTTTTTTCCTTCTCTTTTTTGTCATTGTTGTTTTCAATATGTAGTTTAAAACTTAATATTCAATGGGGAACAATAGCGAAACGTGCTTTTTCAATTTCTTTTCTTGGTTCCATTCTCGCAGTTTTTGGTTTGGAATATGCTCTTTTCAATCATGATTTTTCAGTCCGATACGTTGCAACTGTTTCTTCAAAATCCCAACCACCAGCTTATCTTTTTTCAGCCTGGTGGGGAAGCCTTGAAGGATCTTTACTTTTGTGGGCTTTCCTTATAGGGTTGTTTTGTTTCATGGCATGTTTAAAAGGAAAGTTGAAAGGACCCTCTCTTGGTGCATTTTTAATTCTTCCTTCAGCAACTTCAGCTTTTTTTGCTGGTCTTATGCTTTATTTTGCAAACCCATTGGCCTCATTTCCACAAAATAACTTCATTCCTTTAGATGGTATCGGAATGAATCCACTGCTTCAAAACCCAGGAATGGCAATTCACCCTCCACTTCTCTATCTTGGCTTTACATGCATAACAATTCCAGCCTCATATGCAATTTGCCATCTTTTAACAAGAGAGAAAAACTGGATCAAGCTTTCTGAAAGATGGACAAGCCTTGCTTGGTTATTTTTGACAGCTGGAATAATAGTTGGTTCCTGGTGGGCTTATTATGAACTTGGATGGGGAGGCTGGTGGTTTTGGGATCCTGTTGAAAATGCAAGCCTTATGCCTTGGTTGTTATTAACAGCTTTTGCTCACAGCATCTTGGCTTTTAAGGCGAGAAAACTCTTTAACAAATGGAACCTCTTCTTAATCCTTTCTTCCTATGGGATGACTCTTGTTGGAACTTTTATCACCAGAAGCGGAATCATTACAAGTGTCCACGCTTTCTCGGAGAGTAATCTGGGTTATTGGTTTTTAGGCTATATAACAATTTATCTAATCACTACTTTTGGTTTACTGGGTTGGAATTGGGACAAGATAGAAAACAAAAGTGACTTGGAGGAATTTTCTTCAAAAGAAAATGCAATCCTCTTTAACAACCTGTTGTTTCTAGGAATGTTTGTTGCTGTTTTCTTCGGAACCACATGGCCTATATTTTCAGAAATAGCAACAGGAGAAAAGGTAAGTGTTGGAGCGCCATATTTTGAGAAAACTGTCCCACCAATATTAATGCCCGCTTTGATTTTAATGTCGATTGCTCCCTGGCTTTCCTGGAAAAGAAAGGCTGGTGAAAAATTAAGCCTTTATTTGAGATTGGGATTTTTTGGGGGTGTTGCTTCATTGCTCTTTTTTTCATATGTTAGGAGCTCCATTGGTTTGACATTTTTTGATACTTCATGGGAGCATTTGTTAACAACATTTCTTTTCGGTTTTACCCTTGTTCCAATTTGCTATGAGTTTAGAAACTCAAAAGGGAAGAGTTTTTTTACCAGTTATCATGGGGGCTTAATTGTCCACATGGGTGTTCTTGTTTTGGCGTTAGGAGCAACTGCAAGTGTTCACCATAAGTTTCAAACTGACATAACATTAACCAACAAAAAAACTGAATCTTTACCTCAATATGGGCTCAAGATAGAACAGATAAGCCAAGATTTCAACAACCAAACAGGACTTAATTATTCGTCATTTTCAACTAGAGTTGTGATTCTTTCGGACAACTCTCAAGAGATTGTGAATCCTGAAAAAAGGGACTATGGCTCAAACTGGTCGCCAACAACCGAAATGGGGTTGAAGTCAAATTGGAAAAGAGACATAACGGTTTCGATATCTGAAATAATTGATGATTCAAGGGTTGTTTACAGGCTTACGGTCCAGCCATTTTTGAAGTTGCTTTGGGTGGGTGGTATTATTTCAGTAATAGGATTTCTTATTGTTTTGAAAGGGAAAAGATAATGAAGAAACAACATTCAAGATTCATAAAGGTTATCCTTGCGGTTTATCTTTTTGTTTTTGTTTTAGCGAAGGGTTTATCTCTTCTTGAGAAAAGCAATTCGGGAGAGGGGGGTTTAAGTTTTTCTCTTGAAAACAAAGCTGTTCCAAGTTCGGTTTTGTTTAATGTTGAAAGCGGAGAAAGTGAAGTTTTTATTGATTACAAAGATGGGGAATGGCCTCCCGTAACAATTGTTAATTGGTGGGGAAGCTGGTGCAGTATCTGTATGGAGGAATTTCCAACATTCAGAAAATGGGGGATGCTCTGGAACCAATGCGAAGAACAGAATCCAGGATCATGCCCAGTTTTATTGGGCATTGCATTTGATGACAACCTTGAAGATGTTGAAAAAATAATAGAAACTTTTGGGCTTGTTCATTCAAATTGGATCGACCAAGAGGGAGAAGCTTTGGTTGATTGGGGTGTTGGCGGTGCTCCGGAAACATATTTTATTGACTCTTCTGGGCTGATTAGGAAAAAAGTTGTTGGCCTCATTACAGAAGAGGAGCTTTTGGACACCATTGATTGGATTATGAAGAATGATTAAGTTTTTGCTTCTTTTGAACCTCCTTCTCCCACTTTCTCCAACAGAGGACCAAGAGAATAGGGCACTTTCAATTGCTGAAAATTTTAGATGTCCAACTTGTAAATTTGTCAGCATCTCCGATTCAAACACCCCCATAAGTAATGAAATATACGAACTGATACTAAAAATGGTTACTGAAGGGAAAACAGATGAGGAGATTAGGATTTACTTAATTGAGAGATATGGTGATTGGATTGTTTTTGAACCACCAAGAAGGGGGGTGCACCAGGTTATTTGGTACTTGCCCTACCTGTTTTGCCTCGGGGGGTTTTTTTATCTTAGGAATTTCTTAAAAAATAAAAAAAAACAATGAGTAACTATTATTCTTTATTTGCTGGTCTTATTTCAATAGCCTTTCTTTATTGGGTTTTTTCACCATTTTGGAGCAAGGAGAGTGAATAACACCAACTGGCTTTTTTCCCAATTGAAAAAATGGGTAAAGGATGGAATTATCTCAAGAGAACAGGCTGAAAAAATACGTTCAAAGTATTCAAAAGATTCAAAGATTACAAACTTCATTAGTGCATTATTGGTTTTTGGTGGAGTCTTGGTAGGTTTGGGTTTAATTCTGGCAATGGCTTCAAACTGGCAGGGTTTTTCTTCGAACATAAAGATATTAATAATTCTTCTTTTTGTATCTGGCTTTAATTATCTCGGATATCATTTTTACCAAGTTCCAAAAAGAAGAAACCTTTCACAAACTTTCTTCCTTATGGGGGCTTTTGCTTTTGGGGCTGGTGTCAATTTGGTTCTCCAAACCTTTAACATTTCTTTTGACAC
>CAZDPU010000031.1:0-5179 GCA_964507645.1 uncultured bacterium
GAAATGGACGAAAATCAAGACACTCGAATATCTTTACATGAATTCATCTTTGAAAAAGGCCTGAGGGATGGCTTGGATCAAAACAAAGATGGGTTAATCTCATATCGAGAATGGGGAATACTTGAACAACTCCTCCCTGAAGCAATGACATTTTTCGAAATCATGGATTTTGACATGGATGAGAATATATCCTTCTATGAATACGATATCTTAAAAACAGCGGAAAGCCTGAACAATGATGATGCCCTTTCTTCCTTTCAGGCAGAATTAGCCTCACTTTATCAAACGCTACTAAAACCATCTTTTGAGAATTTAAAAAAATATGACCAGGATGCTGACGGCAATATCCACATTGAAGAATACCTCATGAAAGGTTCGGATTTAGTTGCATTGGTCTTCAAGGGGATAATTGATGCAATTGGTCCTAAACCATTTGAAGTTGCTTCAAGAGAAATCTTGCCGATATTAATAGCTTTAGATAAAAATGGTGACAACAAAATCGACAGCCATGAGTATTCGGACTTCGCAAAAAGATGGTCTCTTGGAAGGAATAAGCTTCCAGAAGAAGCTATGTTCATTCTCTTTGATAGCGATTACTCAAAAAACCTTGACTGGTTTGAGGTGGGAGACATTGATGGTTTCCCCTTCTTCTTTGAAACAATGGATACAAACGGGAACTTTAAACTTGAGTTCAGTGAAATCCAGTCTACCTTCATGGATTTTTCAAGATATAACAGATTTAAAGAAGGTAAAATGATTTTTGATTTCAAAAAAATTGATGTGAATAATGATGGCAAACTAACATTAATCGAGAGTGGCCTATCTTTAGAAAATTTTCAAAAAATTGATGTGAATAATGATGGGGGCATTTCCCCAGGAGAAGCTTATGCTAAATAATAAAATACTCATCCTTGGTGTCTTTGTTTTATTTTTAACATTTAATTTGAGTTCTGTGGAGGATACAAAAATGGAAAATAATATTTCAAAAATCAAAGAAATGGCTCTTGGTGAAAATGATGCCATGAATAAATTGGCAGAATTATGCTTGGGAATCGGACACAGGCTTTCAGGAAGCAAAGGTTTGGAGGAGGCTGTTCTTTGGGGTAAAAAATCTTTTGAAGATGAAGGCATTAATGCTTTTTTGCATGAAGTAATGGTTCCTCATTGGGAAAGGAATGAGGAGTCTTTGTTCCTTGTGCAACCCTATCTGAAAAAAATGAGCTTTCTCTCGTTTGGTGGATCTGTAGCAACATCAAACAGTGCAGGTGAGGTTGAACCAATAATTGCAGATGTTGTTGTTTTGAACAGTGTTGAAGAATTGAGCTCTGAGGTTGAAGGAAAAATAGTTTTATTCAACATACCAATGCCAGAAAATTCACTTACAGGATATGGTGCAGTTTCACGTTTCAGATATTCGGGTGCAATAGAGGCAGCAAAACATGGAGCTGTTGGAGCTTTGCTTCGATCAATCACCACAAACAGCTTAAACACACCTCACACAGGGGGGATGGGTTATTCAAATGAACATAAAAAAATTCCTTATGGAGCTGTAACAATCGAAGATGCAATGGCTATGGCCAAAATGCAAGAAATGGGAATTCCTGTAAGGGTTCAAATGAAGTTATCAGCAAAAACATACCCTGATGCTCTTTCGCACAATGTTATCGGTGAAATCAAAGGAAGCAAGTATCCCGATGAGGTGGTTATTGTTTCTGGACACCTTGATGCATGGGATGTTGGACATGGAGCTTTTGATGATGGAGCCGGAGTTGTTCACGCAATGGAAACCTTAAGCATAATTAAAAGATTAGGCTTAACCCCAAAAAGAACAATAAGGGCAATCCTTTGGACAAATGAGGAAAACGGGGCAAGGGGAGGAAGTGAATACTCCAAAGAATACGGGAAAAACACGTTTGCCGCAATTGAATCGGATTTAGGTGCTGAAAAACCAACCGGATGGGTGTCGGAAGGCAATCAAGAACAAAAGAAAATGCTTGAAAACATCCTTAAAGGAACAGGGTTAGATCTTATTGGCAATGGAAGCGGTGTTGACATTGGTCCAATGAGAGAGCATGGGGTTCTTTTGATAGGTTTGAGAAATATCAACGTTAGGTATTTTGATTATCACCATGCCCCTTCAGATACATTGGACAAAATCAATGAAGAAGAGTTTGAGGAAGGTTTGGCTCATATTGCCACATTAACCTGGGCTCTTGCAAACATTGAAACTCTTGAAAATTAATAAAAATTAGCTAATTTTTTTTAGAATAAAAATTCATGTCAAAAGAAACAAGAACAATCGCAGTTATAGGAAACTTGGGGGTTGGAAAAACTCTTTTAGTTGAATCAATGGCTTATAAAGCTGGAGCTGTAACAAGGGTTGGAGAACTACAAAAAGGAACGAGCAGCATTGCTGTTCACCAAGAAGAGAAGGATAGGAAAATGAGCCTTTTCCTCTGCCCTGCTTGTTTTGATTTCAACAAGTACAGATTCCAAATGATCGATACTCCTGGATCAAATGACTTCAGATGCGATAGGACTGCAGGACTTGCAGTTGCAGATGCTGCACTTTTGGTTATTGATCCAACAATAGGAGTAGACATGGCTTCCAAAAGACTTTTAACAGAAGCACAATCTTTCAAACTTCCCGTAATGGTTGTAATCTCAAGAATGGATAACAGCAATGCAAATGCAGAATGCTGGAAAGATTTTGGAGTTGATTCAGTGGTCCCTTTCCAAAAAAACATAAACACTGGAGACGCCTTTGAAGAACCAACCGAACTTTTATCAGAAGGGTCTGATTTGCCAGAATCCCTTCTGGAAAAAGTTGTTGAACAAGACGAAGAATTGATGGAATCTTATTTTGAAGGTAATGAATTACCTTTTGACAAGCTAAAAAAAGCCTTTGCTGATGGTGTATCTAATTCAGAAATAGTGCCCGTGTTATTTTGTTCATCTGTTTCCCAGGCAGGAATAGAAAGCTTAGCAAAAACTATTGGAGACTTGTTCCCCGGTCCAGCAAATTCAATTTTTTCTAAAAGATCAGACATCTTGGGGAAAAATGATCCTGCTTTACAAATATTTAAAACACGCCATGAAGGGAAGATGGGGGAAGTTCAGTATGCGAGAGTCGGTTCTGGAAAGGTAAGCAAAGGAGACACTCTTAAAAATGCTCGCACAGCAGATAACGAAAGGTTGACCCAACTTTACAAAGTTAATATCGGAGATAGGGAAGGTGTTGATTCTGTAGAAGCTGGAGATATCGTTGCATTGGTTAAACTAAAAAGCACACTAGGTGGAGACACCTTGAGCAAAGGAGCTGGAAAACTGAAAGCAATCCCTTTCCCAAAACCAACATCCTGGGAAGCTATAGATTCTGAAACAGAGAAAGATGCAACAAAAGTCAGCGATGCAATAAAAACACTCTTGAGAGAAGACCCAGCAGTAACTTATGGGTATAAATCAGAGACGCATCAAAATGTTATTGAATGTTTTGGTGAAATTCAACTTTCTGTTCTTTCATCAAGGGCACAAAATGAATTTGGCGTCAAGGCAATTGCATCAGCTCCAAAAATCCCCTTCAAGGAAACCCTTACAGGAACAGGAAGTGCAACATACAGACACAAAAAACAGTCTGGAGGGTCTGGTCAATTCGGAGAATGTGCACTCAAAGTCCAACCGCTTTTGCGAGATGAGGGTTTTAAGTTTGTGGACAGTATTGTCGGAGGGAAAATTCCAAAAAAGTTTATCAGCTCTGTGGAAAAAGGAGTTTCTCAAGCAATGGAAAAAGGCTCTTTGATCGGGGCTCAGGTTGTAGATATAGAGGTTTCAGTGTTTGATGGAAAGACCCATGATGTTGACTCCAATGATATATCCTTCCAAATTGCAGGACTCCAATGCTTTAGGCTTTTGGAAAGCCAGTGTCAAAAGATAATCCTTGAACCCATCTATAAAGTAAACATCACTATCCCTGACACCCTGATGGGAGAAATTATTGGAGACTTGAATTCGAGAAGAGGAAAAATACTTGGGCAAGATGCTAGCGGACAAGGGTTAACAACAATAAAAGCTGAAGTCCCTTTAATGGAAATGTACAAATACGACAACTCCCTAAGGTCTATCGCCAAAGGAGATGGCTTCTTTGACATGGATTTCCACACCTACGAACCATTGCCTGCAGATCAAACAAAAAAGATAGTGGCTACACACCAGGCCGAAAAGAAGAATTAATGTCTTTTTTATTAATTTATCAACTTTTTTTAAGCTTCCTACATGTAACACCTGATCATTCAAACCTTAATTACAGTTATGGAATGTTTGAAAGAACGACACTTGACTTGTGGTTAGCCAAAACAGAATCACCTTCTCCCCTGGTTGTTTATTTCCACGGAGGGGGTTTTAGATGGGGGGACAAACAAAATGCCAATCAAGAGTTTTTAGAGAACATGCTTGAAAATGGAATTTCTTTTGCTTCTGTAAATTACAGGCTTAGCTCACAAGCCCCATTCCCTGCACAATTGCAAGATGCTGGGGCAGCAATACAATTCTTAAGAGCCCGTGCTGAAGAATTTAATTTAAATCCTGATTCTTTTGGATCCATGGGGGACTCTGCAGGTGGGGTTATAGCTTTGTGGTTAGCATTTAATGACGACTTCTCTGATAAAAAAAATCCAAGAAACATTTTTCCTTTTGAGGGATCTACCAAGGTGCAAGCAGCTGTTGGGATAGCGACCCAAACAACCCTTGACCCAAGAGAGATCTTCAAACTTTTCAATACAAACCAACTGGAACAAGCTTTATATGGTTTTTATGGGATGAGGTCGACTGACGATATAAATAATCCAAAATTTCAAGATCTTTTTGAATGGGCATCTCCAATCAACCATGTTGATGAAAAAGATTCCCCTGTGTTATTGCATTATTGGCAGAAAAATGAAGATCTCCCAAAAAACGTTTCTGGAGAAATATATATCCATCATCCAAAATTCGGATTTCACCTAAAAGAAAAAATGGATAAATTAAATGTTGAATGTCTTTTAAAGCTTTATGAAAACAATCCAAATGAAGCTTGGTCTGAAATTATTGATTTTTTCAACAAGCATCTAAATTAATAATATATAAATATATTATTTTTAAATCGTTACAATTATTTTCAAATCATTTGTTAATAAGGAGGATT
>CAZDPU010000031.1:5207-8875 GCA_964507645.1 uncultured bacterium
ATGAACAAGTTAGCTAAGATACTTCTGATCGTTGGTGGTTTAAATTGGGGATTGCACGCATTTGACATGAATATAGTTGATCAACTATTAGGCGCAGGTTCGACTGGCGCAAACATTGTTTACATTGCTGTTGCGCTTTCTGCCATCGTATGTATGAAAGAATGTACTGGTGGGTCTTGCTGCGATAAAGAAGAGAAATAAGATTTTAGTTGTGGGTCTGGAAACAGGCCCACGTGTTTTTCTATTCAGCCTTTAAAAAGCTTTATCTTTTCACCATCCCATCCTGGGAAAAGCTCTTTGTCATTTTTGATTCCGAAAGTCGATTCTGCAACCTCGCTAAAAATAGACCTAAAGTCTGTTGTTACTGGCAAATCCCTGCCGTCTTCCAGGTTTTCTTTCGCTAAATCTGGAACATTACCGTGTATTTTTTGACCATCAACATCCTTGCCTAAAACAAACAAACAGGACCCCCTTCCATGATCTGTTCCTCCGGTCCCATTCTCTCTTACAGTTCTTCCAAACTCAGTCATTGTCATTAAATTGACTTTATCTTGGTATGCTCCAATGTCTTCCCAAAAGGCCGCAATTGATTCTGATAAATCTCTTAGATTATTTGCGAATGAACCCTGGGATGTTCCTTGTTGCACATGGGTATCCCATCCCCCCATTTCAGCAAATGCAACCTCAAGTCCAACATCAGCCTTTATAAGTTGAGCAATTTGCTTCAGGGAGTTCCCCAATTTTGAACTTGGATAAGAAACCTTGGATTTTGCAACATAGTCTGTTTCTCTTATCTTTTCTAGAAGATCAACTGCTTCAAAAGTTGAACTTGCTGTATCTTTCAATATCTCTTTTGTTGTGTCTTCATAGAGGGACTCAAAGGTGTTCCCGACAATATTACCAACATTTATGTAATTCGGAAGTCCAAAATTATCTAAATCCGATATTGCCAAAGCAGACTCCTCTCCATAAAGAGCCCTTGGTAAAGATGGTGTTAAAGCAACCGATTGAAATGGTGTTGTTGATTCATGTCCCAATAAACCTACAGCCCTGTTAAGCCAGCCAGAACTTGTACCCTTGTCTCCAGGAGTCCCAGATTCCATAAAATCTTGTGCATCAAAATGACTCCTTGTTTTGTTTGGGCTTCCCATTCCATGAACCACAGCAAGGTTCCCTTCACCCCAATGATTCATCAAGGGCTTTAATGAAGGATGGAAACCAAAACCATTATCAAGATCGATAACAGTCCCCTCCTTAGACCCTGGGTTCATATAAAGTCTTGGACGTGCATCAACCAGATGCTTGTCGTTTATCTTAGGAACAGCCATTAAACCATCCATTGCGCCCCTCTGAAAAATTGTAACCAAGATTTTATTGTCTCTTAAAAGGTCATTTTGAGAATTTAAAACAGCTCTATTTACAAAAAGAGGGTTTCCTCCAACTCCAAGGCTAAATAAAGCTATTCCACCAGACTTTAAAAAAGCTCGCCTAGTCCATATCCCCTTTATATCATCGTCGTGATCATCATGCATAATTACCTCCTTTGAAATTCCGGACTTCCCAAAATAATGCCAACAATCTGCTCTAATATGCTGGCATTCTCTTTTCTTGATTTTCTATTATCCCCCTTATTGAAATCCTGCTCGACAACAGTTAAAGAATCTCCATCCGCCATGCCTCCAGACATACTTCTTGTCGTATCAAACTGTGCTGATGCAGACTCAATTTTTGTAGTTAGATTTTCAACATTTACAACCGGCTCTAAAATTCTCAACGTCTCTTCTAAGTCTCTGTAGGGCATTATGAGTTGTGCGTAAACTTCCAAAGCATGTTGAACACTCTCAGGCTCATGAAAAATACCTTTGAAAGTATTTAACTGCTTTAAGTCAGAAGAAACTCCTTTGATTTTATTTCCTGCAATTGAAAGTCCGAAATTCATTCTTGAAATCAGAGATCCGGTATTAACCCAGGCTGTAGAGGAATCTGGATATCCTGTTGGAGCCTGGTATCTATATATCGGCTGCCCCATTGCTGTTATTGAATTCAATAAGCTTCTTTGTGCAGTTAGTTCGCTGTCTAAAATTCGAATTGTAGAAATAGCTAGCTCAAATGGAGATTTTATTTTTGACCTTATCGCACTTTCTTCCCAAAAATAATCAGAATAAAACATCGCTCTATAAACCTCAGTCAGGTTTCCTGAATTGTCTGAGTAAGCTTTTGCCATGATTTCAACGAGTTCTTCTGGCGGATCATCTTGAACAAATTTTGTTGCTATTTTCTTGGATAAAAATTTAGCTGCATATTCATTTTGAGACAAAATATCCAAAACCCTTTCCCCCTCCTCGATGCCTCCCCCTCTTTCAAAATGGTTTCCAAGAATGTTCTTTTCTTCCGCATCGTGAGCACTCGCTCTAAAAACAAAAAAACCGTCTTGAATGAACCCAAGCCTTTCAAGTTGTGAACTAAGAAAGGAATCACTGGCTGAACTCCTTGCTGCATTATCTCCCATTCCCATCTGCGTATTCTGTCTATTGGTTATTTCTTCAGGTGGCATCCAAGTCCAGCCCGTAAAGGCACGTGCAACCTCTTGAACATCTTCTTGGGTGTATCCTCCAGCATTATTGAATGCATCAACACCCAGTGTATGTAATTCCATTAATTCTCGAGCATAGTTTTCATTCAAGCCCCTTCCGGTTTGGCGAAGAAGTGTTTTAGCTGCTTGTGGCAAGTTTCTTTTTCTTGTTCCGTTTGTTAGGTTCTCCATGTTGAAACTTGCTGTTGTTTCAACATCCCCACCTGCAGTAGAAAGTCCGTTGTCAAGATAGAAAAGCATCCCTGGATGCTTTGCAGTGGCCTCAAGCATGTCACGAAAATCTCCAAAAACATTACCCTTTATTGCATCCCTCTCATATGAATAAACATAAGGTCGAACTTGCCCCTTGCTTGCGTCTATATTGAAGTGATTAAACCAAAAATCTGTCAAAACTTCTTGAAGCTGATTTTCAGAATAAGAAGCTCTTAGTATTTTTTGAGCCGTTGTTTCTTGATCAAGTTCTCCAATTGGGATAAGGGAAAATTCCTCTATGTAGAGATTGGATATTCTCCTTTGCTCTTCATTTGTCATCTTGGAAAGACCTTCTTCTGAGATCAACCCCTGCTCCACTGCCCATCTCTTTGAAAGGTTATTAACCCTTCCCCCAGGAAGATAAGTTTTTGCCATTTCTTCCACAGACATTCCCAGTGATTTAAATTGAAAATCATGCAAAATTGAACTCAGTTCAGAATCATCTAATTCGGCAAGCAATTGACTTTCAAACCAATCATCAATACCAATAGAAACAACATAGTCAACTTCCCCCTGCCTGGGCCCAAAAGCAAATCTGTCCAAAACATGACGGGCAGCTTGTTCGTCTGTCAAGCCAGCTCTAATCCATGGTTTTTCCCCTGGCTGAGAACTATTAATTAATGTAAAAAAAAGAATAAAAACTAAAAATTTAAATTTCTTAAACATTCTTTTGCCTGCCGATATAGTACCATGTTCGTTTTATAAAAGTTTCTTTGATTGGTTTTTTATAATTTCATTTTTTGCAAACGTAAACTATTTGTAATCACAATAATGTCAGAACACACCATTGCGGTTTGGGCAATCACTGGATGAAGAACCCCAA
>CAZDPU010000032.1:0-8216 GCA_964507645.1 uncultured bacterium
AACTGCCTTGACCTCTTCCTTGGTCTCTTCAACCTTTAAAGTCGGGTCTTCTATGTCTGCAGGAAGTTCATTTTGAGGATATATCCTCACCAAAGAGCCTCTTCCCCCAGGAACAGACCCTTCTACAGCAACTATTCCATTTTCCATATCCCAGTCAATAATTTGAGAATTTCTTTGGACATTAATAAAATTTCCATATCTTCCAGGCATTTTTTGACCTGGGAAAATTCTTGCAGGCCCCATTGCTCCTGCTGATAGAGGTCTTCTTGAAACACCTCTAGCACCATGAGAGCTTGCTCCACCTTTAAAATTGTGCCTTTTCATAACGCCCGTAAAACCTTTTCCCTTTGATCTTCCAATCACTGTTACCATCTCTCCGATATGGAGATAATTTGAAACATCTTGGCCTAAGTTGAAGCCTGAAGAATCATCAACCCTAACTTCGGTTAAGTTTTTATAGCCTTCTTTTGAGTTCTTTATAGCTTCTTTCTGGTGTCCCAAGTCAGGCTTATTCATTGCCTCGACTGATGAAGATTCATAGCCAACCTGGACAGCTTCATAACCATCATTGTCAATTGTCTTTTTGCAGATAACCTTCGAAGGAAGCATTTCTAACAAAGTTACGCCATGGCGAGATCCAGAATCTCCATTGATGGTTGTCATCCCCATTTTTTTAGCAGCGATAAACAGCCTTGAAGTTCTCATCTTTTCACACTCACATGTATCCCTTCAGGAAAACGCATATTTACTATCTCTGATAAATCATCTTGAACATAATCGCTGAATATAACAAGCCTCTTGTGTACTCTTAACTCAAACTGCTCTCTTGAATCCTTGTCAACATGCACACTCCTACAAATAGTAAATATCTTTTTTCTCGTTGGAAATGGCACCGGGCCACTAACTGTTATGTTTTTTGTCTTAGCCATTCTTGTTAGCTCTCCAGCCCAATGATCTAAAAGCCTATAGTCATAAGACCTTAAAACTAATTTCAATGAATTTTCTCCTTTAACAACCATAACAATTAAGCAAAATTAGCAAATGTTCTATTCGCTTCAGCCATTCTCAAGACGTCAGTCTTTTTCTTATATGCCCCTCCCCTTTCATGATATGCGTCGATAATCTCCTGAGCCAACCTTTCAGCAAAACCTCTTTCTCTTCTTGACCTTGCATAAGTCACCAACCACCTGATAGCCAGTGACTTTTGCCTTCTTGGTCTAACTTCCACAGGAACCTGGAGATTTGCTCCTCCTATCCTTTTGCTCTTAACTTCAACTTCAGGAGTTATATTTTTTATAGCTTTATCCAAGACACTCATAGGATCTTGCTCAGTTGTTTTTTTTACTTTATCAATCGCTGTGTAAACAAGTGTTTCAGCAACAGACATCTTCCCACCCTTCATCACCTTCCTTATAATTCTTGAAACGTCTCTGCTTTGGTAAACAGTGTCTAAAGGAACGACTCTTGGAACAGCTTTATTTTTTCTCATTAATCTTTCTTGGCTCCATACAGGCTTCTACTGCTTTTTCTTTTTGCAACACCTTCAGTATCTCTTGTACCTCTAACGACTTTATACCTAACACCTGGCAAGTCCTTAGGTCTTCCACCCCTCACCAAAACAATGTGATGTTCTTGCAAGTTATGTCCTTCTCCAGGGATATAAGCTGTTAATTCGGCTCCGTTTGAGAGTCTGACTCTGCAAACTTTCCTCAAAGCAGAGTTTGGTTTTTTTGGAGTAACTGTCATGACACGCAAAACAACGCCTCTTTTGAAAGGATTCCCCCCTAATAAAGGAGCCCCTGAACGTCTCTTTAGTCTTTTCCTGTCTTTCCTAACTAATTGACTTATAGTTGGCATCTGCTAACCTCCAAAAAAAATGTGTACACAATCCCTCATTATATTACAGGTTTTAAGGAAGCAGGTATGAAAATAGATTTTTATATATTAAATAGCGTTAATACAGCGTTTGCAGATTTTTTCATCATCATTTTCTTTAACAAACAACCAACATCTAGGGCATTTGTTGAAACTTGATTTTGCTACGGAGATAACGATTTTTTCCTGCTTGTTTGAAAAAGGATGAATCTCATCTCTGTATTCCTCTAGCAAACCAACATCAACTCCACTTACATTAAATATTGCAGCAAGATGGTCTTTGCTTTTATCCAGAAGCTCTTTTTCATCTTCTCCAACATAACAGCTGATCCAAGACTCTAAAGGCTGCCCGACTACTTCTTTCTCTTTTGCACTTTCCAAGGACTTCTGGACCTCTTTATTGATATCAAAAACAATATTAGATATATAGTCTTCAGGATTTGAACTTACTAGGTTTTTATGAGCAGGGTTAAGGTCAAGCAAATGTAGAGATGACGAAGATGAAGTTTTGCTCTTCCAAGAATGCCAAGCTTCCTCAGTTGTAAAAGGAAGAATTGGAGAAACCCACAACAACATTCTTTCAAGGATGATTGCACTTACCTTAAGAGCAGCACTCCTTGAATTGCTATTTTTCTTTTCAGCGTAAACTCTGTCTTTTATTGCATTTAGATAACCCGAAGAAAGTTCACCCACAAATAAACCTATGTCTTCAGATAAGCCATGCAGATCATAAACATCAACAAAGTTAGACCATTTTTCTTCACGTTTAAAAAAAGTTGCCAAAGCCCATTTGTCATAATTGTTAAGAACAATGTCTTTAGGGTGGTCAAAATCATTTAATATTCCAAGCAAAAACCTTATGGTATTTCTTATCTTCCTATACCTACCACTCACTTTTACTAAAACATCCTTTCCCGCTTTTACAGGAGAAGAAAAATCAGCACTAACAGACCAAAGCCTCAATATATCAGCTCCTAAATCACTACAAACAGCCAAGGGATCTACTACATTACCAACGCTCTTGCTCATCTTTAAACCTTTTTCGTCAACAACAAAAGCGTGAGTTAAGCAGCTTTTGAAAGGAAGGGAATCTGTTCCTGAAACAGCAGGAATGCATGAAAGCTGAAACCATCCCCTGTACTGATCATCTCCCTCAAGATACAAATCCGCTGGATAGCTAAGGTTTCTAGCCATGACAACAGACCTATGACTTGAACCAGATTCAAACCATACATCGAATATGTCATTTAGTTTTTTGAGTTTTTTTCCTTTAAATTCTTTTGGCCTTATTGAATCAGGAACTAGCTCTTCAGCACCATAATCATCTTCAAACCAAATACCGCTTCCTTTCTCTTTCACCAAATCCCTTATGTGGGAAACTGTTTTCGAATTGCATAAAACTTTCCCTGTCTCAACATCCTCAAATGCGGGTATAGCTATACCCCAGTATCTTTGTCTGCTTATACACCAGTCAGGTCGGCCTTCAAGCATGTTGTTCATTCGAACTTGACCCCATTCTGGAACCCACTTGCCTTTAGAAACACAAGACAAAACAGCTTCTCTTAATGTACTTTTGCCTAAAGAGTTGTCCATTTTGACAAACCATTGAGGCGTTGCCCTGTAAATGATTGGCTTTTTTGTTCTCCAGCAATGAGCAACACTGTGCGTTATCATGCCAGTCCATAACAGCGTTTTCTTTGCTTTCAAAAAGTCAAGTATTTTTTCCTGCGCTTTGAAAACATTCATTCCGCAAATTTCTAAAATTTCTTTATTCAATTTTTTTACACCAATCTCTTTTGAAAAAGCTTCCTCCTTGTAATAGTTGCCTTTTGAATCAACAGGACATATAACTTTTAACCCATGCTTGAGCGCAGCTGAAAAATCATCGGGACCATGTCCTGGAGCAGTATGAACAAGACCAGTGCCATCCTCCATACTTACATAACCAGTGGCAACAACGACTCCTTCAGCATTTGCGAAAGGCACTTTGTACTTCAGTTTCAATAATTCTTTACCCTTGACGCTCAAAACCTTTTTTCCAAATTCAATTTTTTCCTTCCAGCTTTCTTCAAGTTTTGAACCCAAGACAATAAATCTTTTTCCATAAGCATAAATTCCATAGTCTTCTTTTTCATTTACAGCCACCGCAACATTGCTTGGTAAGGTCCAAGGAGTTGTGGTCCAGATAGCTAAACCTAAGTCTCCAGAAATTTTGTCCTTTATTTTTTTTGGAATGCTTGATTTTTTTACCTTAAAAAACACAGATATTGATGGATCTTCAACATCTTGATATTCAAGTTCGGCTTCAGCTAATGCTGATTCAGCAGCCCAGCTCCAATGAACTGGTTTTGAAGATCTTTCTACAAGCCCTTTCTCAAGCATTAACCTAAAAGTTTCAAGAACCCCAGCTTCATATTCTGGATCCGTTGTAAGGTAGGGATTATCCCATTCCCCCAAAACGCCCAATCTTTGAAATTGACCTTTTTGCTTCTCCATGTACTTCATTGCAAGGTAATAGCATTTCATTCTGAATTTTTCAATAGTCATTTCTTCAGGAATTTTTCCACCCAAATTCTTTATGACCCTATGCTCAACCGGCAAGCCATGACAGTCCCATCCAGGGATATAAGGCACCGAGTAACCTTCGAGCCATTTATACCTCATGACTATGTCCTTCAGGATTTTGTTCATTGCCGTTCCGACATGGATATCCCCATTTGCATATGGTGGCCCATCATGTAAAACAAAAGACTGAGAATCCTTTCTAAGCTCGTTTCTTCTTGAATAAAGGTCTATACCGTTCCAGAAATCGAGCCATCCTGGCTCTTTTTGTGCAAGCCCTGCGCGCATTGGGAAATCCGTTTCCGGAAGTATCAGCGTCTCTTTCCAGTCTTTCAAAGGATATCCTCTATAAGTCTAATTGAATCTTGAGATAATTTTGAATCTAGAAAAGACAAGTTTTCCTTGAGCTGGCTTAATCTTGTAGCTCCCACAATCGCACTGCTCACTTCCTTCTTCCTCAAAACCCAAGCCAAAGCCAATTGCGGCAAACTACAGCCAATACCCTTCGCAACTTCTTCAAGTTTATTTATTTTTTCAAAAGTTTCTTTGTTCATATAAGGATCTAAAAACTCTGTGATCTCAGCTCTTGAACCTTTTGGAATTGAATCCATTTTGTACTTTCCACTAAGCATGCCTCCTGCCAATGGACTCCATACAGTCAAGCCCATTCCAAGCTTTGAAGCAGTAATCATCTGGTCTTTCTCTATCTCCCTTTCAAGCATGTTGTACTGAGGTTGTTCAACCTGTGGAGGATAGCCATTGAATTCCTTCGCTATCAATGTTGCCTTATTTATCTGTTCAGAGCTCCAAACACTTGTTCCCCAATAATGAATCATGCCATGACTAACAAGATCGCTCATGGCTCTCACTGTTTCTTCCAATGGGGTTTCTTCATCATACCGATGACAAAAATAGATATCCAAATAGTCTGTCTCCAACCTCTCTAAAGACTTTTCACAAGACTCCATAATGTGCTTTCTGCTCAAACCTCTATCGTTAACATTTTCAGACATTGTTCCAAAAACCTTGCTTGATATAACAAGGTCACTTCTCTTCATACCCTTAATCGCTTTTCCCAAAACAAGTTCTGAACGACCTTGGGAATAAACATCCGCAGTGTCAAAAAAGTTTATCCCATTCTCATACGCAAAATGCACACATTCAATTGCAACCTTCTCATGAACCGAACCGCCTTGCGTTAACCAGCCTCCCAAAGAAACCGAAGAAACCTTAAGCCCTGAATTTCCCAATCTTCTATATTCCATAAGTTGGAATCATAACAATATATGATTATGTTTCTTTCACAGAAAGAAAGAAGAGGAGAAGAAAATGATTGGAATACTCTTGCTTGCAAGTCTTTTGCTTGGCCCTAGCCTTGATGAACATTTCTCAAGACAATCTCAAAAAGAAAAAAAAGTTCTTGTTATTGGCATTGATGGAGTTAGACCCGACTCCTTAATAAAAGCAAAAACTCCAAACCTGGACTCCTTGATAGAAAATGGTTCTATCACATATAACTCATATGCAGGTGGAGACATTGGAACAGAAACACAGCAAGTTACCTCAAGCGGACCTGGATGGTCTTCCATACTTACAGGTGTATGGACAAACAAACATGGAGTAACAGACAACAGCTTTTCAAATCGAAACTATGAAGAATATCCTCACTTCTTTACAAGGCTCAAAGAATCTGACCCTTCTCTTTTCTTGGTTTCCTTTGTTCAATGGACTCCAATACACACATACATTCTTTCGGATGCAGATGAATCTGGAAATGGAAGTGATGAATATGTCTCTGAAATGGGTGCCAAAAGCATAAAGAAAGGCAGAGCTGATGTCATCTTCCTGCATTTTGATGATGTTGATCATGCAGGACACGCTTACAGATACGGAAACGATTATCCTGAATACATTCAATCAATTGAAAAAACAGACAAGCTGATAGGAGATGTTCTTCAGGAGATAGAGAAAAAAGTCCGAGAAGACTGGATTGTCATAGTGACAACAGATCATGGAGGGCTTAATTATGGACATGGTGGCCAATCAGATGACGAAAGAACAATATTCTTTATTGCCTCAGGAGGAAAAACTCCTAAAAGCATAATTGAAAAAGGCCCTGGTCATGTTGCTGTAGTGCCAACGGTCTTTAATCATCTTGGAATAAGGATCAATGCAGAATGGGGATGGGAAGAAAATCCTTTCCCATTTGGCTCACTGGGAGAAAAAAATGAATAAGAAAATAATAGCTCTGATAGCTCTCGCTGTTGCCTTGCTTTTCTTTTTGAAAAACATTCAAGATACAGGTTCAGAAAAAGATGGAGTGCTTGCTTCGTTGGCAAAATCAGCAACAGCTACAGAAAGACCAAGAGACCCTTGGGTTTTCAGGTCTGTCCTTGACAAGAAACCAAGGATGATAACGATTGCATTGAACGAAAGGCTCTGGGTTGCATATGACACTCAATACGGGAGCATTTACAAGGCTTGGTACGGAGGCGTTGACTTCAATGGTGCGGTCTACACAACATCCCATGGCCCACAGCCAACCAGCCAAGGGTCCTCCTATATCAATGGGATAGAAGATGAAGATGTTTGGCATGTTGACGGAGTCCGGGCAGGAAAGAACTTCTCTTTCAAGGGTTATTCCTTCTTGGATGGAGCTGTTGTTCTCAATTATGAAATCAAAATTGATGACAACCCTGAAGCAATAAGGATTTTTGAAAGACCTGAGATTGTTGTCACCAAGTCAGGAGCACTTGGGCTTAAGAGGATTTTTGAAATCAAGAATTCAGGAAATAATAAAATAGAGTTGAAAACACCAATACACTCAACGCTAGATAAAAATGGTTTTAGCATAAATGCTCCCCACGAGCTTGACCAAACGGCGACTTCATCATACGAATGGGGAGAAAAAACAGAATACACGGCAAAGATATCCCTCAACAAAAACAAGAAAACGACAGTGACAACCTTTTTTGACCTTAGGGTTGGAGAAGAAAGTGCAAACAAAAATACGACAATAGAAAAAACCGTGCCAACAGACCCTCAGGCAAATGTTGAATTCTCAAAAAAAATGATAAATATAGACGGCCAAATTGATGAGATTTGGGGCTCTACCGAATACCTGAAAATAGACAATCCCATATATGGAGATGATGATATAGATGGCAATTTCAAGATGCTTTGGGACAATGAAAACCTTTACATAATCCATGTTATCGATGACAAAAATGTCACAGAGCTGGATGGTATTGACTTTTTCATTGATGCAAGAAGGGAAAGAGGATCTGAATATGACTCAAACGACTTCTATTACTCATTGACGATGGATGATCTTGCAAGGCTAGACACATCCGACAGTGATACGAATGCTAAAGTTGTTCTAAGGCAAAGGGACGAGGGCTATATTGTTGAATCATCCATACCGTGGTCCGACCTCGGGGTTTACCCTTTTCATGGAATGATGATGGGCTTCTCAACACACTTAAACAATGTCAGTCCAGATGAAAATTCAAAACATTCGTGGAAGTCTGTTTCAAATGACCTTTTTGAGAACCCTTCCTCATTTGCATCAATACAACTCGCAGATACAGAAAATGAATCAATCAAAACAGATGCTGAAGGTTTTACTGAAGGAATCCTGATGAACATCTACAAAGTGGGGATTTCACTTTCAAAGGTTCCTGAGATAATAGAAAACCAAAACCCGAACATCTCAAAGATAATGCCAAACATCGATTACCTAGTAGAAAAGGGAAGTTTCCAAGGCCTAAGCAATAATT
>CAZDPU010000033.1:0-7774 GCA_964507645.1 uncultured bacterium
TTCAAAAAATTAGAGAATCTTACGACATAGGTCAACCTGTTTTGGTTGGAACTGTCTCAATTGAAAATAGTGAAAAATTATCAAAAATGTTGAAAAAAGAAAAAATACCGCACAATGTGCTCAATGCCAAACATCATGAAAAAGAAGCGAATATAGTTGCTCAGGCTGGTAGATACAGAGCTGTAACAATAGCAACAAACATGGCAGGAAGAGGCACTGACATACTCTTGGGGGGAAATCCTGAGTTTTTAGCAAATGACTTTCTGGAAGCTGAGGGTTACAAGATTGACGATCCAACATTGGATCAAAAAATAAGAGAGAGAAATCTAAAAAAAGCAATTGAAATATGTCAGGAAGAATCAGAAAAAGTAATAAGTGTTGGGGGGCTTAAAGTTTTAGGAACAGAGAGGCATGAAGCTAGAAGAATTGATAATCAGTTAATTGGACGTTCAGGAAGACAAGGGGACCCAGGATCAAGTGAATTTCTTTTAAGTTTAGAGGATGACATAATGAGAAGGTTTGCTGTTGACAGAGTTGAAGAAATGATGAACCGTTTCCAGTGGCCAGAAAATGAAGCATTGTTTCATCCTCTTTTAGATCGAATGATTGAAAATGTACAAAAAAGAATAGAAGGACATCATTATGAAGTCAGAAAATCGTTATTGAAGTATGACGATGTTTTGAACGAACAAAGAAAAGTAATTTATGCAGAAAGAGAGAATGTTTTAAGTATAAAAAAATTCCTAAATCAAATTAATGGTTTCATTTCTGAAGTCATAAACAACGCCATAGACACACACGCTTCGCCATCTTTAAAAAAATCAGAATGGAATATCAAGGGCCTTATCCAGGACTTGTCAACAATCATGCCGATTGACAAAGAAACACTTGAGAAAATACCTGGAACAAAAAATCTTCTTGAACTTATTGAATCATCTGCAAAGAATGCACTGGAAAAAAGAACTGAAGAAATTGGCTCAGAAATCATGGAACAGCTCTCAAAATGGGCGGCATTACGTGCAGTGGACAAAAGATGGATGAACCACCTAACCGATATGTCCAATCTTAGAGACGGTGTTTCTATGCGTGGATATGGCAGAGTCGACCCATTGACAGTTTATGCAAAAGAGGCTTTTGAATTATTTAATGTTCTTGTACAAAACATACAGAGAGACATAGTCCAAGCTGTATTTATGGCAAAAATAAAACAAAAGGAAGCTCCTGCTGTCTCAAACCTCTCGAGAAATCAAAGAGACTCAAGAGAAAAAAATGCCAAAATGAAGTCTTTTCTTGGAGAAAAAACTCAAAATGAAAAAAAAGGGAGAAATGAACCTTGTCCTTGCGGTAGTGGAAAAAAATACAAAAAATGCTGTATGGGCAAATGAAATGCTGAAAAATAAAACTCTTGCATCTGTTTTACTTGGAATAATCTGGAGCATTCCTTTCTTTTTTGAAAATACTTGGCCAATTGCAGCATTATCACTTTTGTTTGTAGTTAATGCTCTTTGTGAATATGACTCAAAAGAACTAATCAAATATGGGTTTATAGTTGTTTTCACACAAAACATCATTGCTGTTTATTGGATGAAAGCACTTTCTCCCGTGGCTTGGATCCTGGTTGCAGTAATACTTGCATCGGAGTGTTCTTTATTTTGTTACCTGTTCTCTCTCCTCAGACAAAAAATAAAGGACAAAAAAAATACACTTTGGATAATTCCCTTCGCATGGTATGTTTATGAATATACAAGAGGTCTGGGTATGTTTCGATGGTCATGGACAAATTTGGGAAATTGGTTAACTTGGAAATCGGAAAACATGACTTACGCATCCGTTGTTGGCTTATATGGTCTATCTTTTTTTATTATGCTTTTTGCAGTATCCCTATTTAATTCTTTGAGAAAAAATGACACTATGTCAAAAGTTATATGTGTTTTCTCTTTGTTTTTTATATGCGGAATAACATTCCAAGAAAACAAACTTAAATCTACAGAAAAAGCAACAATAAGGATTGTTTCAAATGGAAAATCTGCTCTTGACAGGTGGGATGCTGATGCATTAAGTGAGATTAGAGAATTTTATTCAACTGGAAGTTCAAATTACAAATCAAAACCGCAGGTAATACTTTGGCCAGAATCAGCAATAGTTTCTGAATACCCTAGTGAAGTAGTCTCAGAAATTTCATCTGAAGCAAAAGCTCCAATCCTTTATGGAGCTTTTATTAATGATTCGGAAAATTTTCATAATGTCTATGGAGTATCTTATCCAAATCAAGGATACCTAAAAAATCCTTACGAAAAAAGATTTTTGGTTCCAATGGGGGAGTTTGTAATTTTTAGAAAACTTGTTGAAGAAGCAATGCCTGATTATGGATGGCCTGTAAGAGATGTTTCCCCTGGAGATGGAGGATCAGATATTGAGATAGGTAATTTAAACATTGGCACTCTTTTATGCTGGGAAGCATTGTTTCCAGGGGCAGCAAGAACACAGGTTTCAGAAAAAACAGATTTTTTAGTCATTGCATCCAACACATCCTGGTTTTCTCAAAATGCTACAACTCAATTTAGCAGGTTGATAAAAATGAGAGCTATTGAGACAGGCAGGAAGGTTGTATCTGTTATTACGGGTGGGGGATCCTCGATAATAGATACAAATGGTGATGTTTTATTTGATAGCCCCATGGGGGAACATCTTTTTAAGAATGAAGAATTACAAATAGAAAAAAAAGATACAGTCTTTAATCATTTTGGAGATTTTTTATTGCTTATCCCGTCTTTGCTAATCTGTCTCCTAAACATTAAAATAAAATCTTAAAAAATGTTCTTTTTTATTCTTTCCTTAATTCAGGCTTTGCCAAATGAAATAAAAATACCATCTCAAAACAAAAACCTAAAACCAGTACTGATATCAGTTGATCATCTTAATGAAAAATATGGAGTATATTATTTGGATACTGATAACAAATCAGTAATAAAAACATTTGACAAAACAACAAACACGCCCTTGTTTACTTTCAAGCCGAAAGGCATTGTGATAAGACCTCTTGATATAGAAATTTATCAAAATCAACTATGGGTATCATCCTGGCCTCAAGGCTTTTACAAAATAGATACGAAAATTAAAAAAATAGAAAAGAAAATATCGGGAAATGAAAGTGTTTTTAGGTTCATGCCTATTATTTCAGGATACTGGAAATCACCTGATGTCTTTATTGGACTTTCAAGATATTCTCAAAACTCAAATACCTTACCTTCTCCTCATTACCTAGAACTAGACATGGAAGAATTTGTCGTTGAAGATGAAAGCATTATAAAGATTACTAATAATCCAAATAACGGAACAGAGGTGAAGGGAATAAACCTTTACGAAATTCATGGTGAAAATGGCTTTAATTGTGTTAATGTTTACGAATACGGATGGGCAAGTTTATGTTTTTTTGACACTGTATTTTCCTACAGGCTTGAAGACAATGAATATATTGCAAAAGGAAGTAGAGAAATGCCTGATGCTGTTAAAAATTACTTACAGTTTGAAAATGGAGAATATTGGGCTATTTCTGAAAGTGGAAAAAAAATATGGAGTGGATGGACAGGGTTTGAAACAACCCCAGAAACATTAACTGTGGAAAAACTCAGCTCTCAATTTAATACAACATGTGGAGATGGAGAGTTTCTGGATTTCTCTTTCTCTCACTACCTGTGGATTTTGACATCTTGCAAAGAAGGTAATTGGATATTTCCAATAAAAATTTATTAAAGATTTGCTATCTCTTCTATAGATTTATCAAAAAGATCTCTAATGACCCTAAAGTCAGTGGAAAAGCTAAGTTTCTGTGATGAAAATCCTGCTCCAGTAAAAGAAAAGACTTTCTCTTGGGAAATCTCCCCTACAAGTGTCGCTTCCTCTAAATCAAATTCTGAATCAGTGCAAAAAATAAAACGATGAGGAGCTTCTGAAAACAAAAAATTACCCCAACAAATCTCATCAGGGATGGAAAGATTGATACCATTCCCTTTTGGAACCATTCTCAAAATACAATCAAAAATTCCACCTTCGGAAACATCAGACATCCATTTGACATCTTTTCTAACCTTTATTGCATTTTCAATGCTTTTTCTTGCATTCTCAAAGTTCAATTCTGGAAGTTCTACACCATTGTAGCTATCCCCATAAACCACCCTTTCGTATTCAGAAGAATTTAACCCCCAATCATTATTACCAAAAACATAAACCTTATCTCCTGGCTGTATTTTGCCCCCTAAGATTTCATTGATTTTTTTCACAACCCCAACCATTCCTATACTTGGCGTTGGAGGGACTGCCCCATCCGGACTTTCATTGTAAAAAGAAACATTTCCTCCTGTTATTGGTGTATTCA
This sequence comes from uncultured bacterium, assembly GCA_964507645.1. Classification (GTDB taxonomy): domain Bacteria; phylum UBP7; class UBA6624; order UBA6624; family UBA6624; genus UBA6624. The sequence continues at coordinate 4,376 of CAZDPU010000033.1, forward strand.
TTTCAATACAAGCCTTTTTTATTCCATCTATTGCTCTTGAAAAAGAATACATAACTTCAGGATTTTCAGGATTTCCGAAATTAAGACAATTTGTTGTGCCTAATGCTTTAACTCCTTTTGAAGCCAGGTTACAAACAGATTCAACAATCGTATGTGCGGCACCCCAATAAGGATCTGACTTGCACCACATTGGTTTTACATCAGCAGTCATTCCAACTCCAAGGTTTGATCCTGGGATACTAATAACTCCGGAATCATTTCCTTGATTAAAAACTGTTGCAGCTTGAACCTGACTGTCATATTGCCTCCAAACCCATTTTTTGCTTGCTACATTTGGATTTGAAGCCATTTGCTCAAGATGTCCAGCTATATGCTTGTCTGGATTTTCAACATCTAAATCAAGAGACGGAGAAACAGAAGATGGTTTTTTTTGTGGCCTATCGTACTCTAGCTCCATCCCAATTAAACTAATTGGCAAATCACAAACAATTTCTGAATTCCACATCATTTGCAAATTCTTTGTATCTGTAACAATGCCAACTTCAGCAGCACGTAAATCCCATTTTTCTGCAATTTTTATAATTTTTTCAATACTTGAAGATGGTGCACAAATCAAAGCTCTCTCTTGGCTTTCTGAAAGTGCAACATCATAATCTCTCATGTCTTTTTCCCTTTGTGGGACTTTGTCCAAATGGACAATAACACCAAGCCCTGCAGCATCGGCCATCTCTGCAGAAGAACCTGTAATTCCACCAGCTCCCAAGTCTTGCAAACCTACAATCTCGCATTTTTCCAATATTTCTGAAGTCGCTTCAATTAACAATTTTTCTCTAAAGGGGTCTCCAACCTGAACTGCAGGTAAATCATCTCCAGAATCTTCATCTAAATCCATAGATGCAAAAGTTGCACCATGAATGCCATCCCTTCCAGTCGGAGCCCCAATCAAAATAAGGCTATTACCAACACCACTTGCAACAGCTTTTTGCATATCATTTTCTTTGCATAAGCCAACACACATTGCATTTACAAGTGGATTTCCTTCATACCCTGGATAAAAACTCGTCTGTCCCCCTAGGTTTGGAACACCAACACAATTTCCATAGCTCCCAACACCATCGACAACCCCGTTTAGATACCAAGGAGTTTTTTTAAAATTTGGTTCAGGAAACATCAAAATATCTAAAACAGCTGAAGCGGGAGCCCCCATTGAAAGAACATCTCTGATAATGCCTCCTACCCCTGTTGCTGATCCCTGTTTTGGAGCAATTGCAGAAGGGTGATTATGGCTTTCCATCTTAAAAACAGCAACCCAACCTTCTCCAATCCTCACTGCGCCGGCATTCTCTCCGGGCCCTTGAGCAACCTGGGTTCCAGTTGTGGGTAATCTTTTCAAATGTATCTTTGAAGACTTGTAAGAACAGTGTTCACTCCACACAGTGCTCAAGATCCCAACTTCAATATCATTTAAATCTCTTCCTACGATTTTTTTTTCATTTTAGTACTCTTCAAGCTTCAATCCATCGCTTTTCAACTTTTCTTCGAGATTCATATATGTAAATCGTATTACTATATGTGTTAATTTGAATCATGGATAAACAAATATCGCTATTAATTCTTGCTGCTGGGATGGGATCTAGGTATGGTGGGCTAAAACAAATTGAAGAAATTGGCCCAAATGGAGAATCTTTGGCCGAATTGACAGCCTATGACGGACTCAAATACGGCTGCAGCAAAATCGTCTTCATCATCAAGGAAGAAAACGAGAAGACAATAAGAAAAAAATTCAAAAAGATTTCTGAAAAAATAAAAACAGAATTTGTAATCCAAAAAAATCCGATAAAGGATCGAGTAAAACCATTAGGCACCGGTCAAGCAGTCTTATGTGCAAAAGACCATATCAATGAACCTTTCATTGTTGCAAATGCAGATGACCACTATGGCCCCGAATCAATTAAGATGCTTGTCGATTTCCTGAAAAAAAATGAACAATCCGCAATAGTGACTTTTCCATTGAGAAAAACCCTATCAACACATGGAGCTGTTTCGAGAGGGGTTTGCGAAATAAATGAAAAAGACAACCTAACCACAATAAAGGAAACCCATGGATTGAAGGGCCCTTCGGAAAAAAACACCCCCGTGTCAATGAACCTTTGGGGATTCCAGCCAAGCATCTTCGAAGGGCTCTCAGAAAGTTATGAAAGGTTCCTAAATGAACTGGAAGATGACAATTCTGAATTCCTCCTTCCTGAATTCATCGAGCAAAAAATAAAAACAGAAAACCTTGAAATAAAAGCTCTATGCTCAAGTGAGGAATGGTGTGGCGTGACATACAAAGACGACTTCGAACATGTAAGAAACAAAATTTCAAAAAAATTTGAAGAAGGGAAATACCCTTATGGTTTTTGGTAGGGGATGGCTCAACAACCTCGATAGAGTTTTTCCAAATGGGCATCTTCCCTCTGTCGAATATACAGCAATGTTCAACGAGGAAGCACGAGAAAAAAGAAAGTTGAGAAGGGTAGAGAAAGGCTTGATCAATTCAACATGGAAATATTCCAACGAATACCTGTTTCAAGAATTGAATACAGATATTTTCAAGAATCCAGCGACCGTAAATCGAAATTACAGAAGGCTGGAAAAACACCTGGAGGGGAAAAAAAGCAAGGTAAGAATACCTAGGATGTTAAAGAAATGGAAATTCATGAGGAGTTTTGAATACATCCCGAGCAAAACATTCCTGAAGCCAAAAGACGAACACATGGCCTTCAAGACTGCTTTCGCCTTTGGAAAATTCCAAGAAGCATTCCTCGATATGCCACTGGATAGGATAAAAGAAACAATTCCAAATTTTCATAACATTGAATCAAGATTCTCTCAGCTTGAAGATTCAACAAAAAAAAACAAATTCAAAAGGGTGGAGTGTGTTCAAAAAGAGATATATCAAGTTCTTCAGGAAAGGCCTCTTTGGGAAACTGTTGCTCAACAGATGGAAAATTGTGAAAAGAGAATAGTCCATTATGACACAAAGATAAGCAATGTGCTCTTTGATAAAAACAATAAAGTAAAAGCGATCATTGACCTCGACACAACAATGCCAGGTTTCACTTTTTTTGATTATGGTGACATGATTAGGTCAATGTGCTCAAAATCAAAAGAAGATGCAAGACAACTTGGGAGAGTCAAGATTCAAAAAACGATGTTTGAAGCAATAACCGAAGGATATCTTGCAGCAACAAGTGAATGGCTAACATTGAATGAAAAATCGTATCTTTTATACGGTGCAATGTATATCACTCTCGAAAATGCAGTTCGGTTTTTAACGGATTACATAAATGGAGATGTTTATTTCAGAACATCAGAGAAAGACCAAAATCTCCATAGGTTCAAAACACAATACAA
>CAZDPU010000034.1:0-7345 GCA_964507645.1 uncultured bacterium
ATTAGCATTTTTCTTTTGGAAGTTAATCTTTAGGGATAAAAATAATCCTGCTTTAGTTTTTTCTCTGATTGGGACCTCTCTTTGGCTTTTCCTTTTGCAGTTAAGGATGTTGGCTCTCCCTCATGCAGAGAAGGATGTGGACATTTGGCTTATTCTTCCCAGGTTGGATTTTGGGATAGGGGATGCCTTGGGCTTTTTGAGCCTTTATGTTTCTTTTGGGGTTCTTCTTTCTGTTCTTGCAATCAACAGGGTGAAAGAATGGGCAGCTTATCCTTTTAGCATATTGGGAATTATTTTTGTTTATTTCACACAGATTCCATTTACGTTTTTTCATAATTTTGCAAATGAAGATGGCTTCCAAATGCCAAATCCTGGATATCCAATTGAGGCATTGCCTTTTATCGCGATTTCAGCATTTGTCATAACCATCTCTTTGGATGGCTTGAAGTCGTCCAGCAAGAGCAAAAAGCTTCTTTCAAGGTTTTTTGTTGCTATTTCTTTAGTCAATATACTCTTGCCATTTCTTTCTTACAGCAACCCAATGGCAATTTCAGTTTTTATGAATTTGATTCTTCTTTTTGAGCTTATTGCTTTTCTTTACATTTCAAACATTACAAGAAACTGGAAGTTGTTTAAGTGGAGCTTGTGGCTCTTCAAGTTTTTTATCTTGTTGCGTTTCTTTGATATCTTTTCAACTCTCTTGAATCAAGCATTGCTGTTTGTTCTTGGCGGAGCTTTGTTGATTTGGGGTGGTGTTTTCATTGAAAAGCAAAGCAAAAAAATATTTGATGCGGGAGTCAAAGGTGATTAGGAAAGATTTTTTAACTGCATCTTTTGTTCAGGTCTTATTGATAATAGGCTTGGCATTTTTCAGTAGTTTTCGAGCAAGTTCAGGGACAGTTGTGCTATTCGACCTTGACCTTAGACAAGGCATGTATCCTTTCAATTCTCCTTTTCGAGGCTGGTCTTTTGAACCTGCTCTCTCCGCCTCTCTCACAAAGATACCAAACGATTTGATAAAAGAATATCCAGTACCATTTGAATTTTCGGATGACGGTGTTGTTTCAAGTCCTCTACAAGATGTTTTTGTAACCATCGTAAAAGATGATTCAGGTTGGAATGTTTCTTCAGCTTCCTTTTTCAAGCCAGATCAAGGATTTTTTTTAAAATCGGAATGGGACTTGAACCGCTATAGTTATGAGGATTCTGAAAACAGTTCAGATTTTTTTAATGTTCGTTACGAGGTTGGCAATATTTTCATTGCTGAGGAAAACATTGGACGCTTGAGAGAATGCCTTGGAGAGCGTTCATGGGATACGGATACAAGTTCCTATTTCTGGGAGATAGAACCTTTACCGATGTCAGTTGAGGTGAGTGTTTTGGATGATGGCAACCTGATACCATTGAGGTTATTTTGTGATGGTGAAGAAATAAAATAAGATTCAATTATCGATCTAAAAAAATAGCTTTAAGCAGAAAACAGAGCCACCAGCTTTTATGAACTCAGAAGTGTCTGTTTCAACCACACCGAAGCCGGCTTCCTCGAGTTTTGATTTGGTGTTCAGGCAGCCTTGCTGAATGATGACGTTTTTCCCATCTGGGCAAAAGGCATTACAGGCCATCAGTTCTTTTGATTCTTTTTCGTCAGCTCTTATTGTTTTTTCAAACAATGCTTGAATCATTTTTCGTCCATCTTCGTCAAAGGCATCAGGGTTCCAAAGGCAGGTGGAGCTGTCAAGAATACAGAAGCAGGTATCAAGATGGTAGAAGGTATTTCCTTCGAGGTTTAAAGCAACTATGTCAAGGCTGTATTTTTGACTGATCTCTTTCCACGTTTCAAGATCTGTCCTTTTCCCAACCCCTCCCCAAAGCAGCCTTTTCCCGGGATGCCATATTCCATCGCCCGTCCCTTCAAATGTTTTTGCTTTTGAGGACAGTTTTGAAAAATGGTACCCATTTGACTCCATTGCTTTTTTCAATAACGGAACCTCGTTCTTTCTTTCTTCAGCAAACATCTTCCCCTCAAGGAAGTCTTCCTTGTTGATGGATATTTCTTTTGGTATTGGCAAAAATTGATTTGCACAGAAAACCATATCAGGGTATTTTTCTTCAAAATTAAAAACCCTTGTTTTTAGCTTTAATTTTTTGAAAATTTTCAAAAGGGCATTCCATTGAAGGGTTGCTTTTTCATGGTTGATTTTTTTCAAATTCCCTTTTGAGTCCATCATGAAGGGGTTGATTGAGTACTTGATATCAAAATTTTCTGGAGAGATCATGAGTATATTTTTGAAAAAATTCATTTCAGGAATGTCTTCTAGTTTGAAATTTATTTGATTTTGATGTTCGATTAGGGTCATAATTTACTATTTTAATTTTTTAAAGGACTAAAATTTATAAAGTGATAAATCCTAGTTCAACATCAATGGAGCTTTTAAGGATAGTTTTTCCACAGCATGTAAACCCAGCAAGTCGACTTTATGGAGGTCGTTTGATGTATTGGATTTGTGAGGCCGGGGTTTTAACAGCAAGCAAGCATCATAAAGGCCCTGTTGTCCTTGGCGCCATGGAGGATATAGATATCCTTGCTGGCGTTGCTCTTGGAGACAGGGTTGCCTTTCGCTCAAGGGTCCAAGCGACATTTGGCAGTTCCATGGAGGTTAGGGTTGAGGTTATAAAAACTGACAGGGCGGGACAAGAACCAATAACAACATGCAGAGCTCATTTAACATTTATTGCTTTAGGTGACAACGGCAAACCCACACCAGTTGAAGCTATAAAGCCTGAAATAGAAGAAGAGCATGAAAGCTTTCGTGCCGCTTTGACAAGAAGGGAGAAGCGTCTAAAGCGATTGTCCCAATTTGATAAAAAAGATCAAGCAGAAACTGCTGGATTTAGCTCTCCTTCAATTGCTCAGGCAATGAGAATGGTTACTCCTGACATGCTTTTAACTAATAAGGTTTTTGCTGGAGAGGTCATGTTGGGTGTTGATGAAATTGCAGCTATCGCTTGTCATAGGTATTGTAAAAAGCCAGCCGTAACTGCAAGCATGGATGCTGTTGATTTTCATTCACCCATATTTGTTCATGAACATATGAGATATCGTGCTGCTATTAACTATGTTCATGAAAGTTCAATGGAGATAGGTATAAGGGTTACTGCATTTGATCCTTATAAATCCAAAATGAAAAGAGTCTGCACTGCTTATGCAACTTTTGTTGCAATTGGAGAAAATGGGAGGCCTGAAAAAGTTGAATCCTTTAAACCAATCACAAAAGATGAAAAAAGACGTTTTGAATCTGGAAAAACAAGAAGAGAAAAGAGGCTGGAGAGACTGGGAAGATGATATCAGAGGCTTTTGTTTTGGCTGGTGGGAAAAGCACAAGAATGGGTACCGCAAAAGCTTTGTTAGAAATTGATGGAGTTAATTTTTTAACAAAGACCCTAAACACACTTTCTGAGACAGCAGAAAGAGTTTTTATAGTTGGGAAACCTCCTTCCCCAAAAAAGTTTTCTGATTGGGAGATAGTTGAAGATGAGCTCCCTGGAGAAGGAATTCTTTCCGGACTGTATACAGGTTTAAAGGCATGTAAGACAGCATGGGCATTTTGCGGTTGTTGTGATGTGCCAACCATACATAGGGAGTTGCCAAACATGTTATGGGAAATTGCTGATGGTAGGGATGATTGCTTAATGCCGCATGCTTTAGGTTTCCCCCAACCAACACTTTCTTTGTACAGAACATCAATACATAAAGACATACCAAAATACATCAACATAACAACAGAGTCAAACTTACGAAGAAAGCTGTGGGGTTTTTTAGACCGAATAAAAATACAACTTGTAGAAGAAAATTATTTCACTTCTAGGGGCATTCCCAAGATATGCTTTCACAACAACAATGATATTCATGATTTAGATTTCCTTATGAAGGAATGGGAGAAAATAAAATGAGTGTACTTTTTACTGAAGCGCAAGATTTAATTGACAAGAATGTTAATTCTTTAAAAACAGAAGAATTAAGTATCGAAAAATCTAACGGAAGGTGGTTGGCAGGTTCAGTTGATTCTGAATGTGACAATCCAAAACAAACTGTTAGCGCAATGGATGGCTGGGCCGTAGACCATCAACTGCTTACAGATGCCACAAGCTCTGAGCCCGTGATTCTTGATGTTGGAGAGTCCACGCACGCTGAGGATCAAAGAAAGTCATTAGAGGGGGATGTCTGTGCATGGGTTTCAACCGGAGCCCCAATCCCAAGAGGAGCAACTGCGATTGTTCCTTGGGAAAAAGCCATTAAGGAAGAGGATGGAAGAATTGCTTTTTCTGAATGCCCAAAAAGAGGGGAATTTTTTAGAGTCAGGGGAGAAGATATCAATAAAGGAGATCTCATAATGGGACGAGGTGGTCGTTTGAACCATTGGGCAATTCAGGCTTTAATTTCCTGTGATGTCAAATCTGTTCAAGTTTCAAAAAAACCAAAAGTAGCATTAATTGCAAATGGAAATGAGTTAGTTTTACCTGGATCAAAAAAAGAAGGTGTTTCGTGTGGAAATTTACAAGCTATAGGGGAAATGGTTACATCTCAAGGTGCTGATGTGGTTTATTCTGAACTAGTAAAGGACGACCTCAAGTCTCTTGTTGAAGCAATAAGTAATGCAAAAAAGAAAGCAGATTTGATAGTGACTCTTGGAGGAGCTGCAGATGGAGAAAGGGACTATGCCAAAAAAGCTTTTTTGGACAATGACGGAGAAGTTGTTTTTGAGCGAATTGACATGAAACCTGGAGGCCCAACTTTTTTGATGAACCTCAAAGGAGGAGCTATTGGATTGGGTGTTTCAGGGAATCCATTAAGCTCGTTAATTGTTTTTGAGCTTTTAGGGATACAGATTATTCGATTGATGGTTGGTGCAAAAAAATATAGACCTTTACACCTAAATGCCAAGATTGATGAATCGGTAATATGGAACTCTAGAAAAGAAGGTTTTATACCTGGAAGAACTACATCCTTGAATCCCATGAGGGTTGTCAATGTTCAACCTCATGGCAGTCACCGTGTTAAGGGTTTGCCCGATACAGAACTCATCATTAGGCTCGCTTCTGGAAGCAAAGAGTGTTTGAGGGATTCAGAAGTAGAGGTTTTAACTTGGGACAGTTAGAAAAACTGGATCGTGTATGCGATTTAATTTACAAAACAGCAGAAATTTCCAAAAGAAGCTTTAGGTCTTTAGAAAAAAAAGATATTTCAAGGAAGGTTGGTTTTGATGTCGTCACAAAAGTAGACAAGGAATCAGAAGCTTTTTTGAAATCGGGGCTGGAGAAGATTGATCCAGATGCAGGTTTTCTCGGGGAGGAAACTGGCTATGATGATTATGGCAATCACTCTGAAAAAAAGAGCAGCTGGATAGTTGATCCACTTGACGGAACAAGGAACTTTGTTCAAGGGCTTCCTTTTTTTTCTATATCTGTTGCATTTTCTAAGTCTTTTTTAGAGGATCTTGAGCTTGGTGTAATTTACGATGTCGTTCATGATGAAATGTTCATTAGTTCTAAAGGAAATGGAAGTTGGTTGATCCAAAAAAATAAAAAAATTCAAATCAATGTTAGTGATATGGAAACCCTTGAAGGATCAATGATTGCAACTGGATTCCCTCACAAGGAAAAACACAGAATAAAAGAATTTTCACAACAGTTCGAATCTCTTTTTAGCAAATGCGGAGGAATTCGTAGGATGGGTTCTGCAGCTTTGGATCTTGCATATACAGCATGTGGGCGATTTGATTGTTTCTGGGAGGCCGGACTTTCTATATGGGATATAGCTGCTGGGGTTTTGATTGTCAAGGAGGCGGGAGGTGCTGTAAGTGATTTTTCTGGTGGTGATTCCTATTTGAAATCAGGAGATATAGTCGCAAGTAATAATAATTTTCACAATGAATTATTAAAGGAAATCAAGGTAATCTAATGAATAAGAATATCTGTTTTATTTCTGTCCCAAGTTCCCATGGGGGCAACATTAATGGATCAGAGCTTGCTCCAGCTTTAATTACAAATCTTGATATGGTTAAATCTTTGAAAGGGGCATCTTTTTTAAACTTAGATTGTAAGAATTTTGAAAAAAATAATTTTGTTAAAAGTGTTTGTTCCAAACTTAAAACAAAAACCCATAAAGCGCTAAAGGATGGTTTTTTCCCTTTTGTCCTAGGTGGTGACCATTCCATTTCTACAGGTTCTCTAAGCGCTGTTTCTTCATTTTTTTTTAAAAAAAATAAATATAGACCAGGGTTAATTTGGTTTGATGCTCACGCTGATTTAAATACTCATTTAACATCTCCTTCAGGCAATATGCATGGGATGCCGTTGGCCTCTTTGATTGGGGAGGATGTTAAACATTTAAGTGATGTTGTTGATTCTGGACTTTTTGACACTGAAAAAGTAGTTTTTCTAGGGTTAAGGGATCTTGATCCTGGAGAAAGGAATCTTCTCGAAGAAAGAAACATAAGTCATTTTAGCGTTGAGAGTATAAGGGAGGAAGGAATTGAAAATGTTTCAAAAAGAGTAAGCTCAATAATAGGTTCTGATTACTGTTTGAGTTTCGATGTTGATTCACTTGATCCATCATGTGCTCCCGGTGTAGGAACACCTGTAACTAATGGATTCCATCTTGAAGAAGCTATTTCTCTACTGGATTTGATTTTTAAAAAAGGGAATCTTGTTTCTTTGGATTTTGTTGAATACAACCCTTTGAGGGATATTGATAAGAAAACTCAAGAATCTGTGAAGATTTTTTTAAATTTTCTCATTTCTAAAATAAGCTAATCGTGTTCCATTACTATTCTTGAAAATTATTTTTTCATGATTTGCATTGATTTTTGTAAAAAAGTTTTTTTCAAATTTATTTTTTTCAACAGGCTCAAAAAGAAATTCTTTTGCAGTTTTTTTCAAAGAAAGCCTTAAGAAGATCTCTTTGAATTTGAGATTTTTTGGATCCCATTTTTTTTTGTCCCGCACATGCATGTGTATGATTTTTTTTTCAGGAAGACCTTGAAAAACAATTAGCTCCGATTGCTCTAGTTCCCAGTCTGGGATTTGGGGATTTGACGGGTTGTTTTTTTTAAGCTTTTCCGAAACAGACTTACTACTCCAAACAAGGAATTGGTCTTGCCATTTTACCGTTAACAAACTAAAAACTTTATGGTTTTCAATTTCTCCTGACCCTGTCCAAGAGCCCTCAAGAAAACCCAGTTCAGATTTCAAAAGATTTTTTCCTTCAGAATATTCTTTCAACAAGTTTATTGAATTGAAATTCATCTTGTTTTATTCTAGTTTTAATCAAAAATGGGCACCCCGA
>CAZDPU010000035.1:0-6273 GCA_964507645.1 uncultured bacterium
TGATTCTTGTGTTCTAACAGCAATTCTAGGTATTACACGGACTTCCATAAAATCGAACATAAAGGAACTAAAAAACTCCTTAACCCTAAAAAGGGAGAAGGAGTTTTAGATTTTTAAACTGTGTCCGCCAGCAAGAACCGACAGACTTAGATTGTTTTTTAGTTCAAGGCAGCCACAATTTGTTCGCAACTCGATTTGGCGTTACCAAACAACATTCTAGTATTCTCTTTAAAAAACAATGGATTTTGTACACCCGCATACCCAGTTGCCATTCCTCGTTTCATGACGATGGTAGTTTTTCCTTTCCAACATTCAAGAACTGGCATTCCCGCGATAGGGCTATTTGGATCCGTGAGTGCTGATGGATTTACAATGTCGTTTGCCCCAATAACAATTGAAACGTCTATATTTGGAAAATCGTCATTGATTTCATCCATCTCATAAACGATGTCGTAAGGAACCTTGGCTTCTGCCAACAAAACATTCATGTGTCCCGGCATTCTTCCTGCAACAGGATGAATTGCAAATTGAACATTCACACCTTTCTTTTCAAGCTCTTCGGTAAGCTCTCTAACGTTATGTTGAGCTTGGGCAACTGCCATTCCGTATCCAGGAACAATAACAACCTTTTCAGCTGCTTCAAAAATCATAGCTGACTCTTCAGATCCAACAGGTTTATATTGAATTTGTTCGGCACCCTCAGCAGCAACTCCACCCTCTTGGCCAAAGCCACCAAGCATCACTGAAAACAAGCTTCTGTTCATGGCTACACACATGATATTGGTGAGAATAAGCCCTGAGGCACCAACCAAAGCACCACTTACAATCAATATTGTTCCCCCAACATTTCCATCCATCAAAAGAATGAAGCCTGCAGCTGAAGCAGCCATACCTGAGTAAGAGTTTAACAAGGCAATCACAACCGGCATATCAGCCCCTCCTATTGGAATGGTTATTGCTATTCCAAGTATGAGAGTAAGTCCAATGAAGACATGGAGATTCATAGAATCAACTGAATAAGACCCTGTCGAAGTCATGATTATGAAGCCAAGGATGAGAATGAATATGACCGCGTTCAAAAAATGCTGACCCTTGAAAACTATAGGGCTACCATTCATCCGACCATCTAGTTTTGCAAATGCTATATAACTACCAGTAAGAGTAACTGCACCTATCAAGATTGTTATAAAAACAACAACCATGCTTGCAGGTCCTCCTAGATCCGAAACCGCACTTTCTGAATTAGAAAAGTTTGAAAAAAAGTAACTAACTGCAACCAATGCTGATGCAAGCCCCCCAAAACCATTAAACAAGGCAACCAATTGGGGCATTTGGGTCATTGCAACCGCTCTAGATGCGTAAGCACCAATAAGAGCACCCATCAATGCAAATGCCCCCACCTCAGCCCATGTAACAATATTCATTAATGGCAAAGTTAAAATAATTGCAAAAAACATTCCCCAAGCTGCAAGCATGTTTCCATTTTTGGCAGTTTTCACTCTTCCAAGTTTTTTGATACCCATCACAAAAAATGTTATTGCAACAAGGTAGCCAAAATTAATTATGTAATCAGGAACATTAAACATTACTTTCCCTTCCTGTTAAACATTTGTAACATCCTGTTAGTAACCATGAATCCACCAACAACATTTATTGCTGCAAGCATTATCGCAGCTAAAGCAAGCCATCTTGCAAGCTCTCCCTGTGTATTCATAGCCAATAAAGCACCAACAATTGAAATTCCAGAAATGGCATTTGATCCTGACATTAATGGGGTATGCAGAGTTGGAGGAACTTTTGTAATTAATTCAAAACCGATAAATGAACCAAGAACTAAAAGATACAAACCAAGCATCATTGGATCTAAAAGAGATGTCTCGACAGCGTTATTAACAACCTCAACTTCATCCGGATAAGGTAACCGTGGATGTAAAAACAAACTAATCATCACTTGCCCTCCATGACATTTTTAATTCTTTCTTCAACAACCTTTCCAGAATGAGTAACAATCATTGGCCCCACAATCTCATCCTCAAGATCTAAATTGACTTTACCTTCCTTCAGCATATGGGTAAACAGATTTAAAATATTTTTTGCATAGACCACGCTGGAATGAACAGGAGTTAATGCAGGAATGTTTTTAGGGCCAAGAATATGAACTCCATTAAACTCACTATCTGTTCCTGGTTTTGTTAATTCGCAATTTCCACCATTTGCAGATGCCATATCAACAATCACAGAACCTGGCTTCATCTGCTCAACCATTTCTTTTGTAATAAGAACAGGAGCTTTCTTCCCAGGAACAAGAGCTGTGCTGATAACACAATTCGAAACAGAAATCCTTTGGGTCAAAATCTCTCTTTGTTTCTTTAGGAAATCTTCTGAAACCTGTCTTGCGTAACCGCCTTCAGAAGAATTATCTTCATCTGAATCAACCTCGATAAACTTCCCACCCAAAGATTCAACCTCTTCTTTGGTCTCTGGCCTTATGTCAGAAACCTCAACCCTAGCACCAAGCCTTCTAGCAGTTGCTATTGCCTGTAAACCAGCAACTCCAGCACCAAGTATGACAACCCTTGCTGGAGACAGCGTTCCAGCTGCAGTTGTCATCATCGGGAAAATTTGAGCCAGGTGATTAGCAGCCATCAAAACAGCCTTGTAGCCAGCAATATTACTTTGGCTCGAAAGACTGTCCATTGATTGTGCTCTTGATATCCTTGGCAAAAATTCCATAGCAATCGCAGTTACTTTTCTTGCAGCAAGCAATTTCATTCTTTTTAAGTTCAAGAAAGGGTCGATAGAGCCTATCAATATTGCAGAATCTTTTAAAAGCTTGATTTCATCTTCTGAAGGACACCCTACTTTAAAAACGCAATCTGCCCCAAATGACTTTTTTTGATCGACCACCTTCGCTCCAGCTTTTTTAAAATCTTCATCACTGATTAAGCTTCCTGAGCCACACCCTGACTCAACCAAAACCTCAAATCCCGAAGAAACAAATTTCTTGACAGTGTCGGGAGTTGCGGAAACTCTTGTTTCTCCACTTCCTGATTCTTTAACAATGCCAATAGTCGCCATTTATTTCTCCTTTTACCAAGAGGTTATTCTAAATCTCAAAGAAAGTCAGTCAAGTTTATCTTTTCAAAAACAAGATAAAAATACTTTTTTTCGCTTTTATTGAGGCCTTTGTCGATTTTTTTTAAAAAATTCTCCACAACCTCATAAAACATTCTTAACAACTCAGTCCCTGCAGGAGCAGTCTTGATAAGAATTTTTCTTCTATCGTTAGAAGGAACCTTAAAATGAATCAATCTCTGTTTCTGCATTCTGTCAACAACCCTTGTTATTGATGTTTGAGAAACTTTCAAGCTTAAAGATAAATCTTTCAAACTAACCCATTTTTTCCCATTTTCAAGCTCCAGCAATACTTTGATTTGTAATTTTGTATATTGGGGATAATGGAGAATTTTTTTTATTTCACTTTCAAGATGTCCTTCAAATTTGAATATTCCGTTTATTGCTCTTCTATAACTCATCTATTTTTAATAAAACTTTCCCAATTGCATTGGACCCTTCCAGATGCATATGAGCTTCTTTAATATTCTTCCAATTGAATTCCCTGTCAATAAGCACTTTGAAATCACCTTTTGAAACCTTGGGTAAGATTTCATTTTTCAAATCATCAAAACTTCCCATCGTGCTTCCCATAATGGTTTGATTTTTTATAAACAGATGAGGTAAATTAATTGCAACATGGCCCCCTGTCGTTCCACCACATGTTACAAGTTTCCCATTTTTTTTCAAAATTCTTAAGCTTGTTTTCCATGTCTTTTCCCCAGTATGCTCCACCACAAGATCAACACCTTTTGGAGAAAAATCTTTAACCATCTTTGAAACATTTTCAGAATCAGGATCAATAAGAATGTCCCAAAATTCTGAATCTAACTGATCGATCTTTTTTCCTCTTGCTGTTCCAATTATTTTTGCACCATAATATTTTGCAATTTGGCCTGCAGCATGCCCTACACCGCTACCGGCCCCCCAGATAAAAACAACTTCTCCATTTTTGACTTTTCCTTTCTTAACGACCATGTTCCAAGAAGTTAAAAAAGATAATGCAAAAGCTGCAGCATTCCTATCATCAATATGATCACTTAAAGGAATCCATAAATTAGATTTTTGTTTTACATAATTTGATAAAGTTCCATTGCATGTTTCGCCATGGATCCCATAATTTTCTGAAAGATGATCTCCTATTCCTGGAGAAAGAAGAACTCTTTGCCCTATATTTAAATTTCTTACCGCTGATCCCTTCTCGACAACAACCCCAACACCTTCAGAACATGGGACAATGGGATACTTGATTCCCGGCAATCCTTTTCTGACCCAGATATCTAAATGATTCATTGCGGCATATTTCATCTCAACCACAACATCATCAGGATCAATTTTGTCGATAGCAAAATCTTCAAATGTTAAACTGTCCAAAGATCCTGGATTGCAAATAACTACTCTTTTTCCTTTCATTAGTAAAAGAAATTCATCTTAATTCAATAATGAGTTATATTACCCTTAAGTATGTTCTTGTTTGATTGTTTCATTGTTCAAAAAATAGACGGAAATTATAAATTTCTACTTTTAAAAAGATCTGAAGGAAAAATTTATGAAAACATGTGGAGAATGGTGGCTGGGAAAATACAAGAAAATGAAAAAGCTTGGCAGGCTTGCTTGAGAGAAATCCAAGAAGAAACTAACCTCGAAATAAATGAACTTTATTCTGTTCCAACAATAAATTCTTTCTATGAGTGGGAAACAGACTCTCTCCATAATATTCCAGTGTTTTTAGCTATAACAAAAGAATCTAAAGTAACTTTGAATGAAGAGCATACTGATTATGGATGGTTTTACATTGATGAAGCAATTTCGAAATTGCCATGGCCTGGGCAAAAAAAGGGTCTTGAAGAATCTTTCAAAATGCTAACAAATGAAGATTTAAAAAAGGTGCTAAGAATTGAATTTGAATAATGAAACCTTTATACTCGGCGCAATATCACTTGCAGCTGTTCATGCACTCATACCAAACCATTGGATACCATTGATACTCATTTCAAAAAGAGACAAATGGACCAAGTTTGAAACTTTCTACAATTCCGGATTTGTTGGCCTGGCTCATGTTTTAAGCTCAATCATTATCGGCATTCTGATTGGGTGGTTTGGGATAAACCTTTTCGAATTCTCTGAAACTATATTTAAATGGATTGCTGCAACGATTCTTCTTTACCTGGGTTACAAGTCTTTAAAATCAGGTGGGCATAGCCACCACCATGGGCATGACCACCACCATGGACATGACCACCACCATGGACATGAGGAAAAAGAAAAGAAAACAAACTTGCTAGGCCTGGCTTTAGCAATGTTTTTATCTCCTTGTATAGAGCTTGAAAGTTATTACATTTATGCAGCCAAATTAGGATGGTTGGGAATATTTCAGGTTTCTATTATCTATCTTCTGATTACTGTTCCACTCATTGTTATTCTTGTTTTCCTGGGTTTGAAAATTCAAGAAAAATTAACAAAAAAATTACATTGGCTAGAACACCATGAGGGAAAAATCAATGGTTTTATTTTTGTACTTGTAGCCTTAAGCTTATTCTTTCTCGATTAAAGAAACTTTTTTATTAAACTTAATGCACCTTGTTTCCAAGGAACTCTATGACCGGTCCCAGCATCTGAAAAACCGTCTCTATTTTCAAGATACCACTTGTAAGTTCTAATTAAAGTGTCTGAATTGCTGTATTTGGGAACCCACCCAAGATTTTGTAATTTCGACGTGTCCACCCAAGAATCTTGATCAGCAGTTCCATAAACCCACTTGTAAAGAGGTGATAAATTCAAGAACTCCAAAAAAGCGAGTGCGGCTTTCGCAAAGGGGGCATTTGTCTGAAGAATCCTTGACCCTTTCCCTGAAACGTCAAAAAGTGATTCAAGATCTTTCTCTACAGAGTTAAATCCGGAAGCCCCTACGTTAAAACAGTCATTGGCCTCTTTTTTATTTGAATCTATAAGAAGGCTGACAGCACTAACCAAATCAAAAACATCTAGAAGTTGGTATTTGTTTTTCCCATCCCCTATAACAGGTATTTTTTTACCATCATGAACCCAGTCAAAAAGTATTTCAAAAACACCCAGCCTTTCAGGGCCTATGAAGGTTTTTGGCCTAACAACAGATATAAACATCCCATTTTCTCTTTGCTTGATGCATTCAAGTTCAGC
>CAZDPU010000036.1:0-5926 GCA_964507645.1 uncultured bacterium
CTTAGAAGCGATAAAATCCCCTGAAGGATCTGGTGCAAGTATCAACATCTGCCTATTCACAAGTAAAATCTTAAAGAATATTATCCTTCTTTCTGGAATCGAAACTAATGAAAAACACTGGTAAATTAAATCAAAAAAAGGCAAATGCCTACTTATTCAAAAATTTAAAAGCATTTTTATTTGGTTTTGTGTTGGTTTTTTTAATTGCACAAGTTGCAACTGCATTGAACATATATAGTCTTACATTCCTTCAGGAACTACTTGATGAAGGCCTGGGCAAAGCAAACCCAGACAAAATAAAAACCCTAACCCCGGTGATAGTTCGCCTATGGATAATCTATGGTTTTGTTCTTTATCTTGCAAAATATATGTCAGCCTGGTTCGGAGGGAGTGTTTCAAAAAAATTAAGAATCACAATTTTTGAAAAATTGCTAAAAATCCCTGATTACTGGTTTCAGACTAAAGGACGCCATGGGGACATGCTTACAAGAATGTCAGCTGACATAAACAAAGTTTCAGATTTTTTTACATTAAGAATTTCTGACCTTTTGATCATCCCAATGAAAATAATACTCTCGACAACAGTTCTTTTTCTTGTAGCTCCAAAACTGACTGCTACATTGCTTGTAACTGTGCCGATATTGGCAAAAGTTTTCAAAGTTGGAATTGGAAAAATAAACTATCATGCAGGAAGAATGCAATTTAAGCTCAGCGAGCTAACAGAAATCACAAGGGAGACGATAGAAGGGATCAAACTTGTTCATTTGTTTCGTGTTCAAAAAAGTTTGGAAAAAAGATTTGAATTAAAGGCAGATGAATTGTTCAAAGCTCATTTGAAAAGTTTTGCTTCAAGAATTTGGCTTGTTCCAACAGTGCATCTAGCTAATGGTTTAATTTTTGGGCTAATTCTTTGGTTGGCCTCTTTGGAAATGCAAAATGGAGGCTTTCTAACAATTTACATCGAATCAAAATACCTGAGTTTCAATGTTGGATCAATAGGAGGGATAACTGTTTATTTTGCAATATTGGTCACAGGTGTTTTAAGTCCTTCAAAATTATTAGGTCCAATCCTTTCACGTGTTGCAGAAGTTCAGATTTCAGCAGCAAGATTGTTAGAAATTGAAAATTTGGATGAGGTAAAGGACGATGGAAAGATTGAGGTTTCAAAAAATAATTGCAAAGGGGAAATATTGATTAAAAATCTTAATTTTAAATACGATAAAAATAACAAAGGGGTCAAAGGTATAAATCTTTCAATCTCTCCTGGTCAAAAAATATGCATAACAGGCCCTTCAGGAGCTGGAAAATCAACTTTATTTTCGCTGTTGATTAGGCTTAGAGAAATTGACAAGGGGGAAATTCTTCTAGATGGAAAAAATATCCAAAGTATAAAAATGGACTCATTAAGAAGGTTGATTGGATATGTCCCGCAAGAACCTTACCTTTTTTCAACAACAATAAAAGAAAATATATCAATTGGGTCGGACAAATTCTCTGAAGAAGAAATTGTGGAAGCAAGTAAAAATGCTAACGCTCATAAGTTTATAAAAGAGTTGGATGATGGTTATGAAACAGTAGTTGGAACTGCTGGATCAACACTGAGCGGAGGACAAAGGCAAAGAATAGCTTTAGCTAGAGCATACCTTCTAAACACCCCTGTGCTTTTATTGGATGAACCTTCTTCTCATCTTGATTCCGAAAATGTAGAAAAAATAGAATCAGTGATTAAAAAACTCAGCAAAAACAAAACAGTTATAGAGATAACCCACAATAAAGAAAAATTGCTAAACTCAGACTATGTAATCATGATGCATGATGGAACAATTATTGAATCAGGATTACCAAAAGAACTTAGAAAGAAAAATGGAGCGTTTGCAAAAATAGTCAAAAAATAAATGCCAAAAAATTTAATCGTAATTCCTGCAAGAATAGGCAGCACTAGGTTTCCAAAGAAAATGCTTCATGAAATACAGGGAAAACCCTTAATTGACTGGACGATACTTGCTGCAAAAAAAACTGAAAATACGAAAATTCTAATTGCAACTGATGACAGTGAAATAGCAAAAAGAGCAAAAGCAAATAACACTGAATTCTTAATGACTCCTTCGGATATAAAATCTGGTACAGAAAGAGTTTCGTACGTGGTTCAAAAACTTAAATTTGAAGGAAAGATAATAAATTGGCAAGGAGATGAACCCTTGGTTGAATTTCAGGACATAAACAAACTATTCAAACTGCTTGATAAACATGACATGGTTACTCTTGCAACACTCTATAAAGGAGATCTCAAAAACCAGAACAAGGTAAAAGCAAATATAAACAGCAAGATGGAAGCAATTGATTTTTCAAGAGAAAACATATTCCCTCATTCTGATGGAGTTTCACCATCTGGAAAAAGTTTTTTAAAAAATGAGAAATGGGATCAGTGCTGGGAGCATGTCGGAATTTATGGATACCATTCAAGAGTACTGAAAAAATGGACTAATTCAAAGATGTCAACAAGAGAAAGAAAGGAAAAACTTGAACAACTAACGGCCTTGGAGATAGGCTTAAAGATAGGAGTTGAAATAATCAAATCCTCGCCTGTAGGAATAAACACAATTGAAGATGTTGGCAATCTTGGAAAACTGAAAGCCCGAAAGGAATAAAAGTTATGATAGTAGCCTTATGAAGTTTTTTCTAATACTAGCGTCTCTCCTCTTTAGCGAAATCCAAGCTCATGAAAATCTAAGCTACAAAGATGTTATAAAAATTTCTCTTGAAAATAGTCCTGGGTATCTTCAAAACCTTCTAAGCTATGAAAACAGCCTGAACGAGTGGGAAAAATCAAGGAACGAATTCACCATCAAACCCGACTTGGGATTTTCTTTAGTAGACTCTGAAGGGTCACCTAGAAACGAATCTCTCAACGCTGGTTTCACTTTAGATACAGTCTATTTAGGAGATTTTTCAATTTCTTACAACTTGAACCACTGCAATGTCTGGAGCATGGGAAGTTGTCAAGATTCTCAAAATTACGGCACTTCAGGAAGTTTTACCTGGGATATACCTTTGGGAAAAGGTTCTGGCTTAGATATGAAAACAAGCTCCTTGAAAAGAAGTAACTGGAGCCTAGAGGAGTCGGAGATTAATCTTTTTAAAAATAAACAAAACACAATATCTTCAGCTGTTCAATTATGGCTGGGCTTAAGAAACTCTCTTCAACAACTAGAGATAAGAAAACAAAATCTTGAAAATAGTGAAGAGTTTTTAAGGCAACAAACAGTTAAACTGAACTTGGAACTAATAGCAAAATCAGCATTAACACAATCAGCCTATCAAAGAGATCAATCGAAACTGTCTCTTTTAAGTGCTGAGGAAAGTGTTGAATCATCATGGGAAAATCTAAATATTCATCTTGGTTTTGAAACCAGTCTAAGGGGAAACTTGAATGAAATCCTTCCTCCAGCACCAAGGGAAATACCCAACCTGGAAGAACCTTTAAAAAACCTTGCTAAATACTCGACTGCCAGACTTGCAGAAATCAGCCTCAGCAAAAGTAAGTTAAGCCTTGAGGAAGCCAAAGACAATATGAAATGGGGTATATCTCTGATAAATAGAGCATCAGGAGATGGAGACAGTGATTCTTTTGGATACATGACAGACAACAACAACACCCATACAGCAACAATAAGCATTGACATACCTCTTGACAGGAGGTCTGAAAAAATTAATTTGGAAAATGCAAAAAACAATTATGCATCTGCAAAAATCTCACATGACGAAAAAATTAAAAACTTCACACTAGACTTAACATCAAACCACAGATTGATTGAAAAAAGAATCAGGGAACTCGAATTGCAAGAGTCAGCTTTCCAACTAGCAACAGAAACATACAACACAACCTTAAGAGGCTATCAGGGAGGGTTGAACTCCCTTCAAGACTACCTAACTGCAGAGTCATCCTTGGTTAATGCACAACTGGGCGTAACAAATGCTGAAGAAACCCTCAGAAACGCTTGGATCCAATGGTGGAAGCTAACAGATGAAGATTTAGGAAAAATTTTTCTGGAGGAATAGAAAATGACAGGAATAATAAAAACATTTAAAAAATTTAAGGTATTGCACTTTGTAATACTAGCCTTGGGGATATTTGTATTGGTTTCAAGATCAAACAACTCCCAAGCCAAAATCACAGACACCTTTCCTTCTGTTCAATCAAAACAGGAAAGAATGGAAATTTCCTTGGATCTCATAGGAGAACTCCAAAGCCTGAACCATGATTACGTTTATCCAAAAATATGGAATGGGAGGATTGCTTATCTTAGACCGGAAGGCTTTGTTAAAGAGGGAGAAGTAGTTTTAACCTTTGAAACAAAAGGCATAGAAGATGAACTGAAGCAAAGTCAGGAACAACTTGAAAGTGCTATTTACGCATTGGAGAATTTGAAAGAATCTATCGAACTTCAAAGAGTTCAATCAGATAACAATCTGGAAATGGCGCAAAAAAACCTTGAAAATGCAGAAACAAACTACCAAAGAAGAAAAACAGAGATTGAAGAAGGCATAAGGCCTGCAATAGATTTAGCTCAATCAGAAATCAGCCTTTTACAAGCTCAACAATCTTTGGAAGAATCTGAATTGAGCTTGAAAACAAGGGAAAATCAATGGGAACTTGACCTTATAGATAAACAAAAAACAATAGATTACAGAAAGGAAAAAGTGGAAGAAAAAACTGAAGATTTAGCAAATGGAACAATATATGCGCACAAAGATGGTTTAATGATTCATAACGAGGGGTGGTTTGGGCAGGTAAGAAAATACCAGGAAGGAGACGAAACGAGAAAAGATCGACCCATACTAGACTTTCCTGCAATAACAGATTTTATCGTTAGGGTAAAAATAAACGAAAGAGACCTTTACAAAGTAAAGGTCGGACAGACTGCACTAATTACAATTGATGCTGTTCCTGGAAAAATCTTTGAAGGCAAGCTAAATAAAATTGCTGATATAGCATCAAGCGATATGGGCACAAGCTCAATCACTTTTTCAGCTCAAGGAGAATCAAAAGGTTTTGCAGCTGAAATATTGCTCTCTAAACCAGAAGAAGACATAGAGGTAAAAAACCAAGAAAAAAATGACTCACTGCAAATAAGAGAGGCAAGAAGATCTCAAAACTCCGAAATGCCTGATTTTGTCAAAGAGAGAATGCAGGAAGAAGGAATGACTCAAGAAGATTTTCAAAAAAGAATGAATAGCTGGGGTGAAACAGAAGAACCTTCTAAAGAGAATGAGGAAAATGATGATTTTTCAAACCTGAGACCTGGAATGACGTCTCTTACAAGGATTATTTTAGAGGTTATTGAAGGTGCAATAATTCTTCCAAGATCTGCTATTTTCATAGACGAAGGACAAACTGTGGTTTATAGAGTTGTAAATAACAGCTGGGAAAAAGTCATAGTCAACCTTGGAGCTGTAACTCCACAGGAAGCACAGATAAAATCAGGAGTTTCCAATGGTGAAACTTTCCTTATAGTAGCTCCCGAAGAAGGTGCCATAAGCACAGCAATTGAGAGTGCCAAAAAAGAAGATAGCTCCGGTTTTTCAGGAGGCATGCCTCAGGGAAGCTGGGGTGGTGGCGGAAAGGGTGGCGGTCGTGGCGGAAAATGACAAATGTTGTAAATTTGGAAAAGGTTTACAAAACCTACATCCTTGGTGAAATAGAAGTTCCCGTACTGAAAGGAGTTGATTTAAAAATAAAGCAGGGGGAATGGGTTTCTTTGATGGGGCCTTCAGGTTCAGGAAAAACAACCTTAATGAATATAGTTGGATTGCTGGATACCCCAACAAAAGGAAGCTACCTTTTAAATGAACAAGAAGTTTCGAGAAAAAATGATGACAGTTTATCAGACTTGAGAAATAACCATATTGGCTTTGTTTTTCAAAC
>CAZDPU010000037.1:0-5748 GCA_964507645.1 uncultured bacterium
GGATTGACAATTCTTGAATCACTATCATGCGGAACTCCTGTAATTGCAACAGAGGTTGGAGGTGTTAAAGAAGTCTTGGGTACAAAAGGAGACTTTTTCAAAACAACCACAAGCAGGAATCCAAAAGAAATATCCAGACTTGCATTATCAACAATGGGCAAAGGAAGATTCCATGCGAGGAAAAGAGCAGAAAGTTTCAGTAAGGAAAAAATAGTAAATGAATATCTGGAACTGTATGAAAAATGCCTTATAAAAAACTAATATTCTGAAACATTTGAGTCTATTTCTCTAGACCATGCAAGTATTCCGCCTTTTAAGTTTCTTACATCGGAAAACCCAACACTTTTTAAATAACTGACAACATTTGCCGACCTCGCGCCAGACTTGCAATGAACAATGGTTTTTTTTCCTGGGTTCAACTCATTCAATCTTTGAACCAACTCTCCCATTGGAATCCATAAAGCCCCGTCAATCTTTGCCATCAGTATTTCCCCCTCCTCCCTGACGTCTAGAAGATCATGCGGAACTTCATTTTTCCTAAGGTCAAAAAGCTCTTTAACGGTTGCCTCTTCCACCCTATTCAATTCAGAACCTAGAGGAGACCCACAAAAATTTTCATAATCAATTAATTCTTTTATTTTTTGATCAGAGCCACAAAGTAAACAATTTTTATCTTTTAGGAGTTTGAAAGATTTGAACTCCATATCTAAAGAGTCAATCGACAACACCCTACCTATCAAAGGAGTCCCCAGTCCGGTAATGATTTTAATAACCTCTAAAGCCTGCATGCTACCAATTATTCCAACATGGGCACCAACAACACCAGCATCAGCACAACTTGGAACACTCCCTGGTTTCGGAGGGTTTGGAAACATGCATCTATAACAAGGACCACCTTGGGAACAAAAAACTGAAAGTTGCCCATCAAACCTGAAAACGGAAGCATGTACATTGATTTTATTTTCCAATTTACAGGCATCATTTACAAGGTATCTTGTAGGGAAATTGTCTGACCCGTCCAAAATAAAATCATACTCACGAATAATTTCTCTTGCATTGCTTGAATTAAGTTTTAAGTCATGACAAACAATATCAACATCTGGGTTTAAGTTCTTTAAATAATTACCTGCAACTGCTGTTTTTTTTTAAACCTAAATCTTGAGAGTTGTAGATAATTTGCCTATGAACATTGGAGAGACTTACAGAATCAAAATCACAAATCCCCAACTTTCCAATTCCGACAGAAGCTAAATAAATTGCTGCAGGACTTCCAAGTCCCCCAAGTCCAACAACAAGAACAGAAGATCCTTTTAATTTTTCCTGTCCAGTTTTGCCTATTTCGGGAATTGACATTTGGCGACTATAACGAATTAGTTCTTTTTTGCTAAAATTACCAGTCATTTTTATCTGAACCCTGTTCAGAAGCAGCAGACCTAAGTCTTTCTCTTGCAAGTTCAGAACTCGCTTGTCTTGTTGTTAAGTTTTCACTTTTCTCAACCCTTGAAAAAATCTCATCCAAACTCTCAGCTATCTTCCCAACTTTTTTTGTTGCAATTTCTTTATTCCAATTGCCATTTCTTTCAAGGTCAACATTAATCAAACCACCAGCATTAATGACATAATCTGGAGAATAAAGAATATTTCTTCTTTTCAAACGAAGAGCATCTTCTTTTTTTTCTAACTGATTGTTTGCGGCACCAGCAACAACCTTACATTTAAGTAACGGTATTGTGTGACTATTTAATGTGCCTCCCAAAGCGCAAGGAGCATAAACATCGACATCTTGCAACATCCATTGGTTTGAATCGCAAGAACTGCATCCAAATTCACTTTTTGCCTTTTCTACCATTTCGTCATTTATATCTGTAACTACAACCCTTGCTCCACTTTTTGTCAGTTTTTCAATCAAGCTCCAACCAACATGGCCAATACCTTGAACCAAAACCTTAACATCGTCAATATCCTCTTTATTCATTTGATGCTTAACAGCAATTTTCAAACCTAAAAATACACCTTGGGCTGTAAAGGGAGAGGGGTCTCCAGAACCCCCATTTTCAATCGGGAGCCCGGTAACATGATTTGTTTCTTCTTTTACAGCAACCATGTCTTCTACAGATGTTCCAACATCTTCTGCAGTTACATAAGACCCATTTAAGGAATCAACTGCTCTTCCAAAAGCACGGAACATTGCCATTCTTTTGTCCTCTTCAGAAGGAGGAGGTCCCAATATAACAGTCTTTCCTCCGCCCAGCGCTAATCCAGCACAAGCAGCTTTATAAGTCATGCCTCTGCTCAATCTCAAAACATCTTTCAAAGCGTCTTCTTCGCTTTGGTAGGTCCAAAGCCTCGTTCCTCCCAAGGCAGGGCCCAGCAAAGTGTCATGAACTGCAATAATTGCTCTAAGCCCAGTAGATTTATCATTGAAAAAATGGACACCATCATGGTTCCTATGAGATTCTTTACTAAAAACTGCCATAACCTAAACTCCTTTCAGTCAATCCTAACCTTCAACCCAAAATATCTTCCTGATCCAAATGCTTGAGGGTTCAGCTTTCATAAAACAAGAAAGTGCCGAAGATGACTCTATCGGAATTCCAACTTTCAAAGAATTTATTTTTTTTCCTGCCCTAGCCTCCAGTCCCAAAAGCATATCCTGGATAATTGAAAAATTATTCACCTCATCAGGATGGACAGCGCATAAGCTTGCATTCCATAAATCAATATTTTTACACCAGGGAGAAACATGCAACAATCCGACTAAATTATTGTTTCTATATGCTCCAACTGGAAGCAAATCAAAACTACACAATTTCTGCCAATATTTAAAAAAATTATCATTGCTGCTTTCAAGGCCAACTCTTTCCTCTCTAGATCTGATTTGCTGTTTTTTGACCAATTGGGAAACTTCGTCAAAGTCATCTCCACTTAAAGACCTGATTGAACAACTTGCATCTGTAGGAAACAGCATATCTTTAAAATCAAATACAAATTCACAAACATCTCCAGCATCAATTAAATTCTTAATAACATGATGCATTCTCGGAGCAGGAGCAGGGCATGTAATCCAGCATGATCCCGAAGGACGCATTTCTTTCCACAAACTTTCTAGATCAAATTGATTCAAATCTTGTCCACCCCAAAAATGAATTGAATCAACATCATCAACCATCCTTCTTCCACAAAGAAACCTCGGAGAGCCTTCTGGTTCAAAAAAATATTCCCACTTGTGATTTTGCCACCTTTCCAAAAGAGATGTTTTTCTTTCCTCTTCCGAATACCTATCCCATCCAGGAAAAGGTGATGGCAAGTTCTTGACATCAAAGACTTTCATAAAATCCTCCCTTTAGTTGAATACATTGGATTTTTCCAGTCACCAATAATTCCATCTTCAAGAAATTGCTTAATTTCCCTTATGCCATCAACAACTGAATATTTGGAAGAATAGCCCCATTCTTTTTTAATCTTTTCAAAAGACACCTTGTAGCTTCTAGCATCCCTGTCAACTGGATGAATATTTATATCAACATCTTTAACCTCTTTGCTTAATAAATAAGCAATTTCTTTGACTTTTAAATTTTGATTGGTAGAGCCAACATTAAAAACACCTCTAACTCTTTCTTTTTCAAGTGTTATAGCCATAAAAAATGCTCTTGCTGCATCCTTAACATCAAGCAAAGGCCTCCATTGATCACCACCGAACAACATCACTTTTCCATTCTGTAAAGCATGGCATGTCAACAGGTTGACAACCAGGTCGCATCTAGTTCTTCCTGAAGCTCCAAACAGAGTGCTTAACCTTAAAGCAGATCCCCCTTCAAGTGACACAACTTCTTTTTCAGAATTTAATTTAGTTTTTGCATACAGTGTCAAAGGGTTTGGATCTGAGGATTCATCAACAATCCCCTCTTGAGCCCCATAAACAGAACAAGAGCTAGCGAATGCAAGTCTTTCAATCTTTAATTCTTTACAGAATTCAACTATCTTTTTTGTCGATTCATAATTGTCTTGAGAGCATTTTTTTGGATCTAGGTCGCAACTTGGATCACCGCTTGTTCCAGCAAGATGAACAACTGCATCCATACCGTTCAGACTTTTTTTCAAAAGATCAAAATCATTCACAGGACCTTCGATAAAATCGATATTACTTAAATGTTCTTTAATTCCATAATCACCATAAGACAAATCATCAAAAACCCTTACGGAAAAATTATTCTCTATCAAAAGAGGAACTAGAGAAGTTCCAACATATCCTGCACCACCAGTAACAAGAACCTTTTTCAAGTTTAGAAAGGGCCCTCCCAAGAACCTCCAGGATCAATCAAACCCATGGTCATCCTCTCTCCTCCATCCAAAACAGTAAACCTGTAACCTTTTTCTCTCTGATCACTTGGCTGCATAAGGTTTCCATCTTCAAAAACACCCACAGAAAGAAGAAACTCTCTTCTGAGAAATGGTAATTTTTGTATTTTGTATTTATATTTCCAAGGTCCATCTCCAGGAATTGAAACAGTATGGAGGATTGGCCCAATCAAAGATTGTCCATAATCTCCATGAAACTGGATTGCTATAACAGCTGTTTCACTGTCTATAACACCTCTTGAGCCTAGTTGAATAACAAGCTCCATTGATTCTCCATATCTGAAAAGATGTGTTTCACTTCCAGTTGCATCCATGAACTTAACATTATCAATTGCAATAGGGCCATCTCCCCACCTTTGAACACCTTGCTTGGTTCTTGTTAGATCTCCCCCAGAAACTGCCAACCTCTCTCTGTATCTGTCTAATATCTGATGCTTATCTCCAAAACCCTCAATTTTTCCATCCTCAAGCCATAAAAGCCTTTCAGCAAAATACCTAACTATTGTTAAATTGTGACTTACAAAAAGTATAGTTTTTCCTTCTGCCTTTAATTCATTAAGCTTTGCAAAACATTTTTGCTGGAAAGACAAATCACCAACACCTATAACTTCATCTAGTAAAAAAACATCTGGATCTAAGGCTATTGCTATAGAAAACGCAAGCCTTAAAACCATTCCCATTGAATACGTTTTTATTTGAGAGTCAGCAAAATCAGCCAATTCTGCAAATTCAAAAATCGATTCCTCTTTTGACTCTATATCCTTTCCTTTCATCCCTAGGAGAGAGGCATTTAGATGTATGTTCTCCCTTCCCGTTAGTTCGGGATGAAAACCAGCACCCAGCTCCAAAAGGCTTGCAACCTTTCCTTTGATTTTCACATCCCCAGAATCAACTGAATATATCCCTGCTAGCAATTTCAAAAGAGTTGATTTTCCAGCTCCATTCCTGCCAATTAGTCCGATAATTTCTCCTGGCTTTATGTTTAATGAAATATTGTCGAGAACTTTCAATGAAGTTTTTTTATTCTTCAACCCTGCCAGCCTATCCCTAAAACTCCTTTTTCCTCCAAGAGAAAAAGATTTGGTTATATTTTGAACCTTTATCTCCCCTTGCTCAAGATTAAATTTCCCTCTACCTGGCATAGCTAAATCTCCTCTGCAAACCTTGATTGAGATTTTTTAAAAACAAACAAACCCCAAACAAAAAATAAAAGACCTAACCCAAAAGCCATCAAAAGAGATTTTCCGTCAGGATTGTTTAAATCTAACAATACATCCCTATAACTTTTTATGATGTGAGTCATAGGATTCAAGTAATAAATTTTATACACAATCTCAGCACCTTTTTCGCTCAAAAAAGTAAGGCTTTGGAATTTTTCCAAATTAGGGG
>CAZDPU010000038.1:0-5692 GCA_964507645.1 uncultured bacterium
TTTGCCGTTATTACTGAAGGGTGTAATTCAAGAGCTTCTTCTAATTGGGGAGGTAGAAAAAATAATAGGAGTAAGTTAAACAATCTTTCCTCCAAGGAAAGTGGATCCTGTTTTGTCTATTTTTATATTTAGATATTTTCCGACTGGATTTTCTTTTGAGTCAAAATGAACGAGATGGAAACCCTCTGACCTTCCTGTCCACCTGTTTTCTTTCTTGCCTTCTTTTCTTTCAGCTAGAACTTTAACTGTTTTTCCAATGTATTTTTTGTTTTTTGCAAACCAAATTTCATTTAAAACACTTGTTACCTCTGAGAGTCTTTTAACTTTTTCCTTATGGGGTATTGGATCCCCAAGGGGGTAGGATTTTGTTTGAGGCCTAGGAGAATAAAGAAAAGAGTAGGCAAAATCGTATTCAACTTCTTTTAGAAGTGATATTGTCTCATCATGGTCCTTTTTCTTTTCTGTTGGAAAGCCAACAATGATATCGGTTGAAAGTGTAGCTTCTGGCCATATTTCTCTTACCCATTCTGTTTTTTCAATTACTGTCTTTCTTGTCGTAATTCTTCTCATTGCTTTTAAAACTGTATCACTACCAGACTGAAAGGGTAGGTGAAGGTATTTTGCAACCCGAGGAAGGGATTTCATCGTTTGTAGAAAGTTTTTTGTAAGATCGTGTGGATGGCTAGTAAGGAATCTTATTCTTTGCAGTTCAGGAAAAGAGTCATGAACAGCTGAGACCATCTCTTCTGGAGATGTTTTTTTAGCCAAATCTCTTCCATAAGAAAGAAAGTTTTGTCCTAGTAAATAGATTTCTTTTGAGCCAGCTTCCAATGAAACTTCAACATCTTTTAAGATTTTTTCTATTGGGATAGATTTTTGAAGACCTCTTGTTCTCGGAACTATACAGTAGGAACACATATAAGAACAACCTCTTATTACAGGAATCATGCCTGAGTTCTGACCACCCCTGTGTACATCAAAAGAGTCTTGGGTCGGTTCAAATTCATTTGGCAGTATTTCAATTACTGCTTTTTTCATTTCTTCCAAATCCTTGCCATCTTGGACAATGTCAATCCACTTTTCTTTTTCAAGCTTTTCTTTAAGGCTTTCAGCAGCACATCCTAGTATTCCGATTTTTATTTCTGGATTTATTTCTTTTCTTATCCTTACGCTACCAAGTTCAGACCTCATTCTCTGTTCAGCCTTTTCTCTTACTGCGCAAGTGTTATAAAGAACAATATCTGCTTTTTCTTCTTCAGATCTTTCAAGTCCAAAATTGTCTAACATCCCTGCAATTGAATCAGAATCTGCTTCATTCATTTGGCAGCCAAAAGTTCGTATGTGGTATCTTTTTTTCAAAATAACTGATTGTTGAAATTATTTATGATTTCACTTCTTTCTTCATCTTCCAAGGATGCCATTTCTTCACTACCTGCCTCTCTGAATAGTGATGAAATTTGAAAAGATATGTTTAGATTTTGTCCACGAAATTCTTTTGAACTGTTTATTATCTCTAGAGCTTTTTCATTGTTTCCAAGCTCAATTTCCACCCTTGCTGAAAGAAGTAGGGTGTAGGGGTCAAAAGGAGTTAGGTCTAGAAGTTGATTAGAGCAATTTTTAGCTTCAGCTAATGAAGCAGAGTCTGCCCCTTCGCTAGAGGTTTTGTTTTTTAGTAGAAAACTCCAAGCACACAAGGCAAAATATTCATTTCGAGCATTTTCTTTTTTTGTTTCTTCAAGGCTTTTTTCTGATGAAGATTCATAGTTGCCTAAAAGTAATTCTTTGTAAATGACATATATTTGATCATTTATTTTTACCTCATGAGCCAATCTTATTTTGGATTTTATATCTTGGTAAAATTCATTTAAAGGTGTTGAAATTTTAATATTTTGAATCCGTATTGCTTCATAGTCGTTTTTTGCATCTGATTCATCTTCAGAAACAAGGCTATTGATGTCCAGAGCATCTTTATTGCTGCTCCTTTCTTTTTTGAATTTTTCAAAACCTTCTCCAGATGCTTCTCTGTATTCGAGAGAAATTGAAAAATTATTTTCATTGTTTGAAGAATATTCTGAAACCTTTCCTGCAAGCAGTTCTTCAAACGGTATCAACTCTGAGGTGGCTTGGTTTCTTGTAACCCACCTACTTGCTGTTACCCTTACCCCAGGGCTTCCATTTATTTCAAGACCTATTTCTGTCAAACTTTTTCCCTGAGACAAAGATTCTTTGATGCTTTCTGTAAGGTCTTTTTGGTACATTGCTGATTCCGATTGTGCTTGTAAAGAAATTGATACTTCAATTTCTTCAATCATTAAATCTTCTTTGATTGCGTTTATGTATTCTGTTTCAGACATCCCTAAACCAGAAATCCTTTTAAAGAATTCTCTTTTTGCCTCCTTTCTGTTTTTGAATTTTTCTAAAAAATTACCTTCTTCATCCTGTTCAATAAAAAAGCTTTCTAAATCCCTCTCCCTTCTTTCATCGATGTTCTTTTCAGAAATTTCAATCTTTTGGAATTTAGCTTCATTAAGCAGGATTCTTCTTTCGATTATCTCATCCATGCTTTCTGTTCTGAATTGGATCATTTCCATTATTCCAGGGGCTGATGAGGGGTTTTGCATTCTCCACTGTTGAACTTTAGAACCTAAGAGCCTGCTTACAAAAACTTCATCAATAGGTTCTCCATCAACAACTGAAGGGGCACTTTCTAATTGCAGTTTTAAAGTTTCTTCACTTACTTTTTGAGAGCTTGTGAAAGTTGTTCCATAATTCCAAAAAATTGAAACTACAAAAATCAGCCCTGTTGTTATAAAGAATGCTCTAGAGTGTCGTCTGATAATTCCTACAAGAGTTGTTTTCTTTTCAATATGTTTGAACTTTTTGCCCATTGCTTATCCCTGTTTATTTATTGTCTCTAACAGTTGTGGAGAGGCCTTTTTTTTTGATTGTTCTGAGTGTCTTATTTGAAACTTTTAAAGTAATGTAATGACCCTTTTCCTCATCCCAAACTCTTTTTCTAATTAGGTTTATCGAAAATCTTCTTTTAGACTTCCTGTGTGAATGACTTACTTTGTTTCCACTCTTGCCTTTCTTTCCGGTTATTTGATCTTTTCTTGACATAAGGCTGTAATTATACCTTGATATGAAAAAGATTAAAAAATACTTGAGAATACATGGAGGAGAGTTTAACTCAAGAAAAGTGTTCTTCTATCAAAGAGAAAGTTTAAGGCCTTTAACAGGGAGATGGAGGCAGGTTATATCAGACAAGTTTAACAATCTAGAAGGGATGACCGTTGCTGATCTTTTTTCCGGCAGCGGCATTTGGGGTATTAGTATGCTCAGCCACGGAGCTA
The DNA here is from genome assembly GCA_964507645.1 of uncultured bacterium. Classification (GTDB taxonomy): domain Bacteria; phylum UBP7; class UBA6624; order UBA6624; family UBA6624; genus UBA6624. Next base: position 3,354 of record CAZDPU010000038.1, read on the forward strand.
AGCATGTCTCATTTTTCGAGAAAGACAAACTCAGCAGAAAGTCTATTTCTGAAAATTTAATTAATTTAAAAGTAGATAAAAGTAGATATAGCTTGAACCCAGGAAGCCTGCCTCATTCTTTAGAAGGGACTAGGTTTAAGTTTGATTTTGTTTGCTGCGATCCCCCTTTCACTGATTTGGAGCTTGGGCAAAGGGTTTTGAATTCTTGTATAAAAATATCACATGAAGGAACTGTGATAGCTTTTAGGTGGCCTGTCAAAAGACCGCTTCCAAAGCTTTACAATTTACACTTGGTTAAAAAAATAGAACATGGAAATGAAGGATTGGTTTTTTTAAAGCTCGAGGATGCTTAAAGAAGTTGTTTATTCTGGAACTTTTGACCCTGTAACGAAAGGTCATTTGAACATATTGCAAAGGAGTGTCGCATGTTTCGATGTTGTTCATGTGTTGATTGCAAGGAACCCCTCAAAAAAATGTTGGTTTTCTTCTGAGGAAAGAAAAGATATGATTCTGTCTTCTATCAAAGAAAATCTCAAAGAATCAGATTCAACAAGGATAAAAGTGCATATCTTCGATGGGCTCATAACTGACTGGATGAGAGAAAATGAAATAAACCTTATTGTCAGGGGCTTAAGAGCTGTTAGCGATTATGAATATGAACTTCAAATGAGTTTGATGAACAGTCAATTGCTGAAGGGTTGTGAAACCATCTTCATGGTTGCTGATTCAAAATGGTCGTTTGTTTCTTCTAGGTTGATAAAAGAAGTAGCTTTGCTTGGAGGGGATTTTTCTAAGCAGGTGCCCAAATGTATTATTAAAAACATCAAGAAAAGGGTTGAATCAGAGAGTTGATTTATCTTTTTTTGTTTTTAGACATCCTCATAAAAGGTTATGGAAGTGTTGTTGCAGATTCGGATGGGTCTTTTTTTGCTGTTTGTGAAAACAACAAAAAGATTGAAGTTTCTTTTGGGTACCTCAATGCAAAAGCATGCAAGATTGAATCGAAAAGCAAGAATGATATATTTTTTTCAGAAGGGATTGAGGGATTATTTCAAGAAAAATATTTTTTTTCTGCCCCTTTAGCTAGAGTGACTAATTCGAATTTGATAATGGGGGAGGGTTTGAGTGTAAATTCAGATACATTGAATTTTAGCACCAAGGGAGTTGCTTCATTTGACAAAACAGGGGTTATCACGCTTGAAGGACCAGATACAAAAATTAGTTATTCAGGAGCTCAGATGCATGCTGAAAAACTAATTGTTGAAAATGAAAATATATTCCTTTACGGTGATTCTTTTTTTCAAAATGATTTGTTTTCTTTCTCTTCAGAAGGTCCAATTTACTATTGGAATTACGAGGAAAAAGATGTGCTTTCGGTCAAAAATTTTGATTCTTTTGAATATTTCTTCAACGAGAAAGAGGTGTTAAACATTCACGGAAAAGATTTTTTAATGTATTTTTATAAAGCCGATCAATCACTGTTGAGGGTTGCTGAGTTTTCTTTAACTTTTAATGATTACTCATTTTTCTCAGAAAATGTTTCAATTCAAAAATTTGAAGATTTTTTACACATTCGTGCAATTGAAGGAGAATTGGAGATTAAAAATGAAAAAAATTCCATTTATGCAAAAGAAATAATTCTTTTTGATGATTTCAGCTGGAAGGCAATAAATGGCGTTAGGGTTGTGTTTTGATACTATGAACCTTCTCGACTACTCAGAACTTTTGAAAAACTTAGTTTTGAGAGATTTGCGTCTCAGGTACAGGAATACTGGATTGGGATTTTTGTGGTCCTTGGTTCAGCCATTGACAATGTTTTTTGTCTATTATGCTGTTTTTGGGGTTTTGCTCACTGACAAATTTGGAATGGGAGGAACCACTTATCCGTTTTTATTGATAATCGGTTTATTTACTTTTAACTTTTTTTCTGGAGGAGTGACAAAAGCAACACCTTCTATAGTTCAGGCAGGGGGATTGCTTAAGCAGGTTGCTTTTCCGAGAATAGTCCTCCCTTTGTCTTCTGTTTTAGCTGAAGGGGTCCATTTTTTGATGATGTTATTGATACTTATTTTGGCATGTTTTTTGAAATGGTGGCCTTCACATGAGTCATTCATGGAGCTTTTGCCACTTCTGTATTTGCCACTTCTGCTTGTTTTGCATCTGCTTGTAACCTTGGGTATTGGGCTTCTTTTGTCAACAATGAATGTTTTTTACAGGGATACAGAACAGCTAGCTAACACATTTATGACAATATTATTTTTTGGGACTCCGGTTCTTTATGCTCCCCCTAATTTGGAAAAATTCCAAAGCCTTACTTTTTTGAGCGAAAAAGGTGCTGA
>CAZDPU010000039.1:0-5660 GCA_964507645.1 uncultured bacterium
GAGCGCTTTTCAACCCTTTTTTTCCAAACAGGATCATTTCCAATCTCCTCATACTCTTTATCTTTTTTTCCGCCTGTTTTACTCATAATCCGAAATCTCGGCTTCAGCCAGCAAGGGAATCTCGGTGTTCGATGACATCTCGATCACCGTCATCTCGTTCTTCTCCGGATCGTTGAAGGACATCGACAGGACGTTCATCTCATTGGTGTGCGGCTCCCTCGTTATCTCAACGCCTGCAGCTGCAAGCTTCTTGTGGAATGCCCTGACATCACGGACCTCAAGCACGGGAAGCACGTTCCCCTTCGCTTTCGAGAGGTCGTCCGACCTGATCAGGAAGATGTTGGAAATGCCGATCTCGAATGACACGAGGTTCTCGTTCCTGTCGACCTCCTCAAGCCCAAGCACAAGGCCATAGAAGGCGCCCTGCTTCGAGATATCCCCCACATAAACAACAAAACCTTCCAGACCCTCAATGTTCATTACGTAAAACCATTTTAAAAGGAAATAGAATATTTCCTTGTGAAATCAAGGTTCTATTATGTATAAATCAGATTCTTTTGGATTGGCAGACGGCTCAAAGGGAACCTATTACCCCCTGAGCCAGCTTGGGGAAAAGCATTCCGTCAATCTGGAGAAGCTGCCCTACACCATCAGGGTCCTTCTTGAATCCGCAATGCGGAACCATGATGATTTCCTTGTGACAGAAAAAGACGTCAAGAATATCCTCGGATGGACCGGAGATGGGGAGAGGATGGAGATCCCCTTCCTTCCCTCAAGGGTCATACTCCAGGATTTCACCGGCGTGCCGTCATTGGTTGATGTGGCTGCAATGAGGAATGCGATGCTGGACATGGATGGTGACCCGAACCTCGTGAACCCGCTTGTTCCGGTTGACCTTGTCATAGACCACTCTGTCCAGGTTGACTATTCGGGAAGGTTTGACGATGCCCTTCAAAGGAACCTTGAGATTGAGTACAAGAGAAACAATGAGAGGTACAGTTTCCTTAAATGGGGTCAGAAGAATGTCGAGAAATTCAGGGTTGTCCCACCGGGAAGGGGAATAGTCCACCAGGTCAACCTTGAATGGATTGCAGAGGTTGTCCAGGATTCGGACAAGACATTTTTCCCTGACACGGTCGTGGGAACCGATTCACACACCACAATGATCAATGGATTGGGAGTCCTTGGTTGGGGTGTTGGGGGGATAGAGGCGGAAGCAGTGATGCTGGGGCAACCCATATACATGCTCTTGCCTGACGTTGTTGGGTTTGAGATGGTCGGAAAGCCCAATCCTGGAATAACTGCAACAGACCTGGTTCTTGCAGTGACGGAAATACTCAGGGAAAATGATGTTGTCGGCAAATTTGTTGAATTCACTGGAGAGGGTGTGAAACATCTTTCACTTCCTGACAAGGCAACAATCTCAAACATGTGTCCTGAATACGGTGCAACTTGTGGCTTCTTTCCGATTGACCAAACCACAATCAATTATCTTTCTGACACAGGAAGAAACAAGGACCATGTCACGAATGTGAAAAACTACCTCAAGAAACAAAATCTTTTTGAGGACTATCAAGAAAATGAAATTGAATATACGAAGGTAATCAAGTTTGACATCTCAAAAGTTGAATCTTCCCTGGCAGGACCAAAAAGACCCCAGGATCGGATAAGCCTAAAAAAGATGAAAGAGGAATTCCAAAAATCCCTAACAAGGCCAGTTGACAATCAGAACCATGGCCTTGAAGAAAATGAAACAGGCAACAGCTCCTTTGTAAAAAATCAAGCTGGAAATGAATTTCATTTAAACCATGGTGATGTTGTTATTGCCGCGATAACATCGTGCACAAACACAAGCAATCCAGAAGTCATGATTGCAGCTGGACTTGTCGCAAAGAAAGCCAAAGAACTCGGCCTCAAAACAAAACCATGGGTAAAGACGTCACTTGCTCCAGGATCAAGAGTTGTTACTGAATATCTTGAAAGTTCAAACCTTATGGAATCCTTGAGCTATCAAGGCTTCAATATTGTTGGATATGGATGCACAACCTGCATAGGAAATTCCGGCCCATTGGATGAAAAAATTACCGAGGGGATAGAAGAATCAAATCTAATCGTTTCAAGTGTGATCTCTGGAAACAGAAATTTTGAAGGAAGGATACACTCTCATGTAAAAGCCAATTTCCTTGGAAGCCCTCCCCTTGTTGTAGCTTATGCAATTGCTGGGACAGTGAATATAAATTTAGATTCAGAACCGCTTGGAGAAGATGAAGAAGGTAACCCTGTATTCCTGAAAGATATATGGCCAACAAAGGAAGAAATCCTTGAAATGGTAAATGAACATATAAGACCCGAAACATTCATAGAGAAGTACAAAGGGGTAACACAAGAGGAAAAATGGGATTCAATTGAATCGAAAAAATCATCCTTGTTTCAATGGGATGAAGATTCAACATACATCAAAAGACCATCTTTCCTGAAAGACATTTCTACAGAGGTTGAAGAGATTAAACCTATTGAGAATGCCAGGGCATTACTTTACCTGGGAGATTCTGTAACAACCGATCACATCAGTCCCGCTGGTGCAATATCGCCAGAAACATCTGCTGCAAAATACTTGAGAGAAAATGGTGTTACCTTTTTTGACTTCAACTCTTATGGGTCAAGGCGAGGAAACCATGAAGTCATGGTCAGAGGAACTTTTGCCAATGTAAGGATAAGAAACAAGCTTGTAGAAAAAGAAGGAGGCTACACAAAACATTTTGACTCAAACGAAATCATGACAGTATTTGAAGCCTCTAAAAAATACAAAGAAAAAAATATTCCTTTGGTTGTAATTGCAGGTGATCAATACGGAACAGGCTCATCAAGAGACTGGGCAGCAAAAGGAACAAATCTTCTTGGGGTTAGAGCTGTAATAGCAACTGGCTTTGAAAGGATACATAGATCTAACCTCGTTGGAATGGGAGTTTTACCACTTTGTTTCATGGATGGAGAAAATGCTGAAAAAGTTGGAATAAAGGGAGATGAGAAATTCAGCATCTTTGGAATAGAAAAAGAGCTAACACCAGGACAAAAAATCAAGGTGAAAGCAACTCGAATAGATGGCAGTGAATTTGAATTTGAAACAAAAATCAGACTCGACACTCCAGTCGAAATTGAATACTACAGAAATGGGGGCATACTGCCAACCGTACTAAGGAACATGATGAAAAATGACTGAAAGAGTTTTTGTAACTGGAATGGGATCCGTCACTCCCTTTGGAATAGGTATTGAAAAACTTTGGGATTCAATGTCAAACAACAAACTGGCAATAAGGCCTATCCAGGGCTTAAGTTCACGGTCAGAAGAGTTTAGATGCAAAGTTGGAGGGCAGATTCCTGGAGATTTCAAAATATCCGACTGGCTTCCAAAACTGAATAAAAAAATAGACCCTTTTCAGGCTTATTCAATAATTGCTTCAGGCTTAGCAATCAAAAGTTCAAAAATAAATCTAGAAGAAACTGACAAGTCAAGATTTGGCGTCTCAAGTGGCTCCAGTAATGGTGGTGTTGGAACAGGATTAAAAAACTACAAACAGTACCTGGAAAAAGGCCTTAGGGGCGTAAGTCCTTTCACAGGTGTAAGGTATACAGTAAACGGTGCAAGTGCATGGCCGGCAATTCATTTTGGGCTGGAAGGACCAAATGAAAGCTTCAGTGTTACATGCGCAACAGGAAATACAGCAATAGGAAATGCTTATAGAAAAATAAAATATGGACATGCAGACTTAATGCTTGCAGGATCTTCTGACTATTTTGACGAATTTATTGTTGTATTTTTTCATCGTGCAAGAGCTGTTGCGGCAACAAAAGATCCTTATGAAATCAATGTCCTAAAACCATTTGACAAAAATAGATCGGGAACAATTCTTTCTGAAGGCTCTGGAATGTTGCTTCTTGAATCTGAATCTTCAGCAAGAAAAAGAGGTGCAAAAATTTATGCTGAAATATTGGGAATGGGTGAAACCTGTGATGCAAGAAATATAGTTGCTCCAGATACATCTGGAAGGATAATGACCAGAGCAATTGAAAATTGCCTTGAAGAAGCAAGCTTGAAACCAGAAGAAGTTGAATATGTGTCTGCACACGGAACAGGAACATTATTCAATGACCCAACGGAAGTCAAAGCATTGAAAAATGCTTTGGGCAAACACGCAGAAAAGATTCCTGTTTCTGCTCCAAAATCCCAACTTGGACATTTGCTAGGTGCTTCAAGCTCTGTTGAAGCCATATGTGGAATCATGGGGGGCCTCAACAACACCGTAACCCCTACACTCAATCTGGAAAACCCTGATCCGAGATGTGATTTAGATCATGTTCCAAAGAAGGCGCGCAAACATGAATACAGAACATTCTTAAATAACAGTTTTGGCTTCGGTGGGCATAATTGCGTATTGGCAATTAGGACAGGAGACCCTGAAGATTGAAGAAAGGGATTGCAGTAATTGGAGCTACCGGATCTATTGGGAAACAAACAGTAAGGCTTCTGAGTTCAACTTTCAGGAATCAATACAAAACAATAGGATTAACCTCAAACAACAATACTAAAAATCTCTTTGCACACGGAGATTCTTTAAATTCAGAAAAAATGATTGTTGCAAATCCGTCATCTGTCGCATTTCAAACCTTGCAACAAACAAATTCAAAAATACTTTCAGGGAAAGAATGCATCAATGATCTTGTCCAAGAAGAAAGTGTTGACCTTGTTGTCATGGCGATACCAGGAACAGCAGCAATCGAAGCAACCTACCTTGCCTTAAAAGCTGGAAAAGTAGTTGCATTAGCAAATAAAGAAAGCATAGTTGCTGCAGGGGAATTAATGCTAAAAGCAGAGAAGCAATATGGAGGAAAAATAATCCCTATAGATAGTGAACACAATTCAATTTTTAGACTCTTGAACAATTCAAGAGAAAGCAAGAATATTGCAAAACTAACAATAACAGCTTCAGGAGGGCCTTTTTTAGGAAAAAAAATCCATGAGCTAGAAAACGTAACACCTAAAGAAGCCCTGAATCATCCATCCTGGAGCATGGGTCCGCTCGTATCAATAAACTCTGCAACACTTATGAACAAAGGCTTGGAAATAATCGAAGCAAGCATACTTTTTGGAATGCCTATAGAAAAAATTGATTCCGTTATTCACCCTGAATCAAAAATTCATGCAATGGTCCATTGGAAAGATGGGGCATCGTCAATGCTTGTAAATCCTCCAAGAATGTCTTATGCAATCAATCACGCTCTTTCTTACCCCGAATATCCAAGGCTGGTATCAACATTGAAAGATACTTCTTTTGAAGGGGGATTCAAACTTCATAAGTTAGATGAAAAACTATATCCATGCTACAAATTGGCAAAAGAAGCAGGTCTAGAAGAAAATGGACACCCTATTGTTCTGAATGCAAGCAATGAAATTGCAGTAAGCAACTTCCTGGAAGGAAAAATTAAATTCACTCAAATTCCAAAAGTTATAGAAAAAACATTAATCGGAATGACCTCAAAAAACCCAAAAGACATCAATGAGGTTCTTATGATAGACAATGAATCTAGGATTTTTGCATCAGACCTAATAAAAACAAAAAAAATATGAAAAAAAGATTTCTTGAATCAATAAAGAATCCTCA
>CAZDPU010000040.1:0-2890 GCA_964507645.1 uncultured bacterium
GCTGTGTTTAAAAAGAATGCGAGTATTGTTGGAGCAGGGCCATTTATCGTCATTGAGACGCTTGTAGATGGGTCACATAAATCAAAACCCTTATAAAGTCTTCCCATATCATCAACAGTGGCAATAGAAACTCCACTTTCTCCAACCTTTCCATAAATGTCAGGCCTTTTTGCAGGACTTCTTCCATAAAGTGTAACTGAATCGAAAGCTGTTGAGAGGCGGTTGTAGGGTTCATTTTCTGCTAACAAATGAAATCTTTTATTTGTTTGTTCTGGGGGGCCCTCTCCAGCAAACATCCTTGTCGGATCTTCAGCACTTCTCCTAAATTCAAAAACTCCCTGTGTAAAGGGAAATTTTCCAGGAGTATTTTCAAGCATGATCCACCTGATTCGATCTGCCCAGGATTTGTATCTTGGAACTGATATTTTTGAAATACTTGTTCCTGAAAGCGATTTTGTAAAGGTTTCAACATCTATTGATTTTCCCCTTACAGAATAACTCATTGAATCCGAAGTGTATTTTTTTAAATCATCATACATTCTCAAGGCATCTAGCCCAATTTTTCCCAATTTTTCTAAACTATTGTTGTATTCCATTTCCAGGCTTTCTTTTTCGGGATTTGGGAATTGTCCATAGTTGTCTGGGATTACTTTTTCTTTCTTTCTCAAGACTATGGCAATGCTTTGTGCATCTTCTGCAAAATTTTCCATTATCTCAATATTTTTTTTATATTTATGAATTGTTTCAGATATTTCAGCCAAGTAACGATCTCTATTCCCCGGGATCAAAACATGTTTTTTTGGACGGATTGCTCTTTTTTCTTTTTTAGATTTTTTATTCTCGATTGTTTTTAAAAGACTTGAATACAGTTCATTTACACCTGGATCAGCAAATTGGCTTGCAATTGTTGCAAATACAGGTTGTTCATCAAGTTCACCATGACCTTGACTTTTTAATCTTCTAACCTGTTTTTGTATATCTCTTAAAGCATCTTCTCCAGCCCTATGGTCATATTTATTTAACACAATTAGATCTGCCGTGTCTAACATTTCAATTTTTTCCAACTGGCTTGGTGCTCCATATTCTGAAGTCATTACATATACTGAAGTATCAACAATTTCTTCCAAAGGGTTGTCTGCTTGCCCGATTCCTGCAGTTTCAACAAATATTAAGTCAAAATTTTCACTTTTTACTGCCTCTATGGCATTTTCTATTATTGAGGAAAGAGCTTTTCTGCTTCTTGTAGCCAACGATCTGAAAAATACATTTCCTCCATATATTGAATTCATTCTTATCCTGTCACCCAATAAAGCCCCTCCAGTTCTGGCTCTTGTTGGATCAGCAGCAAGGATTGCTATACGTTTTTCTGGAAATTCTCTTGAAAACCTCAATATCAGTTCGTCAATAAGAGAAGATTTCCCAGAACCTCCAGTTCCTGTAATGCCAATTATCTTTGGGTTTTTCTTTGGTTTTTCTGTTTTGAATTTTTTATTGTTTTCTACATAGGTTAATTTTCTTGAAAGGGAAAGATAAGGGTCATTTTTAGGAATTGGTAAATCTTCTGGATTTACATCACACATGTCTATCACTTCTTGTATCATCCCTAAAAGACCTTTTTTTACTCCATCTTCTGGTCTAAATATTTTTGTTACACCGTTGGATTCCAATTTTTGTGCTTCGTCTGGCAGTATGACACCTCCGCCGCCACCAAAAATTTTCACATGATCCAAATTTTCTTCATTTAGTCTTTCAGAAAGATACTTAAAGTATTCCATATGTCCCCCTTGATAGGAGGAAATGGCAACTGCATGAGGGTCTTCTTGGATAATTGATGTCACCACCTCTTCGACAGATCGATCATGTCCTAGGTGTATGACTTCGCAACCTAATTCTTGCAATAGCCTTCTTACCATGTTGATTGCCGCATCATGACCATCAAACAGGCTTGCAGCCGTAACAACTCTTTTCGGTTTATTGTTCTTGCTCGGCATCTGTCAATTATATTTCTTTGTCATTGATAAATTTTAACCATGAGTCCAGGCATGTCCATTGGTGCCCATTCATCTGAAAGAATGGGGACCTTTTTTGAAATTGGGACATTCCTTATCAGGTAAGAAAGCCTTAAAAGGTTTTGGTATTTTTGGTTTTTCTCCAGTCTGAATTCTTGCAATTTTCCACTGTAGTCATCAATATTTCCATCAAAGCCAAAAAGAACAACATTAAATGTTTCAGCAATTGGGATAGCGATAACATGATCAAAATTTTCAAGAATTGTTTTTGCAATCATCTTGACGTTTGTTGAAGATTTCCCATCTATTGTTCCAATTACGTTATAAGCAATTACTCCATCCTTTGGCATTGTTTTCTTTATTTCAAAAAAGAATTCTTTTGTAGTGAGGTGCCACGGGATATATGCCCCATACCTACTTGTACTATAGCCATCTATGAGAGCAGTATCGCACTTTGGAGCTCCTTTTCTTTTGAACATCTGCCTCCCATCAATGATATTTATTTCAAGGTTTTCAGTTTGAGGAATCCCAAAATATTCATTTGCAACCGCTTCAACAACCGGGTCAATTTCAGCAACAATCACTTTGCTGTTTTGATATCTGTCTATGAATGTTCTTATGGCAGACCCGCCACCCAAGCCAACCATGCAGGAAGTCCCCTCTTTTCCTCGGAGAATATTTACAAGATGAAAAGCTTCAATGTAATCAAAATGCCCTTCCAAAGGTGAACTTTTTTTCATTGTGCTTTGTATGTAGTCGTCAAAAAGAAGGTATCTATTCTGGCCCTCATCTATAACTGTTATCTGATGAAGAAGTGAATTTTTTTGATATTGTATTGTTTGGTAATTTCCTGTATTTGGATAATTGAAAAAAAGAAGAAA
>CAZDPU010000040.1:2990-4997 GCA_964507645.1 uncultured bacterium
TCAAAGGCCAGCAAACCGGCCCCAGTTGCAAATGATAAAAAATAATATTTAGCCATGAATAATATCTTCTATTTTTTTGACTATTTCTTTAAGTGGTGTTCCTGGGTTGAAGATTTCTTTTATCCCCATCTTTTTCAATTCATCAGCTTCTTTTTTTGTGATTATTCCACCAAATGTTATAGGTTTCTGAATTTTTCTTTTTTCAAGTTCTTGAATCAGGATTGGAATTAATGTCATATGTGCTCCAGAAAGTATCCCAACAGCAATAAGATCGACATCTTCCTCTCCTGACATCATCGCAATTTCCTCAGGCGTTCTGTGCAAGCCACTGTATATTGCCTCATGCCCAGCTTCTTTCAGCTCTCTTGCAACAAGGAGAGCCCCCCTGTCATGTCCATCAAGGCCTATTTTTGCAATCAGTATTTTTGCCATTATTACTAAATTCTAAATACCCATATCAAAATCTAAAGGATTCTCAATGTCTTTTTTGTTTTTCAGTCTATCTTGAAGTTTATCCAAGAAGACTGATGTTGCAAAATCTTTTGTTTCTGCTATCAGTTTTCTTTTTGTATCTTTGGTTTTTGTTTTTTTGATAATTTTTTTTAGATTCTCAATATTCTTATTATTTTTTGCTGAAATTGATATTACCTTTTTGCCCGTGATTGTTTTCATGGTTGTTTCTAGCGATTCAGATCCACTCCTGTCAGATTTGTTGATCACTATCAGGTCTGCCTCTTCAATCAATCCCGCTTTTACAGCCTGATAGGCATCTCCGCTTTCTGGAGAAAGAACAATGATTAAAAAGTCAGCTATGTCCCTAAGTTCTTCTGAAGTTTGGCCAACTCCAACAGACTCTATAAAAACCTTTTCAAACTTTTCAGAATTGAACAATCTCAAGAAAGGCCAAATCGAGAATGTGGTTCCTCCATGGTGGCCTCTAGATGCTATAGATCTAATAAATGGTTTTTTCTTGTCTTTGCTGAATTCAAATCTTGCTCTGTCTGCAAGAACCGCACCTCCAGAAATCGAACTTGAGGGATCAACAAGAAGAAAAGCTGTATCTTCTGTTTCATCTTTCACAAGATGATTGAGTATGGATGACTTTCCAACACCTGGAGGTCCCGAAAAGACAATTGTCTTTATTTTCCAGTCATGTGAAAAAAGGCTTCTGTAAAGTTCCTTCCATCCTTTTCTCCTGTTCTCTAAGAGGGTTAACTTTTGAGCCAATGTCAATCTGTCTTTCATTTTTTAATCCCAGGCAAAAAAAAAGGGGGGCCGTGAGGCCCCCCAGTCGTATTCGTCGTATTAATTACTAACTACTAACTTAGAAAGAAGCAGAGTAATCTACTGCCATGTGCTCGTTGCCATCATGGTCAGTGTTTGAGAAACTCCAGTTTCCACCCCAAGAAAGAGTGAATCTAGTAATTTCATTAGCTGTTCCACCACCGAAACCGCCACCCCATGTGTGAGCATTAGCGTCACCCATCTGGATGCTTAGACCCAAGTCATCATTGATTGCATAACCCAAAGTCATGTTAGTGCCGTCTAAACCTGCGGCGTCTGCCCACTCAATGTCAAGAGTTGCAGCGCCACCAAGATCCATAGATGCGGAAATCCACATTGAATCGCTAGCACCAGCAGCGCCAGTGTTTGAAGTACCAAGTGTCATACCCCAACCAACCATGTCGCTCATGTCTGTTGACATACCGCTTGCACCACTGTTCTGGTCTTCCCAGATGTTTAGTGCCCAGCCGCCTAGGTCATTAAGAGAGATGTGGTGACCATTGAAGTGTCCACCCATTCCCATGTTGTAACCCATGTCGTCACATACCATGCTGTTTCCTATCATGCCACAAGGCATAATACCAGTGTGCCAAGCACCCCAGGAGTTGTTCCAACCGACGTAGGAATGTTCCATGTCAGCGTGACCGGAGCCTTGAGCTCCTGTGTCATCCCAACCCATAGACCAACCCCAAGCTGCGCTGAAGTTGTCTGAGATATCTGCAC
>CAZDPU010000041.1:0-4198 GCA_964507645.1 uncultured bacterium
ATGGCTCATGTTTATGTTCGGCACTGCGCTGCAATGGCTGGGGGGCAAATGATCAAGAGCAGGGTTCCTGGCTCTGCAACGATGTTTGATTTTCCATGTGATACAAAAACAACACGTGACAAGATAAGGGCAAGGGTAAAGGATTCCGAAGTTCCAGAGGTTGCAAAATGCTTTGAATTTGCTGGAAAAACATTTGAAGATATGGAAAAATATTTATAAAGAATTTTTAAGCCAAGAAATATTTAATCTTGACTTAATTTTTCATTTTAGGGGCCTTGTATTAGAGCAAGAAATCCCGAGGAGGATAAAGAATGAAGAACAAAGCAGTCATCCTGATTGCCGCTGCAGCAATCCTGTTCTATGCTTTTGGTAACAGTAACAAAACAACATCTACCGAAGCTGGGCAAACGGTTGAAGCAAAAGGCAAGTCAGAAAAAACAGAAGCAATCAATATTGCTTTTGAAATCAAGGATGACTACGCGAATCCTGATACGAATCCAGAAAGATTGGCGGAATACCTTTCCAGTAACTTGGGAATGCCGGTCAATATATATCCAATAACAAATCACAACACAGCTATTGAAGCATTGAGATACGGGCATGCGCATATGGCTTTCTTGGATGGTGGTGCAGGTTGGATAGGATGGAAGCAACATGGGTTTGTAGTTATAGCAGCAGACTTAAAATCAAATGGGCAGCCATATTACACTGCACAAGCGATGGTTAGAGAAGGCAGCGGAATCAAAACTTATTTCGACCTAAAAGGAAAGACATCCTGTCACACGGGATGGCTGAAAAGCGCTGGGATGATTATGCCTATGGGCACAATGATCGGAAAGGGGGTTGTTGAGATTCTTGGTGACAAGAGTGATATCAACAGTCTTAAGTACACAATTGAAGGCTTTTTTGGCAATGCAATCATTCCCGAATCTTCTGACATTTACGGAGGTTATGCTGGGGCGTTGAGATGTCTTTCAGATGGAACCGGAGATGTGGCCTTTGTTAAATCAACAACATGGGAGGACTATTGTGGAAAAGAGGATGCTCCAGAGTGGTGCATACCAAAAGATAATTTCTCTCAACTTGAAGAATTTGGAAGCATTCCGAGCCATCCGGTCATGGTGAATCCCGACAAGACTGACAAAAGGACAATTGCCAAATTGCAGAAAGCACTAATGTCTCTAAACGAGAGTGAAGAAGGGCAAAAGATACTAAGTGAAATTCTAGAAACTAGTGGAATAGTTTTGACAAATACAGAAGATCACTTGGGAGCTTACTCAAATGCAATGGGAAACATTCCGGGAATGGTGGCTTACACTATAGGGAACATGGAAAAATAAAAAACCAAGGAGGTTTTTAAATTATGAAAAAATTATTGACAATTCTAGCAATCTTGGCAGTCATGCCAATGAATCTAAATGCAGAAAGCATATTGCATGAAGATGCCTATGTTATGCATGAAGATAGCTATGCTATATCTTCAGAAATACATTTCAGGATGGATATGGCTGATGCCGGAACTGAGTGGGACCTGGGGAGAGCAAGGGTGGACTTCAAAGGCAGTGCTGGAGAGGGTACAACCTACAGGCTTACCCTTGATGGCAAATACTCAGACAGGGACTATATGGATCCATATGTGAAATATGCTTATGCAACAACAAAAACAAGCATGGGCAAACTGACTTTTGGCCAATTTCAAAAACCATGGAACAGCATGGAGGACAAGTTCAGCGGAAGAAGGTTTATTTACAAATCTACTCCTGATTCTGAAGGATGGATGGCTTCCCAAGACATGGGATTGCAGCTTCAAGCTGACTGGCTCTTCAACAAAGGCATGAAGATTTACATGACCAGTGGAGAGGATGGAAAATCTGCTGAAGGGGAAGATGGTCATATCGGCATCTTCATGCAGCATGAACTTTCAGACTCAATGACTTTCAGCCTGTTGTCAGAAAGCGGATCTCATGGTGCAGAAGACAATGACACATCACTCATTTTGGGGCATCTTGGATACAAAGCAGGATCATTCGCTTTCGCTTTCGGTTTTGCTGATGGTGAAATTGACAATACAGGGGCTGGAATAACAACCACAACATCAAGAGAAGGCACTTGGTTTGACCTTTCTGTCGCTATGACAGATGGCGTAACCTTGTTCCTGAGAAGCAAGGACACAACAGACGATAATGAGGTTAGCAACATGATTATGGGGATTCAGACAAGGATCAATGATTCAGTTGATGTTGCGTTGGCTTTTGAATCCGATGATACGGATGGCACGGCAGAAGACACCATAAGTTTAGGAATCAGTCTTGTTCTTGACCCTATATCCAGAGGGGATATGTTGCAAGCTGAGCTCTAACCATCTCCTGAAAATACGGGGGGTTTGGCCCCCTGTATTCAACTCAATCATCTGAAAAAATAGGGTTTAAAGCTATTCCTTTTTCCCTTTTTGTTATCTCGAATTTTGTTTTAAAAACATTTTCGATATCTTGCAAGATTGCATTTTCTGAAAAGGGTTTAGTAAATTTTTGATGGATTTTTCCGTTTGACAACAACACAATTTTGTCTGATACCGATAATGCTAGATTGATATCATGGAGCACCAGCAATACACCGATGTTTTTTTTCTTTATTTTCTCCAAGGTTTTTATTAGTTGCACTTGGAATTGAACATCTAAAGAGGATGTCGGTTCATCCATTAGCAAATATTTTTTTTTATCCTTTGTTGCATCCCAGATTTGAACAACAGATCTCGCGATATTTACTCTTTGCTGCTCTCCACCAGACAGTTTTAAATAACTTGAATCCTTGAGTTGGCTTAAGCCAAAAATCCCTAGCATTTCATCAACAAACTTTTTTTCTTCGCCGCCCGTGTAAGGGAACCTGCCCATTCTTATTATTTGACTGACTGAAAAGCTGAATGCTAAATCTGTTTTCTGCGAGAGTATCGCCCTTCTTTGAGCAATCTGCTCAATAGAAAAATCATTTACATTTTCTCCATCAATCAAAATCTCACCAGAATCAGCTTTATTGTTTTGAAGAGTTTTAACTAGTGTTGTTTTCCCTGAACCATTGGGTCCCAGTATCGTGGTAATCTCACCAGGTTCTA
The DNA here is from genome assembly GCA_964507645.1 of uncultured bacterium. Classification (GTDB taxonomy): domain Bacteria; phylum UBP7; class UBA6624; order UBA6624; family UBA6624; genus UBA6624. Next base: position 3,110 of record CAZDPU010000041.1, read on the forward strand.
TTTTTAAGTTTATTTTTTTTAAAACTTTTTTTCCAGGGTACGAAAAAGAGATATTTCTGAATTCGCAACTCATTGAAAAATCCTCTCTTTTTCTTTCACTAGCAGATAGAGAAATATTGGAGCTCCCACGATTGAGGTGATAATCCCTATTGGAATTTCAGATGGAATTGCAATTGTTCTTGAAACAAGATCAGCAAGCGTCAAGAGAGATGCTCCGAGAAGGAAGGAAAAGGGGATGAGCATTTTGTTGTCGGGCCCAACCAACATCCTGATGACATGTGGTATCACAAGCCCAATAAAGCCTATTGGTCCTGCAAATGATATGCACACTGCAACAGCAAGTGCTGTAAAAATTACAATATTTTTCTTCAGCATGCTTGTATCCACTCCAAGACTCAAAGCTTCTTGCTCCCCCAAAATGAAAGCATTAAGAGGGGACCCTTGTTTAAAAAGCATCAAATAGGAAAACACACATGTGAAAAAACATATTGCCAGTTTTTCCCATGTTGCTTCTCCAAGGTTGCCCATGCCCCACATCGCAATTTCTCTTAATTTTGAATCAGAAGACATGTAGGTAAAAAATCCAATTATTGCTCCAACTAAAGAATTTGCGGCTATCCCACACAAAAGCATTTTCGCAACAGATGGTTTTCCGTCTTTTGTGGATATCCTGAATATCAAAACAGAAATCATTAAACCAAAAACAAAAGCCAAAATAGAGATCAAGAAAGAGCTCTGAATTGCATTTATCTTAGAAAAAAAAGTGTTGAAATATATACCAATTATTGCACCAAGAGAAGCTCCTGCAGAAACCCCTATCAGTCCTGGGTCAGCCAAAGGATTTCTGAAAAGGCCCTGCAGGCAAGCTCCACAAACTGCTAAAGTTCCTCCAACAACAAGGCCAAGTAAAATTCTTGGTATTCTTATTGAAAACAGAACAGTTGTTTTCGCTTCATCCAATTCAGCAGGATACAGTTCAAATAATTGATGACCAATGATCTGAAAAGCTTCAGAAATGCTGATATCCACAGAACCATTTGTCAAATTGATTATGCAACTAAAAACCAACAAGATTAATAAAAAAATCAA
>CAZDPU010000042.1:0-4180 GCA_964507645.1 uncultured bacterium
ATTATTTATGACATTGATTTTTTTCTGAAGATCAAAAGTTGCATAGCTTTCAAGAGCTAGAGATTCGCTAACTGCAGTTATTGAATCAGACATTTCCAAAGATTCTTTGATTATCTGCCCATAAGAGGGGTCTGTCCCCAGGAGGTTTGTATCCGAGCCATGTAAAGTGACAATGTTTTTCACCTCATTCCTTCTTTTTGAGAGGATATTTTGAACCAGCTGGTTCACAAGTGCAAATGGAAATGCATAATGTGCATGGAGTATTTTTGGCGGCGATTTTTCAGCTGCTGAAAGAAGGCTTTGTACAAGTGTCATTGCATATGGCCGATGGTCTTTGAACAGCGGGTAGTTAAGGTCTTTTGGTTTGTGAATTGTTACGTTTGATTTCTCCAATGAAGAAAACCTGAAAGGCTCTCCGTAAGAAAAGAGGTGAGTGTCTACTCCGCTTTCAGCAAGATTTGCTGCAAGCTCAGTTGCAATAATTCCAGACCCACCTGCAGTTGGATGGCATGTAATGAATACTGTTGGTTTTTTCACCAAGGTGCATCCAGGAATGTTTTAATGGGATCTTCCAAAGGTATCTCTCCTTTGCATGTGATGGACTCTCCATACTCTTTGCCTATTTTTTGACCCCAGTATCTGGATCTTTGATGAAGCCATGATTCAAAGTCTGGATTAGACAAAAGAGTTTCTGAGTCTTTTGATTCTTTGCTGAAAAATTGGCTTTCATGGGCAAAAACTGCTTTCAGTTTATTTTCAAAATGTTCTGATATGTCAACGATTGCGCTCGGGTTTTTATTGTGCCATCCTCCAAAAAACAAAACCCTATCAGGTCTCCATTCAGGAGGTGCATCCCTGTCTTCTTCTAGGTATTTTTTCAACCCGGAAAGCATGCATGTTCTTTCAACAACCTTGCTTGCACCAATATGGTCGGGATGCCTGCAGTTCCAATGGTGGGTGATGACAAGTTTAGGCCTTAATAGCCTAATCACATACGCAAGTTCTTTTCTGTTTTTTTCATTGTCATGTATTGATGCATCAGGCCATTCCATATTCAATCGAATTTTTAGGCCTAGGATTTCAGCTGCTTTTACGCATTCTTTTTCACGGATTTCCCTATTTCCCCTTGTGCCTTTTTCACCTCTTGTCAAATCTACCACTCCCGTCTTGTACCCAAGAGATGATGATTTTGAAAGGATTCCTCCGCAGGAAAGCTCAATGTCATCTGGATGTGCACCAATTGCCAGAAGGTCTAGTCCTGGCTCAAGTGGCTTTACAGGTAAATTATCAATTGTTGGTCTTTGCATTCTTCAAATTTCTCCAATAGGTTATATTCTTTCATATTTTTGCTGAAAAAGTATTCCATTGCTGGGATACTCAACATTCTTTCCTGGGGTTTCCCCTCAGGCCATAAAATTTTTCTCAATTCATTTATTTCGTTCATTGCGTTGGGTTCAGACTCCCTGAAAGTTTGACTTTTCAGTTTTTCCAAGGGGGATGATAGTTGTTTTTCAACCCTTTCTGACAGGGGTTTTATTGAAGGCATCTTCTTGGATAGTTTTTTCAAGAATGAACCCGATCTCTTCTCAATATCATTTTGGAAATTTTCAAACTCCTTCAAAAGGCCTTCATTTTTTTTCATGCCGTACTTTTCAGATGCTTTTCTCGGATCTTTTTTCAGAAGGCCAAAATCATTAACCGTTTCAATTATTTTCGAGTATTTTTTGGGAAGGATAGATGCTGTATATCTTGGAACAATGATTGGTCTCACTATTCCTAGAATGTCATAAACCTCTTGGAAAAGTGCCCTGTATGCAATTTCCCCTGGACCTACAATGACCGCAATGCCATTGAAAACATGATCTTTGATTATTGTTCTTGACGTGACGTTTGGGCCAAATGAATTTGGGTTGCCTTCTATTTCTCTGCTTAAATCTTTTAAGCTCCATTTTTTTCCAGATTCACTCACGGCAAGATCTCCCTCTATGTTTATCCTGTGCCTTTTGCCCTCATTGAGCTCAAAGACATTGAGTTTTTTCGAATCTGTTCTGAAGGAAACATCAAAACCAAGTTTTTCCATCTTTTCCTTAGACCTGATTATCGATTCAGTGATTTCCTCATGCTTTCTTACAAAAGCAGAAAGGATTTTAGAGCCAGATTCCTTGATGCCTGGAGAGCTTGATGGCACAAAGCTCATGCCAAGTTCGCCCAGGTAATTTTTTATGAGATACTCTTCATTTGCAGAAACAAATCCTTTATTCTCAAATGACTCTTTCAGGTTCTTGATAAAAGACTGTGTCCATTTGCAACAAGGATTTTCATGGTTGAAGATTTCTGAAAGGGATTTTGAAGGATCTTTGTAGTTGTATTGATTCATCATCTTCTTGTTTTCTGACTCTTTTAAGCTTGTTTTAACAATCTGAAGATTTCTTGAGAGCCATCTTGAGTTTCTTAGTTCATTCCAGTCATCATCTTCATTCTCTGACCAAAAAATGCTTCCAGCCTCAATTCCCCATTTTTCCAATCTTCTCTTTATCCCAAGTGTGGTTAGGCATTTGTAGTAAAGGAAGACAGGACCGCAGAGAAGCCTTATTTGTTGTCCGCAATGTATCTTGTATTTTGTTTTTGAAGGTTTTGGAAGGCCTTTTTTCTCATTGAGAGAATCTGCTTCATTCCAGTCCATATTCGGCTTTTGACCTTGAATCTCCTTTGCTTTCCTTATCCAGTCTTCCTTGTTGTTTGGATTCGAATCGAATATTGAAGACAAATCATTCCTTGTATATGCCTGTACCAATTCATTATCAATTGGCTTGTATGTATACTTATCATTCATGACAGAGGATAAACATTCTAATTTGAGATTTTCTTCAGGAGAAAAGGTTAGTAGTGAGGAATCAAGGCTAGATTTGCTCATATCTAAGACAACTGGGGCTTCAAGGTCCTGGTCAAAGGCCCAAATAAAAGGTGGAAAGGTCCAGGTCAATGGAAAAGAGGCAACAAAACCAAGCTTCAAGGTGTCTGCTGGAGATGTTTTTTCTTGGCCTGAATTCAAGGAAGATTCGGAAATAAGGGAAATAGGCCATGTTGATTTCGATGTTGTTTATGAGGACGAGTTCCTGGCTGTGATTGAAAAGCCTTGGGGTGTTGTTTGCCATTCGGGTGCAGGAACCAAAGGCTTGACACTTGCAGAGGGGCTGAAGCACAGGTTTGGTGAATTGCCCGGCGAAGAGGGAAGGGAAGGGCTTGTTCACAGGCTTGACAGGGGAACCCATGGTCTAATGCTCGTTTCAAAGAAAGAGAAGACACATTCTGATTTGCAGGAAATGATCAGGAACAGGGAGGTCAAGAGGACATACTTTGCGATTGTTTCAGGAACCTCATTGAATTTGCCAGCCACAATTTCAACAAAGATAGGAAGGCATCCGAAGAATCGAAAGAAGTTCACAACAAGAGTGGAAGAGGGAAGGGATGCTGTCACTCATATAAGGTCAACGAATGAAGGAGATCGTTTTTCATTGGTTGAGCTCAACCTGGATACAGGAAGGACACACCAGATCCGTGTCCATCTTTCAGAATCAGGGTTTCCGATAGTGAATGATGACCTTTATTCTGGAAGAAGGGCAAAACAGGAATCGGCTGGAATAGGCTGGAATGGCTTTGCCCTTGTTGCAAAAAGGCTCCAGTTCAGGCATCCTGAAACCGGAAATGATTTGATACTTGAGGCAACTGTCCCAAAACCACTGTCTGAATTTGCGGAAAAAGAAGGATTGTCCCTTTGAAAAAATACGATGTCATAGGTGTCGGGAATGCCCTCATGGATGTCTTGGTGGAACTTCCTGACAGCAGTCTCTTGGAAAGTTTCGGAATGAAGGACGGCGACTGGTTGGTTGTTGAAAATGAGAATTGGGAAAGGGTTTTTGAGGCTGTAAGGATACATGGCACAAAAACTGACAGTGGAGGGTCTGTCGCGAACACCATTTCAACTGTCGGCTTGCTTGGGGGCAGTGCCCTTTACCATGGCACTGTTGGAGATGATGATTTCGGAAAGATGTATTCTTCAGGATTTGACAAGCTTTGCGGAGGTCAAGACATCAGGATATCAAAAGATGGCTCAACAGGAAAGTGCCTGTGCCTCATCACTCCACCTTTGGCTGAAAGGACGCTTGTTGTGCATTAAGGT
>CAZDPU010000043.1:0-4098 GCA_964507645.1 uncultured bacterium
GTGCTGTGATTATGCCATTTTGAGTGTTGTAAACAGCTAAACCCCCTTCTATAGACGGTTTTTCTTCGCTTTCAAGAAGTTTTGCATGCCATTGACCAATCATGATGACATTGTCTTCATTTGTTTCAAAAAGAACATTTTCACCTGTAATCTCAATATCAAGATTTTTTAAATTAACGGAATCTGGGAAAAATAGGAGTTGGGATTTTTTAGTCCAAAATGCTCTCATTGTTCTTGCAACAATGTTATCTTTGGTCGTTGCTGTAAAAGGTCCTGAAAATTCCAATGTCTCCATCAGGTCGTTATATTTTGCTGATTTTGCTTCAACTTCAACATAAGGTTCGTAATTTCGATAAAAAAGAGCTTCTTGTATATCTGAAATCAACCAGTTGTTTTCTTTCGTTTCTTCTAAATTGTTTGCAATAAGCCTAGCTATTTTTTTATCTTGATCCCAAATAGATATTTTTGATTCATAAATCCTTCTTGGGTCTCCTGAAGACGTGAAAAGAGATTTTGTTTTTTCTTTCCCAAGCCCATTGAGCCAAAAAGAAGCCATGAGGAACAAGAAGAACCAGAAGATTTTTTTTTGACCCACAAAACAATTCTAGATTCAGTTTCCTTTTTCAAATTTAAATTCTTTCGAATTCGAAGTGTTTGTTCGGAAGATTGGATACAAGGATAAAAAAGTTTTTTTTGGCTGTTTATAATCTGTTTTGAATAATGAATCCTTTTGATTTTTTTGAACAGATATTCTGCATTAACTTAGATTCAAGACCAGATAGATGGGAAGATTTTTTAAAAGAGGCAAAAAAGATTGGAATTCAAGATAGGGTAACAAGGTTTTCTGGTGTTGTTCCTCCAAGCGGAGATGGTGCTGTTGGTTGCAAGGTGAGTACTTTGAAAATTATAGAACTTGCAAAAGAGAAAAATTTAAAAAACTTTTTAATATTTGAAGATGATGTTGTTTTCAGTAAAGATACAGTTAAGAATATGGTTTTTTCAATACACCAACTTCCAGAAGACTGGGACATGTTTTATTTGGGGATTAACCTAAAGAAACAATCATTTAAATATTCTCCAAATCTTGTAAAAGTTGAAGGTGGGAGAACTACGCATGCTGTTGCATATAGGAATTCCATATATCAAAAAATACTTCAAGAAAATTCATTAGATGTGAACCAAAAAATTGATTTAGAGATTGACATGTATTATGAGTTAAAGGTTCATCCTTGTAAAAATGTTTATTGCAGTTATCCTCTTGTCGCATCGCAACGGGAAGGATATAGTGATATCCAAAATAGGAAAATAAATTATTCATTTATCAACAATGCTTTCAGCACTTTTGTTGTTAGGGGTAAAAAGATATTAAAGTGGGGTCATTTTCTGTACCTGTTATCATTTTTACTTTTGTTTCAATTGGGAGAATTGTCAAAACCAATATTTCCAATTTTTAGTTTAGATGGTATTTTGAATTTTATTTTCTATCTAGCAAATTTTTTTACATTGTCAGTTTTAGCAACAAAGGGAAAGCTAGACAGGTTGTCGTCTTCAAAATTACAGATTATTGCTTTTGGTATTTCCCTTGTGAAGATGTCTCAATGGATTTCCCTTGCAGAAGTTGGAGTTCCCCATGTCCTTTGGACGATCTCTTTAGGCTTGATTGGATTTTCACATAACCCACAATTTTTACCAACATTGAGCCAAGAGCGATTGGCGAATCATAAAGATGGGGATGTGGATGTAAAGGAACTTCAAAAAAGACTTTTACAAATGATGATCTCATTTGATGAATTATGTAAAAAAAATCAAATAAGTTATTGGCTTGATGGAGGAACTCTTTTAGGGGCAATAAGACATAAAGGATTTATTCCATGGGATGATGATATAGATATATGCATGACTGTTGAAGATTTTGAAAAATTTAAAAAGGTAAATCAAGAAAAACAACTGCCTAAAAATATTATTTTAGAAAAATATGGGGACAGATTTGCAACAAAGTCAATCAAAAAAAATAGGTGTTGTGCAAAAGTAAGAGATGTTAGAAGTATTGCAATCGAAAATAAAAATTTTATTTCGAGCAAACATCCCCAAGGGGCTTGGATAGACGTATTTATAAATTATTCGTTTAGAGATGAAAAAATTACCAATAGTTTAAAATTTTTAGATGAATTACAACATCTAGAAAAAAGATCCATTCTCTACAACATATTGATTAGGCCATTCTTGAAGCTTCTAAAAGTGAGGAATCTTTCAAAAATATTTTTGCTCAGCATGAATGTACCGCTTCAGGATTCAAGAATTATTAAGCACCCACATGAAATTGCAAATAAAAAATGGTGGAACAAAGAGGATATATTTCCTCTAAAAAGGTGCTCTTTTGAGGATTGCATTTTTCCAATTCCAAATAATTATGACAAGTACCTTAAAGACTTTTATGGTGATTACATGAAGGTTCCAGCAAAGAAATATCAGAATCCATCGCATATTCAATTCTTTAGTGCGTGGGAATAAATTATGAAAAAGAAAATAAGGATTATTACATATGGAACATTTGATTTATTCCACATAGGTCATTTGAACATTTTAAAAAGACTCAGCTCTTTGGGGGATGAACTGATTGTCGGAGTTTCAACTGACGAGTTTAATGAGCGTAAAAATAAGAAATCTGTTATTCCTTATGCCGAAAGGAGAGATATAGTTTCTTCAATCAAGTTTGTTGACAAAACAATCCCCGAATCATCTTGGAGGCAAAAGATTCAAGATATTCAAAAATACAACATACATATATTTGGTATTGGGGATGACTGGAAGGGAGAGTTTGATTACTTGAAAGAATACTGCGAAGTTGTTTATTTGGAGAGAACGCCATCTATTTCAAGTAATCAAATAAAGAAAAAGCTAAACAAATAGAAACATTTTTTGTTCTCAGAATATTAGAATGTTTTTTACCGGTTTAAAGAGGAGGCAAAAATGGCGATTGAGTTAAATAAGGATAATTTTTCAGAAAATATAAAAGATGGGTTGACGTTGGTTGATTTCTGGGCTGAGTGGTGTGGTCCATGTAAAGCTGCTGCTCCCTATGTCGATAAATTATCCGAAGGGGTTGGGGATTCGGCAAAGGTTGTTAAGGTTAACATAGATGAAAACCCTTCAATTGCTGCAGATTATGGAGTTATGAGTATTCCGACTTTTATTTTATTTAAAGATGGTGAGCCGGTCGAGAGATCTTCAGGTTTTACCCCAAACTTTGTTAACGAATGGACAGATAAGATAAATTCTGCTCTTTTGTAATTTTGAAAATAGTAGCTGCATTATCTGGGGGAGTTGACAGCAGTGTAGCAGCACAGAGGTTAGTCAAACAAGGGCATGACGTTATAGGCCTTTTCATGAGACTAACCGAAGGAGAAGGTTCTTCTTGTTGCAATATCAGGACTGGGCAAACTGCAAGGCGCGTTGCAGATGAATTGAAAATACCTTTTATGGCAGTTAATTATTCAGAATCTTTTAAAAAAAATGTTATTGACCATGCTCTTGATAACCTGAATAACGGACTGACACCTAATCCTTGTGTCGAATGCAATAGGAAAGTTAAATTTGAAGAATTGCTCGATCAAGCTAAACGCATGGGTGCGCAGGCTTTGGCAACAGGGCATTATTCGAAAATTTTCAAAAATAAAAACTCATATGAGATGCATGAAGCAGATTCTCAAGAAAAAGATCAGAGTTACTTTCTATGGCCAACATTAAAAGAATCACTAGGAGAGATAGTCTTTCCTTTAGGAGATGTTGAAGACAAAGCTGTTGTTAGGAAGGAGGCTTTAGAAGGTGGATTGCCAACTGCTGATACTCCAGAAAGTCAAGATTTGTGTTTTGCGCCAGAAGGCTTGACGAAGTTTCTTGGGAAAGAAGATCCTGGGGATCTTTTAGACATGCAAGGAAAGGTTATTGGGCAACATAAAGGCCATTTTACCGTTACCCTTGGGCAGAGGAGAGGTTTGGGAGGGGTCGCTTTAGGCAGGCCGGTTTATGTCGTAAAAAAAGATCATAAGACAAACACAGTCACTGTAGGGGATAGAGATTCTTTTTCAAAAAAAGAAA
>CAZDPU010000044.1:0-3897 GCA_964507645.1 uncultured bacterium
TTGTTGCTGCATTCAAGCATCAATGGGGCCCATCCAAAATTTATATTTTTTGCCATAATTTCTAAATTATTTATTTTCACCTTTGACTCCATTGCTGTTGTCCCAGATTTTTCTTTTGTATCCAGGTTTAAAATCTTTGATTCAAGATGGAGATTTTTGTTTAATGTGATTTTTGATTCCGTCAAGCTCCATAAATTTTCATTTATTTTTTTTCTCAAGCTCAATGCAATTATTTCATTTTTATCAATGCTTCCCTTTAAAGGTCCTGAGCTTATCGCATCTAGCCCTTTTTCATATTTTAGATTTTGCACCTCCCCTTCAAACAATTCTCCATAGCTCAAAGTACTTTTCCCTAGAAATTTTACGAGATTGGAATTAGCCCTAACTGAGGTTGAAAGTACTTGAAAATCTTTATTTGAATATTCAGCAGATTCTTTTATTGTTAATTGTTCTAATTTTGGATCCCATTCTCCATTTTTCCCACCAAAAAAAACATCTCCTTCAACCCATGAAAACCCCCCATCAAACAAGTATTTATCAGGATCTTTTGTCACTTCAACCAATTTGGTTATATTTACCATGGGCAATGATCCCTCGTCAAGAAAATTATCTTTCATTTCAATCAAAATTGGTCCTTCTAGTTTGAAGTAATCATTGTTTTTATCAAAAAATCCTGATTCAGCATTGATTGTTTTGTTACTTTCTTCAAAAGTTACATTTTTTGTAAAGTTAAAGTATCCAGGATTCCAATAGTATTCGACATTGTTTGCTTTTATTTTTCTGGGATTTTTTTGAACAATTTCTTCTATTAATACGCTATCTGAAAGATAAGCCACTTTATCCTTGCTTTTTGCTTCAAGTATTTCAGAGCTTATCCTCCAGTTTTTTGTTCTGAAGGTAGGTTTTCCAGGTGGTGAAAGTTGAGGGACTCCAAGTGATTTAAAAATTGGCTCTCTGTTTGCAGCAATAAGAGATTGTGGTTTTTTGTCTTTTTCCCAGTTTTTAGATTGTGCTGTGATTATGCCATTTTGAGTGTTGTAAACAGCTAAACCCCCTTCTATAGATGGGCTTTCTTCGCTTTCAAGAAGTTTTGCATACCATTGACCAATCATGATTACATTGTCTTCATTTGTTTCAAAAAGAACATCTTCGCCTGTTATGTCAACATCAAGATTTTTTAAATTAACGGAATCTGGGAAAAACAGGAGTTGAGATTTTTTGGTCCAAAATGCTCTCATTGTTTTTGCAACAATATCATCTTTGGTAGTGGCTGTAAAGGGGCCTGAAAACTCTAATGTCTCCATCAGGTCGTTGTATTTTGCTGATTTTGCTTCAACTTCAACATAAGGTTCGTAATTTCGATAAAAAAGAGCTTCTTGTATGTCTGAAATTAACCAGTTGTTTTCTTGCATTTCTTCTAGATTGTTTGCAACAAGTCTTGCTATTTTTTTATCTTTGTCCCAGATTGATATTTTTGATTCATAAATTTTTCTGGGCTCTCCTGTAGATTCAAAAAGTGACTCAGTTCTTTCTTTGCCCAGCTTGTTGATCCAGACAAACATGAAAATAAAAATCAACATGTAGATGAAATATTTTTTATTCACGAAACAATTCTAGGTTTAGTTTTACTCTTTGGACCATTACAATGTTTTTCTTCAGTGGTGTTTGAATTTTTAAAATCTTTTAAGAAAAAGACAGAAACAGATCAGTCTTTAATTACAAATACAAGAAATAAATTCATATTGGGATTGCGTTCTTTTGTCAATATTCAGATTTCTTATAATGTTAATTTTATAAAGAACTCAGGTAAAACCTTTATAGCCTGGCAGCCTACGGGAAGGAAAGAAGGCAGGTTAATTTGGGAACACTATCAAAAAAACAATCTTCCGGCCTATTTTGTTGAAAGAGGCGCTTTGCCAAACACCGTTGTTATTGATCCCGGAGGTTGGTTGATAGATTCTCCTTCTTATGACGAGGAAAATTGGAACCATTCTTTGCTGGAGGATGAAAAAAAAGAAATTGATCAATATGTCAATCAGCTAAGGTACGGCAATGATTCTTTGGAATTTCAAGAAAGCCATCGTATCAGGGTTGAGGAATTTTCTAAAAAACTATCCCTTGAAGGGAAGTATGTTGTTTTTGTTCCAATGCAGCTTGCACAAGATAAAGTAATAACTCTTTGGAGTGGCTGGGCAAAAGGTGTTGAGGGATTTCAGAAAATTGTTAAGGCTGTTGCTAAAGCATGCCCTGATGTTGTTTTCTTGGTAAAGAATCATCCAATATCAAAAAACCCAAAATCTTTAACAACAAGGATGGTTTCTGAAGAAAATCTAATTATTGTTGATGATTTGCATTACAAAGATTGTCTTGAGGCAGCAGACAAGGTTCTTACTATAAATTCTGGTGTTGGTCTTCAGGCAATGGCTTGGGGAATCCCCGTATTGATAGTCGGAGAAGCTTTTTATCAGTTTGAAAAAATAAATTACAAAGCAAACAATCTAGAAGAGGTTGTTGGCTTGGTAAATGAAGATCTTTCTTTTGATGAGGAAAAAGCAAACCGGTTTTTATATTTTTTGAAATTTAAAATGTACAGTGACTGCATTCAAGAAAAATCCAAAAAACACAGGTATCGAAACAGGACTACGAGGTGTAAGTATTTAAATGCAAGATTTTACAAAAATGAAAATTAATCAAAATAAAAATATTTTTTATTCGTTTTCACAATTAGAACATTAGAATATTTTTCGTTAGTTACAAGGGGAGGAAAAAATGACAATCGAACTTAATAAAGACAATTTTTCAGAAAATATAAAAGAGGGTTTGACGCTGGTTGATTTTTGGGCTGAGTGGTGTGGTCCATGTAAGGCTGCTGCCCCTTATGTCGACAAATTATCTGAAGGTGTTGGGGATTCGGCAAAGGTCGTTAAGGTTAATATAGATGAAAACCCTTCAATTGCTGCAGATTATGGAGTTATGAGTATTCCGACTTTTATTTTATTTAAAGATGGTGAGCCGGTCGAGAGATCTTCAGGTTTTACCCCAAACTTTGTTAACGAATGGACAGATAAGATAAATTCTGCTCTTTTGTAATTTTGAAAATAGTAGCTGCATTATCTGGGGGAGTTGACAGCAGTGTAGCAGCACAGAGGTTAGTCAAACAAGGGCATGACGTTATAGGCCTTTTCATGAGACTAACCGAAGGAGAAGGTTCTTCTTGTTGCAATATCAGGACTGGGCAAACTGCAAGGCGCGTTGCAGATGAATTGAAAATACCCTTCATGGCAGTAAATTATTCAGAATCTTTTAAAAAGAATGTTATTGATCATGCTCTAGATAATCTAAATAATGGTTTGACTCCCAATCCTTGTGTTGAATGTAATAGAAAAGTTAAATTTGAAGAATTGCTCGATCAAGCTAAACGCATGGGTGCTCAAGCTTTAGCAACAGGACATTATTCGAAAATTTTTAAAAATGAAAGTTCATATGAGATGCATGAAGCAGATTCGCAAGAAAAAGATCAGAGTTATTTCCTATGGCCAACAACAAGAGAGTCACTAGGAGAGATAATCTTTCCTTTAGGAGATGTTGAAGATAAAGCCGTTGTCAGAAAGGAAGCTTTAGAAGGTGGGTTGCCAACTGCTGACACTCCAGAAAGTCAAGATTTATGTTTTGCACCAGAAGGCTTGACAAAGTTTCTCGGGAAAGAAGATCCCGGGGACCTTTTAGACATGCAGGGAAAGGTTATTGGCCAGCATAAAGGTCATTTTACTGTTACCCTTGGCCAAAGGAGAGGTTTGGGAGGGGTTGCTTTAGGGAAGCCAGTTTATGTCGTCAAAAAAGACCATAAGACAAACACAGTCACTGTAGGGGATAGAGATTCTTTTTCAAAAAAAGAAA
>CAZDPU010000045.1:0-1537 GCA_964507645.1 uncultured bacterium
AGGGGGGAGACTATAGAGGGGGGATAAAAACAGGGATAGTGTGAAAGGGGGAAGAAAGCAACTTTATAATAAATTGCAAGGTATATATTTCTAAGGAGGTATTGTTTATGAAGATTGATCTTGATTGGTTTTGCGTTTGGGCTGGTGTCGGCTGGATGCTCGGCATGGAAGCAGTTGCAAACAACTGGACATGGAATGATGCATTGATGCCATTCATAGGATGGACCCTCATCACTATGGGTATTATGTCCAGAATCCAAAGATGCTCTAAGTAATATGCGTATCGTGCGCATAGTGCTTTTTGCATGAATGCGCACGTACAATTTCCCTCATGAAAAATAAATACAATCCCGAAAGGAAGGACAAGTTTACGTTTGGCCTTTGGACGGTCGGCAACCCCGGAGCAGACCCTTTTGGACTCCCCACAAGGGCAAAGGTCAGCCCTGTTGAAATCGTTTATGGCCTAGCTGATTGCGGTGCATATGGGGTTAACCTCCATGATAACGATCTTGTCCCCTTTGATGCGAATGATTCTGAAAAAAAGAAAATCATTGAATCTTTCAAAAAAGCGCTAAATGAGACTGGGCTGAAGGTCCCCATGGCAACAACCAACCTTTTCCACCATCCGGTTTTCAAGGATGGCGCTTTCACGTCCAGCAATCCTGAAATAAGGGCCTTTGCTCTCCAAAAATCAATGAAGGCAATTGAGCTTGGTGTCGACCTTGGTGCAAGCACAATTGTTTTTTGGGGCGGAAGAGAGGGTGCCGAAACAGACGCAGCCAAAGATCCGAGAGATGCCATTGGGTGGTACAGGGATTCAATCAACTTCCTGAGCCATTGGGTAACTGAAAATGGTTGGGATTTGAATTTTGCACTTGAGGCAAAGCCAAATGAGCCTAGGGGTGACATCTATTACCCAACAACCGGGTCGATGCTGCACTTCATCTCCACATTGGATAAACCGGAGATGTGCGGGGTGAATCCGGAAGTTGCTCATGAAAACATGACAGGGTTGTCAATGGTTTTTGCCGTTGCACAGGCAATGGAGTCAAACAAGCTTTTTCATATTGATCTAAACGCACAAAAAATCGGAAGATATGACCAGGATCTCCGATTTGGAAGCGAGGACCTAAAGGGAGCCTTCTTTCTTGTAAGACTACTTGAAGGGTGTGGTGGCTATGAAAAATACACAGGGCCAAAGCACTTTGATGCACATGCATATAGGACAGAAGACCAGGATGGTGTTTGGGATTTTGCAAAAGGATGCATGAGGACATACAAAATGCTTGCAGAAAAAGCAAAATCATTCAATGATGACAGCGAAGTTCAAGACATCCTCAGAAAAAATCATGCTGACAGTTCAGGGTTTTCAAGCATCTTGTCCTACTCTCCCTCAAATGTAAAAAAGATAGAATCAGCAGATATTGACCCTGCCCTTCTCTCTGAAGCTGGAACACGTTATGAACAACTCGACCAAATTGCAATCGAGCACATAATGGGCGTTCGTTAACGTGTCCCTATACCTTGGTATAGATGT
>CAZDPU010000045.1:1637-3764 GCA_964507645.1 uncultured bacterium
GCAAGCAAAATACTTTGGATGAAAAGAAAAGAACCTGAAAATTTTTCAAGATTAGATACAGTTCTGCTCCCCCACGACTACATCAATTTCTATTTAACTGGAGAAAAAGCAATGGAGGCTGGCGACGCAAGCGGAACAGGTTTTTTTGACATCCAGAAAAGAACCTTTGATGATGATGCCATCAATGCGATTGATAGTGAGCTTCACTCAAAAATCCCATCGCTCGTAAATCAATTTGAACCGATAGGAAAAATACGGAAAGACATTTCGGATCTTTTTGGAATCGGCCAAGATGTCATTGTTTCTCCTGGCAGTGGTGACAACATGATGAGTGCAATCGGATCTGGAGCAATCGAGGAGGGAGTTTTTGTCATAAGCCTTGGCACAAGCGGCACTGTCTTTTGCCACAGTTCAAAAACAATTGGTGAATCAGATGCAAATATTGCTGCATTCTGTGATGCTGTTGGAGGATGGCTCCCGCTATTCTGTCTAACAGAATGTACCTTGAAAACCGAAGAACTTGTTGCCAGGTTTAATCTCTCTCATGACCAACTTATACAGCTTGCCATTCAAGAAAACACAAAATCCCCTGAAGGAATCGCCTATAAAAAAACAATCGAGGAGTTAACTAACCAGCTTTATGAGGGATTTCAGAAAATCTGCAGCAGAGGCCCTGAACCAAACGAAATACGAATCGTTGGTGGCGGGGCAAAAAACAATCTATGGAGCCAGATGATTGCCAACACATTTGGATCAGACGTATCAGTCCTGTCGGAATTTGACACGGCAGCCCTAGGCGGGGCAATACAAGCTTCTCTTGTTGATGGCTGCTTAAACAGCCATAAGGGATTGGTACGAAAAATTGTTAAACCGGAAAACTAACCAGCTGAAACGTTTGTGGCTCTTTCGCCTTTATCGTCAGTTGTTATTTCAAATTCAACTGCTTGATTTTCATTTAGAGTTCTAAAACCTTCACTTTTGATATCAGAAAAATGTACGAAAACGTCTCCGCCACCTTCTTTCTCAATAAAGCCAAAGCCTTTCTTCTCATTAAACCACTTTACAGTTCCTTTTACTTTGTCACTCATCAATATCTCCTTGTTTAATAGATTTTTACTATTCTATTTAGATTTTCGCTACCAGCGCTTTTTTGGCTTTGGTTTAGTGGATGCTTGGGTGCGTTCTTCAAGCCTTGTCGTCAAATCTGCCTTGTATTTTTCCCAATGTTTTAAAAAATCTTTGCCAATTGAGAGTTGTGGATTTGAATGTTCATAACCCTGTTCAGCTTCCATTTCTGTGATTATCGGGGGGATTCCATTAAGGGCATCAACAAGATCCATGCCCCCCTTCATCTGTCTTTTGAAAAGAGCTTCTCCGTAATATGTGAAATTCCTTGTATCAGTACACCCAAAAGAACTGTGATCTGCATCAGCAGCAGTTGCAACAATTGCATTTGGTGCTTCAAGCTCCGGAATAAATCCGCCTGAGAAGC
Source organism: uncultured bacterium (assembly GCA_964507645.1). Lineage (GTDB taxonomy): Bacteria > UBP7 > UBA6624 > UBA6624 > UBA6624 > UBA6624. Next base: position 3,130 of record CAZDPU010000045.1, read on the forward strand.
ATGCAGAAACAACAAGCACTCTCCATGGTATACCTGCATCATCAAGCATCCCCCTTATTTCCTTGGAATCAAGCCCACTTCTGAATTGTGAAGGAAGTATGAGTGATAGCTTGTGGTCTCTTGAGCCGTGTGAGGTAAAGTAAATAAAAAGGATGTCCTCATCTCCCATTTTCTCGCCAAGAAAAGAGAGTATCTCAGAAAGGTTATCCTTGTTTGCAAACAAGTGCCTTTTTGATGTTTTTTTGTTGTTTATCAACGAAAGGCTGTGAGATGCCCTGCTTCCGCCATACGCTTCCGTGTACCTCTCTTCAAAAATCTCCTGCGCATAGAGGGTTTCTCTCATGAAGACATCTTGCTTACCGTAGAGCGCAACCCCTAGGAAAAAAAGTTCAATTTCGCCAGGGTTCTCATTAGCGATTTCCCTGTTTAGTGATTTCCTGATAAGGGATTGAACCTCCCCATAATCCGCTTTCCTGTTGCCCGGGCCTTTAGAGGGGTTTATCTTGCCAGGCGCTGCAGCGCACAGAAAAACAGCCAAAATCAAGGAAAGGTACTTCAATTTCAATCTGATTATATTCCCTCTTCCCCCTTTCACACTATCCCTGTTTTTATCCCCCCTCTATAGTCTCCCCCCT
>CAZDPU010000046.1:0-3709 GCA_964507645.1 uncultured bacterium
GAAAGGCACAATGAGGATCCCGACAGCTGGGGTGCTGTTGCCCTCTTCCATGACCTGGATTACGAAAAATACCCCACGGAAGACGACCACCCCTACAGGGCGGTCGACTACCTGAAAGAGCAGGGCTGGCCGGACTGGGCCACAAGGGCGATACTCTCACACGCGGATTACACAGGTGTCAAAAGGGAAAGCATCCTTGAAAAGGTCCTGTACGCCTGTGACGAGATTACGGGATTGGTTGTCGCAACAGCATTGGTCAGGCCAGACAAGGACATCAAGAGCGTGAAGGTAAAGAGCGTCAAGAAGAAATGGAAGCAGAAGTCTTTTGCCGCAGGTGTCAACAGGGATGATGTCCTGAAGGGGTGTGAGGAGTTGGGGGTTGACCTTTGGGAACATGTCGGATTTGTTTTGGAGTGCATGCAATCCCAGGCAGGTGTTTTGGAGCTGGAGGGGGAATGAACCTCTTAACCAGGCAGTTATTGGAACTGGTCCTTATTGCAGGGATGGTCTTTGTTTCAAGGTCTAGTGGAACTGTTAATGGCTTGTTGGGAATGTCAATAGGTTTCTGTTTGGGGTTTTCTATTTCTTCCGGTTTGCAAAGCGGTGATTCAAGCATGTTCAAGCTCAAGAAGTCCTCCCTGAAGCTTTTCCCCCTGTTTTTTGCATTTTTGGGCTTCTTTTTCGGTTTTTTTTAGATTTCAGGGGTATACAGAGGGGAAAACTACACTTTCCTCTTGACAAAATATATTTTCTTAGGCACAATAGTTGTATCTTAATTTCCTCTGGAGGGTTAAATTTATGACATATACATATGAAAACGCTAAAGGAACCTGGTACCTTCACGGTAAGATGGTTAACCTTAAAGGCGGAAGGACACAACAGATTTACTGGTTCGCTAAAAGCGAAGGATCAAATGCATGCGACATGCCTAGCGATCGAAAGGTTGTGGAGTCTGCAAGAACTGGACTTCCTCTTCTAAAGAAAGGCTAGTCTCAAATCTATATAATTGCGGTGGCAACCCCACCGCAATAAATTTCTTTTTCATTTTTATTTTCGGGATGTAGCGCAGCCTGGTAGCGCGCTGCGCTGGGGGTGCAGAGGTCGGAGGTTCGAATCCTCTCGTCCCGACCATTTTCATTTTAGGATATGCCTACTATGAAAAAAATACTCATCTTTATTTTCTTGCTAGCTGCAAGCAGTTCTTACCTAAAAGCAATTTCCGAATCGGCCCCAAGCTTGATTACAAAAAGCTTTACAACATCATTAGGAGACGAAGGTTATTTTTGGGAAGTTTCAGGATTGCCCAAAGATGATTCAAAACCGGTTATTTTTCTTATAGGGGGCTTGCGAGGAGACGAACCTTACTCAGGAGATGCTATAGAGAGTTTTTTAGTAAAACTCAATCAAGATTACATGAATGGAGATGAAGAAGCGGTCAAATTGCTAGAGAGGGTTACTTTCAGGGCTGTGCCGGAACTAAATCCATCGGGTTTAAGAATTGCTGCGGGGATTCCAGAAATGTTTCCTTGGAATGGTGTCCCATGGGATGATGATGGTGATGGTTTTCAAGATGAAGATCCCCCTGTTGATTTAAATGGAGACGGTGTTATAGGCTCTGTAAGGATACAAAAACCTTGGGGAGAGTGGAAGGAGGTTTTACCAAAAGACGATCTCAAAATAACAAAAATGGAAAAAGCAAACTTCCTGAAAGGAGAAAAAGGGGGATGGATACTTAGGAGCATTGAAGGGAATGATTCTGATGAAGATGGCCTTTACGGAGAGGACGGCTTGGGGGGGATATCATTAGATAGAAATTTCCCATACAACTGGGAATTCCATTACTCCCACAAGGGAGGAGGCCCTTTTTCCGTGAGTGAAAGTGAGGTGAAGTTTATCGTAGATGAGCTTTTAGCCTCTCCTGAAGTTGCATTTATTGTTAATGTTAGAGATCTTGGAGCTGGAATGGCTTATCCAATGAGGGATGAATCCCTAGACAAGACTCCGCAAGAAGATAAAAAAATATTTGAAGCGATTGGAGAAAGGTTTAAGAAAAAAACACCTTATAAATCTTTCTTCATGGCAAAAGATGGTCCTGAAGTATGGTCAAAAAAAGGGAATTTTTTAGATTGGGCTTATGCTGGCTTGGGAAGGTGGGCTGTCTCTGTTGGGATGTGGGGTTTGTTGGGGGAGGATGAAGAAAGTGGTGAAATATCTTTTGAAAAAGCATGGCATCAGGTTTCAGAGAAAGAGTGGTTTGATTCTGTTGGATATAAGGATTGGAGCAGCTATAAGGAAGATGAGGATTCTGCAGGGTGGCCCATATATGGCAGAAGTCGAATCCCAGAAGGCGAAATAAGGCTAGACGGGATACTGGACTCATGGATAGAGTCCCTAGTTGACGAGCTCCCAGTTCTAAATATAGCAATTGAAGAATCTGAAAGAATCAGCTCAGAAACTATAAAAATTAAATTCAGAGTTTGGAATAGCGGTTTGCTGAGCACTGATTCAGCAATGTCTGAAAAAATAAGAGAATCATCAAATGTCAGAGTCAATTTCCCCAAGGGGGATTCGGAGTTGGTTTTAGGGTTGCCACAAATTGATTTAGGGGTTCTTTCCCCAGGGGAAAGCAAGTCTTGGGAATGGGTGATTAAGGGCAGAAAGAAGATTGAAATAACTGCAATCCATCCAAGATCTTTCGTGAATTCTTTAACCATTTATCCACAGGAGATTAAATAATGAAGTTTTTTTTACATATTTTGATTTTTAGCTTGTGCGCTTTTACCGTTCCAAGGGCAATTGAACCAAAAGTCAATATTGATTTTTCAACTTACTACGATTATGAAGAGATGGGGGAGGTTTTGGTCAAACTAACAAACGCTTACCCAGATCTTTTAACTCTTGATGTCATGGGAAAGAGCAGAGAGGGAAGGGATATCTGGATTATCACTGTTAACAATCCTTCAACAGGTGAACATTCATCAAAACCAGCAATGTATATTGATGCAAATACGCATGGTAACGAGATACAGGGCGGAGAGGTTGCGATGTTCACCATTTACTACCTGGTAACAAGGTTCAACAAAGATGAGTGGGTTACTCAGCTATTGAACGATTATTCTTTCTATATTGCACCGACTGTGAATCCTGATAGCAGACATAGGTTTTTCCATGAACCCAACAATCCACATACCCCAAGGCATAACATAACGCCTTTTGATAATGCTCGTGCTGGCATGTTTGATGAGGATGGCCCAGAATACCTGAATGGAGATGGGGAAATTACCCAAATGCGGAGAAGGAATGTTTATGGCAACATGGTATCTTCAATTGACCCAAGAGCAATGGAGCGGAAGGAATTTAATGCAAAGGGTGAATGGGAGGTTTTTTGGACAGAAGGAATTGATAATGACGGAGATGGATCAATAAATGAAGATGGACTTGGTGGTGTGGATCTAAATAGACAATGGCCTTGGGATTGGGAAGCAGATCATAGACAATATGGGGCAGGGCCATACATGCTTTCAGAGCCAGAAACTAGAGCAACAGCAGATTTTATTCATGATCATCCGAATATTGCGGCTGTGCAGAGTTACCACAACGCAGGAAACATGATTTTACGTCCACCAGGAACCAAGGAATCTTCTCAGAGAGGGCTGCCTTCAAAAGACAAAAGGGTTATGGATTTCATGGCAGAAAAAGCAAAGAATTT
>CAZDPU010000047.1:0-3558 GCA_964507645.1 uncultured bacterium
AAGGTAGCGAAATTCCTTGTCGGGTAAGTTCCGACCCGCACGAATGGCGTAACGATCAGAGCACTGTCTCGAGGAGGAGCTCGGCGAAATTGCATTGCCGGTGAAGATGCCGGCTACCTGCAGAAGGACGAAAAGACCCCGTGGAGCTTTACTGTAGCTTGGTCTTGATCTTTGGTTTTAGCTGTGTAGTATAGGTGGGAGACGTTGAAATTAGGGCGCTAGCTTTAATTGAGTCGATAGTGAAATACCACCCTGTTGTAATTGAAGATCTAACTGTGATCCCGTGAAACCGGGCACAGGACATGGCCTGGTGGGCAGTTTGACTGGGGCGGTCTCCTCCTAAAGAGTAACGGAGGAGCGCAAAGGTTCCCTCATCCGGTATGGCAATCCGGTGTAGAGCGTAAAGGCAGATGGGAGCTTGACTGTGAGGCTGACAGGCCGAGCAGAGACGAAAGTCGGTCTTAGTGATCAGGCAGTGCTGTGTGGAAAGGCTGTCGCTTAACGGATAAAAGTTACCCCGGGGATAACAGGCTGATTCCCCCCAAGAGTTCATATCGACGGGGGAGTTTGGCACCTCGATGTCGGCTCGTCGCATCCTGGGGCTGAAGAAGGTCCCAAGGGTTGGGCTGTTCGCCCATTAAAGCGGCACGCGAGCTGGGTTCAGACCGTCGTGAGACAGGTTGGATTTTATCCTCTGCAGGCGTTGGAAAATTGAGAGATTTTGCCTCTAGTACGAAAGGACCGAGGTGAGGACTTCTCTGGTGTATCGGTTGTTCCACCAGGAGCATTGCCGAGTAGCTATAAGTTTAATGGATAACCGCTGAAAGCATCTAAGTGGGAAACCAGACTCGAGATAAATTTTCCGTCTCCTCTCGAAGGAGTAAGACCCCCAGGAGACTACTGGGTTGATAGGTCAGAGGTGGACAGGCAGCAATGTCTGAAGCTGACTGATACTAATTGGTCGAAAGTTTTGTGCTTAAATTACATTTTGTTCCTAACTATTCAAAATTTCGGTAAGTGTTTTTACACTTTCTGAAATTGAAAATTTCTTGGTGGTTTTCGCGACGAGGGTCCACCCGGTCCCATCCCGAACCCGGTAGTTAAGCTTGTCAGCGCCGATGGTACTAGGAGTCTTTGACACCTGGAAGAGTAGGTCATCGCCAAGTTCTATATAAGCCCCAGTTTCGGCTGGGGCTTTTTTTTTATGATTTTAGGGATTTTTGATCTGTTTTTTTCTGAGGTTTTGGAGATCTTCCAAGCAATTAAACCCATTGGGACATAGGCTACAACAAGATCAAAATAGACAAACCATGTTGGAGCAGGAAGTAATGGGAGCATCTGAATCATCCCATGCAGAAAGAAAAAGCTAATTGTTAAAGGTATCGCTATATGCTTATTTTTTGACATCTTTGCTGCAGTAAATGCTCCTGCAAGAGTCCCAACCGAATGTGCCAAAAATGGAAAAATGAAATATTTAAATTCCCAATCCATTGCATTCATAGGGTCAAATCCTTCAGCCAAAGGAATGAGGTTTCCCCCGAGAAGTATCAATACCATGTTTACAGCGCTTCCAATGAAAACTCCAAGAAGGATAGAGAAAAAAATTCTGAAAAAATTTTTCATTTTTTACTCCATATCCTTGTGTTTAGGTTCAATGTTTGTATTAATCCTAAGACAAGATTCAAGTCATCATGATATTCCTGAATGTTTTTAAAATCAACGATATCACCAAAGAGTTTTGGCTCAAAAAGGTTTTTTCGATATGGAACAGTAACGTATAGTCTCGTACCTACAAAAGACATTTGTATTCTTTTTTTGGTTTGTTTTTTGAATGAAAGTATTCTTTCCATCAGAGAAGGGGATAATATGTATCTTGATTCAACTTGATCTCCAGAATAAACAGCAAATTCTTTTTCAAACTCTATGTTTTCAAGCTTCACCAATTCTCCTCTCAATTTGTTCATTTTCTGTAACTTGGTTCCGAGAAAACCAAACATCTTTTCAGCGATATCTGTCAAGACATAGGTTTTCACATTGAAGTTTTTATTGAAATCTGTACTGAAGAGCAAGCCCTTGAATATCGTGTGATAGCTAACTCTCCCCTTGCTATCTCTTGTTCTGTATTCTGCATGAACTTCAGAGAACTCTATGTGTGTCGAGTCTATCTTTCCTTCAACATGATCATCACCTCTGTAACGGTCAACCCCCATTAGGAATATTCCGGTTTTTTTGAATTCAGCAAGGCTTATTTTTTTCGATGGGCTATATGTAAATCTGTCATCAATGAAGTTTATTATTTCTCTGATTACTTGTTCTTTGAATTTTTTACGATAATCTTGCCAAAATGGGTTAATTTTAGAAAAGTAAATCCATACACAGATCCCAATAGCAACCAATATAGGAAGTTCGTTTCCAGTAACGTTAACTGACATGAAAACAGATAGGCTTATTGGGATAATTGAAAATGCTGCAAACTTTTTAACCTTTGTTGCAACTTTAATCCTTTGGTCGTCAAGCCTGGATAACTTTGGCTTTAAATTACTTTGATACAAATTTTCTAGGTTTTTTTTGTCAGGCATTTTTTTTATGCTTTCAGTTATTTGTCAAACAAATCGCCAACATCAACATTCTCTCTTTCGGTTTCTGGAATTTCAAACACATTCTTGCGTTGCATGTTCATCATTCCTGCCAGGATGTTTGTTGGAAACATTTCAACACCATTGTTGTAGGAGGTGATTGTTGCGTTGTAGGCTCTTCTTGAAGCAGAGATTTGCTCTTCAACCTCATTCAGGCTGCGCTGTAATTGGTTGAAGTTGTCTGATGCTTTAAGGTCTGGATAGTTTTCAACTGCAACCATGATCCCTCCAAGCTTGGATGTGATTGCATTGTCTAAGGACACTTTCTCATCATCGGAGATTTTGCCAGACATTGCCTTTGTTCGAAGCTCGGTTATTTCCGTAAGTGTTTCTGCCTCATGCTTCATGTAGGTTTTAACGCTTTTGACCAAGTTCGGTATTAAGTCATATCTTTTTTTGAGTTGAGCATCCATTCCACCAAAAGCATTTTCAACTTGGTTGTTCTTGTTTATTAAGCTGTTGTACATTATTGCAAAAACAGCGGCTAAGCCTATTGTTATCCATAACAAGCTATTCATATTTTTTCCTTTTCTCTGTTTTTTTAATCTGCCCTGTAAAACCAATCATTTCCAGAACTTTTTTTTTCAGGTTGTTTTTCTTTAGGTTGGGTTTTGGGGGTGTTTTTTCCCTTTTCGACCTTCTTTTCGGATTGTCCCCATTTCATTTTTGTTTCTTCCATCCATTTTGCCAATCCAGCATATTTCTTTTTTGCCCAAGACATCTTTTCCTTGTTTGCCTTTGGGTTTTCTTGCGTCCACCTTTTGAGTTTTTCCATGATTCCCCATGCTTCTGTCATTTTCTTTTCAAGGTTTGGGTTCTGGTTTTTAGTATTTCCCATTTTTTTCTTTTTGTCCATGCCTTTGTCCCAGCCTTTCTTGTCCATGCCTTTGTTTTGGTGATTCTCTCGGCCCCAGTCGCCTCT
>CAZDPU010000048.1:0-2100 GCA_964507645.1 uncultured bacterium
TTCCTTCCATGGAGGCTCAACATTTACCTTCTCTTCTTTTTCTTTTGAGAAGAGGTTTCCTACCCCAAGAAGAAATATCAAAAGTATTGTCATTTCTTATTGATTCTATTTACAATCAAAGAAAAACAATGACTCTTCTTTTATTTGATATTGATGGAACTTTGTTATTGACCGGTTTTGCTGGAGTCGATGCTTTTGAGGATTCAATCAAGAAAATGTACAACAAATCTCCAGGAACTGTTGATTTTTCTGGGGGGCTGGATTCTGAAAATGCAAGAGCTTGGATCTCTGGTTCTGGGGAAACTCCAAATGAAGAAAATTTAAAAATTTTTAGATCTCATGTTGAAAAAAGAATGCCCATATCGTTAGAAAGATGCAAGGGCAGCGTAATGCCGGGCATTTTCCCATTGTTGAAAAAATTAAATAAAATGAAAATTTCCTACGGCCTACTAACAGGTAATTGGGAAAAAACTGGCAGAATGAAGCTAGATTTTTACAACCTGAATGATCATTTTAAATGGGGGGCATGGGCAGATGATGCATCCACTCGTGAGGAATTGGTCCCAATAGCTTTAGAAAGGGCAAAAGTAAATGGCTGGGAAGAGACTCATAATGTTTGGATTGTTGGAGATACACATAGAGACGTCGAGACAGCGCATGCAAACAATGCCAAATGTCTTGCCGTAATGACTGGATGCCATAATGAGAAGATAAAGCAAAGGCTCATTGATTCCAAACCAGATGTTTTAGTGCAGGATCTTTCCGACACTGAGAAGATAATTGAAATCATTATTTGAATTACAATTTCTCTTTCAAATTTTTTGATTAGAAAGGGAGGCCCGATGAACAACAATCATCATAACGAAGTGCACACAGAGAAATTTTTTGCTGGTAGGAGAACCTATTATGTAGATGTTAAAAAAACATCAACAGGCGACAAATATTTAAAGATTACTGAAAAAAGAAAAGAGGAAGGCAGGGTTGATCGTTTTTCAGTTTTTATCTATGAAGAAGACATGAGTAAATTCTTTAACGCTTTGGAAGGGTGTAAAGATCATTTTGATTTGAGTAAAAGTTTTGTTCCAGAATCACAAGATGATGGAGAAGCGCTCGAAGAGTAGCTTTTTAAAAGTATATACTTTTTAAATAACTGTAGGATAATTCCTATATCAGGAGGGTTGGCCGAGTGGACGAAGGCGGCGGTCTTGAAAACCGTTAGGCGGGTAACCCCTGTCTCGGGGGTTCGAATCCCTCACCCTCCGTTGAGGTTAAAAACATGATTATTTTTTTAGTTCTTTTGTTCGGTTTTTCCAATCCGATAGATTCTTTCTTGTCTAAAGGAGAAAACACGGATGTTGAAATGGTTTCTTTTTTGGAAGCTTATGAAACAGACAAGAATGATTTAATTCGTTTCCACAATCTTGTTTTAAGTGATTTTTATCTTGAAAGATTCGCGGAATTTCAAGAAAGGTGGCAGAGTCAAATGGATTTAATTGATTTTGATTCTCTTGAAAAATCTGAAAAAATTGATTTTATCCTCTTGAAAAATTACATCACACATGAACTAGAGGGTATAAATTTCAAAAAAGAAGAAAACAGAAAAATAAAAGAGAACTTTCCTTTTGTAAAGGAGATTCTTTTCCTTGAAGAGGAAAGAAGAGCATTGAGGCAGGTCGACCCAAAGAAAGCTGCTGAAATTTTAATGAATGTAGAAGAATCTATTCATGCCAAGAAAGAGGAACTTGTTAACTCAAAAGAGAAGCTAGACCCAGTTTTTGCAAACAATTCCTCAAAAAAACTAAACCAACTGAAAGCCAGCCTTTCTAATTGGTTTAATTATTACCATGGATTTGAACCCGAATTTGATTGGTGGGTTGAAGAGCAATACAAAAAAACCAATCAGGCATTAACAGACTTTTCCTCATATTTAAAAAGAGAAATTGCAAAACAGAGAGGAGGGGATGATGATCCAATAATCGGAACTCCAATTGGCAGAGACAAGTTGTTGTCAGAATTGAGTTATGAAATGATCGCCTATTCTCCAGAAGAGATTTTAGAAATTGCAAACAATGAATTTAGATGGTGTGAAGAAGAAATGGA
>CAZDPU010000048.1:2200-3548 GCA_964507645.1 uncultured bacterium
CAGTCAATGGGGGTCGCATTTTCAACATCTGAAATGGACCACAATACAAAACTTCAAAGCATGAGAGGGAATAATATGCATTTTTCTAGAAATGTAACTCCTCATGAATTAATTCCGGGACATCACCTTCAAAGCTTCATAGCGGCAAGAGAGAACACCCACAGGAGAATGTTTTACACCCCGTTTTATGTAGAAGGCTGGGCACTCTACTGGGAGTTCAGGTATTTTGATTTAGGCTGGGCAAACACTCCAGAAGACAAAATGGGGATGTTGTTTTGGAGAATGCATCGTGCAGCCAGAATAATAGTCACAATCAAATACCATCTTGAACAAATGAATCCAGAGGAAATGATTGATTTTCTTGTAGATCAGGTTGGACATGAGAAAAACAATGCTACAAGTGAAGTGAGAAGATATATTGATGGAAGTTATGGGCCTTTGTACCAGTGTGGATACATGTTGGGGGGAATTCAAATCAGGGGTTTGCATAAATCCCTTGTTACGGAAGGGGGGATGAGCGAAAGAGACTTTCATGACCAGGTGCTCTCGGTTAACTCCATACCAATTGAGATGGTGAGAGCTTCATTGTCAGAAGTTGATCTTGATAGAAGTTACGAGCCAAGATGGCGATTTTATGACTAGGGGGAATGTATGAAAAATCCAATTATCAGTTTAGCAGTATTTTTATTTGTGATGTGGCTTCATGTTTATGGCCATGCGCAAGTTGAGCAAGGAGGTCCTTGGTGGAACTTCTTTTCAATAGTTGTTGCCCTATGGTCAACAACATGGCTTCTTGTTTCAAAGGCATGGAATAATGTTTCAGAAAGAAATATACCAATGCTTGAAATTCTTTCAAGAGGAATTTTGGCAATTGTTTTTGTAAAACATGGAATTGGCAAGGTTCTTGCTGGCCCATCAGGGGATCTTTTCATGTTTGTTGTTGGCCTGATTGAAGTTGGTGGAGCATTAGCAATGATTGTTGGTCCAAAAAAGTTGAGAATGTGGGGAGCTTTGGGGCTCATGGCAATTATGTTAGGGGCAATTTTCAAGGTTCACTTCAATGCAGGGTACTCAATGGGGGGAGGTTGGGAATACCAACTCCTGCTCTTCGCTCTTTCTTGGGCAATATACGTATCTTCAGGTGGTTGGTGTCCATTGTCTAATATTGCTAAAAAACTTTATTCTGGCAGTGGCGGTTGTTGTTGTGGGAATGGGGAAGACTGTTGTTCTTCAAAGGAGGCTTGATATAAAGTGGTTTCCAGAAAATTTATAGACGACATAAGGAAGTTCAATTCAATGTACAAGTTGGACATGCCATCCAAGCCAAATGTCCGTGAATTGGGAACAC
>CAZDPU010000049.1:0-3281 GCA_964507645.1 uncultured bacterium
TTGTCGGCGGAGGAAACATGATTTCAAGCATTGGTCTTGATGTAACATTTTCTCAGACATTTGTAGCTGTCGTAACGATAGCCTTTGCCATGACAACTCTGGATAGCGCGACAAGACTTCTTCGATATAACGTTGAGGAAATTGGAAAATCCTTCAAGGTTAAAAGATTGGAGAATAAATACATTGCTGGAATTGTTGCTGTTGTTTCAATAGCTTTTTTTGCATTTATGAAAATTGGAGGAAAACCAGCAGGGTTAACCCTCTGGTCTCTTTTTGGGACAACCAATCAACTTCTCGGCGGTTTGGCCTTGCTTGTTATAACCGTCTGGTTGGCAAAAGCAAAAAAACCAACTTGGCTAACTTACTGGCCTATGATGTTCCTTTTCTCAATGACAATTTGGGCAATGGTTATAAATTTGAAAAACTTTTATATTGAAAAACAGTGGGAACCACTTGTAGTAGGTTTTGGAATTTTTATTCTTGCACTTTTCATAATACAAGAATCTTTTGCAACAATGAAAAACCTAAACCAGAAAAACTAAAAAATTGGTTTTTTCTATCTCCTAAAGCGACCAAGCATTTTTTGAAGAAAAAAATTTACTCGATGAAGGGTCTTGTTTTTGATTCGCTTTTTGACACTTCCTCTCATCTTGCTTTTTGTGAATGAATCTTTTGCCATTGCTTTTTTTGCATGAACAACACTGTTTTCAAGCTTTCTTCTTGTTGGGAAGATGTGTTCCTGATTTTGGTTGGCTGATTATGAAATATTTCAAAATTCGTCTTTTTTTCTCATTGATCTTCTGATCTCAGTAGCGCTAATTGAATGTATTTTGGATCCAAGATCATGTTCTGTAAAAGTGTACCCAACACCACGACCATATGAGATGTCAACAATGTTTGGGACCTGCATAATGATGTAATCTTCCCCTTCTTTAAAATTGCTTTTATTCAACCCTTTGACAATCCCTTTGCAAACTTCATCAAAATCAAAGGGATTGTCATCTTGGCCGGGGACTCTCTCATTCGCCTCTTTGTCTTTTGGGACTTTGCGGACCATTATTACAACCTGGCCTGTAATAGCATGACAACGTTTAAAAAGCTCTTGGTGCCCTTTATGCCATGGTTGCCATCTGCCAAGCATTTCTACTGTTGGCTTTTTCCAATCAAAACTCATTTATCGCACCTGCTACCTTGTTGATATATTTTTCTGCATTTTTTTCTGTAATCAAATAATCAACCTTTGAGGGAGGCTCGAATATCTTGTTTGTATCTTCATACCTGCCCTCACTGATCGTATTAACCCAAACAACATAATCAGCATCGAAGTGAGCCCTTGTCTCCTTTGTTGGGCAAATAAAATCACATACAGACGTTCTTCCATTCTCTTTTTCAAACATGCTATATATTTTCATTCTTCTAGATTGCCTCATCCTTCCTTCATCTGAAAAATCCCAATCATTGGACATTTTTCTTAATTTGTCTGCATTGAAGTAAGCACAACCCAATTTTTCCGTTAGCTTTTCAGAAAAATATGTTTTTCCAGAGCCTGGTAACCCCATTACCAATATCCTTAAAGGTTTCATTAAAAACAGATTCTAACTCTTTGAAAAATTTCGATTTGTAAAAATGTTAAAAAGGGAGGTTGCCCTCCCTTTTAACGAAATGTAAATAGAACTACTCGTTAAGAGCGTCTACTTGTTCGATAGTTGTACCCATCCAACTATCTACAGCAGCTGAAATATCTTGCACAGCTGTATTCATAGGTGCTGCCTCCCTCCAGGCAGTAAACAATCCTTCTAATGCACCGTGTACATCATTCGGATTGTTAACAAGATAATTTATAGCGTTTGTCAATGCTGATACAGCCATTCTCAACATTTCACCAATGTTAGCTTGAGCTTCGGCAGGAAAAAGATTTTCAGACATCTCCGCCGCCCAGGTAATTCTGCTCTTACTCTGCTCGATTAGTGAAGTTGACGCAGAAACACTCTGCTCGATAGCACCAACAACTTCGATCTGTGCATCCATCATTGAGCTTAGCTTTTCACCAACATCTCCTACAGCAGTTCTGTATTCAACAAGAATACCATCAACCTGGCCTGTCATTGCATCTGCACTCATAATGTAATTCGCCGATGCGTCAAGAACCCTCCACATACCGATTGCCAAAACCACAAAAAGAGCAGTCTGTGCTAAAGTTTTTAATTTATCTATAGACATAGTAATACCTCCTAATAATACACCCACAAAATCTCGTCAGGATATGAGGGCTCGTTCCCAAAAAGGGGAACTAAAATGTATACCTTTAAAGAATAAGAGAAGTTTCCTTAAATTTACGGTTTTTTTTTAACTTAAAATAACAATCATGATTAAAAAACACTTTTTATTATTGGTTTTTATTTTTTCATTTAATTTCGCAAATATCAAAACAACAGAATTCCCTGAAAAAATAATTACAAAAATTGCTTTTGGGTCTTGTGCAAATCAGAACATGAAGCAAGAAATATGGTCAGCTGTTAATTCTTGGAATCCTGATATATTCATGTTTGTAGGAGATAATGTTTATGGTGATACAGAAGACATGGACCATCTTCAAGAGCAGTATGAGAAACTTGGAGAAAAACCTGGTTACAAAGAGCTGAAGCAAAACTCTCTTATTGTTGCAACATGGGATGATCATGATTATGGCATCGACGATGGTGGTCTTGAGTACCCGAAAAAAGAAGAATCCAAAAAGGTAATGTTGGATTTTTTCGAAGAACCAGAAAACTCTCAAAGGTGGGACCACCCTGGGATCTACCACTCCTATCTTTTTGGACCTGAGGACAAAAGAGTCCAAATCATCCTTCTGGATGTAAGAACGTTCCGAACAAGACTTTCTTCAGCAGGAAGAACTGAGCGCATGTCTCAAAGGTTTATGGGCTCGTATACGCCAACAACAAAAGAAACTGACACAATGCTTGGAGAGAAGCAATGGAAATGGCTTGAAGAACAACTAAATATACCTGCAAAAATCAGGCTGTTTGGCATGAGTACTCAGTTTTTGGTTGAGTTCAACGGGTGGGAAGCTTGGGCGAACATGCCTTTGGAAAGAGAGAGGATGATCCAGTTGATAAAAAAAACAAAAGCTGAAGGTGTCATATTTTTAAGTGGAGACACGCATTGGGCTGAACTATCCATGGTTGAAGAAGAAGGCCTTTATCCCCTTTATGACCTAACATCAAGCGGATTAACAAACGTTTGGAGTGGGGTTGCCCCAAATTGGAACAGAATCAAAAAAC
>CAZDPU010000050.1:0-3115 GCA_964507645.1 uncultured bacterium
TGCCTTTGGACTTGCTCATCTTCCTTCCCTTTTTATCACAAACAAGACCATGTATAAGAACCTCTTTAAAAGGTGCTTTATCTTCAAACGCCAAACTCATTAAAACCATTTTCAGAACCCAAAAGAAAATAATGTCATAGCCGGTAACTAATAAGGATGTGGGGAAAAAGCCATCTTCCTTCGGGTCTTTTTCAGGCCAGCCAAAACATTCAAGAGGCCATAAGGCACTGCTGAACCATGTGTCCAAAACATCCTCATCTTGTATCAAATCTTTTGAACAACACCCATCAACAATACATTGTTCGGGTTTATTTTCTGAAACAATGGGATTTTTACAATCCACCTTACATTCATCAATATCATCACCCCTACAATACCAAGCTGGAATTTGATGCCCCCACCATAATTGCCTGGATATGCACCAATTTTCAACCTTTGACCACCAATCGCCATAAACCCCACCCCATCTTTCAGGATAAAAACTTGGAGACCCATCTTTCAGCAAGTCAAGGGCTCTTTCTTTAAAGACCTTCATGTTTAAAAACCATTGCTCGGAAAGCATTGGTTCGATAACTGAACCCGACCTTTGAGAAATGCCAACGGAAGACTTGTGTTTTTTTGAATCAACCAAAGACCCAATATTCTCAAGCATTTCAACAACCTTTTTTCTTGCTGAAGAAACACTCAAGCCATGCAATTCATTGGGGACCCTGTTGTGGTTGGATAATTTTCCATCCTTGCGCAACATCGTAATCATTGGTAAATCATGCCTTTCGCCTATTTCAAAATCCAGATGATCGTGAGCAGGGGTAACCTTCAAAGCGCCTTCTCCGAAATCCATGTCTACTGAATCATCGGCAATAATGGGTATCTCAACATCTATAAGTGGAATGTAAGCATTGACTTGATTGTCCAAATAAGACTTGAATCTTTCGTCATTTGGATTGACTGCTATTGCAGAATCGGCAAAAATGGTCTCTGGTCTTGTAGTCGCTATCTTTATTGATTTTCCGTCATTGGTTCTATATTCAAGTGTCCATATGAACCCGTTTCTGTCTTCGCGGTCAACCTCAATGTCAGAAACTGCTGTTTGTAATTGACAATCCCAATTCACCAACCTGTTGCCCTTGAAGATGACATCTTTTTTATACAGTTCCACGAATGCCTTATTGACAGCTTTGTTGCACTGTTCATCCATTGTGAATCTTTCACCAGGCCAGAAAGGGGTAATGCCCAATCTTTTAAACTGCTGGAAAATAACATCCCTACATTCATCTTTCCATTCCCATGCTCGTTCAAGGAAAGCCTCTTTCCCCAATTCATCTTTTGAAGATCCTTCTGATTCAAGTTTTTTCTCCAAAACTGCCTGAGTTGCTATGCCTGCATGATCGCTACCTGGTATCCATCTTGTAGAGCAACCTTTCAATCTTGCCCATCTGGTAAACACGTCTTGCAAGGTGTAACTTAACGAATGCCCAATATGAAGAGACCCCGTTACATTAGGGGGAGGAATTACTATAGAGAAAGGTTTGCCTTTTGATTCTTGGTCATAAACAGGAACATCTTTTGCCCACTTCTTAATCCATTTTTCCTCATTTTTTAAAGGGTTGTAAAAATTAGACATTATTCAATTATTTCAATACTGTATCAATAAGTCCGTATTTTTTGGCAGTATTAGCATCCATCCAAAAATTCCTATCAGTGTCTTTTGCAACTTGTTCGATTTTCTTTCCAGTATTTTTTGAAAGAATTGAATTAAGCTGATCTTTAATTCTTTTAATCTCAGCAGCTTCTATCTCGATGTCTGAAGCTTGCCCACTAACGCCACCCAATGGCTGATGAATCATTATTTTCGCATGTGCCAAAGCAGCCCTTTTTCCCTTTTCTCCACAAGACAATAAAAGAGCGCCCATGGAGGCAGCTAAACCAACAGCGATTGTTTGAACTTTTGGCTTAACGATATTCATTGTGTCCATTATCGCCAAACCTGCAGAAACTTCTCCACCTGGGGAATTTATATAGAGTCTGATATCTTTTGTTGGGTCTTTTTTCTCGAGATATAACATTTGCGCTACAACAAGGTTTGCCATATGTGTTTCAATCGGACCATGAATAAAGATAATGTGCTGTCTTAGTAATTGAGAATAAATATCAAAAGCTCTCTCTCCTCTATTTGTTTGCTCAACAACCATCGGTATTAAACTCATTATTTACCCTCCTTCCTTGTCCAAAAATCCTTAATGATCGAACTTCGAACCTTTGCTCTTCTTATATTACGCGCAATGATTGGCAAATTGCCTTTTCTTTGTGATTCTTGGATGATTTTTTTTACAGGCCTCCTGACCTGTGAAGCTATATCTCTAAAAAAATACTCAAGTTCATGATTGTGAACCTGTATATTTTTTTGATCTGCTATTGCATCAATGATGATGCCAAGTTTAATATTTTGAAGAATTGTTTTCTCGCTATCCTTCCACCAGTCTTCAATTTCTGTTTTCTTGTTTTCTTCATTGTTGTTAGTGCAGTAGTTATTCCATTCAAGCTGCTTCTCTTCATCAACCATCACTTCAGGAATAGAAAAATCTTTTACTTTCTTCAATAAGATTGCAGGGAGTTTTTCATTTGCTTCAGCAAATGCTTTGTCTTCATTCTGAATTCCCAAATTACTTTTAACCCTCTCCTTGAATTCTCCTTCATCCTTCATGCCGTACTTGTTGCACAATTCAGGAATACCTGGAATAGTTTCTCTTTTCACTGAGGTTATTTTCACATTTACACTTACCATTTTCCCAGCAAGGTTAGGGTTTGAGTAAGTTTTTGAAAATTTATTTTTGAAAGAAAGGTCACCATTCGGTTTCGCTTCTAAAATTTTCTTTATAAAGGTTTTTGATGGCAATGTTTTTTCATCAAGTTCAAAAGCTCTTTCTATCTTTTCTTCAAAATCTCCTGAACTGAAAACTCCTTCAAGCCTTACATAATCCCCTTTTTTGATATCTTCTGCTGGTAAAAATTGAGCTTCCGCACTGACAATTTTATTTAATTCGGAATCCACTGCAGAATCCTTCACCGGTAACGGTTATGAAAACTTGTAATTAAACTTATCGACAAAATCAAC
>CAZDPU010000051.1:0-2953 GCA_964507645.1 uncultured bacterium
AAGATATTTTTACTGAACAAAACAAAGAATTTGTTTTGAATGTTGTAAAACTTGTTTCTGAAAAACTAGCTAGCAAAATAAAAAATGAAAAGTCATTAAAACTAACAAAGAGGGAAGATTCGCTTTTGGTCGAAAAAGTATTAATTGAAAGAAATGCCCATGATGTTGCAAAAAGCTTAGTGTTCAAAAGGTCTTTAGGTGCTTCAAGTCGAGTTAATGATTTTTCAGGAAAAATGAAATTAATTAGAAGGAATGGTCAGGTTGTTCCATGGAATGAAAGAAAAATAGAAAGCGCTGTGAGAAAGGCGTTTTTGTCTATTCAGATGGACTCGGGTCCTGCTGTTGAAATTTCTAAATCCGTTACAAAAATGGTCATAGAAAGAGCCCAAGAATTTATTCAGATAGAAAATGTACAAGACTATGTGCAACAGGAATTAATGCGACAAGGCCATTACAAGGTTGCCGAAGCCTACATCCTCTATCGAGCAGAAAGAAGGTTTGCAAGAACTTCTCCCCAACAGACAAAAGACGAGCAGTCGGCTCTTATTTCTGTAAAAAGAGATGATGGGTCTACATTTTTTTGGGATGGTGAGGATTTAAGACAAAGGATAAAGTTCTCTTTGATTGGGTTGAATTTGATAATGAGCGAAAATGAACTTGAAAAAGAATTGAGAAGGTCTGTTTTTTCTGATATCAGTATGGAGGATTTGAAGAAAACAATAATACTCAACGCAAAAGCTCTTATCGAAAAAGATTCTGGATTTAATAAGTTTGCTGGCAGAATTCTTTTGACCTACATTTACGAAGAAGTTTTAGGTTGGGATATTGTCAAAGATGGGGTTAGCCAATTAAAAAAATTCCATGAAATAGCGTTTAAGCGAAACCTAAAGAGGGCTATCGAAATCGAAAGAGTGAATCCTGAGTTGCTAAAATATGATCTTGCAAAATTAGCATCTTTCATCGACCCCTCTTCTGATTTGGGTTTTGATTATTTAGGAATCCAAACTTTGTATGATCGATATTTGATAGTTGACAAAACTGGGGGTGTTCAGAAAAGACTTGAATGCCCGCAGCTTTTCTGGATGAGGGTTTCCATGGGGTTGTTCTTGGAGGACAAGAATAGAGAAAAAAATGTTGTTCAATTGTACAAAATGTACAAAAGTCGAAGATTTTGTTCCTCAACTCCAACATTATTTAATTCAGGTACATTACATTCTCAACTTTCCTCATGTTATCTTTACAAGGTTGATGATGACCTGAAATCAATCATGGAGCGAGGAATTGCTGAAAATGCTTATTTGTCAAAGTGGGCTGGTGGACTGGGAGGCAGTTGGACATCTGTTAGGGGGATGGGTGCTTATATCAAGGGTACCAATGGAGAAAGCCAGGGTGTTATCCCGTTTTTGAAATTACACAACGATCAGTTGGTGGCAGTTAACCAGGGTGGGAAAAGAAAAGGTTCTGGATGTGCTTATTTAGAAAGTTGGCACAGTGATGTTTTTGATTTTTTGGATTTAAGAAAAAATACAGGAGATGAAAGGCGAAGAACACATGACCTAAACACAGCAAATTGGATTCCAGATTTATTCATGAAGAGAATGGAGAAAAGAGAAGACTGGACCCTCTTCCACAGCAATGAAGTTCCAAAACTTCATGATCTTTACGGTGTTGATTTTGAGAAAAAATATCTTGAATCTGAAGAGTTGGCTAAAGAGGGAAAAATATACAGTGAAAAAGTACCAGCACTAGACTTGTGGAAAAAAATGTTGACAATGCTGTTTGAAACAGGTCATCCTTGGATTACATTTAAAGATGCTTGCAATGTCAGAAATCCTCAAGACCACACAGGAGTTATTCATAGTTCAAATTTATGTACTGAAATCACCTTAAATACTGGCTTTGACGAGACAGCTGTTTGTAATTTAGGTTCAATCGTTTTAGAGAATCATTTGGATTCAAATGGAAAGCTTGACAGAAAGAAACTAAAAGAAACTGTAACAATAGCAATAAGAGCTCTTGACAATGTTATTGATATTAATTTTTACCCTACAGATCCAGCTTCAAATTCAAACAATAGACATCGTCCTATCGGATTGGGGGTTATGGGGTTGCAGAATTCTCTCTACATCAAGGATGTCCCATTCGACTCACAAGATGCAATAGATTTCAATGATGAATTCATGGAGGCAATTGCATATTATGCTTACGAAGCTTCTAGCGATTTGGCAGACGAAAGAGGTTCTTATTCAACCTTCAAGGGTTCCAAATGGGATCGAGGCATTCTCCCATTTGACAGCCTGGATCTTTTGGAAAAAGAAAGAGGTATGAAGATAGATGTTCCTAGGGGAAAAACTATGAAATGGGACAGCTTGAAGAAAAAAATTCAGAAACAAGGAATGAGAAACAGCAATGTTATAGCAATCGCTCCAACTGCTACGATTTCAAATATCATGGGAAGCTCCCCTTGTATAGAGCCTACATACAAAAATCTCTTTGTGAAAAGCAATCTTTCTGGAGAATTTATTAGCTTGAACCAGTTCTTGGTTGATGATTTGAAAAAATTAAAACTTTGGGATCAGGAAATGCTAGATCAATTAAAGTATTTTGATGGGGAGTTGGAAGATATTGCAGAAATTCCAAAAGATGTAAAAGATAAATACAAAACTGCTTTTTCAATTGAGTATGGATATTTGATTGATGCTGCAGCAAGAAGGCAGAAGTGGATAGACCAGTCTCAATCCGTTAATCTCTTTTTGGCGAAACCAGAACTTAAAACACTTTCACACATGTACAGAAGGGCATGGCACACTGGTTTGAAAACCACATATTATCTCAGAACGCTTGCAGCTTCAAATATCGAAAAAGCAACTATCAATGTGGAAAAGGAAGTCAGGGGTGTTGTTTCGGAAGACAAAGGGGCAGCTTCACAAAGTGCCTGTAGTATCGATGCTTG
>CAZDPU010000052.1:0-2807 GCA_964507645.1 uncultured bacterium
CAGAATATATTTAGACAATTTCCCACACATCAGAATACTTTGGACATATCAAGGACCAAAAATGACACAAGTTCTTCTTCATTACGGCATTGATGATGTTGGGGGAACCAGCCTTGATGAAGAAATAGCAAAGGAAGCTGGGGGATTTTCTTCTAATGAATTCACACAAGCAAACCTAATGAGAATACTCAAAGAAAGTGGCAGAGAGCCAATACCTGTAAATTCAATTTACGGAAATGCTCCGAGTAAAGAAAAACTAATGGAGCTAGCAAAAAGCTCTGAATAAAAATATTCAAACAACAGAAAACAAGATTTCTGATCTCCCAAAATCTAAAGTTATCCTCCTGTTGCTGCTTCATTTAGCAATAACTGCACTCACTTACAATGTCGCAAAAATATCTAGTGAATCTTTTGGGGGTTCAGCATTGGTCGGATTGAGAATTTCACTTACTGTTTTTATATTTTTTCTGATTGGAACTTATAAAAATGGATTTTCGATAATTCCAAAAAAACTCATGCCGAGAATGATTTTTTGTGGAATTTTAGTCGCACTAAATCAAGCATTTTTCCTAAAAGGGATGTCTCTTGGAGCACCTCCAGCACACGCATCAATTCTTTATGCCACAACTCCTGTTTTTGTCTTAATTATTTCACTCATACTAAAAGAAGAAAAAATTGTTTTTTCTCGTATTTTTGGACTTGTTTTAGCATTTTTAGGAACATATTGGATTCTTGGCAATAGTGGGCTTTCTGCTTTTGGTAATGGTGAAAAAACTATACTCATGGGTGTAGTATGTTGGGCAATATACACATCACTGATACCTCCAATATCGAAATCTATAGGCGCAAAAGAAGCTGTTTCAAGATCCTTCCTAATTGGCTTACCAATTGCTATAGCTATATTTTTAATGGGTGAAAAACCTGACTTTTCTACAATTACACCATTTGCATGGTACGGTTTGTTCCATATCGCATTCCTGACAAGCATAGTCGCTTACTCCATATGGGCAACAGCCCTGCAGTTTTTAAAGCCAAGCCAAGTTGCAGTTTTCATAAACCTACAACCTCCAACAACCGCATTGGTTGCAATGGCTGTATACAAACAAATTCCACAAGAGGGTTTCTGGCTTGCTTTGCCGATAGTTCTTTTTGGAGTCTGGACAGTCCAGAGAAAATAGCTTAATTAATTTTATATTTCTCCATCATTCTGTAATAATGCATGCATTCATCTAGCAAGTTTAAAAATTTATCCGGAAACTCTTCTCTTGCTGTGGAAGGCTTGGAAAAAGAAGTTGTTTTAATTACATTGCCATACCAATGTTCCTTCCAGATTCCGTCCGAATCGCGAAATCCTTTTGGCCACTTTAACATCCTGTTTGAAAATTCAATTTCCAGGAGATCGCATAATTTCGTCAACATCAATTTAGGGTTTTTCAATATATCTCCTGAGTCAATCACTATTGGAATCTTTTTACCTTGCTCCTTTGCATAATTAAATATATGGAGCTGCTGAGGCAAACCTAATAGTTCAGGACTAACCTCGTCATGGATTTTCGAATAAGACAATATGACTTTTTTTGGATTTCTGATTAGAAAACAGTTGTCTATGCTACTAATCCATTTCAGGGGTTGCTTATTGACCCAATGATGCGTCATTAGCTTTTGATACCATACATTTTTATCGTTTGGAATTACCCCTGTTAACACATCAGCCACATTGCTCCAAGACGTATCATATGAATCAATTACTTCTTGGTACATTGGATGCCTTGTTCCTGTTTCCCGTAAGAAAAAAGCATAAAAAGGCTCATCTGTAACAGTTGTATCAACCCTATTCTCAAAAGATCTCATAAGTGCAGTTGAAATATTTCGCGGTCCAGACCACATCCCAATTATTTTTTTACCACTCATTGTCTTGGATACAGTCTGTCTATTTTTTTCTTATAAAAATCAAAAAGAGACTTTGTAACAGAACCCCTTTTGCCATCTCCTATAATATTTTTATCAATATCAACAACAGGAATAACGCCTGCAAATGTTCCAGTAACGAAAGACTCATCGGCATCATATGTTTCCTCCAGCCTGAAATTTCTCTCTAGGACATCAACACCTTCCTCCCTGCATATTTCAATAATATTCTTTCGAGTTACTCCATTTAAACAATATTCTCCTTTTGAAGTGATTACTTGATTGTTTTTGACTATAAAAAAATTCGTAGAGTTGCAGGTTGAAACGTAACCATTGACATCCAGCATCAACCCTTCATCTACATTCTTCTCAATAGCCTGAAGACACCCTGCGATACAGTTGAACTTACTTAATGAGTTAATTTTTGGATCCTGATTAAAACCAGTCCCCCTTACAGTGCTTACGGAAGCTAGGCTGATTCCGTGTTTATTGATTGTTTTGTTTGCTATTTTGTATTCAGGAATGATAACAAGGCTTATTGGTCCAAGATTTGATCCAGGATGCTGATAAGGGGTTATTTTCTCTCCTCTTGAAATAATGACTCGAATATGCACTCCTGAATCCATGTTGTTTTTTTCAACAACATCGTAAATAATTTCGCTTAATTGCCCTTTTGAATATGGAATTTTTATATTTATTTGCTTTGCCCCGTCATAAAGCCTTGCAAGATGCTCATTCAAAAAACATAGATTTCCATTGTGTAAGCGAATACCTTCCCATACTCCGTCACCCAACAAAAACCCACTATCAAAAACAGAGATCTTTGCATCAGCCCTATGATGAATCTCACCATTTATATAAATTTTTATGTTTTTATTTCGTGGATCTTCAATATAGGA
>CAZDPU010000053.1:0-2800 GCA_964507645.1 uncultured bacterium
GACACCTATGACACCAAAACCTTTTCAACATTTTTAAGACCTCCAAAAAAATTTAAAAGAGCATCATAAATAAAAAAAATGATTTTGTAAACAGTGAAATGTTCGAAAAGTGTAAAAAAGAATGGCGAGGGGCGGGTTCGAACCGCCGACACAAGGATTTTCAGTCCTCTGCTCTACCTACTGAGCTACCTCGCCAAGATGGCGGAGCTGACGGGGATCGAACCCGCGACCTCTTCCTTGACAGGGAAGCATGCTAAACCGCTACACCACAGCTCCAATTGTTTAAGAGTAATTTTAACTCTTAAAAAACCTACCCCGTAGGGGAATTGAACCCCTATTTCCGCCTTGAAAGGGCGGTGTCCTAGCCGTTAGACGAACGGGGCAGAACAATCCTTTTATCCTAAACTTTTATTTTAATTTTTTAACTAAATTCCAAATTTTTCTAATTCTTTTTTTGAAAGATTCAAACCATGTCTCTTTGCCATTCTGTCATAAAGAACCAAATTCACCGTAACTGCCAAATTCAAAGAAACTCTTGTGGGTATGTGAATAACTTTTTCACACCAGTCAACTGTTTCCTTTTTTATTCCGCCATATTCTGAACCAAAAACATACATAGCCCTTTCCGGATGAACAAAATCAGACAATGAAACAGCATCATCAGTCATCTCAACAGCAACAGGAGTGCAAGATAAAGGTAAAGAGTCTTGTATTGAATCCTTATAGATTAAAGGAACATGCCTCCATGCTTTAGGAGTGTCTGCAGGCAAAGGCATTTCTGGATCCTGAAACTCTTCGTCTTCAGCCCACTTCCTGCCTGCAACAACAACATAATTTGCCCTGAAGCAAAAAGCTCCTCTTAGTATTTGCCCTACATTAATTGAATTTCTGGGATTCTCTAATGCTACAACTGAGTAGCCTCGTCGGTAATCCCAATCATATTTATTAGACATTTAGATATAGGGGTTGAGGGAATCGAACCCCCGACACACGGGTTAAAAGCCCGCTGCTCTACCGACTGAGCTAAACCCCCCTAATTCTAGGTATTCTAATTCTTCCAGGCTATATCGTCAATTCCTGGACCAGTACTAACAGCAAGAATCTCAACACCGGAATTTTTTTCAATAAATTGACAATATTTTTTCAAACCTGTGGGCAAGTCATCCCATTTTTCAATTCCAGAAAAATCTGGCCAGCCTTCTAAAGAAACATAATTTGGAACTGATTCATTCCAAACTCTTGAATCTTCTGGAACATTTTTATATTCTTTATTCCCCCATGTCCAAGAGGTGCAAATTTTAATATCCCCCATTCCACCTAAAATATCAGCTTTTGTCAAGATGACACCTGAAAAACCATTCAGCCTATTCGCATACCTCAATAAAGGGATATCGAGCCAGCCACAATCCCTTGGCCTTCCTGTCGTAGCACCAAATTCATTGCCTTTTTTCTGTACGGCTTCATTCCAGTCCTTATCCATTTTTGTTGGAAAAGGTCCTGCTCCAACCCTGGTAATATAAGCTTTGGCAATTCCTAAAACTTTATCAATTTGACCGGGGCCTAAACCTGCGTTGACACAAGCTGAACCACTAATGGTGTGACTGCTTGTAACAAAAGGATAGGTTCCAAATCCCAAGTCTAAAAGAGACCCTTGTGCACCTTCCATCAAAACCTCTTCCCCATTTTCTATTGCTTCGTGTATGAAGTTATGTGTGTCTCCAACATATTTTCTTATATGCTCTCTTCTCTTAAGCAAATCTTTGTAAAGCCTATTGGGGTCTATTCTCCTTTTTGTAACATCTGCATAAACTCCATCCAAAACAGCATTAATCCTTCCAACAAGCGTTGTTAATCTCTCAAGAAGATCATCTTGAAAAAGATGCCCTAGCCTTATCCCCCTCCTTGCAATTCGATCAGTGCTTGCAGGTCCGATTCCCCTATAGGTTGTTCCTAGCTTATCCTGACCCCTCCTGATCTCTTCAAGCTTATCTATCCACCTGTGGAAAGGCAAAACTAAGAAAGCTTGTGGGCTGATGACCAAATCAACATTTAAATCATCATTTTTAATTTGTTTAATTTCTTCTAAGAGAAGTTCCAGGTCTAATGCAACACCCCTTGCAATTATGCTTTTCACGCCTTTATGAAGAACACTGCATGGCAAAAGGTGAAACTTGTAAACCTTATCTCCCCTGTAAACGGTATGTCCTGCGTTTGCTCCGCCCTGGAATCTGACAACCATTGAAGACTTTGAAGCAAGACTGTCTACAATCTTCCCCTTGCCTTCGTCGCCCCATTGGGATCCAACAACTACTGTTACAGGCACAGTTGACAATTCTACGATTAAATAGAATAACAGTATGGATAAAGTAGTAAATCCTGCGGATTTTGTAAATAAGTCACTTGATGAAAAAATCTCGTGTTCAAAAGAGATACTGAATCAAGCAATTGAAAAATTTGGTATCGAAAAAACCCTTCTCGCTTGGACTGGAGGGAAAGATTCCACGCTGATTTTATGGATGTTAATTGAATTGTGCGAAGAAAAGGGGATAAAGATTCCTGATTGCCTTTTCATAAACGAGGGCCATGTTTTTCAGGAAATACTTGATTTCGTCGATGAAATTGGCTCAAGAAACAAACTAAATGTACATCATGCACTAAACAATGATGTTTTTGACCTTGCTGGTGGCAAGCCTGGCAACATTATCCATGTTAAAGATCTCAACAAAAGAAACAGGCTGGAATTGGAAAAAATGAATTTTGGAAAAAATGAATTCAAGTTTGATCCTGAATCCTTTGAAGG
>CAZDPU010000054.1:0-1293 GCA_964507645.1 uncultured bacterium
TTTTGACTTTGCCTCTAGTATTTCTGATATATTTTGATCCACTTTTTTATCATGGATTTTTTTTAATTTCATTAATGCCATGACATAAAGATAAAGGGCAAGACCGAGACAAAAAAGAATAAAGAACAACAAAGGGGTTGGGACCTCTTCCACTTGTGCAAGGTTGAAAAAAAGTGAAAAATTCACATTCATCCCATCCCTAACTTTTCTTTCAGGATGTTTTCAATCTCTTCACGAAGTTTGGAATCTTCAAGAAGATAGTTTGCTGCTTTTGTCATCCCTTGACCCAAGGTAACGCTTCCGTCTTTTGCGTTATACCAAGAACCTGATTTTTGAATAATCTTATAGTGGATCCCTAGTTGTATCAATTCAGCTTCACTCCAAATTCCATAACCATAACGAAGTGGAAATTCGGCATTTCTAAAAGGAGGAGCGACTTTGTTTTTTACTATCCTTGCTCTATGACTTGACCCAATGATGTCTTCTCCTTCTATAATCGATTTTGCTTTTCTGATGTCTATCCTTACTGAAGAAAAAAACTTCAAAGCCCTTCCTCCAGGAGTGGTTTCTGGATTGCCAAACATAACTCCAATTTTTTCTCTAATTTGATTGATGAAAATAACAACCGTCCCGTTTTTTGCAGCAGCTCCAGCAATCCTTCTTAAAGATTGAGACATTAATCTTGCCTGGAGTCCAACATGCTTGTCCCCAATATTTCCGTCCAGTTCTGCTTTTGGAACCATTGCGGCTACACTATCAATAACAACGACCCCCACCTCTCCAGACCTAATAACCTCGTCAGCAATCTCCAATGAAGCTTCCATTGTTTCTGGCTGGCTGATAAACATGCTATCAACATCAATCCCTATAGCACGAGCGTATTTTGGGTCTAGGGCATTTTCAGCATCAATATAAACAATTTCTTTTCCTAGCTTTTGACCGGCTGCCACTATCTCCAGTGCTAATGTTGTTTTTCCACCAGCCTCAGGACCAAAGATTTCTATAATTCTTCCACAAGGAACACCCCCTATTCCAAGAATGTAATCTAATTGAAGAGACCCTGTTGAAATAGAAGGTATGTCTGTTAGGGGTTTTGCACCCAGTCTCATTAGGGCACCTGCACCATACTTGTTTTCAATCTGTCCAACCACCCTCTCCAATTCGCTTACTTTTTGTTTTTTGTTTTTATTCGTCTTTGCCATTTTCTTCTCCTTGTTTCGTTATTTTTTTAAAAATTATCCTCATTGCTTCATCTACTGCCCTTGCTCTAATTTGATTCCTGTCCCCTTTAAT
>CAZDPU010000054.1:1393-2777 GCA_964507645.1 uncultured bacterium
TCCTCATTGCTTCATCTACTGCCCTTGCTCTAATTTGATTCCTGTCCCCTTTAATCAAAACTTTTTGACATTCAGAATCCTCCTTGGAGAAAAACCCGATATGAACTGTTCCTACTGGAGTATCTTGTGCATCACTGTCAGGCCCAGCAATACCAGTCAGAGAAATTCCTATGTCGGTATTGAATTTTTTAGAAATATTTTTGGCTAGTGCATATGCTGTTTTGCAATTTACAGCACCGTGCCTTTCTATGAAATCACCATCAACTCCCAGCATTTCTTTTACCTTGTTGTTGTAGCAAACCATGCCTCCAAAAAACCATTTTGAAGATCCTGCAATATTGCAAAAAGACGCACTTAGCAATCCTGCTGTTAGAGATTCAGCTGTGGCAATTGTCCAATTTTTTGATTCAAGTTTTTTACCAATTTTTTCTACCAGATCGCTCATTTAGTCTACTGGTGGCAAGTCACCAAAATCAACAGTGGGAATATCTTTGCTCAAATCTATCTCGTCTGAATCATCAGATTTAACTTCCCCTGCGTTCCCCCCTTTTTTGTTCAATATTTTTATAGAACCATCTGGCCATCCTGCATTGATGGAAGTAAAGTAGCTCTTTTGTCCGTCATCTTTTTCAAAAGTTCTGTATTCAATTTTCCCTTCAATATATAACCTAGCTCCTTTAGAAATAAACTCTCCAACATAGTCTGCATCTCTTCCCCAGCATTCAATATTATGCCATTGTGTTTCCTCTCTGTCTTCCCCATCTTTTGAAGTCCATCTCTTAGAGGTTGCGAGAGCAAAACTTGCTTTCTTTCTACCGCTGTCAAAAGTTCTTACTTCTGGATCTGTTCCAACATTGCCTATCAATATAACTTTATTTATCATTTTCTATCCTCCAAAGGTAACTTAATTGTAGTAAAAAAAAACCTAAACAGAAGGCAAAGTTATCCCTGTTTGGGATTGATATTTGCCACTTCGATCCTTGTAAGAAACTTCACACTCTTGATCGCTTTCAAAAAACAAAACTTGAGCAATACCTTGATTTGCATAAATCCTCGCTGGCATTGGTGTTGTATTGCTTATCTCAAGAGTCACATACCCTTCCCACTCCGGTTCAAAAGGGGTCACATTAACTATTATTCCACACCTTGCATAAGTTGATTTTCCAACACATAAAGTTATCACTTTTCTTGGAATCTTAAAATACTCAACAGTTCTGGCAAGTGCAAAGGAATTTGGGGGTACTAGTATATTGTCTGCCTTAACTTCAACAAAACAATCTTTTTTAATTTCTTTTGGGTCAATTTCTTTTGAATGTATATTTGTAAAAATCTTAAACTCATCAGCTACCCTGATGTCGTAACCGTATGAAGAAAGTCCATAAGA
>CAZDPU010000055.1:0-2597 GCA_964507645.1 uncultured bacterium
AGAGGGGGGATTAACCTAAAGGTGAAAAGGGAGATAGTCTGAAAGAGGGAACTAGGAAAAAGGGTAAGGTTTTTAAATCACGGGTATGGAAAAAGGAGATTCTTTATTCGCCTCTGGAAGAGGATATTCAACGCCTTCAGAGAATGTCCTAAGTATGTCATAATAAGTATTTCTTTGAGCTGGGATCCTTCCCAAGTCTCTGATTAACCTCACAGCTTCATTAGGCCCAACTTTATGATGTATTCCAGTTGCTGCAATAACCTCTTCTCCAATTACAACTCCACCAAAATCATCAGCACCATAATTCATTGCCATTTGACATAATTTAGGGCCATCTGTAACCCAGCCAGCTTGCAAATGTGGAATGTTGTCAAGCATTAGCCTGCCAAGTGCAACATGACGAAGGTATGCTTCGCCTCCAGGAGCTTTCAAATGTGTTAATTCTGTTCCTCCTGGTTGAAAACCCCAACATACAAACGCTGTAAAACCTCCTGTCTCATCTTGCAACTTTCTTAAAACATCAAAATGTTCCATTTTTTCCATTGTCGTTTCTTCGAACCCGTAAGTCATTGTGCAGCTAGAGGGAACCCCTTCTTCATGTGCTGATCTGTGAATATCAAGCCAAACATCTCTACTACTCCTTAGGGGGGATATATTTTTTCTCACTCTGTCAACTAGGATTTCTGCGCCTGCTCCGGGAAGAGACATGTATCCGGATTTTTTCAATTCTGAAAAAACTTTATTAAATGTCATTTTTTCTTTTTTTGCAATCCATTCAATTTCAGCTGATGAAAGGCTGTGTATTTCAACGCTAGGAAATCTTTTTCTTATTTTTTCAAAGATATTTTTAAAATCCTGAATTCTGTATCTTGGATTTACTCCACCTTGCATTAAAACCTGAGTTCCTCCATAGTTTACTAACTCCTGAACCCTGGCTAGTATTTGATCAATTGACAGGTCATAACCTTGTTTGGATTTGGGAAGTTCGTAAAAAGCACAAAATTTACACAGGACATTACATACGTTTGTGTAATTCAAAACCGTATCTACAACAAAAGTTCCAAGATTGTTGGGGTTGTGTCTCAATCTTTCTTTGTTTGCCAAAAATCCCAAAAGATTCAATGGGGCATTTTCAAACAGCTCTGCACCATGCTCCTTTGTAAGCCTTTCTTCGTTTTCTAAAGTGTCTACAGCCTCTTTGATCAAAGGTGTTATTTTCATTGTTTTCTATCGTATCTTTCCTTTGTAATAATTGGCCTTCCCAACTCCCTAAAAACATTCCATC
Source organism: uncultured bacterium (assembly GCA_964507645.1). Classification (GTDB taxonomy): domain Bacteria; phylum UBP7; class UBA6624; order UBA6624; family UBA6624; genus UBA6624. The sequence goes on from CAZDPU010000055.1 coordinate 1,286, forward strand.
CTTCAAGGATTTTTTTTTCTAGCTTTACATTGTAGCAATTAAGATATTTTTCTGCTGTTTGATTGCTTACACCTGAAGAAATAATGATTGATTTTTTTACCTCTTCAATATTCCTTTTACCCCAAGAATAAGAAGATATTAGTTTTTTTTCAATTTCATTTTTGAATTTTTCTGCATTCGAATTACGCTTCACGCACCAAAAAGCATAAGGGATGGATGTTCCAGTCATTTCATGCCAGATTAAGCCAAGGTCTTCAAAAAATGCATACTTGCCATTTTCGTACCATCTCAAAGCTTTGTCCCCTATGCAAAGCACAGCTTCCGAAGGTCCAGGGTCTTCAGCATTTAAAAGTTTTGGCTTTTCCCCAAACTTTTCCTTCCAGATTATTTTCAAAAGAAGGGGGCTTGTAACTCCACTTGAAAGATTCCTTATCCTGCATCCAGGCAACTCATTCCATGGCCTGTCGCTGAATATTCCAACGCTCATGACTGGTCCAGATGATGATATTCCCCAATTTTTTAAAGGTATTGCTTCTGGCTTTGAAATTATTGCTCCTGCAGAAAGAAGGCCAGTTTCAAATTTATCATCTTTCCAGTCTCTTTCTATTTCGACAGGAGATTTGATAAAAAATTCAAAATTATGATTTATTTTGTTTCTTTCTAAACCCAGGGTTAAAGGATACCTGTTTCCAAAACCGATAAGACTTGTTTTCATAGTTTTATTATATTTTTCTATGTCTAGAATATAGACATAGATGAAACGAAAAAAGGCTCTTTTTTTAAAAATAAAAGCTTCTAGCGGATGTCTTAAATCCCAAGTTGAATTAGGAAGAGCATTTTTATTTGGAGAGGGTTTTTCCCAAAGTGTTGAAGATGCTGAAATTTGGTTAAGAAAAGCTTATGGAGAGGGTAGTCTCGATGGAGCATATGAATTGGCAATGTTATTGAAAAGGTCTATCGAAAATGATGAAAAGCAAAAAGAAGCCTTTTCAATTCTTTACCATTCTGCAAGTCTCGGACATGTTAAAAGTCAAAGAAGATTGGCGAGGTGTTTTTTGAATGGGTCTGGAATAAAGAAAGACAAGCTGGAGGCAGCTTGGTGGTTTTTTGTTTCTGGACTTTTGGGAGATGGGGATTCAAGATTTATGCTTGGTCGTATGTTTGAACTCGGTCAAGGTGTAGGTGTGGATATTGAAGAGTCAATTTATTGGTATGAGCTTGCTGCTGAAAATGGAGACGTTGATGCTCAGTTTTTTCTAGGAAAGATATTTTTTGAAAGAGGTTTTTTTTCAGATGCCGAGAAATGGCTGAA
>CAZDPU010000056.1:0-2553 GCA_964507645.1 uncultured bacterium
TCAATGTACAAGTTGGACATGCCATCCAAGCCAAATGTCCGTGAATTGGGAACACTTAAGGGGTTCCAAAATATTATTGCTGAAGAGGTGGATGAGGCAGGGGATATTTTCAAGATGTACAAAAACATCAATGAGTCAAAAAATCTCTCAGAGGAGGAAAAGCTTGAGATACTTACCGCAGTATCTGATTGGCTTGGTGACATTGTTGTTTACTGTTTCACTCAAGCCCAAAGCTGGGGCCTCCCTATGGAGGGAATCCTGGATGTCATCATGGAGTCAAATTTTTCAAAACTCGATCAAGATGGCAATCCTATTTATGACGAAAGAGGGAAGGTTTTAAAGGGTCCCAATTACTGGAAGCCTGAACCAAAAATAAAAGAAATCCTGAAGAAAAAATTAGAAGAATAAACATTTGAAAAAAAATCCTTTTGTAGTTGTTTTGGGGACTGTGCAGGATGGGGGTTATCCTCATATTGGTGCATCTGAAACAAAACAAAAAAGATATTTTCAGGACTCAAAACTAAAAGAAAAGGTTTCTTGTTTGGGGATTGTAGATCCCTTAGCAAAAAAGAGTTTTCTTATAGATGCAACTCCACACATGCCCTATCAACTAGATAAACTTTCAAACCTTTCAGGGACAGGTTTGTCAGGTGTTTTTGTAACACATACTCATTGGGGCCATATAGGTGGTTTTGGATGGTTAAGTAAGGAAGGGTTGAATCAGGGGGATTTTGATATTGTTTCAAGTCAAAAAAACATAGAAATGATTAAAAGTTATTTTGAATTATTTGAATTCAAGAAAAACATTTCTTTTGAAGAAATAAAAGACAATATGGTTTTTGATGCAACAAAAAACATACAAATCAAGGCAATCAGTGTCCCACACAGGGCAAAAGGGGACACTTTCGGATACTTGGTGTCTTCAGAAAGAAAAATCGGGTATTTTCCAGATTGCGACAATGTCACTAGCTGGAAAGATGCCTTCTTGAAGGTTTTAAACAGTGTTGACGTTCTTTATCTTGACGGAACATTCTGGAGCAGTTTAGAACTTAAGAATAGAAATCCAGAATCAATTCCCCATCCTTGTGTTGAAGACCTGATCGAGGAATTTAAATTTTTAAATCAGGAAACAAGAAGAAAAATCAAATTCATACACCTCAACCACACAAACCCATTGCTTGATAGGGGAAGTTCAGAATATAAGAATTTAAAAAAATCCGGATTCAGTATTGCGGAAGAGGGAGAGATTGTTTTTTTATGAATACAAACCTTGTTGACGAAAGTAGAACCTTGACAAAAGGATTGAATGATTTGAGTTTTAGCAAAGATTTGATAATCTACAACCCGCTTGAATATGCAGTCGAATCTCATGAGTTTTATTTGAGCAGGTATGGACAATCAAAAAAGAAGATACTTTTTATGGGAATGAATCCGGGTCCTTGGGGGATGGTTCAAACAGGAATTCCTTTTGGTGCGATTGATCCTGTTAAAAACTTTCTAAAAATAGAAAAAAATATAAATGCTCCAAAAAAACAACATCAAAAAAGGCCAGTGCAGGGATTCTCTTGCAAAAGGCAAGAGGTTTCTGGATCCAGGTTGTGGTCTTGGGTTGAGGCCCAATGGGGTGATGCTGAGTCCTTTTTTTCTGATTGTTTTGTTCATAATTATTGCCCACTAGCCTTTTTTGATACTGGTGGAAAAAATATTACTCCTGAAAAACTCAACATGGTTGAAAGAATTGCTCTTGAGGAAATTTGTGATAATTTTTTATTAAAGATGGTTTCCGTTCTTGGTTGTGAGTGGATTATTGGGGTGGGTAATTATGCTGAAGCCAAGGCAAAAAAAGTTTTTAAAGACAAAGAAGTGAAAGTTGGGCGAATATTGCATCCTTCACCAGCAAGCCCGCTTGCTAATAAGGGGTGGGCTGGTTTTGCTACTGAAAAAATGATTGCATATGGCCTAATGTGAAGGTAGGGTGATTCTTTAATGGTCGATTCTTTCTGCTGACCAAGAATAACGATATTGTTTTTCGTCTGAAAATTTCCATTTTCCAAACATGAAGTCTCCGTTTCTGCTTAAGGAGAAGTAAACTTCCCCAGTATTTGGGTTAGAGGAATCATTTTGCCAGGTTGCTTTCAATACTTTTTGGTCATCTTTTCTTGTCATCTGCCCAGTGAATTTACCAACTTCTACCCCGGTTTCTGGGTTCGTATACACTCCTTCATAGTAAGTCTTTCCTTTCTTTTTTACTTTTTCAATTTTCATTATCCCATAAGAGGAATCCCATTGCCCTTCAAATTTTGGGGTGAATATATTTCTATAGATAGAAGAGTTGAAAAGTTTCTTTTCAATTGTGTTTTGTTGAGTCTTTAGACTGCTTAAACGAAGAGAATGATTGAGCTGAGACTTTCCGTCGATGTTGGTTATTCCCAATGTGATTTTTGTATCTTCTTCTCCCCATTCAATTTCAACAGTTCCAAAATTTTTATCAAGGAAAGGTTTTTTGATTCTGTTCCAATTTGGGGCAACCCCACTCCAAACGTTTGTTAATCC
>CAZDPU010000057.1:0-2547 GCA_964507645.1 uncultured bacterium
ACCTGTCTCCAGCAGAGACAAGGATCCTTCCGCTGCTCTTGTCAAAATAAAGATTCCTGGGTTTTTTAAATGAAGAATCATTTATCATGTCTATGTCAATTAGGCCTAGGTAATCTCCATCTTCTGAAAATATGTATATCTTGTCTGCACTATAGTCTGAAACATAAACCCTTCCCCAGTAATCCGTTGTTATCCCCCCAGGATATAAAAACCTTTCAGGAGAGTCTGGAACAAATGAACCTGTGATACTTCCATTTTCAAAAACCCACACCTTTTTAGAAACCTTGTCTGTAACATAGGCCTTCCCATTTGAACCAAGAGTAATTCCGTTTGGTTCAAAATTGTTTTTAGGAACCCATTCAGCAACAACCTCAAGATTTGTATCTAGCACCAAAATTCTCTTGTTTCCCCTGTCAGCTATGTACATTAGGTTTTCTTCAAAGTCAAAAAAACCATCTTTTGGATCGCTAACACCTTCATATGTAGATAAAACTATTCCATCTTGGATTATCTTTATGGAGCCACCAGATCCATTGTCTATAAGGATTTGCTTTTGTCCAAATTCCAAAATCTGTGCTGGGAATTTTGCTGAATACCTTTTATCCTCATTCTCTTTTTTTGTTTGAACGTCATAAAAACGAACATATCCTTTTCCAGAAGATCTATGTGGATCAGCAACAACCAGGTAATCAAGAGCTCTATAAAAACCATAAGGTTCTGAAAGATTTGAATCTGCCAAAAGCACAAAAGGATCATTTTGAGGCAGATAAACATCATTTGAAGAACTTTCTTTTAAGTCTAGATTTTTACTTGACTTCTCTGGAAAAATGTCAGACCTAACAAGTGGCTTATCTGTTAAGACTATGACAAAACAGGTCAAAACAAAAGACCCAAAAAGGCAAGTCATAAACCATGACCAGAAATCTCTATCCATTATTTAAATTCTAGATTGAAAAAAATTAGAATCTACATATATAGTTGGTGAAAATATGAAAAGAAAAAAAATAACATATAAAGATTCTGGTGTAAACATAGAAAAAGCTGAAGGGTCTTTAAAGAAGATAAAAGACCTAGTCACGTCAACCCACGACAAAAGATATGTCTTCAATAAAGCTGGATATTCGGGAATCGTAAATATATCGGATAGGAACTTGGCACTATCCTGTGATGGTGTTGGAACAAAAACGCTCCTCCATTTAAAAATGGGTACAGAAAACTGGGCAGGACAAGACTGTGTTGGAATGGTTTTGAATGATATATGTGCAAGTGGAGCAAAACCAGATGTTTTCTTGGATTATTACGCTACAGGAAACCTAGATACAGATATTTTCTACAAAGTGATAAAGGGTATTACCGACTCTTGCTTGGTTTCTGAAACCGTCCTTCTAGGTGGCGAAACAGCTGAAATGCCTGGATTTTATGAACAAGGAGAAATCGATATAGTTGGATTTGGTCTTGGTTCATTTACCGAAGATTACAAACTTCTAGACCCTCATCAAGAGATGGGATCAGGAGATGTTGTCATAGGGGTTTCTTCTTCAGGCTTTCACAGCAACGGCTTTTCTTTAGTTAGAAAAATCATAGACGAAATGAAAATAGATATTGAAAAACCAAGGAAAGGATCAGATACCCCAATAGGAATTCAACTTTCAGAACCAACAAGACTTTACTGGCCTCTTGTTAAAAGGGTTTCAAAACACGTTAAACAAATTCGTGGATTTTCCCATGTCACTGGAGGGGGAATGATAAGGAACTTTGAAAGAATAATTCCTGAAAATCTTAATTGCATAATTAGACCTGCAACATTTTCAAGACCCACAATAGTAGACTGGCTTGTTTCGAGTTCTGGAATATCCAGCGAAGAAGCTTATAAAACATTCAACATGGGTATTGGCTTTGGAATTGTTGTTCCGAAGGAAAAGGAAAAAGAATGCCTTGAATGCCTTTCCTCCCTGCCCTACCCATCTTGGAAAATAGGAGAAATAACAGAGGGGAGTGGAAAAGTCCTGATTGAAAATTAACAACTCACCAAAAGTGGAAATAATGGGAGTTGTAAACCTAACTCCAGATTCTTTTTGGTCAGATAGCAGATACAAAGAAGACCAAGCTCTTGAAAAATGTTTGTCAATGTCATCTGAAGGAGCAAGATGGATAGACATAGGTGCAGAATCAACACGCCCCAACTCAACACAGCTTACACATGAGGAAGAATGGGAAAGGCTTGAAAGGCTTCTTCCGAAGCTGGAAAATAAAATTGACAAAAAAAGAACCAAGGTCAGCATAGATACCTACCATCCTGAAAATGCGATAAAAGCTTCAGATTATGGAGTGGACATGATCAATGACCCCTTGGGGATTTTTGATAAAAAAATGATCAAAGTTGTCTCTCAAAAAAAACTTTCCTATATTGCAAACCACTCATTATGGCCCCCAAAAACAATGCAAGAAAAGGCGTTAAAAAAAATAGATGTTTTGGAAAACATAAAATCATTTTTTCTTCATAAAATAAAACTTCTCAAAGAGAATAATGTAAACAACTACTATCTC
>CAZDPU010000058.1:0-2133 GCA_964507645.1 uncultured bacterium
TTTGTTCGTTAAAAATATCTTCTTCTTTTTTTGACAACAACAAATCAGTCAGAGCATCTCCAATTGTTGTAGCTATTTCGCCTAAGTTAAAATTCTCCTCTTCTCCATCTTTTACAACAACAACATATGGAACCTTTGCAGACTCCTCCTCAAATAGCTCAGACCAATCAAAATTGGGCTTTTCGCCTTTTTCCTTTGAGATCATCTTTTCTAAATGCTGATCTTCTTCAAATATGTTTTTACTCATAATGCTTCTCCCAAAAAATTACAATTCATCATCATCAACAGCTTCAAGTGAAGATGCTTTTTGATACTCTGTTACCCTCCCTTCAAAAAAGTTTTGCTCTTTCTTTATATCCATCAATTCTGCTAACCAAGGCAAAGGATTGGAAACTCCAGGATTCAACTCTTCCAAACCACAGCCTTTCAAACGACGATCGGCTATATAGTCAATGTACTGTTTAAACTCATCAGGACTTAACCCAATTGAACTCACAGGCAAACAATCATCAATAAAGTCCTTTTCTAAACTGATTGCTTCTTTCATCAATGACCTAAGTTGTTCTTTAAATTCTGGAGTCCAAATTTCTGGGTTTTCGGCTACAAGGTCCATAAATAAATTTCTTAGCAACTCAATATGATTAGACTCATCTCTTAACGTATACCTAAACATTTGCCCTATCCCTGGAAACTTGTTTTGCCTATAAAGGCTCAAAATCATTCCGAACAATCCGTAAAATTGCGTTCCCTCCATGCATTGCCCAAAAACAAAAATATTCTTTGCAAACAATTGCTTGTTTTCATTTTTTGTTAAATCCAAATCTCGTCTTAGCTCTTTTGATACATTTGTAACAAAGGCATTTTTTCTTTTAATTGTTCCTACCTGCTCAAACATAGCTTCGCATTCATGAGGATTTATGCCTAAAGAGCTGATCATGTAAAGCAAACTGTCAGCATGAATGTTTTCTTCATGTGTGTGTCTTCCTAGAATGAGCTTCAGTTCAGGAGCAGTAACGTTCTCCCTGACAACATGCAATATATTATCCCCAACAATCCCTTCCGCGGCAGAAAAATAGCCTATCCCCATCATGATAATCCATCTTTCAACATCACTTAGGAAGTCTTGCGATTTCCACTGTTCGATGTCTTTCTGCATTGAAACATCCTCAGGCTCCCAGTGGTTTGCCTTCATGTTTCGATATATTTCATAAGCCCATGAGTATTTCAAAGGCAAAAGGTTAAAGGTCATCGTTTCATGTCCATTGATAACCTTTTTTGCAGAATAAACCTCTTTGGCTTTGTCTTCATCTAGAAGAAAATCCTTATTTCCGATTTTATAAATTTTTGCCATAATCAATTCTTAGCCAAAGCTCCGCTTAGAAAAACTGCACAAGAAACCCCTCAGGCTCGTTGTTTTATTCTTCTCTCCGCCGAGGGCGAGGAGAGCTATTGGGTAGTTGAAAGTATATGCTCTTTAATTTAATTTTTCAAGTCTTTTTTCAAAAAAAGTATACTTTTTTTATAGAAAAATCACATCAAAGGTGAAAAAATTTCAAGTTCTCTTTTCGCTGATGTTTTTGAGTCGGAACCATGAACGGCATTTGCAGTCATTGATGAACCAAAAATCTTTCTTATTGTTCCTTCTTCGGCTTTTTCTGGATTTGTATTTCCCATCAAGTTTCTTAAGTCATCAACAGCATTTTCTTTTCTAAGGTGCACAAGGGCCACCTCCCCGCTTGTGATAAATTTTATTAAGCCCGGGAAAAAGGGTTTTTCTGAATGCTCTTCATAATGTACCATCGCTACCTCTTTGGGTATTGAAGTTGTATTTTTTTTCACAATCTCAAATCCATGATCTTCAATCATTTTCAAAATGCCCTCAGCGGATCCAGCCTCAAAGGCTGTTGGTTTGATAATTAAAAAAGTGTCTTCCATGTTTTTTCTCCTTGTCTTTAAAAATGAATAGCCAAATATAACAAAAATTATTCCAATTGTCCACCCCCAACCAGCTGGAGATGACCAAAAAGCTTTTATTCCATCTTGGAATTTTGCTGTAACATAAGCAACCAATAAAAACCTTGCGCCTCTTCCAAGGACCGAACACCAAAATAAAGTTTTTAGGGGAAGTCCAAT
>CAZDPU010000059.1:0-1994 GCA_964507645.1 uncultured bacterium
TTTTTTTCTTTTCCTGATGTTTCAATTGTCCCATCTCCTGAATCAAATCTGGACCAAGCCAAAAATAGACCGTAACCAATTAAAGCCAAACCCATTGCTCTTTTGATCCAAAGCAACCAATTTCCTCCTTTTGGAATTTGAGCACCTAATGTGGAAAAAACTATGAAGGGAATAGCCATCCCAAGGCCAAGCGTTCCAAAAAGCTTCAATCCGTCAATAAGGCTTCCACTCTGTAAAACCGTGGCTGAAGCTGATGCTAAAATTGGAGCCGTACATGGAGTTGCAGCTATCCCCAAAGCAGCCCCTAACCCAACCTTCCCCTTGGTTCTTAAAAAGTCTGTAAACTTTGAAATCTTTGAAGAGGTAGGTAATGCATATCCTGAAAACATAAGAATCCCCATCACGATAAAGAGAATCGCCAAAAACCAACCAAAAAATGAACTCTGCAAGGCTGCACCGCTTCCCTTTCCAAGCATTGCAAAAGCTGCACCACATATGGAATAAGTCAGAATAAGACCAAACACAAATGGCAATGAGTTAAAAAAGGCCTTTATGCCCTTTTCCCCATCGGCAACAGATAAAACAACAATTGGCATTATTGGAAAAACACATGGGGAAAAAGCTAAGCCAAGTCCTGCAATAAGCAAAACCCAAAAACCCAAAGAACCTTCACCAGATGAACTTTTCGAAAATCTTACATTTAACTCTTCAACGACAGGGTCTGCAGGCTCTTCAACGACAGGGTCTGCAGGAAAAAATAATTTATCTTGATCTATTTCAGCTTTTATTAATATCTTTTTTGCTGGATAACAAACCTTGTCAGTACAAACTTGGTATACAAGTTCACCTTTTATCTCATCTACACCCTCTCCAACATAAGCCTTTACCTTCAACACAACCTCATACTGATAAACAAGAAGTTCTTCATCGGACCATTCAAGAAGAATCATTTCAGGATCAGGATAGAAAGTTTTTTCCCAAACAACCCCTTCACTTTCCTCAGGTAAAAATTCTGTTGGTATTAAGAATTCATCAAGTGGTTCATTCCCATTTATCTTCCATGAATCTGGCAGACCTATATATATATCCCACCTTATCTCTCGTTCTTTTTCTGGAGAGTAAACAACTTTATCTGCAACTCTCACCTCTTCAAAGACATGGAAAGACGCAAGACAAGATAAGAAAAACATTAATAGAGTTTTTCTAAACTGTCTTAAATTGTTATAAACTTGTTTCATGAAACAAAAACTATTACTTTATATCCTATTTCTTTTTGCATTAAACAACTCAACTATTGAATCCACGAATTTAACCCTTTACAACGATGGTACAGGTTATGTCAATCAGGTCATAAAAACAGAGATTCCTGTTGGGGAGTTTGTTACTTGGAGCTTGGAGGATCTTGCCGCAACCCTAGAGGCAGCAAGCGTAAGGTTGTCTCCAATAAACAACATCTCATTCAAGATTCACGAACAGAATTTTGAATATGACCTGGTAAACAAATCAAAAATACTTGAAAAATACCTTGGAAAAGAAATAAAGTTTGCAATAACAAACACCTCTACGGGAAGGATAACCAATAAGAAAGGTCTTCTCCTGTCGAATGTGGGAGAGGGAGTTTACAAGATAGATAATGAAATATACATAGGTGCTCCAGGAAGAATAATCCTTCCAGATCTTCCTGACGGACTTGCAATAAGGCCTAGGCTAAAATGGAAAATTTCAAATGAAAAAGAAAAAGAGCAGAGCTTGAAACTCTCATACTTAATGAGCGGAACCCCATGGAGTGCTGACTATACGCTAAATGTAAATGATGGAAGCCTTACTGGATGGGTCACGCTAAACAACAACTCAGGAACTTCCTTTTCAGACTCAAGCATAAACCTTATTGCTGGTGAAATAAATAGAGCCAACAAATCAGATGACATCTTAAGGATGGCGAGAAATTATGCGGAATCAGATAGCGTTTCTGAAGAATCCCTATTTGAATACCA
>CAZDPU010000060.1:0-1888 GCA_964507645.1 uncultured bacterium
CAAAAATTAACAGAGAAAATGGGTTGTGCTTATTTCAATGCAGACAAATTAAGAAAAATGTCGAATGATTGGGATTTTTCAAATGAAGGCAGGATGAGGCAGTCTAGAAGGATGAAAACATATAGTATGTTTGAAAAAAAGAACGGAAGAATGTCAGTATGTGATTTTATTTGTCCAACAAAAGAGACACGGGATCACTTCAACGCTGATTATGTTATTTGGATTAACACCATTATCGAGGGAAGGTATGAAGATACTAATAAAATATTCGAGAATCCATCAAAAGTTGATTATTTTTGACTGGGAAAAACCAACAGTAGAAATGCTTGGTAGATGGCAACCATGGCACAAAGGGCATCAAGAGTTATTTAAACGCTGTCATGCGATTACAGGTCAAGTTTTAATAATGGTCCGTAAGGTTCCAAAAGACAAAGAGGCGAACGAGCGAGTTCCTGGACAGGATGACAATCCTTTCAGTTTTGATGAAGTCTGTAAAGGCATTGTGGAAGGCTTGAATAAAGATGATTTTCAAGATGGAAAAGATTACATAATAATGGAAGTCCCAAATATTGTTGACATTTCATATGGTCGTGGAGTTGGGTACACTTTCACAGAACATGATCTTGGTGCGGATATTCATTCTATTAGTGCAACGGAAATCAGAAAGTCAATGAGGGAAGAGGGGGAATTTTGAAATACTTTATAATTAGCCAACCAAAATCAGGGACATATCTTTTAGCTAATCTTCTTGTTGAATTCGGGATAAAACATTCATATATACACGTAGGAGAGAATAAGTATGAAAAATATGACCCAAAAAACCTTGATGAAGCTGTAAGGAATCCATCAAAATATTCTGTTAAATCAAATTTAGAAAACAGTTTGAGCTTGGTGGAGAATGGAAGCCTTGCAGTTAGCCATATTGGGCATAGTGAAAAAAAAGTTAAGCTTTTGAAAGATTTTAAAAAAATACTTATCACAAGAGACAGAAGGGAGATAGGGGAATCGGCTGAAAGGTGGAAAAAAGATTACAAGAGAGGAAAATACGTTAAACACATTAACTTGAAATACGACTACGAGTCTATAGAGAGGTGGAAAGAGGAAGAGGATGTTTTTCATCTTGAATTTAATGACATCATAAAAATAAATACAGAAAAATTAGATGAACTACAAATGCATCTTTTTCCAAGCAGAGATGATTTACAAGATAGCGTATTGTGCGCAAGGAATGCTATGTCAAAAGACTCAATAACAAAAAGCCAATTTAGGGGGACTGAGAAAAAGAAGGTCAATACTTTTGACTATCTTCAAATCAAGTTTTCAAAATTATTTTCCAAATTGTTTAAAAAATAATCAGATTATTTTTGAATTATCTGATCCTTGTGTCTCGAATTCTCTCCAGTATTGCGTTTTTTTAAGACCTGAAAGGATTCTTGGATGATAAATATTGCAAGAATAAAAATACCAAAACCTACAAATAGAGGTTCCCATTGTTTTGCAGCATAGAAGTTTTTTAGATTAATGATCATTGCCCAGATTGTCATTGAGAAGAGAAACATCATAGGCCAATAAGTTAACCAAGTTGGTTTTTTTGATTTAGCCAACCAGACAGTTATGACAAGCAAGGCCAAACCGCCGAGGAGCTGATTGGTTGTTCCAAAAAGAGACCAAAGGGTTAATCCTGCTGGTTTTCCTCCGATTTTCATGAATGCAAAAAAAGCTATTGAAACAACAGCAACAATTCCAGCAATATATTTATTTTCTAATTTTTTAAGCTTAAAGGATTTTCCAATTTCCTCAACATTGTATCTAAGAAGCCTTGTGGCACTATCAAGAGTTGTCATTGCAAAAGCTATTGTTACAACAGCTACAAATGTTTGAGAAAATG
>CAZDPU010000061.1:0-1853 GCA_964507645.1 uncultured bacterium
ATATTAAAAATATTTTTTACAAGATTCCCCTCTTCTTTTTCCCCAAACCACCAAACTTGTGTTTTTATACCTCGTACCAAAAGGGCTTTCCTGTAAATAAAAGATAAGAAATCATGATTAAGCTGAAGGGCAACTATACCAAAAGCCCACCAGGAAAAAAACCTTGCTGCAGGAGCAAGGGGGAGGAGGAATACCCCTTGAAGAAAATCCTCCGCTACATTGTCAGGAAAAGAAAAAACAAAAAAACCCCTCAAGAAAAATAGCGTACATAAAGATATAGTCAAAGAAGAAACCCCTAAGCTCCAAGAAGAAAAAGGCCTTAGATGTTTTTTGAGTGGGGAGTAAGCCTTTTTATAGGATTTCCAAAAAACACAAACCAAAGGGATAAAAAAACCGCTTAATGGGACTTCTCCAAAATGCACATGAACTACACTTGCAAAAGGATTGAACTGCTTGATGACAAAAAGGTCCCATAGCCATACAAGCAAGAGATAATCAAGCAACCCATGGAAAATTTTTAAAATTTCTCTTTTCATTATCTAGTCTTTTTTCTAATTGTTGATTTTATATTTTTAATAAACTCCTTTGTAGAAAATTGCAAAGCTCTTTGCCTGCAAGCCTCTAAAGAAATTTGTGAATCTTCCAATTTTTTAACTGCATCATTTAAAGAGTCAGGGCAATCCTCACTGTAGAAAATACCGTTAACCCCATCCTGAACAGTCTCAACAACGCCTCCTTGCCCCAATGCAACAACTGGGGTTCCGCATGAAAGAGCCTCAACTGGGACCAATCCAAAATCCTCCACTGAAGTAAAAATAAGGGCTTTTGCCCTTCTGTACATATCTCTTAATTCTTTATCTGAAAGATTAGATAAAAAATTTATATTCGGATATTTTTCCAAACCAGGGTAATCAATTGTTCCTGACCCAATGATGGTAATTTTTTTTCCGCTTTTTGCAAAGGCTTCAATTGCTGTATTGATTCTTTTGTAAGGAACAAACCTGCTAACTAAAAGATAATTTATTTTTTTTATATCTTTTTTTGGTGTGAAAAAATCCGTATTAACTGGAGGGTATATTACCTTTGAATCTCTATTAAGTGTTTTTTTAATTCTTGCAGAAACAAATTGAGAAATTGACAAAAACTCGTCCACGTTATTGGATGATTTTTGCTCCCATACTCTAATTCTTGGTTTTATAAAATCAAAGAAAATTTGTCCAAGGTGACCAAGTGAATTTCTGTATATTTCTTCCTGATCGCTAATCCACCTTATAGAGCTGTAGCAATAACAATAATGATAAGTTTCTTCGGAAACATTTATGCCCTTGATGAAACCATGGCAATTGGAAACATGTACGTCTGACCTAACGGTTGGCAGGTTTCCAACAGCTCCTGGACCCAATATTGGAACTATTTTTTTGTAGTACTTTTTTATGTTTGGAAAACTATTTAAATAACTATAAAAAACTCTTTTCTCCCCCAGGGATTTTCTCCATTTTTTTTCATCTGCCCATAAACAATATAAATCAGCATTGGGAAAAATTTTCAAAAACTCCAAAAACACTCTTTCGCTTCCTGCATGGTCCCCAAGCCATGGATGAGATATTGAAATATCAACTTTCATAAAAACTCAAATGCTCCTTAACAACATTTTCCCAATTAAAAATTTTAATTATTTTATTTTGCTTTTTTGCCCAATATAAATATCTTTTTTTCACATCAATCAAAGATTCAGAAATATTCCATTCGGGGAAATCCTCATTCTTGAAAGGTTTTTTATAGGGAGGGGGAGAGATTACTGGAATCCCCATCTTCAAAAGAGACAGCAGTGTTGTTCTTCTTGGAGATGTCCC
>CAZDPU010000062.1:0-1626 GCA_964507645.1 uncultured bacterium
CAAATTCCTCTTTTTTCCCTGGTGAAGCTTCCAAGGACTCCTTCTTTTCTAACAGCCTGATCCCCTCCAGGTACAAAAGTTTTTATTTTTTTATTTTTTTTATTCCTGTAGTTAAGATTTAACCCAGACCAACTTGCACCACCAAGATCTTCTAGTAGGTAACGTACAGAAATTATCTCATTAACAAAAACCCTTTTTGGGAAAACGACCTTTAAACCTTCAGGATCATTTTTTGCTTTTAATTCTAAAAATCCTGAAACTAAAAGTGAAACCAGGATAAAAGAGAGCATCTCTAAACCTACAATCGCCAAAACATTATGACCAAACTGATACAAGATAAATGAAAGGAAGATTGTTGCTAAGCCCTGAGGAGTAAATCCAGGCTTAGATTTTTGCATCAGGCTATAGGTGCTGGAATTCGAGAAAGTATTTCTTTTATCTCATCCTCACTATGATCAAAAGAACCTGATTCATCAATCATCCTATGAGCCAAAACAGGAATCGCTAAACTCTTTACATCATCGGGAAGAACGTAATCCCTGCCTTCGAGCCACGCTTTGGATCTAGCAACCCTTGACAACACTATAGCGCCTCTTGTGCTTACTCCAATAAATGTAGTTTTTTTCCTTGTTTCTCTTACTATTTCAACTATGTATTTTTGAACAACATCACTGATATGAATTCCTCTTGCCTCTTTTATACACTCTTTAACCTTCTCTGAATCAATCTGTGGCTTTAGTCCGTCTAAAGGATGGGTGGTATTTTGTGAATTTAAAATATCAACTTCTATATCTTTGCCAACATACCCCAAAGTCACACGAGCGGCAAACCTATCTAATTGAGCACATGGAAGCTGAAAAACACCCTCATGCTCAACAGGATTCTGAGTAGCTATAACCAAAAAAGGTTCTGGTAAGATTCTTGTTGTTCCATCAACGGTAATTTGCTTTTCCTCCATTGCCTCAAGCATTGCAGACAGTGTTTTTGGAGATGCTCTATTAATTTCATCTGCCAAAACCACACTTGAAAAAAGCGGGCCTTCCGAAAAATCAAAACCAGACCGATCAGCTTTCATCACTGTAGATCCTGTCAGATCACTTGTAAGCAAATCAGGAGTCATTTGTATTCTTTTGAAATCCAACCCAAAAACAGTCGAAACAGCTAACGCTAAAACGGTTTTACCTGTCCCTGGAACATCTTCAATTAAAACATGCCCTTCCGCAAACAAAACAGTTGTAATAAGTTCTATTTCATTTTTTTTACCAAAAATAACTTTGTTTAATTTTGCTAATAATGACTTTATCTTCTCTTGGTTTGACATAGGGTCCAATTTTACCGTTTACACAGCTCCTTTTTTATTTAAAACTGCAGGAATTGTAAGAATTAAAATCCTGAAATCCTCCCAAGGGGACCAATTTTGGACATACCATGTATCTAGCCTTACTCTTGCATCGTAAGAAAGATTGCTACGTCCTGAAACTTGCCATAATCCAGTAACACCAGGCTTTGCAGACAAAAGAAGATCTTGCCAATCTCCATACCTCTGAAGTTCTTCATTAACAACTGGCCTTGGGCCAACAAGGCTCATGTCTCCCAAAACAACAATTAAAAGTTGCGGAAGTTCGT
>CAZDPU010000063.1:0-1614 GCA_964507645.1 uncultured bacterium
CATGATTTGCTGGGTTATTCTGGAGGGCCAGAAACATTATCAAACACCTGCAGCAAAGAAACGATAATAGAAAACAGGTCTTTGGTTTTTGATAAGAACAAAACAAGGAATCTCAGATGTGCAGCTGCCAGGCTGAAGGGAAACAGGATATATGAAGACCTTATAGAGATTTCAGCAAATCTCAAGCCTCACTTCAATATCAATGTTCTTTTGGATGAAAACAAAAAGATAGCCAGGGTTTTTTGTGGTGATTTCAGTTATTCACACATGGATGGATCAAAAGTCGTAATGGGTTTTTATAGGGCGGTTGTTCCAAGAAACAATGTTTTGATAGCAAGTGCTGGAGGCGCTCCTTTTGACAATACGTTTTCGGAAGCCTTGAAGGGGATTCTGTTTTGGTACAAGACGGTCAAGCCAAAAGGGGCCTTGTTTTATTCTGCTGAGTGTTCTCTGGGCTTTGGCAACAAAGAGATGTTCAAATGGGCTTCTTACCCTCCTGAGGTTTTGAGGCAAAAGCTAATTGAGGATTTCAGCCCAATGGCTTATACTGTATTAAGGTTGAAAGAAGCTCAAAGGCATTGTGATATATTCATTCATTCTTCACTTCCTGAGGAAGAGTTGAAGTTTTTGGGATTTCATCCCGTAAGCAATTTTCCTGAAGGGTTGTTGAAGTTGAGGAAATATTCAGAAGGTCTTCCAGAACTTTCATGGATTCCGAATGCATGTCAGGTTCTTGGTGTTCCAGGATGAAGATATTCTCAACAAACAAGAAAGCCCATTACATGTATGAACTTTCTGAAAAGATTGAGGCGGGGGTTTCGCTAGAGGGATGGGAAGTTCGTTCAATAAGAGAGGGCAGGTTGAGCTTGAATCAATCTCATGCGAAAATAAAAGATGGAGAGCTTTGGCTTATAGGTGCACATATAGCGCCTCTTCCCCAGTCTTCAGTCACTCAAAGCTCAACAAGGGAAAGGAAGCTTTTGTTAAAAAAGAAGCAGATATTGGACATTGACAGGAAGACTGAACCCAAAGGGGTAACCGTCATTCCTGTCAAAGCATACCAGTCTCGAGGTAGAATAAAGATAGAGATTGCTATTGGGAAGGGAAGGACTAAGGCTGACAAGAGATCAAGGATCTTAGAGGAGCTAGACAGGAGGGACGCGAAAGAGTCAGTCAAGAGGGCGATGAAGGGTAGCGATTACTAGATTAGATTTGGGGGCGACTGGCTTCGACGGAAGTTGGAACAGTCGGGTTGCAAGCAGGTTTGTCATATCCCTTGATTATGGCAAAAAAAGTAAACGGCAAAACCGAATACGCATTTGCTTAATTTAATTTAAGCAAGCTCCTCCTTTCAAGTCCATGTGAGAAAGGGTAGGGGCTCAGAAATCATGGAACGGCTCCCGGACCGTTATTCGGGGTTTTGCTTTGAGGCCTGCCGTTTGATTGTTTAGGGTAGGCTGAGCATTTAAAACAATCTAAGCTTGTAGATACTCGTCTCAATAAGACAACCGGACCCGGGTTCAATTCCCGGCGCCTCCACCATTTTTTAAGTTTATATAAATTTTTTTATGGAAAATATTGATGGTCAAATGCATTCAGGAGGGTCAGACCCTT
>CAZDPU010000064.1:0-1593 GCA_964507645.1 uncultured bacterium
ATGAAAAATTACTCGAAGCTGTTCTTTCTTTTTTTTCTCTTTACATTCTTCCCGGCAAAGGCCTTTTCTCAAGATTTGACCAGTGGAATGGTCTTGAACTTGAGCCAAGGTGACAATGTTGACAAGTCACAAATTCTTGGGCTTGAATGGATTCACCATTATAAAAACCAAGAAGCCCCGGATAGCAATCTTGTTCCTGGTTTTGGGCTTGGGATTCAACAACAAAGTTGGGGAAGCGGTGATTTTAGTCGCCTTGCCTTCTCGTTATCCCTGAATCAGTACCTTGATTATGAATCAGGCTGGTTAGGTAATTTGGAGTATATAGGTTTAAAGTGGTCAATCTATACCGGCCTAGGAAAAACAGCAGATGCATTAGATTGTTTATTTTGTTCTGATGTTTATGAAGACTATTCAGGAAATGAAGCATTTTTAACCTTTGGCACAAAGACAATGCAAGTAGCTATAAGGATTACAGAAAATCAAAGTAGCTACTGGGAAGAAGGTTTTGATCCTTTTGGTGTAGGGGGGAGTTGGGAAGATAGCTATACAGGAATTCCAGATCCTGAAATTATTTTTAATTGGTTTGTTTTTTAGAAAAATTTTGGCAATTAAACTATAGATTCTTCACGAATCCTGGTAACACTTATACACTCTTTGGTCTTCTCATCAATCTCGAACAAAGCACCATTCAATGCAACCCTCTCAGATTCTGAGACCTTGAACCTTGAGTAAATCCCTGAAGTAAATCTCTTGATGCTGCTTTCACAATCAACGCCAATCACACTGTCAACAGGTCCAGTCATACCTAGATCGGCAATTGCGCCAAGGCCTTGCGGATACACTCTTTCATCTGCTGTTGCAACATGAGTGTGTGTCCCCCATGCAGCTGAAGCACGTCCATCAAGATACCAAAACATTGCATGCTTTTCACTTGTAGCTTCAGCATGGAACTCAACTAAGTTAATTGAACCGGGATTTAATTTCCCATGAATTTCATCAAATGCTCCGAAAGGATTGTCCGTGCCCTCTCTCATGAATATCCTTCCCTGAAGACAGATAACATTAACCTCTAACCCTTTGACAGACTTTGTCCAAACTCCAGTTCCAGCCATTTCTGAACTTGGATAATTTGCTGGACGGATGATTGGATTTTTAGAATCATCCATGATTGCCTTAATTGACTTTTGGTCAAACATATGGTCTCCTAATGTTATGAGGTCAACTCCGGTCTCCATGATTTCTTTGTAGTTTTTTTCAGAAAGGCCTCGTCCCCCACTTGCATTTTCAGCATTGATGATAATCAAATCAGTCTTGTGTTTGGATTTGAGTTCCGGAATGATTTTTTTGCACAAGTTTCTTCCTGGTCTCCCGAAAACATCTCCAATCGCTAAAACCTTAATCATCCTTGAACCGAGTCCCTCTTTTCCCTAATTACAGTAATTGTAGTTTTTCCCGGGATATCTAATTCTTTTTTTATTCTTTTTAACAATTCTCCAGCCAATGCAATGGGATCCTCATCAGTAGTTCTGTCAGGATCGAGAATAACCCTCACTTCCCTTCCAGCACTAACCGCGTAAGTTTGTAGGACCCCAG